>NZ_CP072357.1:0-975000 GCF_018127985.1 Prevotella multiformis | reverse complement strand
ACAGTGTCGTCCGCATTTCCTTGGTGGATGGTTATAGATTGTTTGTCAACAAAGCGCTTGATGTCTTGCCTTCCTCTTGTGTTCTGGTCATTGAGCAGATACAGCGGGACAAGGAGACGGAGAATTATTGGAAGGAGCTTATTTCTGATCGGAGAACGGGCGTGACTTTTGACCTGTACTATTGCGGTGTCGTCTTTCTCAACACCAGTGTTGTCAAACAAAACTATATCGTGAATTTTTAGGGTCTGTCCTGGAGATTCCACGTTGACATACCGTTACTAAAAAACGGTAGAATACGGCATCAATTCAACCTGTAAATAAGATGAAGATATATACAAAAGGCGGCGACAAGGGGCTTACATCCCTTTCTGATGGCTCCCGTGCCCGAAAGGATGATTCCCGTATAGAAGTCTGCGGCACACTTGACGAACTGAATGCCCACATAGGGTTGTTGATTTCTCTTTTGTTTCATAATGACGGCACACTGTTGTCTGACGATGTCAAGAACGAACATACCCTCTTTCTCGAGCAGCTTCAGGAAACACTTTTCAGCGTAGGTGCGCTTGTTGTTTCAGGTAAGGATTCCTCCTTGCAGCACCCTGTCATTGTGCGGAATACGATGGAATTAGAGATTCTCATTGACCGCATGGATGCAGAACTCGCCCCTCTGCATCATTTTATCCTTCCGGGCGGTGTTCAGGCTGCGGCGCAGTGTCATGTCTGCCGGACGGTGTGCAGACGTGCGGAAAGACGGATGGTTGCGCTGTCGGCCCACCACGACGTGCCGGAGATTGTTTTGCCCTTTATGAACAGATTGTCAGATTATTTCTTCGTCCTTTCGCGTTATCTGAACATTCATGGCGGTGATGGTGAAAAAACGTGGGGAAACACTTGTAGATAAAAAATAAAATGTTACTTTTGCACGCATTAAGAAACGTGTAAAAAATTAGGAATATGTATTGGACGCTGGAATTGGCCTCTAAGCTGGAAGATGCTCCATGGCCTGCAACAAAAGACGAACTGATCGACTATGCCATACGGTCGGGTGCACCCCTTGAGGTGCTTGAAAACCTCCAGGAGATTGAAGATGAAGGTGATGTCTACGACAGTATCGAGGATATCTGGCCTGATTATCCTTCAAAAGATGATTTCCTGTGGAATGAAGATGAATATTAAAAGGTGGGAAAAGGGTTACTTACATGCAAGTGCGGGTAACCTTTTTTGTTTCGGGCTTTCTGGTGTCTGAGCCGTGATTCTTGTTTCGTACTTCAGGATGGCAATCGCATTTAATTCAAGTGTAGCCGGTCGATACAAACAGGTTGGTGCATGACTCTTTGGCAACCGGGCGTTACTTGCATCCCAACTAACGCCTGTTTGGGCTTCAATCAGGCGTTACTTGCACTGCAATAGGGCATCTCTTCCCCTGTTGTTTGTAACTGGTTGTGTTTCAGTTGATTCATAGATTCCGATTTTATGTGTGTATCATTTCGACCGAAGCATAGATGGGAAAATCTTCTTGAACAGACCAGCCTTAACAAATATGTATTCGAAAGCAATATTTCTTCATCCTGTTCGTTATAAAGGCGTGCTTAAACGCTTGATATTCATAATTGCGCTTGCTTGTCTGGCAGAGGCCTCTGTCAAGGCACAGTATGATCCGTCTTATAGTCATTATTGGGCGATGGAGCCGTCATTCAATCCGGCATCGGTGGGCAAGGACAACAAGCTGAATGTCGTGGGTGCCTATAGTCTCGACTTTGCCGGCTACGAGCATAACCCGAACACATTCTATGTCGGGGCAGACATGCCGCTTTACTTTCTGAGGCAGTACCATGGGGCCGGCATCTCCATCCTCAACGACAAGCTGGGCGTTTTCACCCACCAGCGTGTCAGTGCCCAGTATGCCTTCCGTCATCACCTTTGGGGCGGAATGGTCTCGGCAGGTGTTCAGGCAGGTATGCTCTTCGAGAAGTTCGACGGCTCCAAGCTCGATCCTGAGGAAACGAACGACCCCGCCCTGTCGCAGTCGGAAGTCAACGGGAACCGTCTCGACCTCGGGGCAGGGTTCTACTATACACACCGGAACTGGTTTGTCGGCGCATCCGTCCAGCATCTCAACTCCCCCTTGGTAGAGCTGGGCGAGACCAATGAGCTGCAGGTCAACCGCACGTATTATTTGACAGGCGGATACAATATTAAACTGCATAATCCGTTCCTTACTATACCGGCTTCCGTTCTCGCACGCTATGACGGGACGGTCTCCCGTACAGACCTCACGGCCCGGCTGGTCTATACCCACGAGAAGAAAATGCTTTACGGAGGTGTCTCCTACAGCCCGACCAACTCCGTGACGGCTTTTGCAGGCGGAACGTTCCACGGCATCAACATCGGTTACAGCTATGAAATGTACACCGGTTCTGCTGCCTTCAAGAACGGCAGCCACGGGCTGTTCGTCAGCTATCAGACCGACATCAACCTTCAGAAGAGGGGCCGGAACAAACATAAAAGCGTAAGATTTCTATAGAAAGATATAATGAAAATGAAGAAAAGTATAATCGTTCTCTGTCTCGGTGCAACCTTCCTGGGGACGCTCACAGGCTGTTTCTCCGGTAAGGCGACTTCTTCGTCAGGTCGTGGCGGTGAGGTTACTGGCGTTGGCGGCGCACGTTCCTTCCGCGAACCGACCCCTTATGGCATGACGCTTGTCAAACGCGGCTGGCTGAGGATGGGTCTGGAGAAGCAGGATTCCCTCTGGGGCAAGAAGACTCCGGTAAAGGACATTTCCGTTGACGGCTTCTGGATGGATGAAACGGAGGTCACCAACTCCGAGTACAAGCAGTTCGTAGAGTGGGTTCGCGACTCCATTCTCCGCACCCGTCTGGCAGATCCGGCATACGGCGGCGACGAGACTTATATGATCACGGAGGATAAGAACGGCGATCCTGTCACCCCCCATCTGAACTGGAACAAGCGTCTTCCCCGCAAGCCTACCGAGGACGAACAGCGCGCCTTCGAGAGTCTCTATGTGACCAATCCTGTCACGGGGGAGAAGAGCCTTGATGCCAGACAGATGAACTACCGTTATGAAATCTATGACTATACGACCGCGGCCCTTCGCCGCAACCGGATGAATCCGCAGGAACGCAACCTGAATACGGATGTCACGGTCGACCCGGACGAAGTGGTGATGATTTCCAAGGATACGGCGTATGTGGATGACAACGGCATGATCCACAACGAGACCATCAACCGCCCGCTGACAGGCCCCTGGGACTTCCTGAACACCTATATCGTCAACATCTATCCTGATACGACCTGCTGGGTCAATGACTTCCGGAATTCGGACAACGAGATCTATCTCCGTAATTATTTCAGCAATCCTACTTACAACAACTATCCGGTTGTCGGTGTCACGTGGGAGCAGGCCAACGCTTTCTGTGCGTGGCGGACAGAGTACCTGCTCAAGGGACTCGGCAAGGAAGCCCGCTACGTGCAGCGTTACCGTCTCCCGACTGAAGCCGAGTGGGAGTATGCTGCCCGGGGGAAGAACCAAGACGAGTTCCCTTGGGACAATCATAACGTGAAGAACGGCAACGGCTGTTTCTTCGCCAACTTCAAGCCGGATCGTGGAAATTACACGAAGGACGGCAACCTGATTACCAGCAAGGTGGGCATCTACGGTGCCAATTCCAACGGCCTGTTCGACATGGCGGGGAACGTCGCCGAGTGGACCAGTACGGTCTACACCGAGGCCGGGGTGGATGCGATGAACGACCTCAATCCGCAGCTCGACTACAAGGCGGCCCGGGAAGACCCCTACCGGCTGAAGAAGAAGAGTGTGCGAGGAGGAAGCTGGAAGGATCCGGAGAGCTATATCCGCAGTGCGTGGCGCACATGGGAGTACCAGAACCAGCCCCGCAGTTACATCGGCTTCCGTTGTGTCCGCAGTCTTGCCAGCTCGTCCAGCGAGGCTGCCAGGGAGAATAAGAAAAGCAGTAAGAAAAAGAGAAGATAAATGACACAGTACAGTAAATACAATTTCGTTTACCGTCTGCAGAAGTGGATGGACAGCGTCCCCGGACAGACGTTCCTCAACTATGGTTACAGCTGGGGTGCTTCGGTGGTTATTCTCGGTGCATTGTTCAAGCTGACCCACCTGCCGGGAGCCAACATCATGCTCTATTTCGGTATGGGTACAGAGGTTGTCGTGTTCTTCCTTTCGGCTTTCGACCGTCCGTTTGACAAGACGGATGACGGGCGTGAACTCGCCACGCACGTGACGGAAGAGTATCTTGGTGGAGACAGAAACGGCGTTGCCCCGCAGCCGTCTCCGGTCTCTCCGGCCGGTGTCGCAGCTGCAGGGTCGCAGCCGGTCCCGTCGGCGAGTGACATTGCGGCGGCAGTCGTCAGCCAACAGAGCAAGGTGATTGCCGATGCACAGCAGCAGACGCCGGAGATGGTAGAAGCGCAGACGAATTATGTATCTGCATTGCAGAACCTGACGGAAATGCTGGGTAAGGTGAATGACCAGAGCCAGCGTCTTACCCGGGACAGCGAAGAGATGGAAAACCTCAACCGCACTCTTACGGGTATTGCGAAAGTTTACGAAATGCAGCTCAAGGGAGCCAGCCAGCAGATCGGTACCATTGACCAGATCAATGAGCAGACCCGCAGGATGGCGCATCAGATTGAACAGCTCAACAGCATCTATGCCCGGATGATTGAGGCGATGACGGTCAACATGCGCGCGGCCGCCCCCGGTGCTGCCCCCCAGTCTCCCGCTTCCGGGAGCTTGTAAAGAAGTGTCATGGCGGGGAGGAAGTCTGCCTGCAGATGTCTTCCCGCAGCAAAGAATAGAATGAATGGCTATTAAGAAGAGAAAGATTTCCCCTCGCCAGAAGATGATCAATCTTATGTACATCGTCCTCATGGCGATGCTGGCATTGAATATCTCTACCGAGGTGCTCAATGGCTTCTCTGTCGTAGAAGAGAGCCTGAACCGCACGACGGGAAACTCATCCAAGGAGAATGAGGCCATCTTCGGCGAGCTGGACCAGATGATGCGCAAGAATCCGCAGAAGGTAAAGGAGTGGTTCATGATGGCATCGACGGTCAGGGAGATGAGCGATTCGCTCTACGACTATGCGCAGTCGCTGAAAGTCGCCATTGTCCGTGAGGCCGACGGTGAGAAGGGAGACCCCTTGCACATCGATGGGAAAGACAATATCGAAGCGGCCAGCTACATCATGCTGAACCCGGCGAACGGGCAGGGGCACAGACTCTATGAGGCAATCAACAGTTACCGTATGCGCATTCTCCGGTTCGTGACCGATCCCCGGCAGAAGAAGATCATCGCCAGCAACCTCTCCACGGTTGTTCCCCGTCATTCGATGGGGAAGAACTGGGAAGAGTATATGTTTGAGAATATGCCTGTCGCCGCAGCTGTGACGCTGCTCTCCAAGCTGCAGAGCGATGTCCGCTATGCTGAGGGCGAGGTGCTGCATACGCTGGTAGCGAACGTCGGGCTGAAGGACTTGCGCGTCAACAAGCTGCAGGCTTTTGTCGTCCCGAGCCAGACACGCCTCTACCCGGGTGAGACGATGACGGCCCGGATGTTCATGGCCGCCGTTGATTCTACGCAGCAGCCCCTGGTCTATGTCAACGGACAGCAGATCAAGGGCAATCAGATGACCGTCAAAGCAGGTATGCCGGGCAGGCATACGCTGAGCGGATATATCCTTGTCAAGGATCTGGCGGGCAATGTGCTACGCCGTAACTTCTCCCAGGACTACTGGGTCACAGGCGGTCCGCAGCCCCGGCAGTATATCAGTCCGGAAGGGATGCAGAAAATCCCGCCGTTCGACGGTATGGCGACGATTGCCGCTGACCTGATGAACGTGCTCTATGCAGGCTTTGACAACCCGATAACCATCAGCATCCCCAACACATCACAGGGAGATGTGCAGGCGACGATGTCGGGCGGATCTCTCGTGTCACGCGGTGGAGGGCACTTCATCGCACGGCCGTCGGCTGTCGGTCAGCCGGTCACGATTGCCGTGTCTGCCAAGGGACGCAGGATAGGGGAGTACAAGTTCCGTGTCCGCAAGCTGCCGGATCCGTCACCGTACATCGCCATGGGGACTGACCGGTTCAAGAGCGGCGCACTGTCAAAGGCAGCCCTCATGTCGGCACCGGGCATCCATGCGGCCATTGACGACGGTCTGCTCGACATTCCGTTCACGGTCACCAGCTTCCGTGTCGTCTTTTTCGACAATATGGGCAATGCTGTTCCCCTGGCAAGCAATGGCGCTTCCTTCTCAGCACAGCAGAAGGAACAGTTCCGCCAGCTGAGCCGTAACAAGCGGTTCTACATCACCAATGTTGTCGTTCATGGCCCTGACGGGACAACGAGAACCCTTAATGGAAGAAACATGGAAGTGATAGTGAGATAGTCGGCGGCCGCGGCAGTCGGCAACGGACGGTTGGCAGTCGACAGTCTGTCACTTTCCATGACAGTCTGTCACAGTCTCTTCGATGTTGCTTCTTTCTGAGAGATTCGGAGAGGAGGTTCCGCTTATCAAAGGACAAACAAATAAACAATGAAAAGAATAATTCTCATAACCTGCGCAGCTTTTCTGGCACTTACGGCAAGTGCCCAGCCTGCTGCACGTCGCAGTTCACAGCACCGGTCGCCGGGCAATACGATAACGACCCGTGCGCAGATTTCCTTTCCTACGGCAGCTCCCATGCAGGAGGATGTTGTCTGGCGGCGTGACATTTATCGTGAACTGAAGCTCACCGAGGATGCCAATGCGGGTCTGTATTATCCTGTCGAGCCTGTCGGTTCGCAGATGAATCTGTTTACCTATATCTTTAAGCTGATGATGAACGGACCCAACCGTGGCGGCATCGCAGCCTATAACTACCGTATGGACGGCAATGAGGTGTTTACGGATTCAGCGAGGGTGAAGCCTCTGCAGTTTCTCGACAACTACCACATCTTCTACGAGCGTACGGACCATGGCATCCGGCTCGACAACAGCGACATTCCCTCCGGTGAGGTGAAGGGCTATTACCTCAAGGAAAGCGCCTATTACGACCAGGGAACTTCTACGTTTCACCGCAAGGTCGTAGCCCTCTGCCCGATTATGTATCGTGAAGATGACTTCGGTGACGGCGAAGTCAAATATCCGCTCTTCTGGGTCCGTTACGATGATCTGGCACCTTTCCTTTCCAAGCAGATCATCATGACCAGCAACCTGAACAATGCTGCTACGATGAGTGTGGACGACTATTTCACGATGAACCTCTATCAGGGAAAGATTTACAAGACGACCAACATGCTGGGCAAGACGCTTGCACAATACTGTCCTACCGACTCTGCCATGGCTGCAGAGCAGAAAAAGATAGAACGTGAGCTGACCGACTTCGAGAAGACCGTCTACGGTGATCCGGCCCGGCGCGACAGTCTCGACAGCATTGCTGCCTCCAAGGAAGCGGAGAAAGCACCTAAGAAGATGGGGCGCAGCCGCCGCGGTGCATCGACAGGCAGCATCCGCCGTACCCGCCGGCCTTCATCAGGCAGCGGCTCCGGCTCCGGTCCTGCACGTGTTACTGTCCGTCGGGAACGGCATTGACAGGATTCTTATATGTTTAACAGGATATGCGGATGCAGGGAGCAGTGCTGCCGGCAACCGCTATCGTTGACAATTGATGATTATGAAGAGAACTTTTCTATTGGCTTTAATGGCTTTGACGGCTTTTCCCTCCGTTTCGGTACGTGCGGACGAGCCTCTGAAGTTCGGTCTGAAGGCAGGTTTGAATGTGAGTGATTTCCGTTTCAGCAGTGATGTGTTCGACGAGACGAACAAGGCCGGCTGGTTCTTCGGCCCTACGGTTAAGTTCACTCTGCCGGTCGTCGGTCTGGGAATGGATGCTTCGGTACTCTACGACTACCGTTCTGCCAAGCTCGATTATGAATCGGAAAAAAAGACCGTGAAGCAGCAGCAGATTGCCGTTCCCTTGAATGTACGTTATGCCATCGGGCTCGGCAGTACGGCCAGCATCTTCTTCTTTGCCGGTCCGCAGGTGGCATTCAATGTCGGCGACAAGGATTTCCATTGGATGAAAGGAAGCAGCTATGCACTGAAGAAGAGCAACTTCAGCATTAACCTCGGTTTCGGCATCACCGCTTTGAAACATCTCCAGGTAAGTGCCAATTACAATGTCGCCTGTGGCAAGACGGCTGATGTCACTTGGAAATCGGCTACGCAGGCTGCCGGCGGTGCGCTCGGACTCAACAAGAAGAGCAGCCGCAACAACTCCTGGCAGCTGGGCGTGGCCTACTTCTTCTGACGGTACCGACCCATAACCTCTTTTATATTGCAGCAATCTGTCCCCATTCCTCGCCGAAGGAATGGGGATTTTCGTTTCTATGCGGCTGTGGACCGGGTTGGTGATGACCGATGGCTTCCGGTCTCCGTGGCGGTTGGACTTGTAAAGCGGTTGGGCTTGTAAAAAGGATGATGCAGCCGGAAGCAGACACCGGGAAAGTCCATCAACGGCCTTATTCCTTTTCCTTTGACAGATTCTCTTTTACGAACAGCCGGATCGACCCTTCGCAGTCGGCATCATTCCCTTCCCGCACGGCAGCAGCCATCCAGTAAGCATATCGTCCTGTCCGTAATCCAGTAAGTGCGTCGGGATCGCTTCCGTAACGGAACTCTATATGGCAGGTCTCTTCAGGTGTGTCTGGCCGGAAGAAGAAATAGGTGAATTCATCCTTGTTGCCATCGTCGCTCTTGAATTTGTGCGTGTCCAGACTCTTGTCGTAATCATATTCAGAGTAGTTGTGTGAGAACAGCACATTCCCTTGGCCATCCAGCCCCTTGATGTTTCTTCCGCTGATGATGAATTTTGCCACTCCTTGTTTGAAGCCGCAGTCGAATTGATAGGGACCTGAGAAGTCCATGTCGCTGTTGGGATGGTCGCCGAATTTGGCGATGGCCTCCTGTCCGATCACTGTTCCCGCCATGCTGTTCTTCATCTTTTCTACGGCTGCCGGCGCCTGTCCGATGCCCGTGTATTTCGCCGTCTCACTGATCCACAGCCGGTCCCATTTGGGAGCGTTGATTCCCTGCTCACTGAAAAGCGGGACATACGTTCCCGCCAGCTTTCCCTGTAAAGCCGAAGGCATCATGTCCTGTTGGTTTCCGTTCTCTGAGTGACATGCCGTTGTCATACCGATAAGGCCGAGCAGGCATAAGGTGATGAAAATGACTTTTTTCATAATTCTCTGTTTGAAAGGTGAATAGCGTATGTAATCTGTCGCAAAAATAGAAATTTTCCGACGGCCGTACAATACCTAAAGATGATGATTTCATTGTACACGTGCCATTTTATTCGTACCTTTGCGACCCTACTGTACGATTTATATCCGACGAATGACTTACGCAAACATCATCTTGCCCCTGCCTCTGGAAGGCTATTTCACATACGGTGTGCCCGAGACGCTTGCCCCGAGGATCCAACCGGGAATGCGGGTGTCAGTGCCTTTGGGCAAGAGCAGGATGTACGTCGGAATCGTGGCAGACTATCCTGTAAATATCCCGGATCCATCGGGGAATGGATGCGGAAAAGAGAAGAAAATCGTTTATAGGGATATAGTGGATGTCCTGGACAGTGCTCCCGTGCTTCTCCCCCGGCAATTGAAGCTGTGGCGGTGGATCGCCGATTATTATATGTCGCCCATCGGCGAGGTCTACAAGGCAGCACTCCCGTCCGGACTGAAGGCGGAAGACGGTTTCCGTCCGCGCACTGAGCTATACATCCGTCTGGCCGACAGATTCCGGGACGGGCGCACACTCACTCTGATGCTTGATTCCATGAAGCGGGCGGCGAAGCAGGTGGAAGTGCTCATGGCGTATCTCCGGCTGGCAGGAGTCGATGGAATGGACGATTTCTCACCGTCGACCCCTCTCCGTGAGGTGACGAGGGAGGAACTGATGAATGTCACCCATGCTTCCGTGGCGGTCGTACGGGCCTTGCAGGAACGGCGGCTTCTTGTCACTTACGAGAAAGAAGTCGGCAGACTGAACTCTGGTACTGCATCGCATCCCGAACGCATGAAGCCCCTGAACGAAGCGCAGACAGAGGCCTATAACCAGATACTCCTGCAGATGATGGGACATCCGGTAACCCTGCTGCACGGCGTGACCTCCTCGGGAAAGACCGAAATCTATATCCATCTGATCCAGAAAGCCATCAACGAGCACAAGCAGGTACTTTATCTGCTTCCGGAGATTGCCCTCACCGTACAGATAACCGGACGGTTGCAGGCGGTGTTCGGCAACCGGCTGGGCATTTACCACAGCAAGTACAGCGATGCCGAGCGGGTGGAGATATGGAAGAAGCAGCTCTCAGAGACCCCTTACGATGTGATACTGGGTGCGAGAAGTGCCGTCTTCCTCCCGTTCCAGCGGCTCGGTCTGGTCATCATCGACGAGGAACATGAGCAGAGTTTCAAGCAGCAGGATCCGGCGCCGCGCTATCATGCACGGTCGGCTGCCATTGTCCTGGCACGGATGTATGCCGGTGCGAAGACACTTCTGGGAACGGCTACCCCTGCGATGGAAACTTATTATAATGCCCGGCAGGGCAAGTACGGACTTGTTGAGCTGACACGCCGTTACAAGGATCTGCAGCTTCCCGCAGTCGAGGTGGTGGACATCAAAGACCTCTACCGGCGGAAGATGATGACAGGGCCGTTCTCGCCACGGCTGCTTGCCGCCGTAAGAGATGCGCTGGGACGGGGCGAGCAGGCCATCCTTTTCCAGAACCGGCGGGGATTTGCCCCGATGGTGGAATGCCGGCAGTGCGGCTGGGTGCCGAAATGCCCCGACTGCGACGTGTCGCTTACCTACCACAAGAACATGAACTACCTCACCTGCCACTACTGTGGCTACACGATGCGTGTGCCGGAGGTATGCCCCTGCTGCGAGAGCAGAGACATCCGCGGACGCGGTTACGGTACGGAAAAGATAGAGGATGAAATCCGCAACATTTTCCCCGAGGCGCGCATTGCCCGCATGGACCTCGACACCACCCGGACGCGCAATGCCTACGAACGTCTGATCCATGATTTCTCCACGGGAAAGAGCAACCTCCTGATCGGTACGCAGATGATTTCCAAGGGGCTGGATTTCGACAAGGTGTCGGTCGTGGGCATCCTGAATGCCGACACGATGCTGAACTATCCCGACTTCCGCGCTTACGAGCAGTCGTTTATGATGATGAGTCAGGTCAGCGGACGGGCGGGACGGAAAGGAAAGCGGGGGCTGGTCATCCTGCAGACGAAGAGCCCGGATCTGCCGGTTATCCGGCAGGTGGTGGAGAATGACTACCGGGCATTCTATTCTGACCTGCTGGCAGAACGGCATGATTTCCATTATCCTCCGTTCTATCATCTCATCTATGTCTACTTGAAGCACAGAGAGGAAAATACGGTCAATTCTGCAGGACTGGAACTCGGCAGCCGCCTGCGTGAAATCTTCGGCAGCCGTGTGCTCGGGCCGGACAAACCCGCCGTGGCGCGCGTGAAGACGCTGAGCATCCGGAAGATCGTGCTGAAACTTGAGAACGGGATCGATTATGCACGTGTCCGCCAGTATCTTCGTGGCGCCATGGAGGCAATGTTGAAAGACAGGCGTTACGGTGCTCTTCAGGTGTATTATGATGTCGATCCGCAATAGGTGCGCCTGTATTTGCCTGATGAAATCTATTCCGACACACCCATGTTCTGACGGTGTGATAACATAGTAAGCCTGTAATTGCCAGATAAAATCTATTCCTATACGCCCTGTAAACCTCCGGAAGCTGTCACACGTTCAAGAAGACACACCCCGGAAGGCGGTAAAGCCTGTTGTTCCCGACCGGTTGGGAATACCATTCCCAAGCCTTGGGAACAGAAGTCCCAACCGGTTGGGAACAGCATTCCCAGGCCTTGGTTGCAGAATCTTCTTGACAAAGAACCGGCTTCCGGGAGTCGTTTTGGTTGCGGATGCCCTGTGCGACCGGCTGTAAGGGGAGCAAGGGGAAATCGTGCGGGCTGATAACGGAAAGCGGGTGTGCCAATATGCCGTTGGAAGAGCGGACGGGAAAGTCCGCATCGGCATATCTGACACACCCGCCAGTATTTTTGATGGGTATGGTTTTGTGTTCCGGCAGTTTAGAAGTCGATGTCCAGCCCGACTCCTAAAACCTTGTTGGTGCGGGTGAAGATGTCGGTGTTCTTCGTTGCTATCGTCTTCGGCTGTGTCAGGACGGTCCCGTCAGGCTGTGTCACCTGCTGGCTGCCCACAGTGATGGCATCGTTGTATTCCTTCTTGAAGTTGGAATAGTCCGTAAAGAAATAAGCCACGTTGAGATGGATGTTTCTGGCCACCTTGACCTTTGCCCCGAATCCGAAGCTGTAACTGCTGGTAACGAAACTGAGATCGGTGAGATACTTGCCGTCGCCGAGACCATAGAGCGTGCGCTGTCCGCCTGCACTGACGGTAACGGCCGGTGTGACATCCCACTCGACACCGGCAAGGAACTCCTGCGTGTTCTTTTTGAGAAAACGCTGTTTGTTGTTGTCCATGCGTGCATCCTTGTCGAAATAATAGTTGTAGCCCGCCATGATGCGGAGGTTCTTCAGCACTTCGTACTGTGCGCCGAGGGCGAGGATTCCGGGGAGGTCATTCGGCGTGTTCACTCCATTCTCATAGTGGTGTGTGTCGTCTCGCTTGGTGTCATTCTCGATGTTGAACTTCGTCGTGAACTCGTAGCGTGCGGCGAGGTTCCATTTGCCTGATCGGTAGTCGATGCCGAGGACAGGCGTGATGCCCCAGCCCCGCTGCCGTACATCCACATAGCGGTCCTTTACCAGTTCCTTGCTGCTGTTCAGTTTGTCAGCACCGGCCCTGACGAGCTTCGCCCCCTCGCTGGCCCGCTTCGCTCCGGCGGCATACTGGTCGGCAGCTCCCTGAAGCTGTGCTTTTACCGTCGGGTCGGTCGCGGCATTCGCCTGTGCCTGGTAAGCTGCCGCCTGTGTCTGTGCCGCCACCGCCTGTGCCTGCAGGACATTGGCCTTTTCGCCCAGTGCCTTTGCCTTGGCATCAAAATAGCCGTAGAGGTTCTGGTTGTTTCCGCCTACATTGGCAGAGATGTCGGTGATGTTCCCTTCGTACTTGTTGTAGATATAGTTGAACCGGGCACCGCCGTATACGGACAGATGCTCGTTGACCTTGTAGGCGACACCCAGCTGGAGTCCGAAGTCGTACTGCTGGCCGCTCATGTAGCTCTGCATGCTGTAAGAGGTAGCAGGCGTTTCCTGCTGTCCGAGAAGCTGTGCGAAGGCAGGCAGCTGCTGGTTGATCAGTGCGGGGAGCAGGGAAACCTGCCGTTCGAAGCTGGGCAGACCGTCGTTGAAGGTGGCCTTCCCGCCGCCGCCCGTCAGTCCGAATCCGGCCTGAAAGCTCCATCTGTCCTTGTTGTAGGCTACCTGGAAGGACGGAAGAATAGGAACGGAAGCCTTTCCCTTATAGAACTTGCTGCCGTCCTTTTGACCGCCGTTCAGCAAGAAAGGCTGTGAGAAAGGCTGCAGGGAAGGGATCTGCTGGAAAGCGGGAACGGTAAAGGAGGAGGTGATCTCACGCGTCTGATAAACGTTCTGGAAGTTTAGCGAGAGATGGAACCCCTGGTCAAGGAATACTACTCCGGCAGGATTAAAGTACACACCGTCTATGCCGATGGCGCCTACTCGTGCGAAATTACGGTTGAAGGCAATGTTCTGATTGGTGTTTGTAAGCAGTCCCCCGGCTTGTAATGGGGTCGTCATTGCCAGCAATGCCGCGGCAATGAGCGTCTTCTGATACTTCATTGAATGAATTGTAAGTATATATAAAACCTGTAAAATTTGGCTGCAAAGTTAAGTATATTGTTCTAAATCTCCAAATTTTTACTTGCTTTTTACCGGTTGTCGGACCGGACCGGAGCTATCCGGACTTAGATAAATCAGATAGCCTGGCCATATCAGCTAGACTGGCTAGGCTATCTATACTATCTATGCCTGGCAGACCTGGCATTGCCAGGGCCGCTGTTCAAAATTATTGCTGTCCGATTAAACCTCTATATGCTACAACAATCGGGCACCAATAATTCAAAATAGATGGAAGGCAGCCGGAAAGTCTCTACACTTTCAGCTGCGGGTATTGGATTCGGGTGTGATACATCGCCTTGAGCCGCTCGATGAGTACGTTCTTGGCAGCCGTGATGTCGCGGAAGGTGATGGGGCAGTCGGTGAAGTTGCCGTCAGCCACCTGTCCGTCGATGAGGCGGTTGACCAGTTCGCTGATGCTCTCTTCGGTGTATTCCTGCAGAGAGCGGGAGGCGGCCTCCACCGTATCGCTCATCATGAGGATGGCCTGTTCACGGGTAAAGGGGTTGGGGCCGGGATAACGGAACTGGTCCTCGTTGACTTCCTCGTCAGGGTGCTCGTTCTTGTAATGGATATAGAAGTACTTGGCAAGTCCGGTCCCGTGATGTGTCGTGATGAACTCCTTGATTTCCCGTGGCAGATTGTATTGCTCTGCCAGTTTCAGCCCTTCGGTCACGTGACTGATGATGATGCGTGCGCTCTCCAGGTCGTTCAGCTTGTCATGTGGGTTCACGCCGGCCTGGTTCTCGGTGAAGAAAGCTGGGTTGAGCATCTTCCCGATGTCGTGATAGAGTGCGCCGGTACGTACCAGCTGGCTCTTCGCACCGATTCTGTTGGCTATTTCCGTGGCGAGATTCCCCACCGTGATGGAGTGCTGGAAAGTTCCCGGGGCGACCTCGCTGAGACGGCGCAGCAGCTCGTTGTTCGTATTCGACAGCTCGAACATCGTCACCGTCGAGACGAATCCGAAGGTCTTCTCGATCACCAGCATCAGCGGATAGGTGAAGAGGAGGAAGAAGCCGTTGACGGCAAAGTGATAGTACATGGTCTGGTCGAGCTTCGAAAGGTCGTCGGCCTGGATGAGCTGGAGCGAGAAATAGACGGCTGCTGACCCGATCGTGACGAGGATGGCCGTGAGAAAGATCTGACTTCGTTTCGACAGCTCACGCAGGGAATAGATGGCCACGAGGCCGGCTACAAGCTGCACGATGATGAACTCGTACTGGTATTTCACGGCAACGGCACTGATGAGCACCATTGTCGCATGGCCGATGAAAGCCGTCCGTGAATCCATGAACACCCGGAAGAAAATCGCCGCCATGGAGAACGGCAGGATGTAGACGCTCAGGATGTTGTGCTCCATCATCAGCGATGTGAGGATCGGGAAGATGACGATCATCACATAGAGCAGGGAGATGGAGCGCGGCTTGTCGAAGTAGTCCTTGCGGAAAAGCGCCAGATACAGGGTGAACAGCCCGATGAGGATAAGCACGTAGAGACTCTGCCCGATGAGTGTCGAGGTTATCTCGGCTTCGGTTGCATTGCGTTTCTCCATGGCCTGTTCGAAGGAGTTGAGTACACGGTAGGTCTTGGCATCGACGATGTCGCCGCGGTCGATGATGCGCTGACCTTCCAGCACCATGCCCGAGGCTTGCGGGATGAGGCTGAGCATATCGTTCATCTCCGTCTCGCTGCGGTCCTTGTCGTAGACGAGATTGGGCTCGATGTATTCATTCAGGTTGCATTGCTGCAGCACCGAGCGTTTCGGTCCGAGTAACGGATCCATGAAGAGATGTTCGTAGGCGCCGAGCGTGGAGAAGGTCTTGCTGATGGGCACGCTGACCGCCTGTTTCCCTGTCACCACCCGTATGAGGTTGTCGCTGTCCTTGACCAGCGTGGAATACTGCTGCGGGTCGATGATGCCGGCTTCGTAGACCTCGTGCAGCCGGCGTGCAATCACTTCGACATATTCCTGCGGCAGTCCCGGGATGCCGCTTCTGTATGCGTGTCTGAACTCGTCGATATTCTTCTTCTCGACCGTCGGGCTGATGTTGAAGTATGGTTGGAAATGCTTCATCATCGAGTCGCGCTCCGCCTTCAAAGCCTCTTCGGTCTTGAAGATGGGGAAGTCGAATTTGGCTATCAGCTGCCCGTACATCCAGGGTTTGCCCTCGTCATAGTGGAAGAGCTTGCCCCTTGTGCGGGGAAGGAAAAGCACGATCAGCACCACGGTCACGATGACCAGTGCCGTCCTCGAAATCATGTTGCGCCAATAGTGATGGCTGATGTTTCTGAATCTAATCATTATTGTCTTCGTTTCGTGAATGTCCAGACGACCTGTCCGGCCTTGATGAGGCAATATGCTAACAACTTGCGAAAATACTAAAAATATGGCGTATAGTCAAAAAAAAACATTAATTTTGCAGGGAAAATAATATTTAAGACTTTCATCAAGACAATGGCAGAAAGAAATGTGAGGGTGCGCTTTGCACCGAGTCCTACGGGTGCCTTGCATATCGGCGGTGTGCGTACGGCTTTGTACAACTACCTTTTCGCCCGTCAGCATGGCGGCAAACTGATTTTCCGTATTGAAGATACGGATTCCAACCGTTTCGTCCCGGGAGCAGAGGAGTACATCCTTGACTCGTTCAAATGGCTGGGTATCGGGTTCGACGAGGGGGTCAGCTTCGGTGGGGAATACGGCCCTTACCGTCAGAGTGAGCGTCGTGAGATTTACAAGGAATACGTCCGTCAGCTGCTGGATGCAGGCAAGGCTTACATTGCTTTCGACACACCGGAAGAGCTGGAAGCCAGACGCAAGGAGATTCAGAACTTCCAGTATGACGCCCACACACGTATGCAGATGCGCAACTCGCTGACGATGTCGAAGGAAGAAGTGGACGGTCTGATTGACGACGGACAGCAGTTTGTTGTCCGCTTCAAGGTCGAGCCGGGAGAGGAAGTCCATGTCAACGACATGATTCGGGGCGATGTCTGCATCAAAAGTGACATTCTGGATGACAAGGTGCTTTACAAGAGTGCGGACGAGCTGCCTACCTATCATCTTGCCAACATTGTCGACGACCACCTGATGGAAATATCCCATGTCATCCGTGGTGAGGAGTGGCTGCCCAGTGCGCCGCTGCACGTCTTGCTTTATCGTGCTTTCGGCTGGGAAGACAGCATGCCGCGTTTTGCCCATCTGCCTCTGTTGCTGAAGCCGGAGGGCAAGGGCAAGCTCAGCAAGCGGGACGGCGACCGTCTCGGCTTTCCGGTCTTCCCGTTGGAATGGCACGATCCTAAGACCGGAGAGGTCAGCTCCGGCTATCGTGAGAGCGGCTACTTTCCCGAGGCGGTGGTCAACTTCCTGGCGTTGCTGGGCTGGAACCCCGGTACGGAACAGGAACTCTTCTCGCTCGATGAGCTTGTACAGGCATTTGACATCACGAAATGTTCAAAGAGCGGAGCCAAGTTCGACTATAAGAAAGGAATGTGGTTCAACCATGAGTATATCCTCCGCAAGAGTGATGATGAAATAGCCGGACTCTTCGCTCCCATTGTTGCCAACAATGGTGTCGAGGCCACGATGGATCAGGTGAAGCAGGTCGTTCACATGATGAAGGACCGTGTCAGCTTTGTGAAGGAGCTGTGGGAGCTTTGCTCTTTCTTCTTCATTGCCCCGACAAGCTACGACGAGAAAACCGTCAAGAAGCGGTGGAAGGAATATTCGGCACAGCAGATGACCGAACTGGCGGCAGTGCTCGAGGGAATAGAAGATTTCTCTGTTGAAGGGCAGGAGGCTGCCGTCATGAAGTGGGTGGAGGACAAGGGCTATAAGCTCGGTGACATCATGAATGCCTTTCGGCTCACGCTCGTCGGCATCGGCAAGGGCCCGGGTATGTTCGACATCTCCGCTTTCCTCGGGAAGGAGGAGACCTTAAAACGAATGCGCAAGGCAATTGAAGTACTTGGATGAACAGTTTGAAGGCTAAATAAAACAAGCCGAATATGTATGATATAATAATGTATGCCATCCAGTTCGGTATTGCCGTCGGCAGTCTCTTCAATGAGAAACTGCGCAGGATGTGGCGGGGCGAACGGGAGGCTGTAAGGACATTACAGGAGAAAGTGGATCCGGATGCACGGTACATCTGGTTCCATGCCGCTTCACTGGGTGAGTTCGAGCAGGGCCGTCCGTTGATGGAGCAGATACGGCGGGACTGTCCGCAGTACAGGATTCTGCTCACGTTCTTCTCGCCTTCAGGCTATGAGGTGAGGAAACACTATGCCGGTGCTGACATCATCACTTATCTTCCGATTGATACGGTGGGGAATGCAAGGAGGTTCCTGCGTGCTGTACGGCCGGTAATGGCTTTTTTCATCAAGTACGAGTTCTGGTACAACTACCTCCATATCCTGCAACACCGGGGCATTCCCACCTACAGTGTGTCGAGTATCTTCCGTCCCGACCAGGTCTTTTTCAGATGGTACGGACGGAGTTACGGACGTGTGCTGAAGTGTTTTACACGCTTCTTTGTACAGAACGAAGTGAGTAAGCAGCTTCTGGACAAGATAGGTATTCACGATGCCATGGTGGTGGGGGACACACGTTTCGACAGGGTTCTGCAGATCAGAGAAGCCAGCAGACAGCTGCCATTGGTGGAGAAATTCGTTGGAGCTGATACTGCCGGCCGTAAGAAAGTCTTTGTGGCTGGTTCTTCTTGGCAGCCTGACGAGGAGATATTCCTCGGATACTTCAACGGACACAAGGACTGGAAACTCATTGTCGCGCCGCATGTCATCGGGGAGGACCACCTGAAATTCATCCTTGCACTGATTAAGGATAAGAAGGTGGTGCGCTATACACAGGCGACGGAAGAGAACGTTGCTGATGCCGATGTGCTGGTCATTGATTGCTTCGGACTTCTCTCTTCCATCTATCACTATGGCGATGTCGCCTATGTCGGCGGTGGATTCGGCGTCGGCATCCATAACGTGCTCGAAGCAGCCGTATGGGGTATGCCGGTTCTGTTCGGTCCTAATAACAAGCACTTTGCCGAGGCGCAGGGACTCTTGCACGACGGCGGAGGCTTGGAGGTATGCGATCTTGCTACGTTTACGCTGGAGATGGATCGCCTTGCCGATGACGAAGAATATCGCATGGCTTGCGGTAATATGGCCGGTGCTTATGTCAAGGGCCTGGCCGGTGCAACAAAGAAAATTCTAAGCAACGTAAAGTTATGAAGTATCAGATAACCTGTGATAACTGTGGCACACAGTTCATTGTTGAGGCAGGCGAGGGGCAGACAATCGAATGCAAGTGCCCGCACTGCCACGGTGTCATGGAAGTCACGCTGCCTTTGGTGAGTGCCGGGCAGCAGTATGAACAGCAGCCTGCCTATGCGGCGCAGGATTCTGGGAATGACGACGGAAAGGAAAAGAAAAACAGCCATGCTGTTGCATGGGGAATTGTCATCGGTCTGCTTCTGTTGACGATCGGTGTCGGAGCGTATATCGGATTCCGGTCTTCCGGACCGAAGTCCACACCGACGGACAGTATTCCTACCGATACGATTCCATACGAAACGCCGGTTGACGAACCGCCTGCACAGGTGGTTGATACCGTTGTCGAAGCCCCTGCAAAAGAGAAACCGAAGCAGGAGGAGAATACGGAGGAGGAACCGCAGGAGGAACAGGCTGACACTGCTGCCGTGACGGCACATGACGAATAGGAGGCTGGCAGCAGACAGGAATAACGAACAAAAACAAAAGAAGATACATGGGAAAGATTATTTTGACCGGTGACCGCCCTACAGGCAAGCTGCACCTCGGTCATTATGTGGGTTCACTCCGCCGCCGTGTGGAGCTGCAGAACCTCGGCGACTACGATAAGATGTTTGTCTTCATGGCCGATGTCCAGGCGTTGACAGACAATGCCGATAATCCGGAGAAGATTCGCCAGAACATTATCGAGGTGGCCTTGGATTACCTCTCTGCCGGTCTGACTCCGGAGAAGTGTGTGCTCTACATACAGAGTCAGATACCCGAACTGGCCGAACTGACCACTTACTTCATGAACCTTGTCAGCGTCAGCCGTGTACAGCGCAACCCGACGGTGAAGACGGAAATCAAGATGCGTAACTTTGAAGCCAATATCCCGATGGGATTCTTTGCTTACCCGGTCTCACAGGCGGCCGACATAGCGGCTTTTAAGGCGACGACCGTGCCTGCCGGTGAGGATCAGGAACCGATGCTGGAGGTGACACGTGAAATCGTACGCCGCTTCAACCAGATCTATGCGCCTGTGCTGGTAGAACCGAACATCATGCTTCCGGAGAACGCTACGGCACGCCGTCTGCCCGGTACGGACGGCAAGGAAAAGATGAGCAAGAGTCTCGGCAACTGTATCTATCTCTCGGATGATGCCGATACGGTGTGGAAGAAGGTGAAGACTATGTACACCGACCCTGCCCATCTGAATGTCTCCGACCCCGGTCATGTCGAGGGCAATGCCGTGTTCACTTACCTTGATGCTTTCTCGACAGACGAGGACTTTGCGGAGTTCTGGCCGGAGTTCAAGAACCTTGACGAGCTGAAGGCAGCTTACACAGCCGGTGGTATCGGTGACATGAAGTGTAAGAAGCTGCTCAACAGCGTCCTGAACAAGATGCTTGATCCTATCCGCACACGCCGTCACGAGAACGAGCAGGACATTCCGGAAATCTACAACATCCTCAAGAAAGGATCGCTTGCTGCCCGTGAGACTGCCGCACAGACGATGGACGAGGTGCGCTCCGCCATGCAGATCAATTACTTCGAGGATGCAGAATTGATCCGAAGCCAGGCGGAGAAGTACAAGGTGCAATAAAGTCTCGCCTCTCCATGAGAGTGTGCAGAAAAGCAAATGCCTTTTTGAGAGTCTTACAGTTTGAGGCTCCCCGATAAGAAAGCCCATTTCAAAACTCATTTGTGAGTAGAGAAATAGGCTTTCTTTTGTTTCTGATCCGACTTTTCCCTACCGACTGAATGTCGTCAGGGACAGACCTGCATCAAGTGCTGATTTTTATCTTGTAAATTGATGAATTGTTTTTTAATAATGCTGTCCGATAAAACTAAAACAGCATGATCCCCCATGTGTAATCTCCTTTAAACAGACTATTCTGCATTGTTCTTGGAAAAACAAGCCTCTTGATCAGATAAATTCTCCCCGACACAACTCTTTTCTATCCACAATCTGCTCCCATCCTGGCAATATATCGGCAAGGTTCGGGCCGTCAACACGACTGGTGTTTACCGACAACTCCACACGTGACGGGCATCAGCACATTCGCTGGGAAAGGCCGGTTCAATCCTGTCGTCATGATGTATAGTGGGATGCTGACGACTGACCTGCATGGGAAATGTCTACCGGACAGGTACTGCCTCTCAAACTACTTTGTTGCATGGAGTCAGGTAAACTCGGATTCATCTGTGTTTCTTCATCTTGTATTTCAGCCTCGGCATCTCAATTACCTCATTGATTTCAAATCCAAGTTTCTCGTAAATTCTCTTTGCGTTTTGGTTGAAAGCGAAAACCGTAAGGGTAATGCTTTTAATACTGTCATTCTCAAAGATGAGGTCTACGAATCTCTTCAATGCCTCTGTCCCCAGGCCCGACCCTGTTTTCCGGGGATTTATGATAAACCGGCCAATGTGTATGCTGTCCTTGTCAATTCGTACTTCCTGTATTATTCCGATAAATTCCCCTTGGTTGAATATCGAAAACACATACTCCAGTTCTTTTATTTTGCCATAATCCAGCGGGTAAGAAATCTTGGAGCCTGTCCATTGCTCCTGAAACGCTTCCCCCTGTTCATTAGACCATTCACATAAAAGCAAGGCATTGTCTTTTTTGATTCCCTTTTCAATTCTAATATCTGTCATCTTGCCAAAAACTTTGCTTATGCTGCAAAGATATATAAATTATTTGGAACATGGCACAGGCAGCGCATTGCTTTCTTCGGGGCTATGCAGATGTTTCTGTCTGTCAATCTGTGTAGCGGCAAGACGTCGGTTTTTCTTTGTCTCAATGCAAAGGAAACGCTGTCGCAAATGTCTATTTACCGATTTTTAGGTATTGTCCGGCTTCAGGTTATTCCCTATCTTTGCACCAACGACTTTGACAGGCATTATCCGTTTGTCAATGATTGTCTTCATCATAACGAATCATATACACGAGGCCACTTCTGACTGAATAACTAGTAAAAGATGAAGCCCTGTACTGCTGTGTCATACCAGTATAAGAGGTCTGTACTTATGAAGCGGACAGGGCATCATTATTAATATTGAATGCTGATGGAAAAGATTAAATCCATTCTGACGGAGATTCCAGAGACGATGCTTACCACGCTGTGGGCGAAGGCTGTGGAGACCGACCGTCCCGATCCTTTGCTGCGTGACGAGAAGGCAAAGGAGATTATCGGACAGATTGACTATGACTTCTCGAAGTTCAATAATGTAAAGCTCTCGCAACTGGGCTGCTGCATCCGTGCCAAGCTGATTGACAATGAGGCCCGGCAGTTCCTTGCCCGCCATCCCGACGCTGTCGTGATACAGCTGGGGGCGGGGCTGGATGCACGGTACGAGCGGCTGGGACGGCCGGAGGTGACACACTGGTTCGACCTCGACCTCCCGGAGGCCGTCGACCTGCGCCGCCGCTTCCTCACAGAGACGGACCGCAACACCTGTCTGTCTGAATCCATGTTCGAGACCGACTGGCTGGACAAGGTTAGCTCGTATGGCAGGCCCGTTCTGATTATCCTCGAAGGTGTGCTGATGTATTTCCCAGAGGAAAAGGTGCAGGCACTGTTCCGCAACATCTGCGACAAGCTGCCGTCAGCCACCGTGCTGTTTGATATGCTTTCCTTTATGTTTGTCGGACGCGAGAAGAAGCATGATATGCTGCGGAAGATGGGAAAGGGAGCCGAGTTCAAGTGGTCGCTGCTCAATACAAAGGACATGGAGACATGGAACAGCCGGCTGCACGTGAGGAAGGAGTACTTTATGAGCGATTACGACGAAGGGCGGTTCCCGTTCTTTTTCCATCTGCCCCTGCGCATTCCTTATTTCTATCGCCGTCTCAACCAGCGCATTGTCAGGATTGAAATAGAATAGTCTCAGCCCTTGTGCCAGGCTTCTGTCAGTGGCAGAAAGCAGGCAGAACGCGGGCGAGGGTAATTCAGAAATGGCGTGCAGAATGTTTTTGAAAAGATCCTAAGCTTTCTTTGAAAAGCTCTTAAGCTTTCTTGAAAAAGCTCCTAAGCTTTTGGGAGAAAACCCTTGAACCCTTTACACGTATGCCAGTGAAATAAGAAAGGCAACCGACTGCAAATGTCGGTTGCCTTTCTTTGATAATACCTGCTGTCAGCTCGTCAGCTTGACAGTTGACTTGTCAGCTTGTCTTACAGATTGGCATTGTCCTTCTTCCACGCTGCAACAGCCGGAACGATGTCGAGGCTGATGATTTCCTCACGCATCTTGCAGAGGTGCTCGTAAGAAGCCTGGAGAGACGCCATCTCTTCTGCCGTACCTGTAGGCTCGGTGTAGTGGACACCGGTAGCGTCGATGGTCGTAGGCATGGCCATCATCACGTTCTTGAAGCCGAGCTTCTCATCGTTGACGTAGCAGCCGGCCGGCAGGGTGAACTTCTCACCGCCCATGGCAGCCTCGATCATCTTGACAGCATTGTAAGCCGGGCTCTGGAAAGAACTGCGGCCGCGCAGCTTGATGATGTTTGAACCGCCCTGCACGGTGTGGTGCTTGATTTCTTCCCAACGCTCGGCAGAAAGCCCCATCTCTGACAGCGGCTTGCCGTCGACCTTCACCTGAGAAGCGAATACTGCCATCTGCTCACCGTGGCCGCCGTAGGTGTGCGCGCCGGTAACCTTGTCCTGCTGTACGCCGAACTCGTGAGCCAGCGCCTGCTGCAGACGGGTAGAGTCGAGTGCGGCGAGTGATGTCAGCTGGTTGGGCTTCAGACCGGAGTGGATCAGAGCCGTCAATGCGGTGACATCAGCCGGGTTGAAGATAACGACAACGTGCTTTACGTCCGGGCAGTACTTCTTGATGTTCTCACCGAAGTCAGCTGCGATTTTGCAGTTGCCCTTCAGCAGGTCCTCACGGGTCATGCCCTCCTTGCGCGGAGCACCACCGGAAGAGATGATGTATTTTGCACCGGTGAAAGCCTCGGCCGGGTCAACGGTATAAGAGAGGTTGGCACCCGGGAAAGCGCACTGTTCCATCTCGTCGAACACGCCATGAACACCCGGCTCATAGATGTCGTACAGGCAGATGTTAGGGGTAAGACCGAGTGTAAGTGCGGTCTGGACCATGTTTGAACCGATCATGCCGCCGGCACCGACGATGACGAGTTTCTCGTTTGTTAAGTACTTCATAATAAATATATTTTTTAAGAGTATGATTCTCTTTTTATACGATACCGCAAAGTTACGAAAAAAAAAGACCATGCGAGAAGAATATACCGTGATAAATGTGTTATTAAATATAAAAAAGGAAGGGCTTTGCCAACTCCGTCTGACAAACCGGCCTGTAAGGGAAAAGCGGATGCGGTGACGCGTTGTCCGGCTGACGGCCGCCTGCCGGGTCAGCTCGGCGTGGAAACACGGCCCTGGCGGTCTCAATGCTCCTGGGAATAAAGTCTCCAAACATTTGGGATTATCAACTAATATTCATATATTTGCAGCAGATAAAGAATGAGCTTATGGGAACAATGAGTAAGATACAGGAGTTAAGGGCCAGACGCAGAGTCTATCAAGCCCAGAAAACGAAAGAGTATAAACAGCGCATAGCAGCTTACCTCTCGGATGCTGACAAGCGGATTCTCTTCAGCGGAGAAGGCTTCATACGTGTCCCGGAGGAAGAAGCGAAACGAGAGAAAATAGATGTTTATCCCTATCTCATCCAATAAAGGGCAGAAGAATGGAAATAAAGCATTATCCATATCGATTTGTAAAGAAAGTGACAGAGCCTTGGGATGGACCCCAGGGCTTTTTGCTTTATAAATACCTCTATTCTTTCAAGTCCCCGAAAAGCCACCAGACTTATTGGGTGTGGGTAGAGGTATATGAGCATCACCTCTATGCTGTCAAGTTCCACCTGAAGGCACATCGGGACAGCAGCAAGCGGTATAATCTGATGACCGGGCTCAATGAACCGAGAGAATGTATTTACACCTGCATGGCGATCATGGCCGAGACTGCCAAGAAAGACCCGCGGGCTTCCTTTGGTTTCATCGGTGCGAACAGAGTGGATGAGCCGGAGGAAAATACCAGCAGATTCCGTGTCTACAGAAGATATACACTTACGCTGTTCGGTCCGGGCGAGTATGAACATTTAGTCAACATAGAGAAAAGTACCTATCTGCTGATAAACAAGAAGGAACTGTCGGCGAACCCTGGTCTCATCAAGGACATTGTCGAAGGATTCAAAGAATTATATCCCTACTTCGACTGACCGCCCCGCCCTGCTTTACACCCCGCCTTAAGCTCTGACTGCGACCGACCTTAAACAGACAATGATATGAAACAGACCATCAACGAACGAATTGAAAACCTCCGGGAATGGATGCGGGCGAACGGATTTTCCGCTTTCGTCTTCCCGAGCAGCGACCCGCACAACAGCGAGTATGTCGCCGACCACTGGAAGAGCCGCGAATGGATTTCCGGCTTCACTGGATCGGCGGGGACGGCTGTCGTCACCCTCGACCATGCTGCCCTGTGGACGGACTCGCGCTATTTCATCGCTGCCGCAGAACAGCTGGCAGGCACGGAATACCGGCTGATGAAGCTCCGTGTGGAAGGTACGCCTACGGTGTGCGAATGGCTTGCCGACGAGCTGGCGGCGTATGAGAAGCCCGTCGTCGGACTGGACGGCAACGTCAATTCCTTTGCAGAGGTAGCCGCCCTGACGCAGGAACTGGCGACGAGAGGGAACATCCGGGTGCGGACAGATGCCGACCCGATGGCGACGCTATGGACAGACCGCCCGGCCATACCCGGCCATAAGGTATGCCTCCATCCTTTGAAGTATGCCGGCGAAACGACCGCAAGCAAGATAAGCCGGATCCGCAAGAGCCTCGCTGTCCGGGGGGCCGACGGCCTGCTGGTGACCGCCCTGGACGAGATTGCCTGGGTGCTGAACCTGCGCGGCAGCGACGTACACTGCAACCCCGTCTTCGTCTCTTACCTGCTGATAACGCCTGGGAACGTCACCTTATATATAAATAAGGAGAAACTCCCGGAGGAGGTGAGGCACTGTCTTGCAGCCGGGAATATTGCGGTAGAACCCTACGGAGCGGTTGCCGGGGGACTGGAACATTACCCCGGGCGACACCTGCTCGTCGACGACTCCACCACGAACCACACGCTGGTCTCTGCCTTGCAGCGGGGCAAGGCCGTCTTCGGCGAGTCGCCTGTCCCCGGGATGAAGGCCGTCAAGAACAGGGTGGAGCAGGACGGCTTCCGTGCCGCCATGCTGCGCGACGGCATTGCGATGGTGAAATTCCTGGCCTGGCTGAAGCCTGCTGTCGAGGCCGGCGGACAGACGGAGATGTCGCTCGACCGAAGGCTGACGGCACTGCGTGCCGAACAGCCGCTTTTCAAAGGCATCTCCTTCGACACCATCGTGGGTTACGAGGCGCACGGTGCCATCGTGCATTACGAGGCGACCCCGGCGACAGACGCCCCCATAGAGCCGCACGGGCTGGTGCTCATTGACAGCGGGGCACAGTACGAAGACGGTACGACAGACATCACACGGACCGTTGCCCTGGGCCGGCTGACAGAGGAGCAGCGGCGCATTTACACCCTGGTGCTGAAGGGACACATCCAGCTTGCCCTGTGCCGTTTCCCCTCCGGGGCGTGCGGCTCGCAGATCGATGCCATCGCCCGCGAGCCGATGTGGCGCGAGGGTTACAACTACCTGCACGGAACGGGACATGGGGTTGGAAGTTATCTGAATGTGCATGAAGGTCCTCACCAGATTCGCATGGAGTGGCGGCCGGCGCCGCTCCGGGCGGGGATGACCGTCACCGACGAGCCGGGGCTCTATCTCGAGGGGAAGTTCGGCGTGCGCATCGAGAACACCCTGCTCATTGTTCCCGCTGCGACAACAGGCTTCGGCGAGTTCCTCGGGTTCGAGACGCTCACCCTTGCACCGATCGACACGACGCCGGTCCTGCCGGATATGCTGACTGCGGAGGAGCGGCAGTGGCTGAACAGCTACCACCGCCGTGTCCGTGAAACGCTTTCCCCTCACCTCTCCGCTGCTGAAGCGGCATGGCTGAAGGCGGCTGCTCGCCCGCTCTGAGCCCCCCTGCTGTTTTCCGATGCTGCAAGATACTTGTTGTTTCCCGCCGTCGGGAATGCTGTTCCCAATCGGTTGGGAATCCTGTTCCCAGCCGTTGGGAATCCAGCTCCCAACCGGTCGGGAATGCTGTTCCCTGTAGTTTAATGCTTTTGGTAAACAGCCTTCCTTCTTGCTTCTAAACTTGGTTGACGGTTTTAAGAACTTATTTTTGTTTTTTGTCGACTGTCTTCCGTCCGGGCTGAAGCGGTCTGTTCGGTTTCTTGTCCATGGGGTTAATTCCTGTGCAGTGGGGCTGTGCCCGAGAAAAGGAACAGATAGGTTCAAGTCGTATAAAAACACCTGCGTTTAGACAAGGAGGCAGACGGCGCAGAAGAAAAGGGCAGGCTCCAAGCTGCGAGTTCCAAATCCCAAGTTCCGTTCTCAGGTTTCAATAAAATGCGGTCTTGCGGGCATAATCTGCAAAAGATTGCTTAACTTTGCAGACTATGAAAAGAATAGGATTTGATAGGATAAACCGGAAGAAGACCGTGGGCACGGTTGTAAGAATACTGCTTGCCGTCCTGCTCCCCGTATTCTTGTTCGCCTGCAGCGGAAACCCTTCTCTCCAGCAGATAGAGAAGGAGTCGGACAACCCCAAACTGGCAGCGGCCGTCCTCCACCGGACTGACAGCATACTGGCTCGTGGCGGCCTGTCGGACGAGGAAGAGGGACGGATGCTGCTGGCAAAGGTGAAGGCACAGTTCTTCATGAGCTATGTCACGCAGAACTTCCCTCCCGACATTGACTCCGCCATCACGGCCGCCGTGCAGAAGCTGGAGCGGCACGACAGCCCGAAGCTGGCCGAGAGCTATTACTGGCAGGGAATGATCAGCAATCTCTGCTACGGAAAGCCCGTGGAAGGCATGGTGGCGCTGGAGAACGCCCTCCTCATCCTCCCCGATGCCGACCCGGAGTTCCGCGCACGTCTCTACCAGCAGCTCAGCACCGTCTACGAGCAGCTCGGCAACTTCGACATGGCCGTCCGCTATATGCAGCAGATGGTAAGGATCATGGACAGCAGGGACGACCCCGTGGGGCAGCTCGTCACCCACTACGACATCTCCACCATCTTCCGGCAGAACGGCCAGAAGGACAGCGCCGACTACTATCTGCAGCTCGCGATCCGTGAAAGGGCGAAGTTCAACGACCACCGGTTCGATATTTTCAACGAGGTGTTCGGCAGCTACTACCTGGAACAGAACGACCTGCCGAAGGCGAAATACTATCTCTCACGCGCCCTGATGGCCGACGGACGGATGCCGGACGCCCAGCTGGGCCTGGCACGCATCGCATGGATGGAGCATCGCCCGGCCGATGCCCAGCGATGTCTGCAGCGTGCCGTGACGCTGGCCGATTCCCTCTACCGTGCCGACGGCAGCTACCGCACCCCGATGGTAAGTTTCCTCAGGTCGCTGGCACGGTTCTACAGCGACACGGGGGCAAAGGACGAAGAGCTGCACGCACGCCGCCGGCTCGACACGGTAGGCACGGCACTGGCACGGCACAACGCCCGGCTGCTCAACGAGGCCTCCGTGCAGGAGCACGATTACCTCGCACGCAAACTGGAACAGGAAAACCTGCGGCAGAACCGCCTGCGGATGACGTTCGCCGGCATCGTCGTCCTGCTGGCAGGCGGATATGTGTTCCTGCTGGCACGGCGCTATATCCGCAGGTCGCGCGAACGGCTGGGAAAGCTCAGGCGGAAGACCTACCGGCAGACGCACGAGATAGGGAAGCTCAAGGGACAGGTGAAGGAATACTCCAAGACGCAGGCCGACCGGATCATCGACGGAAAGCCCCTCTACGAATCGATAGAGCGGGGCACGGCCACGATGGAAGGCTGGGACAAGGACACGCAGGAACGCTACATCTGTTACGCACGCTTCATCGATCCGGATGTCTTCGCCACCCTGAGCGAGAAGCTGACGGCGAAGCCCACCATCTTCTTCTATCTCTGGAAGAAGGGCTACAACGACGCCGAGATAGCCCGGATCATGAACGTCTCCAACGGCAGCATCCGCACCATGCGTTACAACATACGCCGGCAGAAACAGCAGGGAGATGACACGAATATCAGCACATGACCTTTTCTTGATGTCAAAAAACCTGTTGTTGTATGTAATAAATTGGTTTTCAGATTGTTAAATTTTATTTCGGGGGGGGGTAAATTCCCGCCTGGTTTGACAATTCTCTCTCGCCGCACAAAGATTTCAAGGTCTTTGTGCGGCGTTTTTTCGTGCTGTTCCATAACTTTGCAACACCAGTTTTCATAATCATATGACTGAACGGTTTGATAGATGTTAATTGAATTGTTATATTGAGAAACAAAACAGAAGACATGAGAGAAAAACAAAACAAATTCGGAAGAGGGGCCGTCTTGAGGATGGCTTTGTTTACCCGCCTTATGTGTCTGCGAACTGCCATTCTGCTCGTTACGATGATGGGAGGTATTGGAGCGGAGGCTTATGTCGTAGGTAATTACATTAAAATGCCTTACGGAGAGGGTTACATTACCTACCGTGTAATTGATGCCAGTGCATCCAGTCCTAAGCTGGCTGTATACAACGTGAGGGGAGTCAAGGGGACGGTGGAAATCCCCGCCAAGGTGTTCGATGGCAAGGATGTCTATTTCACGGTGACACAGATTGGAGGAGCATACGACTCGAATGACCCCACCGTGTGGGACGAGAAGGTGACGGAGGTGAAACTTCCCAATACGATTACTACGTTAGCGAATTATTGTTTTCACAGGGCCAATATAACCTCCCTGACACTTCCTGCCAGTGTGAAGGAGATTGAACCTCGGGCAAATGTGCTGTTGGGTAGCTGTCCTAAATTGAAGGAAATAAAGGTTGAATCGGGGAATCCTGCCTTTATATCGGATGGCGGTGTGCTTTATACCCAAGGGCATAAGAAACTGATCTGCATTCCTTGCGGCATGGATTTTTCTGCTACAGGCGGCAAGTATGAAATCAATGCGAATACTAAGAGTATCGCTATATATGCTATAGGAACAACTTCTACCTTGCAGAAACTAATCATCCCGGCATCAGTCGAATATATCTATATGGGAAGCTGGCCGACTTTTTCTTATCACCCGGAATCCTTGAAAGAGATTGAAGTTGATGGCAGCAACCCCAACTATTGCAGTGTGGATGGTGTGTTGTACAATAAAGACAAGAGCCAACTGATTTATTATCCGTCTGGCAAGGAGGGTGCTACATTCAAAGTACCCGATGGTGTGAAATCCATTCCGTATGGTTACACATTCTATTGTGCTTACAGACTTACATCGATAGATTTTAATCAAGTAGAAAAATTGGGTAATTACTGCATGGCAGGCTGTCATAATATTTCTGAAATCACCATTCCAAGTAGTCTTACCTCTATTGGTAAAGGGGCTTTTGCGTCCATGAAGGGACTTACGAAGTATATTGTCCAGCCCGGCAATCCGAATTATTCTTCGGATGAAGATGGGGTGTTGTTCAATAAGGACAAAACAAAACTGATCGCTTACCCCACAGGACGGGTGGAAAAAGAGTACAAAATCCCCAGCAGTGTAACGGAAATAGGGACACAGGCTTTTATGGATGCAAAGATTGAGAAGATGACGATACCGGCAGGGATCACGTCCTTGGGGGTTGAAGCATTCAGAGCAATTCTTCTCGAGACCGTTGTCTTTGAAGAACCATCGAAGATAACCGAATTACGGGGCAGAACATTTTTGTGGTGTCCAAGATTGACTACGGCAACGCTGCCTAAGTCATTGAAGACTTTAGGAACCGCATTCGCCGGGTGTGACAAGTTGGAAACGGTGAATGTCCCTGACGGCTCTCAACTGGAAACAATCAAGAAAGGTGCTTTCGTAGCCTGCAGAAGTCTTGCGAATTTCAATTTTCAGGGGAGCTGCAAACTCAAGACAATTGAATCCAGTGCATTTGCTGATTTGGAGAATTTGAAGTCTTTTGATTTCCCTGCTTCTGTGACGACTATCGGTGACAATGCCTTTGGCAATACTCCTGCAATGGGAACAGTGAATTTCGCAGATAACAGTACGATTATCTCCTTTGGTGAGGGTGCTTTTTCCAACAGTGGAATCAAGCGCCTCAAAATACCTGCAAGTGTTACGTCCATTGAGAAGGAAGCATTCAAAAACTGTAACGTATTAGAGCGTGTGAATGTGCCTGCAGGTTGTACGAATATCCATCCGGAGGCTTTCAAGTACGACTCGAAGCTCGCCAACATAGATGTAGATGCTGCCAACCTGAAGTATTCCAGTGTACAGGGTATTCTGCTGAGCAAGGACAAGAGCGAACTGCTGATATTCCCTCCGGGCAAGGCACGCACCGACTTTACCCTCCTGCCGCCGTCCATTACGAAGATCGGCAACTATGCTTTCTACGAAGGCGGCAGTCAGTTTACGAATATTGTCATTCCGGCCAAGGTGAATGCGATCGGCATACGTGCTTTCGGACTGAATCCGGCTCTGAAGACGGTGACGCTGCTCTGCGATGAATTGATACCGGGAAGCCGCATTGATCAGGGAGAAAACACCATGTCGTTCGACAATGGAAAAGTGGCTGCAGACGATGCGAAGAGTCACATCACGGTCTATGTACGCAAGAGCCTCCTCGACAAGTACAAGCGTGACCCGTTCTGGAAGAATTTCACCTTGAAGCCATCGTTCACGGTCAAGGCCGAAGGCACTTCGGCTGCCACGGACGAGTATATCCCGACTTCTCCCACGACAGTCGACTTCCTCTCCACTACTGCTGATGTGAAGACTTTTGTCCTGCCCGAACAGGTGAAAACGGATGAGGGCGGTACATCCAAGACCTACAAGGTAGGGCTTATCGGCGACTATGCCTTTGAGAATGCCAACGAGCACATGAAGGAGGTGGTTGTAAAGGCCGCTGTAGACTACATCGGCGCCATGGCTTTCGTGACAAAGACGGAGCGTGTTACCGCCAACGGTCAAAGCACCATCAGTCCTGTCAGTACGACCATCAGACAGGTGATTTTCACGGGTAATGCGCCCGCCACGAAGCTTTCGCAGAAGTATTTCTCTCTCGGGGCTGCCTTCAGCGAATTTTTCCGGGGAGCATCGGGAACAGGAAACTGTGAGCAGAAAATCTATGTGAAGAAGTCGAAATTGTCCGACTATAAAGCGGCATGGAGCAACTATGCGAAGGCACTGGACTACAAGATTCAGGGCGACGGAAATGCGGCGTTCAAGATAAACCGCAAGTATGGAACGTTCGCACGTGAGTTCGATACCGACTTTTCCGATTACCTGACCCAAAAACACACTGTCAAGGTGGCGGCTTTCGTCGCTGGTACTCCCATTCTTCGTGGCAGCGGCGACTATGGTAAAAGCTTTTATCACGTACGGATGACGAGTGTTGACCTGAAAGGCGGCGTCAACGGCAACTACGGTTACATTCCTGCCGGAACAGGCGTGTTGCTGAAAGTTCTTGACAAGGAATCCACACCTGCCGATTTCTATTACACGATCGGCGAGCACGACAACGTGTCTTACTCCATCACGGAAAACGTCATGAAGGGCGTGACGGTCAACGATGCGGTGGTCAATGCTTCCCCCGGCTCGCCGGTTTACGTCATGCAGGACGGTATGTTCCGCAAGGCAGAGACTCCTGTCAACGGTTTCACGGTCCACAAGGCGTATGCCAAGCTCGGATCCCTGCCGGCAGGTGCCAAGGTGACATTTGTCTTCGACGATGGTGAGGCGACAGGCATCGAGAATGTTGATGCTGCGGAAGACAGCGAGAGGCAGGATGTCTGGTACAGCCTCAACGGACAGCGCGTAAGCCGGCCGGAGCACGGTGTATACATCCGCAATGGAAAGAAAGTGATAATCAAATAAAAATTGAAAGACAATGGGAAAGAAAAGATATACAAGCCCCGCCACCATCGTGGTGACGGTTGTGCAGGAAGGTCTGATGGAGACAGCCAGTCCCGGCGTACAGGGACCCTACAACCCTCACAAACCTATTGAGGCAAAAGAAAACAATGTCTTTCCGGAGGAAGATACGGAACTTCCGCATTACAGCCCATGGGAGGACTGATGTCTCGACAATGCAATTATGTGATACTCTTTTACCAGACAACATAAATTCGTCGTGACCTCTGGCGAGAGGCACAAAGGTAAAAATAACCTGATTGAATGATTCAACAACTCTCTAAGTTTTTTTACGTAACATCTGTTGTGAAACACGTGTTACGTTTTTTGTTTTGTCCTGTTTGAAATGTCCGGTGGGGCATTCTCTGACAGTATGTTGACGGCCAAACACCATGGATGCTGGTGGGATTCATCCTTGGTGTCAAGCCCGGTACGGACTCCGTCAGGCATTATAATGCCGTCAGGCTTTAGAAACGCATGACAAGATGATACACAATGTACGAATGAAGAATATCAAAAAGTGACAGCAAATCGAAAATGTACTTTTGTTGTAGGCAGTCTTTGGGTTGTATGAATGATTTTATGTTCGATTCTGCCGAAAAGGTGCAAAAATCCTGTTGCGGCAGAATATAATATGCTTTATTCTGCCGATTGCGGATGTTTTCAATGTCATGCGGCAGATTATGATGTATATTGCCGGAAGCCGGGGCAGGCGATCCATCATGGATATGGCTTTGGATGACGTCATTAATAATAAGGTGCTGCCCGGCTCTTTTGGGAAGACGGTCCCTGTAAAGCCGTTTTAATTGTTTTAAGACCCTGTCCGGATGAAAAATCCGCAATTGTTTGGCGGTTAGGAGAATTAAGTGTAACTTTGCAGGCGCAAAAGTGGTATCATGCCCTTTCGCAGATGTTTAATCAATAAATAATTTAAAACAAAAAGCATGATTATTGTACCAGTAAAGGACGGCGAGAACATCGAGCGCGCGCTCAAGAAGTTCAAGAGAAAGTTTGAAAAGACAGGTGTTGTAAAAGAGCTTCGTGCTCGTCAGCAGTTTGACAAGCCATCTGTCAAGAAGCGCCTGAAGATGGAACACGCCGTTTACGTACAGAAGCTTCGCGACACGGAAGAGTAAAATCTTCTTTGAAAATTTGGTAGTTCGGATTAATTTCCGTAAATTCGTTGCCATAAATGATTGGACGGCGAGCCGATGGTCGATATGTTCTTGGATTACTTAAGGTTGGAGAGGAACTATTCCCCGATGACCGTAACCAGTTACCGCAAGGATCTGGAAGAGTTTGAACGGTTCTTTCAGGATCTCGAAGAGCAGCTCTCTTGGGAGACGGTGGATTCTGATGTGGTCAGGAACTGGATGGAGGACATGATGGACAGAGGCAATGCCGCATCATCGGTCAACAGAAGACTCAGTTCGCTGAGATCCTTGTACCGCTTTGCGCTCCGCCGCAGTCTTGTCAGGAGAGATCCTGTCCACGGCCTCCAGGGGCCGAAAAGGCAGAAGCCGCTTCCGCAGTTCCTGAAAGAATCGGAGATGGAAAGGCTGCTGGAACCGGGAATGTGGACGGACAGTTACAAGGACGTGCTCGCCCGCACGTTGATTATGACGTTCTATGAGACGGGCGTGCGTGTGTCTGAACTGACGGGGCTGGATGACAAGGACGTTGACGGTCTTACCTGCGAACTGAAAGTGACAGGCAAGAGGGACAAGCAGCGGATCATCCCTTTCGGCAGGGAACTGGCCGAGACGCTGGCCGCATACCGGCAGGTGCGCGACGCTGCGGTGAAAGGCGACAGTGCCGCCCTTTTCCGGACCGAGAAAGGTGTCCGGATGACAGACGGACAGGTCAGGGCTCTGGTGAAAAAGCATCTCTCGAGGGTATCGACCCTGAAGAAGCGGACACCTCACGTCCTGCGTCACACATTCGCCACGGCCATGCTCAATCATGAGGCTGGACTGGAAAGTGTAAAGAAGCTGCTCGGGCATGAGAGTCTGTCGACGACAGAGATCTACACGCATACGACCTTCGAGCAGTTGAAGAAAGTCTATAAGAATGCCCATCCAAGGGCTTAACCTTTTAAAAATGGAGGTACCTATGGAAATTAAGATTCAGTCGATTCATTTCGACACTACCGAGAAGTTACAGGCCTTTATCACCAAGAAGGCCGAGAAATTAGAAAAGTCTTACGAAGACATTCAGAAAGTAGAGGTGCAATTGAAGGTGGAGAAGCCGGCCACTGCATTAAATAAGACAACAAGCCTGTCGGTTTCCGTTCCGGGAACGACGCTGTTTGTGGAGAAGACCTGTGACACTTTCGAAGAGGGAGTTGATCTGTGTCTGGATGCAATGAAGGTCCAGCTTACCAAGTATAAGGAAAAACAGAGAAAGCGTTGAAAAAATCCTTGAAATATTTTGGGGATTCAAATAAAAGCCTTACCTTTGCAGCCGTTTTACGACAAGTAGCCTCCGGCTGCAAAGTAACGCCTCTTTAGCTCAGTTGGCCAGAGCACGTGATTTGTAATCTCGGGGTCGTTGGTTCGAATCCGACAAGAGGCTCTCCGATAAGGAGGACGCATTTCATAGGACGGGTAGTTTCCAGAGTGGCCAAATGGGGCAGACTGTAAATCTGCTGCTTCTAGCTTCGGTGGTTCGAATCCATCACTACCCACATCCGGAAATGGAATCTGCGGAAATAGCTCAGTTGATAGAGCACTAGCCTTCCAAGCTGGGGGTCGCGGGTTTGAGTCCCGTTTTCCGCTCTCATGGTTTTGCTGTAATAGCTCAGTGGTAGAGCACTTCCTTGGTAAGGAAGAGGTCCTGAGTTCAACTCTCAGTTACAGCTCTTCCGTCGTTCAGTGAGTGTAACTAAAAAGCACAGATTACTCATTTAATATTAAATAGAAAAAGCTATGGCTAAAGAAGAATTCGTGCGCACCAAACCGCATGTAAACATTGGTACTATCGGTCACGTTGACCACGGTAAGACCACTCTTACTGCAGCAATCTCAAAGGTTCTTCATGAGAAGGGCTTCGGTTCTGAGGATATCAAGTCTTTCGACCAGATTGACAATGCTCCGGAGGAAAAAGAGCGTGGTATTACCATTAACTCTGCACATATCGAATACGAAACAGCAAAACGTCACTATGCACACGTAGACTGTCCGGGTCACGCTGACTATGTGAAGAACATGGTTACCGGTGCCGCTCAGATGGATGGTGCTATCTTGGTTGTAGCTGCTACCGACGGTCCTATGCCGCAGACCCGTGAGCACGTGCTGCTCGCCCGTCAGGTGAACGTTCCCCGTCTGGTTGTCTTCCTGAACAAGTGTGATATGGTTGACGATGAGGAGATGCTCGACCTCGTTGAGATGGAGGTTCGTGAGATCCTCGAGCAGTACGGTTATGAAGAGGATACTCCTATCATCCGCGGTTCTGCACTGGGTGCACTGAACGGTGTTGAGAAGTGGGTTGACTCTGTCATGCAGCTCATGGATACCGTTGACACCTGGATTCAGGAGCCGGTACGTGAGGTCGACAAGCCGTTCTTGATGCCTGTTGAGGATGTCTTCTCCATTACCGGTCGTGGTACTGTTGCTACCGGCCGTATCGAAACAGGTGTATGTAAGGTAGGTGACGAGGTTCAGCTGCTTGGTCTCGGTGAGGACAAGAAGTCTGTCATCACGGGTGTCGAGATGTTCCGCAAGAACCTTGCACAGGGTCAGGCCGGTGACAACGTAGGTCTGCTTCTCCGTGGTATCGACAAGTCCGAGGTTAAGCGCGGTATGGTAGTCGTACACCCGGGTGCCATCACTCCTCACGATCACTTCAAGGCTTCTATCTACGTGCTGAAGAAGGAAGAGGGTGGCCGTCATACTCCGTTCGGCAACAAATACCGTCCACAGTTCTACCTCCGTACAATGGACTGTACAGGTGAGATCAAACTCCCGAAGGGTGTTGAGATGGTAATGCCTGGTGACAACGTTGAGATCGAGGTAGACTTGATTTACAAGGTTGCATTGAACGAGGGTCTGCGTTTCGCTATCCGTGAGGGTGGCCGTACGGTAGGTTCCGGTCAGATCACAGCAATCCTCGACGATATCAAGTAATTACAAGGTAGGTCGTAGATTACACAGATAAAATTGGTTCCCGGCTCTTACGGGTCGGGAACTGACTTACGGGTTTAGCTCAGTCGGTAGAGCACTGGTCTCCAAAACCAGGTGTCGAGGGTTCGAGTCCTTCAACCCGTGCAAGAAGAGAAGATTTTATGTTTAAGAAGATAGTTAATTATTGCAAGGACTGCTACGACGAACTTGCGCATAAGACTACATGGCCATCACGTGCCCAGCTTACACATAGTGCAATGGTTGTTTTAACTGCTTCCCTTGTCATTGCACTGGTTGTGTTCGCTATGGATTCTGTGTTCCAGCATGTGATGGGTTTCGTATATCCAGGTTAATTCATTAGGAGAAATGGCTGAAACAGAAAAGAAATGGTATGTTCTTCGTGCTGTCAGTGGCAAAGAGGCAAAGGTGAAGGAATACATCGATGCCCAGTTGCGGCTGAACGAGAAACTTGCTGAGCGTGTCTTCGAGGTTCTGTTGCCTATGGAGAAGCACGCAACTGTGCGTAAAGACGGCAAGCGCGTTGTCAAGGAGAAGTTGAGTCTCCCGGGCTATGTGCTTGTTCAGGCCAACATGACTCCTGACGTGGCTTCCACGTTGCGTTTCATGCCTAATGTGTTGGGATTCCTCGGAGGCATGGCTGATCCTTCCCCCGTCCGTCAGGCAGACATCAACCGTCTGCTGGGCAATGTGGAAGATACTGAACTTGATGAAGTGCAGGAAGTTCCATACATGGTGGGTGAGACGGTTCAGGTCACCGACGGTCCTTTCAGCGGTTTCCACGGGGTCATCGAAGAGGTGAACACCGAGAAGCACAAGCTGAAGGTGATGGTGATGATTTTCGGTCGCCAGAATCCGCTGGAACTGAGTTTTATGCAAGTCGCAAAAGAAGAATAGTATTGTTACGGATACTGTTCGACTTATAGTTTAATTTTTAATATTAACAAAGAAATGGCTAAAGAAGTAGCTGGATTAATCAAATTACAGATTAAAGGTGGCGCTGCAAATCCATCCCCCCCAGTAGGTCCTGCATTGGGTTCAAAGGGTATCAATATCATGGGATTCTGCAAGGAGTTCAACGCCCGTACCCAGGACAAGGCTGGCAAAGTTCTTCCAGTCGTAATTACTTACTACAACGATAAGTCTTTCAGCTTCATCATCAAGACGCCTCCCGCAGCCGTACAGCTCATGGAGGCAGCCAAGGTGAAAAGCGGTTCCGGCGAGCCCAACCGCAAGAAGGTTGCATCCGTAACTTGGGAGCAGGTAAAGGCTATTGCTGAGGACAAGATGCCGGATCTCAACTGTTTCACGGTAGAAAGTGCCATGAAGCTGGTTGCCGGTACTGCTCGTAGTATGGGTATCACTGTAAAAGGGGACTTCCCTGGTAAATAATTTTAAACTTCAGAAGTAAAAATGAGTAAACTGACAAGAAATCAGAGATCAGTAGCTGAGAAGGTTGAAGCAGGGAAGGCATATTCATTGGAAGAGGCAGCAAAGCTGGTCAAGGAGATTACCACGACCAAGTTCGACGCTTCCGTAGATGTTGATATCCGTCTCGGTGTAGACCCTCGCAAGGCCAACCAGATGGTACGTGGTGTCGTGTCACTGCCGAATGGTACTGGAAAGGTCACCCGTGTGCTCTGTCTCTGTACGCCTGATCAGGAGGCTGCCGCCAAGGAAGCCGGTGCTGATTACGTCGGTCTCGACGAATATGTTGACAAGATCAAGGGCGGATGGACTGATGTTGATGTCATCATCACGATGCCGTCCTGCATGGGTAAGTTAGGTCCTTTGGGTCGTATTCTCGGCCCTCGCGGCTTGATGCCGAACCCGAAGAGCGGTACGGTGACTATGGATGTTGCTAAGGCAGTGAAGGAAGTAAAGCAGGGTAAGATTGACTTCAAGGTTGACAAGGCGGGTATTATCCACACCTCAATCGGCAAGGTCAGCATGACTGCTGAGCAGATTTATGGTAACGCCAAAGAGTTCATCTCTACTGTTATCAAGCTGAAGCCTGCTGCTGCTAAAGGTACATATATCAAGAGTATCTTTATTTCGAGCACAATGAGTAAGGGTGTCAAGATTGATCCTAAATCAGCTGAATAACTCTAAAAGTTTTGTACAATGAAGAAAGAAGTAAAAGATACAATTATCGCTGAACTCGGTGAGAAGCTGAAGAGCTTTCCTCATTTCTATCTGGTTGACGTGACCGGTCTGAACGCAGAGGCTACCAGCGTGCTCCGCCGTAAGTGCTTCAAGAGCGAGATCAATATGGTCGTCGTGAAGAACAAACTCCTTCACAAGGCTTTTGAGGCTTCAGATGTAGATTTTGAACCACTGTATGGTTCTCTCAAGGGCAATACGGCAGTGCTGTTCACGCAGACCGCCAATGTGCCGGCAAAGCTGCTGAAAGAGTACAAGAAGGAGGGTGTTCCTTCTCTGAAGGCCGCTTATGCAGAGGAGACTCTGTTTGTCGGTGCTGAGAAGCTCGAGGAACTTGCAGCTCTCAAGAGCAAGAACGAGGTCATCGCAGACATTGTGGCATTGCTGCAGTCTCCGGCAAAGAACGTTGTTTCTGCTCTCCAGTCAGGTGCTGGCACCATCCACGGTGTGCTTAAGACTTTAGGCGAGCGTCCTGAGTAAAGAATCTGATAAAGTCAAAAGGTATATTATTTTTAGAACAAAAAATTAAAAAGTTAGAATAAAATGGCAGACGTAAAAGCTATTGCAGAAGAGTTAGTAAATCTTACTGTTAAGGAAGTAAATGAGTTGGCAACTGTCCTCAAGGACGAGTATGGTATCGAGCCTGCAGCTGCAGCTGTTGCTGTTGCTGGCCCTGCTGCAGCCGGTGCAGCCGGTGCAGCTGAGGAGAAGTCTGAGTTTGACGTTGTCCTCGCAGAGGTCGGCGCCAACAAGCTGAAGGTCGTAAAGGCTGTCAAGGAGGCTTGTGGTCTCGGTCTGAAGGAGGCTAAGGATCTCGTAGACGGTGCTCCTTCCACACTGAAGGAGGGTATGGCCAAGGCTGAGGCTGAGAACCTGAAGAAGGCTATCGAGGCTGAGGGTGCCAAGGTTGAGCTGAAGTAATTCCGCTTCGATTCTTACATTAATTGTATACGGTTAGGATTTACCTGGTAGGTGAGTCCTAACCTTTTTGTGTCTTTCGACATCATGAGGGTGTTGCTTCCCTCTTTTGGTCCGTTGCCGGACTTTAGACATTCGAATATATAATTTCAGTTTATGGCATTAGAAAATAAACCCAGAGTAAATTTCGCCAGCGTTAAGAATCCGTATCCCTATCCGGATTTCCTCGATGTGCAATTGAAGTCCTTCCGTGACTTCCTGCAGCTGGATACTCCGCCTGAGGAACGCAAGAATGACGGTCTGTATAAGGTGTTCGCAGAGAACTTCCCTATCACCGATACACGCAATAATTTCGTCCTTGAGTTCCTGGATTACTATGTTGACCCGCCAAGATATTCCATCGACGAGTGTCTGGAGCGCGGATTGACTTATAGCGTACCCTTGAAGGCTAAGATGAAGCTGTATTGTACGGATCCGGATCATGAGGACTTCGGCACGTTCATCCAGGATGTATTCCTGGGTACGATACCTTACATGACCAGCAACGGTACTTTTGTCATCAACGGAGCGGAGCGTGTCGTTGTCTCCCAGCTCCACCGTTCTCCGGGCGTTTTCTTCGGACAGGGTGTCCATGCCAACGGCACCGTCCTTTACAGTGCCCGTATCATCCCGTTCAAGGGGTCGTGGATTGAGTTCGCCACCGACATCAACAATGTCATGTATGCGTACATTGACCGGAAAAAGAAGCTGCCTGTCACCACCATGCTGCGTGCCATCGGTTATGAGACGGACCGTGACATTCTCCAGATCTTCGATCTCTGCGAGGAGGTGAAGGTCAACAAGAAGAACATGAAGGCTGCCATCGGCCGCAAGATTGCGGGTAACGTGATGAAGACCTGGACGGAGGATTTCGTGGATGAAGACACCGGCGAGGTGGTTTCCATCGAGCGTAACGAGGTGGTTGTCGAGCGCGAGACCGTCATCACGGAGGAGAATGTCGATGAAATTCTCGACAGTTCTGTATCCACCATCCTGCTCCATAAGGACGAGGAGGCTGCCAACAAATACTCCATCATCTTCAATACGCTGGCCAAAGACCCGAGCCACTCTGAGATTGAGGCTGTGAACTATATCTACCGGCAGCTGCGCAATGCGGATGCTGCTGATGATGCCAGCGCCCGTGAGGTGTTCCAGAATCTGTTTTTCTCTGACAAGCGTTATGACCTGGGCGAGGTGGGACGCTACCGTATCAACAAGAAGCTGAACTTGGATACGGATATGGATGTCCGCGTGCTGACAAAGGATGATATTATCGAAATCATCAAGTATCTGATCAGCCTGATCAATTCGAATGCCACGGTAGATGATATTGACCACTTGTCCAACCGCCGTGTCCGCACCGTGGGCGAGCAGCTGGCCAACCAGTTCTCCATCGGTCTGGCACGTATGAACCGTACGATCCGTGAGCGTATGAATGTCCGCGACAGTGAGGTGTTCCAGCCGACGGATCTGATTAATGCGAAGACCATCTCGAGTGTCATCAACTCGTTCTTCGGCACCAATCCGTTGAGCCAGTTCATGGACCAGACCAATCCGCTGGCGGAGGTCACACACAAGCGTCGTCTCTCAGCCTTGGGCCCTGGCGGTCTGTCGCGTGAGCGTGCAGGCTTCGAGGTCCGTGACGTTCACTATACCCACTATGGCCGTCTGTGTCCGATTGAGTCTCCTGAAGGACCTAACATCGGTCTGATTTCCTCCCTCTGTATGTATGCCAAGATCAACGACCTCGGTTTCATCGTGACGCCATACCGTTGTGTGAAGGATTCCAAGGTAGACATGGACAACAAGGATGTTGTTTTCCTGACAGCCGAAGAGGAGGAAGACCAGATCATCGGGCAGGGCAATGCGCCGTTGAATGCCGACGGTACATTCATCCGCGACACAGTCAAGTGCCGTCAGGATGCCGATTATCCGGTTGTGAGTCCGGAGGCCGTCAATCTTATTGATGTGTCGCCGCAGCAGATTGCTTCCGTATCAGCCGGTCTGATTCCTTTCCTGGAACATGATGACGGCCACCGTGCGCTGATGGGATGTAACATGATGCGTCAGGCAGTGCCGTTGCTCCACAATGATGCGCCGATTGTCGGTACGGGTCTTGAGAAGCAGGTCTGTGAGGACTCGCGTACGATGATCACCGCGGAGGGCGATGGTGTCATCGAATATGTAGATGCCACGACCATCCGCATCCTCTACGACCGGACGGAAGAGGAGGAGTTTGTCAGCTTTGAGCCGGCGTTGAAGGAGTACCGTATCCCCAAGTTCCGCCGTACCAACCAGAACATGGTTGTCGACCTCCGTCCGATCTGCGACAAGGGGCAGCGTGTCAAGAAGGGTGACATCCTCACCGAGGGCTATGCCACTGAGAACGGCGAGCTGGCACTAGGGCGTAACCTGCTGGTCGCTTACATGCCTTGGAAGGGATACAACTACGAGGATGCCGTCGTGATTTCAGAGCGTATGGTGCGTGAGGATGTGCTGACCTCTGTCCACGTTGATGAGTATTCGCTCGAAGTACGCGAGACGAAACGTGGCGTGGAGGAATTCACGTCGGACATTCCGAACGTAAGCGAGGAAGCCACCAAGGATCTCGATGACAACGGTATTATCCGTGTCGGTGCCCGTGTGGAACCCGGCGACATCATGATCGGTAAGATTTCGCCTAAGGGCGAGAGCGATCCTTCACCGGAAGAGAAGCTTCTCCGTGCCATCTTCGGTGACAAGGCCGGTGATGTGAAGGATTCTTCTTTGAAGGCCAATCCGTCATTGAGTGGTGTCGTAATTGACAAGAAACTCTTCAGCCGTGCCATCAAGACACGCGAAAGCAAGCGTCAGGACAAGGCGACACTTGCCAAGATCGACGAGGAACAGGAGGCAAAGGTCAACGACCTGAAGGATCTTCTGGTAGATAAGCTGCTTGAGCTGACAGAGGACAAAGTCTCTGAGGGGGTCAAGGATTATTCCGATGCCGAGATCATCACCAAGGGCAGTAAGTTCACGGTTGCTGCATTGAAGAATCTTGATTATGAAGGAATCCAGTCTAACGGCTGGACGGACGACGAGCATACCAATCTTCTGATTCAGAAGCTGATCATGAATTACATCCGCAAGTACAAGCAGATGGATGCAGAGCTGAAGCGTAAGAAGTTCGCCATCACCATCGGCGACGAACTGCCGTCAGGTGTACTTCAGATGGCGAAGGTGTATATTGCCAAGAAGCGTAAGATTCAAGTAGGTGACAAGCTTGCCGGCCGTCATGGTAACAAGGGTATTGTCTCCAAAGTCGTACGTACAGAGGACATGCCGTTCCTCGAGGATGGAAGTCCGGTCGACCTGGTGCTGAACCCGATGGGTGTGCCTTCACGTATGAACCTCGGTCAGATCTTCGAGGCTATCCTCGGTGCTGCCGGTCGCAAGTTAGGCGTCAAGTTCGCTACTCCTATCTTCGATGGTGCCAAGCTCTCCGACCTGAAGGAATGGACGGACAAGGCAGGGCTGCCGAATCTCTGTTCCACGTATATTTATGATGGTGAGACCGGGGAGAAGTTCGATCAGCCGGCCACGGTGGGCATCACCTACTTCCTGAAGCTCGGCCACATGGTTGAGGACAAGATGCACGCCCGCAGCATCGGTCCGTACTCATTGATCACCCAGCAGCCGCTTGGCGGTAAGGCACAGTTCGGTGGTCAGCGTTTCGGAGAGATGGAGGTCTGGGCCATCGAGGCCTTCGGTGCGTCTCATGTCCTTCAGGAGATCTTGACAATCAAGTCTGATGATGTGGTCGGTCGTTCAAAGGCTTACGAGGCTATCGTCAAGGGCGAGCCAATGCCGACACCGGGTATTCCAGAGTCACTGAATGTTTTGTTGCACGAACTTCGTGGACTCGGTCTGAGCATCAAACTTGATTAATACGTACACCCCATAATAAGTAAAACATGGCTTTTAAGAAAGATAATAAAGTAAAGAGTAATTTCAGCAAGATTACTATCGGACTGGCTTCGCCTGAAGAGATCCTCGAGAACTCCTATGGTGAGGTAACCAAGCCAGAGACCATCAACTATCGTACCTATAAACCAGAGCGTGACGGTCTGTTCTGCGAACGCATCTTCGGCCCTACCAAGGACTATGAGTGTGCTTGCGGTAAATACAAACGCATCCGTTACAAGGGGATAGTCTGCGATCGTTGCGGCGTTGAGGTGACAGAGAAGAAGGTACGCCGTGAGCGTGCCGGACATATTGAACTGGTTGTCCCGGTTGCTCATATCTGGTATTTCCGTAGTCTTCCCAACAAGATCGGTTACCTTCTCGGCATGCCGACCAAGAAACTCGATGCTGTCATATACTACGAGAAATATGTCGTCATCCAGCCGGGTGTCGTTGAAGGCATGAAGAATGCCGAGACGGAGGAGGATCTGAACGGTTCTCATAAGTTCGACCTTCTTTCGGAAGACGAATACCTCGACATTCTCGACAACAAACTCCCTGAAGGGAATGAACGGCTGGACGACTCTGATCCCAGCAAGTTCATTGCCAAGATGGGTGCGGAGGCTGTTTATGATCTCCTTTCCGGAATTGACCTCGACCGCCTTGCCGGCGAATTGCGCGACCGTGCGACGACCGACTCCAGCCAGCAGCGCAAGACGGAGGCGTTGAAACGCCTGCAGGTCGTTGAAGGCTTCCGTCAGTCGATCGGCGTGAACAGACCGGAGTGGATGATCATGAAGATTATCCCGGTCACTCCGCCGGAACTCCGTCCATTGGTACCTCTGGATGGTGGCCGTTTCGCAACCTCTGACCTCAACGACCTCTATCGGCGAGTGATTATCCGCAACAACCGTCTGAAGCGGCTCATGGAGATCAAAGCCCCGGAGGTTATCCTCCGCAACGAGAAGCGTATGCTTCAGGAAGCGGTCGATTCCCTCTTCGACAACAGCCGCAAGTCGTCGGCTGTGAAGAGCGAGAGCAATCGTCCCCTGAAGTCTCTCTCTGACTCCCTGAAGGGCAAGCAGGGACGTTTCCGTCAGAACCTCCTCGGCAAGCGTGTCGACTACTCTGCCCGTTCCGTAATCGTTGTCGGGCCGGAGCTGAAGATGGGCGAGTGCGGCCTGCCGAAGCTGATGGCGGCCGAGCTTTACAAGCCGTTCATCATCCGCAAGCTCATCGAGCGCGGTATCGTGAAGACCGTCAAGAGCGCCAAGAAGATCGTGGATCGTCGTGAGCCAGTCATCTGGGACATCCTCGAGAATGTGATGAAAGGTCATCCGGTCATGCTGAACCGCGCCCCGACTCTTCACCGTCTTGGTATTCAGGCTTTCCAGCCGAAGCTCATCGAGGGCAAGGCCATCCAGCTGCATCCGCTGGCATGTACGGCGTTCAACGCCGACTTCGACGGTGACCAGATGGCCGTCCATCTCCCCTTGAGCAATGAGGCTGTTTTGGAGGCGCAGATTCTGATGCTCCAGAGCCACAATATCCTCAATCCGGCCAACGGTGCGCCGATTACCGTCCCTTCGCAGGACATGGTGCTCGGCCTCTATTATATCACCAAGCTCCGTCCGGGAGCCAAGGGCGAAGGTCTCTCTTTCTACGGCTCCGAGGAAGCCATCATCGCTTACAATGAGAAGCGGTGCGACCTCCATGCACAGGTAAAGGTCATCGTCGATGATATCGTCGACGGGAAAATACAGAAACGGATGGTGGAGACTTCCGTCGGCCGTGTCATTGTCAACCAGATTATCCCGACTGAGATCGGCTTCTTCAATGGCATCATCTCCAAGAAATCACTCCGTGGCCTTATCGCCGACGTTATCAAGGCTGTCGGTATGGCGCGTGCCTGTGAGTTCCTGGATGGGATCAAGAACCTCGGTTATCGCATGGCTTATGTGGCAGGTCTCTCTTTCAACCTTGACGATATTATCGTACCGGAGGAGAAGAAAGACATTGTCGGGAAAGGTCAGGACGAGGTCGACCAGGTGAAAGCCAACTACGAGATGGGTTTCATCACCGATAAGGAGCGTTACAATCAGGTGATTGATGCCTGGACACATGTGAACAACAACCTGAAGGCAAGTGTGATGAAGCACATGACCGAGGCCGATCAGGGGTTCAATGCCGTTTACATGATGCTCGACTCCGGTGCCCGTGGTTCCGCTGACCAGATCGCACAGCTTGCCGGTATGCGTGGTCTGATGGCGAAACCGCAGAAAGCCGGCGCCGAAGGAGCGCAGATTATTGAGAACCCGATTATCTCCAACTTTAAGGAAGGAATGTCCGTGCTGGAGTACTTCATCGCCTCCCACGGTGCTCGCAAAGGTCTGGCTGATACGGCCATGAAGACTGCCGATGCCGGTTATCTGACCCGCCGTCTTGTTGATGTCTCCCATGATGTCATCATCAATGAAGAGGACTGTGGTTCTCTCCGCGGTCTTGAATGTCGTGCGTTGAAGAACGGTGACGAGACGATTGCTACACTCTATGAGCGCATTCTGGGGCGTGTGTCTGTACACGATGTCATCAACCCGACAACAGGTGACATTATCGTTGCTGCCGGTGAGGAAATCACCGAAGCCAAGGCGCAGGCCATAGAGGATTCGCCGATAGAGATGGTCGAGATCCGTTCCGTACTTACTTGTGAGAGCAAGAAGGGTGTATGTAAGAAGTGTTACGGCCGCAACCTTGCCACTGCCCGCATGGTACAGATGGGTGAGGCGGTCGGTGTCATCGCAGCACAGGCCATCGGCGAACCGGGAACACAGCTTACTCTCCGTACGTTCCACGCTGGTGGTGTGGCAGGTAACGCTGCTGCCAATGCGACGATTACAGCAAAGAACGAGGCGAAGATCGAGTTTGAGGAACTCCGTACCGTACCTTTCGTTGACGACGAGGACAAGGAGTGTCAGATGGTTGTCAGCCGTCTGGCGGAGATTCATTTCATCGATCCGAACACAGGCATTGTCCTCCTTTCCGATAATGTGCCTTATGGTAGTTCTCTCTACTTCAAGTCTGGCGATACCGTCAGGAAAGGGGATGTCATCTGTAAGTGGGACCCGTTCAATGCCGTTATTGTCAGTGAGTATGCCGGTGTCCTCCGTCTGCACGATGTTGTGGAAGGTGTGACTTATAAGGCTGAAACCGACGAGGCGACGGGTCTTACCGAGCGTATCATCACGGACTCGCGCGACAAGACAAAGGTCCCGACGGTTGACGTTGTCAGGAAAGGTGCAAAGAAAGGGGCCGACGGTCTCTATGCTCCTTCCGATATTCTTGGTACTTACAACCTCCCGGTAGGTGGTCACCTGGAGCAGGTTCTTCAGGATGGAGCTGAAATCAAGACCGGTATGACACTGGTCAAGATTCCGCGTTCTGTGGGCGGTGCAGGTGACATTACAGGTGGTCTGCCACGTGTCACCGAGCTGTTTGAGGCCCGTAATCCGTCTAACCCTGCCGTCGTATCTGAAATCGACGGTGAGATTACTATGGGCAAGGTAAAGCGTGGCAACCGCGAGATCATCGTGACTTCCAAGACCGGCGAGCAGCGCAAGTACCTCGTAAGTCTGTCCAAGCAGATTCTTGTTCAGGAGCATGATGCGGTCCGTGCGGGCACGCCGCTGTCCGACGGTATCATTACGCCGGCCGACATTCTGTCCATCATGGGACCGACGGCCGTTCAGGAGTATATCGTCAATGAAGTACAGGACGTATATCGTCTTCAGGGTGTGAAGATCAACGACAAGCACTTTGAGATTATCGTCCGTCAGATGATGCGCAAGGTGCGTATTGACGATCCGGGCGACACCACGTTCCTCGAGCAGGAACTGGTCGACAAGCTCGACTTCGCCGAGGAGAACGACCGTATCTGGGGCAAGAAGGTTGTCACCGATCCGGGCGATTCCGAGAACTGCTACAAGGGGCAGATCCTCTCTGTCCGCAAGCTGCGTGATGAGAACTCGAGTCTCAAGCGTCGTGACCTCAAGGTTGTTCAGGTACGCGATGCCGTCCAGGCTACGGCTACCCAGATCCTCCAGGGTATCACGCGGGCTGCCCTCGGCACGAAGAGCTTCATGAGTGCTGCCTCCTTCCAGGAGACGACCAAGGTGCTCAACGAGGCTGCGCTCCGTGGCAAGACCGATTATCTTGAGGGTATGAAGGAGAACGTCATCTGCGGTCACCTCATCCCTGCCGGTACGGGTCTTCGCCAGTGGCAGAAACTGGTTGTCGGTTCACAGGAGGAGCACGAACGTATGGAGGCCAACAAGAAGAATGTTCTTGACTATGCCAATCAGGAAGCAGAGACAGTACAGGAGTAATCCTTGTCTTTGATGTATGATATGGAAGGGGATTCGCAGCGATGCTGTGGATCCCCTTTTTCGTTGGCAGGCTGTAAGGAGTATGGAAAGGAATATCACTGACAGGCTGTAAGAGCAGGGGAAAGAATATCGGAACTTCCCCGCTATAGAGGATGTAAATCCTTTTTTCATAGACTGAAAGGTGAAAACTTTGGAGACGGCCTTTGGTAACTGACTTGAAAGTGTTAACTTTGCAACAGTTAAACAGAAGTGTCATCTAAATCTTTTGAATGAAAATGGACAATAACAACAATCAGAATCAAGAAGGCCAGCAGTTGCAGATTGACCTTTCACCGGAAATCGCCAAAGGAGTTTATACCAACTTCCAGATAATCTCTCATTCAAGCTCAGAGTTTGTGCTCGACTTTGCCACGCTGCTTCCTGGTGTGCCGAAGGCAACCGTGACAAGCCGTGTCATCATCGCGCCTGAACACGCATTGCGCCTCCTTGCTGCCTTGCAGGACAATGTCGTACGCTACGAGAAAGAATTTGGCAAGATCGACCGGCATGAGCCTGCTCGGGAGCCGCGTACCATCTCGCCTTTCGGAAAAGGGAAGGTTGAGGCGTAGGCGGGACTGGCAGAACTGGCGGTTCTAGCTGAACTAGCGACCCTAGCAACTAGGGCTGCTAGATTTTCATGGAGCCGTCAGGGTCGCTGTCTCCCTGCCATCCTTTCCGGCTTTTTTCTCAGCCTTGGGGCAGCGTTCTCCTGCCACAGCCTTTGGAGAAGAGCATCCTGTTCCCTGCGGTAGCCGGTACGGGCGGCATACATCTGCTCTTTGATGCCTCCCTGCTCCACGAATGTCTTTTGCAGGAACTCAAGATGTCAGCTCATCATACGGTCCGTGATATGCAGGGGCGTGACGGCAGTGTTGCAGAACTCCTCGTCCGTCCGGCGGTAGAGTCTTTGCCAAGGTCGGTGGTCAGGGATGTCAACTCCGACCTTGCCACCGCCAATCCGGACGACCATCACCCTCCTGCTTGCATGGGGTGTCGTCATCTTCGGTTGCCATATCAGTGAGGTGAAGGACGTGAGCCGGAATACGTGGGTGTTTCTCATCCTTTCGGGTCTGTCCACCGGATTGTCATGGCTCTTCTATTTCAAGGCGATCCAGCTGGGCGATGTTTCCCGTGTGGTGCCGATCGACAAGCTGAGCGTGGTGATCACCATTCTGCTTGCCTTTCTCTTCCTGCACGAACAGCCGTCGTTGAAGGTTGTCATCGGTGCCGTGCTGATTGCGGCGGGCAGTATCTTTATGATTTTATGATGGGGTGGGGACTGTCCTGTGCATGGAAGTTTCCGCCCCTTTTTTGTGATGTCTCCTGTGACTTCCGCATTTATGGAAGCCACAGGCCCTTTTCTGACGGACGTCCGTCAGGCTACTTCGCTTTCACATACAGGTTCGTATACTGGTAGTAGGCCTGCGCCTTGCGGACGAGGTTTCGGTCTGTCCGTCTGACAGGCTGCTCGTCGCAGGTGCCGTCCGGCAGCGGGCGCACGGCGTATTGCCGTATGTTGCGGACCGGAGAGAGTACGGTCAGGCGGCTGCCCTCCAGATAGCCCAGATCCTGATAAGTCGCCATGAACGCCCGGGGATGGTAGCTCGGGGAGAATACGTCCTGCCCGGCGAAACTCACACGGCTCTGCAGATGGAGTAGGGAGAGGACGGTCGGCATGAGGTCAATCTGCGAGCAGAGTTTCCCGACTTTCCCCGGCCGTACTATGCCCGGGGCATAGACCAGGCACGGAATGTGGTAACGGTCGATGGGCAGCGATGTCTTTCCCGCGCTGGAGGCGCAGTGGTCGGCGATGACGATGAACACCGTGTTCCTGAACCAGGCTTTCCTCTTCGCCTCGGCGATGAACCTGCCGATGGCATAGTCGGTGTATTTTACGGCAGCCTCCCGGGTGTTGGGGTCGCCGTCCACCTTTATCCGTCCGGCAGGGTAGGTGTAGGGGCGGTGGTTGCTGGTGGTCATGATCTGTGCAAAGAAGGGATGCCCCGAACGGCAGTCGGCATCAAATACCTGCAGGCTTTTCCTGAAGATATCCTCGTCGCAGACACCCCAGATGTTGGCGAAGGTCACCTGGCTGTCCGGGATGTCTTTCCTGTCGATGACCTCATAGCCGTTATGGCTGAAGAAGTCGCCCATATTGTCAAAGTAGCTGTCGCCGCCGTAGATGAACTGCGACTTGTAGCCTATGCGCGACAGCACGCTGCCTACGGACAGGTTTCCCATCCGGTTGGCTTTCCGCTTGATGATGCTCTCCCCTGCACTCGGCGGCAGACAGAGCGACAGGGCTTCCAGTCCCCTCACCGTCCTGTTGCCGGCGGCATAGAGGCTGTCGAAGACAAGGCTTCCCTGCATGAGCCTGTCCAGCTGCGGCGTGAGGTTCTGCCGGTTCCCGTATCGTGTGAGGAAGTCGGCGCTGAGGCTTTCCACGGTGATCAGGACGATGTTTGGACGCTGTGCCCTGAGACTGTCGCCGACGGTCTTCCTGCCGTTCTCGTCCAGTCCGCTCAGCTGCCGGTACAGTCTCACACACTCCTGCCGGTGCAGCATGGCGTAGAATTTGTCGTAGTCCAGCTTGTTGCTCTGGAAGGCGATGACGAAGTCGCACGCCCCGTTCTGTTCCAGTTGGGTGACATACTGGTTGTCGCTCTGCAGACTGTGCGTGCCCCATAGCATGAGGTAGGCGGTCGCTGCAAAGACCGCATACAGGGCCAGATGCACGGTGAGCATCTTTGCATTGTAAAGCCGGGTAATCTTCGGCCTGTAATGGCGCGACTGGAGGAAGATGATGCCTGCCGTGAGAAGCAGCGTGACGCCGATCATGGGGATGATGGCATACGACTCCATGATGTTCCCGATCACCTCGTGCGTGTAGACCAGATAGTCTACGGCGATGAAGTTGTACCGCACCCCGAACTCTCCCCAGAAGATGTATTCCCCTGCGGTGACGCACAGAAGCAGGAAGACGTACACCGCCCAGGCGAAGTAGAGGGAAATCCGCCGCCAGGTCTCCCTTGTCTTCGGGACGAAAAAGCGGATGGAGAAGCTGAACAGCTTCCAGCCCAGGAAGATGCGGGCTATCTTGGGCGCACCGCCGCCATACTCGTGGAAGATGGTATGGAAGCACAGCACGTAGACGAAGGCCGCGGCCAGCAGCACTTCTATCACCCATCCCACGATGCGGTGGTATTTCCCCTCGTTCAGTCCGAGGTAGAGGATCTGCAGCGGCAAGGCGAGCAGGACGGCCATGCCGAAGTCGGCAAGCAGGCCGATGCCCAGCAGCCTGACCGTCTCTCCGATGGTGAAAGAGGCATCACCGGGTGCAGTGTACATCAGGATGATCCGCAGGAGAAATCCTGCGAGCATATACAGTTTCAGAAAGCGGGTCTCGATGAGGAATACAGGGTTTCTGTAGATCAGTTTGTTCTTGTTCATCGTCATTTGTTTTCTGCAAAATTACATAAAATCCGTGGATAACGCAGCGGACGGAACAGAAAATTTCTTTGTTTTTTCCAGAGCAAAGCGGAGAACCTATCGGATGCCGTTCTCTCAGGGGGAAACTGCAAGTTGATTCTACATCGGCAACGTGTTGTATGGTGTTTAGCACCCATTACCATTGGTGTTTAGCACTCAACACCATTGGTGTTTACCAATGACACCACATGAGATTGGCAACACCACATCGGCTGAAGGTGGGAGGAGTGGTTCATTATGGCCATTATGATGTATATAGTAAGACACTAATAGCTTTATATGGGAAATGTTTATTGGGCAGCACTATTTATCTTTTATCCACTAAAGTAAAGTGTTGTGGCTAAGATGTTTACTTCCTCCCTTACAAAGTATAAGACATTTTTTCTTTCTGTTTCTTTGTTTTTCAGAAATTAAAGTCTATTTTTGTGCAGGCATAAAACCATCATGATGAAACTTTCTGTACTGGTGGAGGTTCTCTTTTGCCGTGCTGATGGAAGGGAAAGTCAAGGTAGGAGAGTCCTGCATGTTGAGCAAATGGGTGATAGCTCTGATTATGAGGTACTTGTGATCCGTAGAGTATGAGGTCTGTGGCAAGAGACTTGTAGGCTTAAAGCGTGCCGTAGGGTAGTATCATCAACTAAAAGCTAAGTGTATGATGAATAGGATGAGGAAAGTGTTGGTCTTGTTCATTCTGTTGAGCAGTTTGATACAGAAAAGTACGGCAGGTTGCGTATGGAAAGGCGATTTGTATGTCTTTGATGGCATTGTATTGTATTTACTTGATGCTGACAAAGAAGATTTCATGTTTGAAGAACGAAATGATACTTTATATATCATGCCACAGACATACTTCACGCTTGATGGAGCAGGTCTTTTCTTCCCGGAGGACATCCATGTTGTAAATCTGCAGGAAACGATTGTTATCGGTGTCAAGCAGGAAACGACAGACGACACACCTGCTGTATGGTTGGAATTTTCTTCTGAAAGAAGCAGATTGGAGAAGCGTATGAAACAAAAGTATTTCCTCTGGACTTCTCAAGAACAGGAGGAATATTTATACAGGCATCACTGGGGGGCTGTTAAAGGGTTGTCTTTGCAGTTTCAAAAGATGTACTATAACAATATTCTGGAAAGACAGACCGAGTATAAGGAATGTTGTCCGGAGTATATTGAGCAGGCAAAGGACGTTCTTGCCATGAAAGATAAAGATTTTGCATCTTTCAGGCAGCTACATGCCTATCCTCAAATAAAGTATAGGACGGTTGCAATACAATATTGGAAGCAACAGGAGCGCAGGCATATAGTAGTTGTGGAGAAGCCACTGTAAGGTAAACGAAAAGAAAAACGAGTATGAAAGTCTTATTGTTTTTGTTGATGATTTTACCTTTTTGGGGGTATGCCAGCAGCGTGGCTTCGGCAGGGCATATTCTGAGAGGGAACGCAGAAGATGATGTCAAGAACTTCCTGAACATCAATGACAGGACTTCGGCATTGAGGTTTGCGGATGGCGAACAGATTATGTTGCCTTGTTTTTCCGGCGAAAACAACACTGAGTTATATGTGGTTTATTTTCTTGGTCGCACGGAGAAAGAACGAAGTTTCTGGGATGTATATAATAAGAATGGCTATTGGAAGGGCAAAGACGCCGAACAGGTGTACAGATACGAAAAAGACATGGAACGCTATATCAATGCGAGAATAACGCGATATGACGTTTTTGCCATTGCCTTGAACAAGGAAATGGTCAAGGACATAAAAGGGGATGAATTCCAGCCAGACAGTAATGCTGTTTATAAGACATATCTGCTGACAAACGGGAAATGGATACAAACCGACAGTTTTAAGGTGCAGGATGCTCCGAAGGATACAGGTGAGTATCTTATGAATATATCAGGCAGAAACAATAAAAAGTTTCTTGAAGTGCTGGGAGACAGTCTGGTGTCTTTGCCGGACTTCTCTGATCGGGTTAATGGCTCTTGTGCTGCAGGCAGGGAGGATTGTGTACTTGATTGTCTGAGAGTGGATTATTACCTTTTGTCCTCCAGTTCCCTTATGCCGGTGGTGCAGTTGGATGCAGCACATAAATTGTTGTTCAAGAAGCGTAAAGAGAAAAGTAAATCGGAAGAATACATAAAAGTCTATGCCTTGTTGTCTGTAAATGATAAGGTTACCGACTCTGTTCTCTGTTATGAATATTATAACAATGCCGAGACCCTGTCGGCTTATGAGCAGATATATTATATTGATACCGTTCAGCGCAGGATATGGACTGTTATGCTGACTTATGATGAGGAAAGTGCAGATGCAGACGCTGCAAAAATTTACACGATAGATTTGGGCAGGAACTGCTTTGTCCAAGAAGTCGATACAAAGAATACTCCAGCAGGTACGTTAAATAATGAATAAAAAGTTATTTATTGTTAACATGAGAGGCGCGGGGAATTATTCTTTTTCTTATTATTAGGTCATTTAAGGGAATCTTTGTACCTTTGCAACCCGAAACGACAGAGCAGATTATAAGGCTTTTTAAGCGTTCAGCTTGCGTTCGTAATGGATTGAAAATAAACAAAATAAATACATAACAATAAAAAGTAAAAATCATGCCTACTATTTCACAATTAGTAAGAAAAGGCAGAAAGGACATCGTAGACAAGAGCAAGTCTCCGGCTTTGGACAACTGTCCGCAGCGTCGTGGCGTGTGTGTTCGTGTTTACACTACGACTCCTAAGAAGCCTAATTCAGCAATGCGCAAGGTTGCCCGTGTCCGTCTGACCAACCAGAAGGAGGTGAACTCCTACATCCCGGGAGAGGGTCACAACCTGCAGGAGCACAGTATCGTACTCGTCCGTGGCGGCCGCGTGAAGGACCTTCCTGGTGTACGTTATCACATCGTTCGCGGTACGCTCGATACCGCAGGTGTCGCCAACCGTACGCAGCGCCGCTCCAAGTACGGTGCAAAGCGTCCTAAAGCTGGCAAGAAGTAACAGAAGACTTCAATCCATAAAGCCGGGGTGCAACGGCCGGTGATGGCCGATGCACCGAGGCTCTTCAAAAGAAGCAACTAAAAACAAACAGTTTTGCTGGAGATTTGTAATCACAAAGGTTGAGTAAACGCCCAGGTGAGGGTGTTGAAGAACGAAAAAGACGACAGCCTCCGCAGAATTAAAGTTTAAAATTAAAATGAGAAAAGCAAAACCAAAGAAGCGTGTAGTCCTTCCGGATCCGAAGTTCAACGACCAGAAGGTGTCAAAGTTCGTAAATCACTTGATGTATGACGGTAAGAAGAATACCTCATACGAAATCTTCTATGCAGCCCTCGACATCGTAGGCGGCAAGATGAAGAACGAGGAGAAGTCTCCGCTCGAGGTGTGGAAGCAGGCACTCGACAACATCACCCCGCAGGTGGAGGTGAAGAGCCGCCGTATCGGCGGTGCCACTTTCCAGGTGCCGACGGAAATCCGTCCGGACCGCAAGGAGAGCGTTTCGATGAAGAATATGATTGCCTTTGCCCGCAAGCGCGGCGGCAAGAGTATGGCCGACAAGCTCGCATCGGAGATTATGGATGCCTTCAACAACCAGGGCGGTGCTTACAAGCGCAAGGAAGACATGCACCGCATGGCAGAGGCTAACCGTGCATTTGCTCACTTCAGATTCTAATCAAGTTATTATAATAAGGTAAAAAGAAAATGGCAAATCACGATTTACATTTGACTCGTAATATCGGTATCATGGCGCACATCGACGCCGGTAAGACGACCACGTCTGAGCGTATTCTTTTCTACACAGGTAAGACGCATAAGATCGGTGAAGTTCATGATGGTGCTGCCACGATGGACTGGATGGCACAGGAGCAGGAGCGCGGTATCACCATTACATCGGCTGCGACCACCTGTAACTGGAACTACCTCGGCAAGTCTTACAAGATTAACTTGATTGATACTCCGGGACACGTCGACTTCACCGCTGAGGTGGAACGTTCGCTCCGTGTCCTCGACGGTGCTGTCGCCACTTACTCTGCTGCCGACGGCGTTCAGCCGCAGTCGGAGACGGTATGGCGTCAGGCCGACAAATACAACGTTCCGCGTATCGGTTACGTGAACAAGATGGATCGTTCCGGCGCCGACTTCTTCGAGACGGTACAGCAGATGAAGGACATCCTGGGCGCCAACCCGATCGCCATCCAGATTCCTATCGGCGCTGAGGAGAACTTCAAGGGTGTTGTAGACCTGGTCAAGATGAAGGCTATCCTGTGGCACGATGAGACGATGGGTGCGGAATATGATGTCGAGGAGATCCCGGCCGACCTCGCTGACGAGGCCGCTGAATGGCGCGACAAGCTGCTCGAGGGGGCTGCCAACTTCGATGACGAAGTGATGGAACTGTACCTCGAGGGGAAGGATGTCCCCGAGGAGAAGATCATCGCAGCGATTCGCAAGGGCTGTATCGCCATGGAGTGCTGTCCGATGCTGCTCGGCTCTTCCTACAAGAACAAGGGCGTACAGCCGCTGCTCGACTATGTCTGTGCTTTCCTGCCTTCTCCGCTGGATACTCCGGCGATCGTCGGCACGAACCCGAATACGGAAGAGGAAGAAGACCGTAAACCGAGCGAGAATGATCCTACGGCTGCGCTGGCATTCAAGATCGCTACCGATCCGTTCATGGGTCGTCTGGTGTTCTTCCGTGTCTATTCCGGAAAGGTCGTTGCAGGCTCTTATGTCTACAACCCGCGTTCTGGCAAGAAGGAGCGCATCAGCCGTCTGTTCCAGATGAACTCCAACAAGGAGATTCCGATGGAATCGATTGACGCCGGCGACATCGGCGCCGGTGTCGGCTTCAAGGACATCCGCACCGGTGACACGCTCTGCGACGAGAGTGCGCCGATCGTACTGGAGTCCATGACCTTCCCTGACACGGTGATTTCCATTGCTGTCGAGCCGAAGAGCCAGGCTGACGTGGCAAAGCTGGACAATGGTCTTGCCAAGCTCGCAGAGGAGGATCCTACGTTTACGGTACGTACTGACGAGCAGAGCGGCCAGACCATCATCTCCGGTATGGGCGAGCTGCACCTTGACATTATCATCGATCGTCTGAAGCGTGAGTTCAAGGTAGAGTGTAACCAGGGCAAGCCGCAGGTGAACTACAAGGAGGCGATCACAAAGACCGCACAGAGCCGCGAGACTTACAAGAAGCAGTCCGGTGGCCGTGGTAAGTTCGCTTGCATCGACGTGACAATCGGTCCTAAGGACGAGGATTACACAGAGGGCGATCTGCAGTTCATCAATGTCGTCAAGGGCGGTAACGTGCCTAAGGAGTTCATTCCTTCCGTAGAGAAGGGGTTCAAGGACTGCCTGAGCAACGGTGTCCTCGGCGGTTTCCCGTTGACCGGCATGAAGGTGACGCTGACGGATGGTTCTTTCCACCCGGTTGACTCCGACCAGCTGTCCTTCGAGCTTGTAGCCCATCAGGCCTTCAAGGTGCTCTGTCCTAAGGCAGGCCCTGTCCTCATGGAACCGATCATGAAGGTGGAGGTCGTTACTCCTGAAGAGAACATGGGTGACGTCATCGGCGACTTGAACAAACGCCGCGGTCTTGTACAGGGTATGGATGAGGCGCGCAGCGGCGCCCGCATCGTGAAGGCGATGGTTCCGCTGTCCGAGATGTTCGGTTATGTGACCGCTCTCCGTACGATCACGTCGGGTCGCGCTACCTCTTCCATGGAGTATGACCACCACTCACCTGTTTCGAGCGGCCTCGCCAGAGAAATCCTTGATGAGCTGAAAGGCAATTCGGAACTCGTTAAGTAAAGAAAAGGAAGGCGCTGCTCTCCCATAGCGAATGACTCTTATGGGAGGGCCGCCTTTAGATAAAATTCAATCATCAATAAAAATCCAGACATGAGTCAGAAGATTCGTATTAAGCTGAAGTCTTACGACCACCAGTTGGTTGACAAGTCAGCAGAGAAGATCGTGAAGGCAGTAAAGGCGACAGGCGCTATCGTGAGCGGTCCTATTCCGTTGCCGACACACAAGCGTATTTACACTGTAAACCGTTCCACATTCGTCAACAAGAAGTCACGCGAGCAGTTCCAGCTCTCTGATTTCAAGCGGCTCATCGACATCTACAGCTCTACGGCAAAGACGGTCGACGCTTTGATGAAGCTTGAGCTTCCCTCAGGCGTAGAGGTGGAAATCAAGGTGTAATACCGCCTGTTGACAGATCAGAAGCAAATTAATACAAACAAAGCATTTACATTCATTTTAAAATAATTAATTGAAATGCCAGGATTATTAGGAAAGAAAATCGGAATGACATCCGTTTTCAGTGCCGACGGTAAGAACGTACCGTGCACTGTTATCGAAGCTGGTCCTTGTGTTGTAACCCAGATCAAGACCGTTGAGAAAGATGGTTACAAGGCTGTTCAGTTAGGTTTCGGCGAGGCCAAGGAGAAGAGAACCTCCAAGCCGCAGCAGGGACACTTCAAGAAAGCCGGCACAACGCCGAAGAAGCACTTGGCCGAGTTCAAGTTTGATGAGGAGTACAACCTCGGTGACACGATTACCGTTGAGCTGTTCAATGACGCGAAGTTCGTTGACATCGTAGGTACGTCTAAGGGTAAAGGTTTCCAGGGCGTCGTGAAGCGTCACGGATTCGGCGGTGTAGGCCAGTCTACACACGGTCAGGACGACCGCGCCCGCAAGCCGGGATCTATCGGTGCCTGTTCTTATCCGGCAAAGGTCTTCAAGGGCATGCGCATGGCCGGCCAGATGGGAGGCGACAGAGTGACAACTCAGAACCTTCAGGTGTTAAAGGTTATTCCAGAGCACAACCTTCTGCTTGTGAAGGGCAGTGTAGCTGGATGTAATGGTTCAACCGTAATAATTAAGAAGTAATGGATATTAACGTATTAGATATCAAAGGTCAGGAGACCGGCCGCAAGGTAACTCTTAACGAGAATGTCTTCGGAATTGAGCCTAACGATCACGTCCTCTATCTTGCTGTCAAGCAGTATCTCGCTGACCAGCGTCAGGGTACTGCCAAGTCAAAGGAAAGAAGCGAACACGCCGGTTCTACCCGTAAGCTGGGTCGCCAGAAGGGCGGCGGCGGTGCGCGCCGCGGTGACATCAATTCACCGGTGCTCGTCGGCGGTGGACGTGTATTCGGCCCTAAGCCGCGCGACTACAGCTTCAAGCTCAACAAGAAGGTAAAGGTACTTGCACGTAAGTCTGCATTGGCTTACAAGGCACAGGAGAATGCCATCGTTGTCGTTGAAGATTTCGATTTCGACGCTCCGAAGACGAAAGATTTCGTAAATATTGCAAAAAATCTGAAAGTCGACGGCAAGAAGATACTTCTTCTTTTGCCAGGAGTAGAGAAAAACGTATATTTGTCGGCTCGTAATCTGCAGAAGACAGAGGTGATGACGGCGGCGCAGGTCAATTCATACAAGATTCTGAATGCTGACGTGCTCGTTGTTACCGAGAACTCTCTGAAGGTCATCGACGGAATCTTAACCAAGTAATAATTAGGAGACAAGAAGAATTATGGGATTTATCATTAAACCGATGGTCACCGAGAAGATGACCAAGTTGACAGACAAGTCTTCTGAGGATAAGGTCGTAAAGCACAAGGGCGAAAAGAGAACCATTCCGGCTCAGCCTAAGTATGGTTTCATCGTAAAGCCTGAGGCCAACAAGCTTGAGATTAAGAAAGAAGTTGAGGCTCTGTACAACGTTACAGTAGTAAGTGTGAATACCGCCCGTTATGCCGGCAAGCGTCAGGCGCGCTATACGAAGGCGGGTCTCGTGAAGGGACAGAAGAACGCCTTCAAGAAGGCTATCGTCACTTTGAAGAATGGCGATTCAATCGATTTTTACAGCAATATTTAAATAAAAAATGGCAGTACGTAAGTTAAACCCGGTTACACCGGGACAAAGACACAAGGTTATTGGCACGTTCGAGGAGATTACTGCATCCGTGCCAGAGAAGTCTCTCGTTTACGGTAAACGCTCTACCGGCGGTCGAAACAACACCGGTAAGATGACTGTCCGCTATATGGGCGGCGGCCACAAGAGGAAGTATCGTCTTATCGACTTCAAGCGAGAGAAAGATGGTGTTCCAGCTGTAGTGAAGACAATCGAGTACGATCCTAACAGGTCGGCCCGCATTGCGCTGTTATACTATGCTGATGGTGAAAAACGTTACATTATTGCTCCTAACGGACTGCAGGTGGGTGCGACACTGATGTCAGGTGCTGAGGCAGCACCTGAGGTCGGCAACGCCCTTCCGCTGGCCAACATTCCTGTCGGTACTGTAATTCACAACATCGAGTTACGTCCGGGTCAGGGTGCATTGCTTGTTCGTTCGGCTGGTAACTTTGCTCAGCTTACTTCTCGTGAAGGCAGTTATTGTGTCATCAAGCTCCCTTCTGGCGAAACCCGCCAGATCCTGTCGGCTTGCAAGGCAACTGTCGGTAGTGTAGGCAACTCTGACCATGCGCTTGAGCAGTCTGGTAAGGCTGGTCGCTCCCGCTGGCTGGGTCGCCGTCCTCACAACCGTGGTGTAGTCATGAACCCTGTTGATCACCCGATGGGTGGTGGTGAAGGCCGTCAGTCCGGTGGCCACCCGCGCTCACGCAAGGGCTTGTACGCAAAGGGTCTCAAGACTCGTGCACCTAAGAAGCTTTCAAACAAGTACATCATTGAGAGAGCTAACAAGAAGTAATCAAAGTAATTAAGAGTAAATTATGAGTCGTTCATTAAAAAAAGGTCCATACATCAACGTATCACTCGAGAAGAAGATTCTCGCCATGAAGGAGAGTGGTAAGCAGAATGTCGTCAAGACATGGGCCAGAGCATCAATGATTTCCCCTGATTTCGTGGGTCACACTGTTGCAGTTCATAACGGAAACAAATTTATCCCTGTTTACATTACTGAGAACATGGTAGGTCACAAGCTCGGAGAGTTCAGCCCTACACGCCGTTTCGGTGGCCACTCCGGTAATAACAAGAAGTAAGCAGGTCATCATCCATTTTGTAAATAGAAAAATATAATGGGAGCAAGAAAACATATAAAGGCTGAAGCTCGTAAGGAAGCTTTGAAAAGCCAGTATTTTGCAAAGCTCAAGGACTGTCCTTCTTCTCCGCGCAAGATGCGTTATGTCGTTGACATGGTTCGCGGGATGGAAGTAAATCGTGCCCTTGGCGTGCTGAGATTCTCCAAGAAGGCAGCTGCCCAGAACGTTGAGAAACTTCTGCGTTCAGCTATCAACAACTGGGAGACAAAGAATGACCGCAAGGCTGAAGACGGTGAACTCTATATCTCTAAGGTCTTCGTTGATGAAGGCGTTACGATGAAGCGCATGCGTCCTGCACCGCAGGGCCGTGGCTACAGAATCCGCAAGCGTTCTAACCACGTCACACTCTTCGTTGACTCGAAGGCTGACGCTAATAATGATGATAAATAAACAGTAGAATGGGACAGAAAGTTAATCCAATCAGCAACCGTCTTGGCATCATCCGCGGTTGGGAGTCAAATTGGTTCGGTGGCAAGAACTTCGGGGACAATCTCGTAGAGGACCGTAAGATCCGTACTTACCTGAACAAGCGTCTGGAGAAGGCCAGCGTTTCCCGCATTGTCATCGAGCGTACGCTGAAGCTCGTCACCATTACTATTTGTACCGCTCGCCCGGGTATCGTCATCGGAAAAGGTGGTCAGGATGTTGATAAGCTCAAGGAGGAACTGAAGAATCTCTTCAAGAAGGAGATTCAGATCAATATCTTCGAGGTTAAGAAACCTGAACTTGACGCAAATATCGTCGGTAACAACATCGCCCGTCAGGTAGAGGGGAAGATCGCTTACCGCCGTGCCATCAAGATGGCAGTGGCCAACACTATGCGCGCCGGTGCTGAAGGTGTCAAGATTCAAATCACAGGTCGTCTGAACGGCGCCGAAATGGCGCGTAAGGAAATGTTCAAGGAGGGGCGTACCCCGCTGCATACATTCCGTGCAGACATCGATTATTGTCAGACAGAAGCCCTTACTAAGGTCGGTCTGCTGGGCATCAAGGTGTGGATCTGCCGTGGTGAAGTCTACAACAAGGTTGACCTCACCCCTAACTTCGCCCAGGAGAAGAACAGCGGCCGCTCCAACAACGGTGGCCGTTCTGGAAGAGGTAATCGCAGAAGAAACAATAACCGTTAAAAGAAGAAGCTATCATGTTACAGCCAAAAAGAGTAAAATATAGAAGACCTCAGGACGGACGCGGCAACAAAGGCAACGCCCACAGAGGTACACAGCTGGCTTTCGGCTCATTCGGCATCAAGACGCTTGAGGCAAAGTGGATCGACAGCCGTCAGATCGAGGCCGCCCGTGTAGCCGTGAACCGCTACATGAACCGTCAGGGCCAGGTCTGGATACGTATCTTCCCTGACAAGCCTATCACCCGCAAGCCGGCCGATGTCCGTATGGGTAAAGGTAAGGGTGATCCCGCAGGATGGGTGGCACCGGTTACGCCGGGACGTGTTCTCTTTGAAGTAGAGGGCGTAAGCTTTGACATTGCGAAGGAGGCTCTCCGCCTCGCCGCACAGAAGCTGCCTGTGAAGACTAAGTTTATTGTTAGACGTGATTTCGATAAAAACGCTTAAGAAAGATGAAGATTAAAGAAGTAAGAGACCTCGATACCAAGGACTTGGTAGAGAAGATTGAGAATGCTGAGGCAGCGCTCACGAAGATGAAGCTGAACCATCAGATCACTCCGCTTGGGAATCCATCTCAGATTAAGACCGCTCGTCGTGATATTGCACGTATGAAAACAGAACTTTCCCAGAGAGAACTTAACAAATAACAATGGTCCAGATGGAAACAAGAAATTTAAGAAAAGTAAGACAGGGTGTCGTTATCAGCAACAAAATGGATAAAACCATCGTTATTGCGGCTAAGTTCAAGGAGAAGCACCCGATTTATGGTAAGTTTGTCCAGAAGACAAAGAAGTACCATGCACATGACGAGAAGAATGAGGCGAATGTAGGGGATACAGTGCTGATCATGGAGACTCGTCCTCTTTCCAAGACAAAGAGATGGAGATTAGTTCAAATCGTAGAAAAAGCTAAGTAATTATGATACAGACAGAATCAAAACTTACAGTATGTGATAACAGCGGCGCCCGTGAAGCCAAGTGCATTCGTGTGCTGGGGGGGACAGGCCGACGTTATGCAAGTGTTGGTGACGTTATCGTAGTTGCTGTACAGAACGTCATCCCGTCAAGTGAATTGAAAAAGGGTGCAGTATCAAAGGCTTTGATTGTACGCACAAAGAAGGAGATCCGCCGTGCGGATGGCTCATACATCCGTTTTGATGACAATGCGTGTGTATTGCTGAACAATGCCGGCGAAATCCGCGGCAGCCGTATTTTCGGCCCTGTGGCCCGTGAGCTGCGTGCAGTGAACATGAAGGTCGTTTCTCTGGCACCTGAGGTTCTTTAAATGATTAAATTGAATAATAAAATGGCAAAATTCCATATAAAGAAAGACGACCAGGTCATTGTCCTTGCCGGTGCAGACAAGGGGAAGACCGGTAAGGTGCTCAAGGTCATCGCAGACAAGGAGCGTGCTATTGTTGAGGGCGTGAATATGGTCTCGAAGAGCACGAAACCTTCTGCTGCTCATCCGCAGGGTGGAATCATCAAGCAGGAGGCTGCAATTCATATCTCAAATTTAAGTCTCATCGATCCGAAGAGCGGCAAGGCCACACGTATCAAGATTGAACGTGAAGGCAAGACTGTTAAGCGCATCGCTAAAAAGTCAGGGGAGGAAATCAAGTAATGAATACAGCTCAGTTAAAGAAGCAGTACAAGGAGCAGATCGCTCCGGCTCTGCAGAAGCAGTTCAACTATTCTTCAGCGATGCAGATTCCTGTCCTGAAGAAGATTGTCATCAACCAGGGACTGGGTGATGCAACGCAGGACAAGAAGCTCATTGAGGTCGCTGTCAACGAGATTTCTTCTATCACGGGCCAGAAGGCGGTCGCAACCTATTCGAAGAAGGATATTGCGAACTTCAAGCTGCGCAAGAAGATGCCTATCGGTGTCATGGTGACCCTGCGCCGTGAGCGCATGTATGAGTTCCTCGAGAAACTTGTCCGTGTCTCTCTGCCGCGTATCCGCGACTTCAAGGGTATCGAGAGCAAGTTCGATGGACGTGGAAACTATACGCTCGGTATCACCGAGCAGATTATTTTCCCGGAGATTAATATCGATCAGGTTGACCGCATCCAGGGGATGAACATTACCTTCGTCACATCGGCTAAGACCGATGAGGAGGGTTTTGCTTTGCTGAAGGGCTTCGGACTTCCATTCAAGAATGCTAAAAACGATTAATTGATATGGCAAAAGAATCAATGAAAGCTCGCGAGGTAAAGCGTGCAAAACTGGTTGCACGCTATGCCGAGAAACGCGCAGCTCTGAAGAAGATCATCGCTACTTCAAAGGATCCTGAAGAGGCTTATGAGGCAGCCCGCAAGCTGCAGTCCATTCCGAGGAACGCAAACCCGATCCGTCTGCACAACCGTTGCAAGATCACCGGTCGTCCGAAAGGATACATGCGTCAGTTCGGCCTCTCTCGTATCCAGTTCCGTGAGATGGCTTCACAGGGACTGATTCCGGGCGTGAAGAAGGCAAGCTGGTAATCAAATATTTCGATGCGGATAGTGAATTGTAATTTATATTTTGTACCTTTGCAGTTCATTATCCGCTTTCAAGCGATTTTTAATATTGTCGGGGTGGTCCCGATTAATTAAACTTTTATATTTTATGACAGATCCAATAGCAGATTATCTGACAAGACTCAGAAACGCGATCATGGCTCATCACCGTGTCGTTGAGGTTCCTGCGTCTAACTTGAAGAAGTCTATCACCAAGATTCTCTTCGAGAAGGGTTACATCCTGAACTACAAGTTCGTGGAGGACGGCCCCCAGGGTTCCATCAAGGTCGCACTGAAGTACGATCCTGTAACGAAGCAGAGTGCAATCAAGAAACTGAAACGCGTTTCTACCCCAGGTCTTCGCCAGTATACGGGCTACAAAGACATGCCGAGAGTGATCAACGGACTTGGAATCGCTATCCTTTCCACGTCTAAAGGTGTAATGACTGACAAAGAGGCTGCTGCTGAGAAGATCGGCGGTGAGGTTCTTTGCTACATTTATTAATTGGAGGATTGAATATGTCAAGAATAGGAAAATTACCAATTAGTATCCCAGCAGGTGTTACAGTAGCTCTCAAGGAGGGTGTTGTTACCGTGAAAGGTCCCAAGGGCGAACTTTCCCAGAAGGTTGATCCTTCCATCAAGACGGTCATCGCGGACGGGCAGGTTTCGTTCGAGGTCGACGAGAACAGTCCGGTAAATTACAAGCAGAAGCAGGCGTTCCACGGTCTCTACCGCTCACTTGTCAACAACATGGTTGTAGGTGTCAGCGAGGGCTACAAGAAAACAATGGAACTTGTCGGTGTCGGCTACCGTGTCTCGAATCAGGGCAATCTGGTAGAGTTCTCTCTTGGTTACACGCACCCGATCTTCCTCCAGCTTCCTTCAGAGGTGAAGGTTGAGACGAAGAGTGAGCGTAACCAGAATCCTCTCATCACGCTTGAGTCAGCCGACAAGCAGCTGCTTGGTCTTATCTGTGCAAAGATTCGTTCTTTCCGTAAGCCTGAGCCTTATAAGGGTAAGGGTATCCTGTTCCAGGGTGAGGTTATTCGCAGGAAGTCTGGTAAGACAGCTGCAGCTAAGTAACTTTAATACATCATTACGATTATGACAACAAAGAAAGAACAAAGAAGAATTAAGATAAAATTCCGCATTCGTAAGAGTGTGAACGGTACTGCAGAGCGTCCGCGTCTGAGCGTCTTCCGCAGTAACAAGCAGATTTATGCACAGGTGATCAATGACCTGACGGGTACGACCCTTGCTTCTGCTTCTTCACTCGGTCTCGAGAAGATGGCCAAGATTGAACAGGCTAAGAAGGTCGGTGCGCTTGTAGCTGAGCATGCCAAGGCTGCCGGTGTTGAGAAGGTTGTTTTCGACCGTAACGGTTATCTCTATCATGGCCGCGTACAGGCTTTGGCTGACGCTGCACGTGAGGGAGGGCTTAATTTCTAAACGATTATGGCAATGAATAGAGCAAAAGTAAATAGTGACGTTGAACTGAAAGACCGTCTGGTTGCTATCAACCGTGTAACGAAGGTTACCAAGGGTGGTCGTACTTTCACATTCGCAGCTATCGTCGTTGTAGGTGACGGTAAAGGCGTTATCGGCTGGGGTCTTGGTAAGGCTGGCGAGGTTACCGCCGCCATCCAGAAAGGTACTGACTCTGCAAAGAAGAATCTCGTGAAGGTTCCTGTACTGAAAGGAACTGTTCCTCATGAGGCGGAGGCGCGTTTCAGCGGTGCCCACGTTCTCCTCAAGCCGGCCGCTGCCGGTACGGGGCTGAAGGCCGGTGGTGCTATGCGTGCCGTTCTTGAGAGCGCAGGCGTTACAGATGTGATTGCAAAGTCCAAGGGGTCTTCCAACCCCCACAACCTCGTGAAGGCTACGATTGCCGCCCTCTCTTCTATGCGCGATGCGTATACGATTGCCGGTGAGCGTGGTATCAGTATGGACAAAGTGTTTAACGGTTAATCATAGGGAGGTATTTTTTATGGCAACGATTAAGATTAAGCAGGTTAGAAGCCGTATTGGCGCTCCTAAAGACCAGAAGAGTACGCTGCTAGCATTGGGGCTTCACAAGATCTCCCAGGTTGTTGAAGTAGAGGACACTCCAAGCCTCCGCGGCATGATCCGCAAGGTGCACCATCTGGTATCAGTAATTGATTAATGAATCTTTTAAAAGAAAACAGTAATTATGAAATTAAATAATTTGAAACCAGCTGCAGGCTCTACCCATTCACGTCGCCGTATCGGACGCGGTCCCGGTTCGGGACTCGGCGGTACGTCTACCCGCGGTCACAAGGGTGCGAAGGCCCGTTCTGGTTACAAGAAAAAGGTCGGCTTCGAAGGTGGCCAGATGCCTCTCCAGCGCCGTGTTCCGAAGGGTGGCTTCAAGAACATCAACCACAAGGAGTATTTCGCTGTAAACCTCTCGACGCTCCAGGCACTTGCCGAGAAGAAGAATCTTACCAAGATCGGAATTGAGGAGTTGAAGGCCGCAGGGCTGACCAGCGGAAAGGAACTCGTCAAGATCCTCGGTAATGGTGAACTGAAGGCGAAGCTGGAGGTTTCGGCCAACGCTTTCTCCAAGTCTGCTGAAGAAGCGATCAAGGCAGTAGGTGGTAACACAACTATAATCTAAGTTAATGAAAAAGTTTATTGAGACACTGAAGAACTGTTGGAAGGTTGAGGATCTGCGTCAGCGGCTCCTCATCACCATTCTGTTCACGGCTATTTACCGTTTTGGCTCGTTCGTTGTGCTTCCTGGCATCAACCCGGCTCTTCTGGAAAAATTGCAGTCACAGACAGCAGGCGGCCTTATGTCGCTTCTGGACATGTTCTCCGGTGGTGCATTTTCCCATGCGTCAATCTTCGCATTAGGAATTATGCCATACATCTCAGCTTCTATCGTCATGCAGCTCCTTGCCGTCGCCGTACCTTATTTCCAGAAGATGCAGCGCGAGGGTGAGAGCGGACACAAGAAGATCAACTGGTATACGCGTGTCCTGACAGTAGTGATCCTACTGTTTCAGGCACCGTCTTACCTGATGAACCTGAAGATGCAGGCTTCCGGCGCACTGGCGACAGGTGTCAGCTGGACGACCTTCATGATTCCTGCGACGATCATTCTGGCGGCAGGGTCGATGTTCATTCTCTGGCTCGGTGAGCGCATAACGGATAAAGGTGTCGGCAATGGTGTTTCGCTGATCATTATGATCGGTATTATCGCACGTCTGCCTCAGGCCTTCATACAGGAGGTGAGCAGCCGCTTTACGGCGATTACCAGCGGTGGTCTCGTCATGTTCATCGTTGAGATCGTCATCCTTTATGCTGTTGTATGTGCATCAATCCTTCTCGTACAGGGTACCCGCAAGGTGCCTGTGCAGTATGCTAAGCGTGTTGTCGGCAACAAGCAGTACGGTGGGGCACGTCAGTATATTCCTTTGAAACTGTTTGCGGCGAATGTGATGCCGATCATCTTTGCACAGGCATTGATGTTTATTCCGTTGGCCGTTGTCCAGTATTCGACTGACAACACCAGTTCTGTCCTCCAGTCTCTTATGAACACGAAGAGTCTGGCGTACAACTGTGTTTATGTGCTTCTTATCGTGGCTTTTACGTATTTCTACACGGCAATTACACTGAACCCGACCCAGATGGCTGAAGACATGAAACGGAACAACGGTTTCATTCCCGGTGTCAAGCCCGGAAAGGACACGGCTGACTACATCGACACGGTGATGACCCGCATTACGGGGCCGGGGTCTCTGTTCATTGCTTTCATTGCCGTTATGCCGGCATTGGCAGGCCTCTTGAATGTGCAGGACGCTTTCGGCCAGTTCTTCGGCGGTACGTCATTACTGATTCTTGTCGGAGTGGTGATCGACACCCTCCAGCAGATCGAGTCACATCTGATGATGCGCCACTATGACGGACTTCTCAATTCCGGTCATACACGTGGTAACGGCGGTGTTGCTGCCTATTAGATCTTTATCTTGAGGAATGAACATATTTCTGAAGACGGAAGATGAAATTGAACTCATGCGTGACGCCAACCTGCTGGTCGGAAAGACCCTGGCAGAGGTTGGCCGTCATATCAGGCCTGGTGTAACGACGCTCCAGTTAGACAGAATAGCTGAAGCGTTCATCCGTGACAATGGGGCTGTTCCTACTTTCAAGGGCTTTCCTAATCCCTACGGGCCTCCTTTCCCCGGCAGTATCTGTTCCTCCGTCAACGATGTCGTGGTACACGGCGTTCCCAGTGATGAGGTGGTCTTGAAGGACGGTGACATAGTCTCTGTTGACTGTGGTGCTTTACTTCAGGGGTTCAACGGTGACAGTTGTTATACTTTCTGTGTCGGGGAGGTCAGTGATGACGTCAGGCGTTTGCTTCGCGTCACGAAGGAATCCCTCTACAGAGGCATAGAGGCTGCACAGGCCGGACACCACGTGGGAGACATCGGACAGACGGTCCAGGATTACTGTCAGGAACGGGGATATGGCATTGTCCGTGAGCTGACAGGTCATGGGATCGGTCGTGAGATGCACGAGGATCCGCCTGTCCCCAACTATGGCAGACGGGGGAGCGGCACATTGCTCAAGGCGGGTATGTGCATCGCCATTGAACCGATGGTCACGATGGGCAGCCGGGAGATTGGTATCCTGCCTGACCGCTGGAGCATCGTCACACGTGATCACCGTCCGGCGGCTCACTTCGAGCATACGATTGCCATCAGGGCGGGGAAGGCCGACATTTTATCTTCTTTCGATGAAATAGAACATTTAGAAGGACAAAATTTTTAGACATAGAATATGGCAAAGCAGACTGCAATAGAGCAGGACGGGACAATCCTTGAAGCACTTTCAAATGCGATGTTCCGTGTAGAATTGGAGAATGGCGTTGACATCACCGCTCATATTTCCGGTAAGATGAGAATGCACTACATCAAGATCCTTCCCGGTGACAAGGTGAAGGTCGAGATGAGTCCATACGACCTGACTAAGGGTCGAATCGTTTTCAGATACAAATAAACAACATAGAGATATGAAGACAAGAGCATCATTAAAGAAGCGTTCAGCCGACTGCAAGATCGTTCGCCGCAAAGGTCGTCTGTTCGTGATCAACAAGAAAAACCCTAAGTTCAAAATGCGTCAGGGCTAAGTTAAAAAAGCGTAAAGGATAAGCCTTTTCGCAATTAATGCTTACCTTTGTATGCTTTTTAGCGAAAAAAGACATTTATTTAATCAATTATCAAACAATGGCAATAAGAATTGTTGGAGTAGATTTGCCCCAGAATAAGCGTGGCGAAATCGCATTGACCTATATCTACGGTATCGGTCGAAGTAGTTCAGCAAAGATATTGGATAAGGCTGGTATCAACCGTGACCTGAAGGTCAGCGAGTGGTCTGATGACCAGGCAGCCAAGATCCGTGAAATTATCGGTGCTGAGTTCAAGGTTGAAGGTGATCTCCGTTCAGAGATCCAGATGAACATCAAGCGCCTCATGGATATAGGCTGCTATCGTGGTGTAAGACATCGTAATGGTCTTCCTGTTCGCGGTCAGAGTACCAAGAACAACGCTCGTACCCGCAAGGGAAAGAAGAAGACTGTTGCTAATAAGAAGAAGGCTACTAAGTAATTCTAAGGAGGAAATTAATTATGGCAAAGAAATCAGCAACATCTAAGAAAAGAAATGTAAGGGTTGATGCACTGGGTCAGCTCCACGTACACAGCTCATTCAATAACATCATTGTATCTTTGGCTAACAATGAGGGTCAGGTCATCTCCTGGTCTTCGGCTGGTAAGATGGGATTCCGCGGATCAAAGAAGAACACTCCTTACGCTGCACAGATGGCGGCAGAGGATTGCTCGAAGGTGGCTTTCGATCTCGGTCTTCGCAAGGTTAAGGCATACGTGAAGGGTCCGGGTAACGGTCGTGAGAGCGCTATCCGTGCGGTGAACGCAGCAGGTATTCAGGTGACTGAAATCGTTGACGTAACTCCGTTGCCACACAACGGCTGCCGTCCTCCAAAGCGTCGTCGTGTATAATCACATCTTATAACTTTAAAAGAATTCATATTAATTATGGCAAGATACATAGGTCCAAAATCACGAATCGCCCGCCGTTTCGGTGAGCCCATTTTCGGCGCAGATAAGGTATTAGCTAAGAGAAACTTCCCTCCAGGGCAGCACGGCAACAACCGTCGCCGCAAGGTGTCTGAGTATGGTGCTCAGCTCGCAGAGAAGCAGAAGGCGAAGTACACTTATGGCGTTTTGGAGCGTCAGTTCCGTAATCTATTCGACAAGGCTGCCAAGGCTGACGGTATTACCGGTGAGGTTCTTCTCCAGAGCCTCGAGAGCCGTCTGGACAATGTCGTGTTCCGTCTGGGCATCGCTCCTACCCGTGCAGCAGCCCGTCAGCTCGTCAGCCACAAGCACATCGTCGTCAACGGTAATGTAGTGAATATTGCTTCTTATCAGGTAAAGGCCGGTGACGTTGTCGGCGTTCGCGAGAAAGCCAAGTCGCTGGAGGTCATCGAGGCTGCTTTGGCTGGTTTCAACCACAGCAAGTATCCTTGGCTCGAATGGGATGAGAATGGCAAGTGCGGTAAGTTCCTTCACCGTCCGGACCGTGCTGACATCCCGGAGAACATTAAGGAGCAGTTAATCGTTGAGTTGTACTCTAAACAATAAAATCATTGAATTAATGGCGATATTAGCATTTCAAAAACCTGATAAAGTAGTGATGCTGGAGGCCAATGACCATTTCGGCAAGTTCGAATTCCGTCCTCTTGAGCCTGGCTTCGGTGTTACCATCGGTAACGCCCTCCGCCGCATCCTCCTTTCATCGCTGGAGGGTTTTGCTATCAATACCATCCGCATTGCTGGTGTAGAGCACGAATTCTCTTCAGTTCCCGGTGTAAAGGAAGATGTCACCAACATCATCTTGAATCTCAAGCAAGTTCGATTCAAGCAAGTAGTAGAAGAATTCGAGAATGAGAAAGTTAGTATCACCGTAGAGAATTCCACCGAATTCAAAGCAGGTGATATCGGTAAGTATCTGACTGGATTTGAAGTGTTAAACCCTGATTTGGTGATTTGTCATTTAGACTCCAAGGCTTCTATGCAGATTGATTTGACCATCAACAAGGGACGTGGCTACGTCCCTGCTGAGGAGAATCGCGAGTTCTGCACTGATGTAAACGTACTTCCAATCGATTCCATCTACACCCCGATCCGTAACGTCAAATATGCCGTTGAGCCCTATCGTGTCGAACAGAAGACCGACTATGACAAACTGGTTGTTGAAGTTACGACCGATGGTTCCATCCACCCGAAGGATGCACTGAAAGAGGCAGCGAAAATCCTCATTTATCACTTCATGTTGTTCTCCGATGAGAAGATCACGCTTGAGAATCCGGATCAGGAGGGCAACCAGGAGTTTGACGAGGAGGTGCTGCATATGCGCCAGCTGCTGAAGACCAAGTTGACTGATGCCAGTCTCAATCTGAGTGTCCGCGCGCTTAACTGCCTCAAGGCTGCTGACGTGGAGACGCTGGGCGACCTCGTACAGTACAACAAGACGGATCTCCTGAAGTTCCGCAACTTCGGCAAGAAATCGCTTTCTGAGCTTGATGATTTGCTCGAGAGTCTGAATCTGTCGTTTGGAACCGACATTACAAAGTATAAACTGGATAAAGAGTAGTTGACAAGTTAACGAGTTGACGGCTTTGTCCACAACAGGTAAAAAACAAAATGAGACATAATAAGAAATTCAACCATCTGGGTCGTACTGCTGACCACCGCGCAGCACTGCTTGCAAACCTTGCAGTTGCGCTGATCCAGCACAAAAGAATCACTACGACCCTCGCCAAGGCAAAGGCTCTGAAGAAGTATGTAGAGCCGCTGATTACACGTTCTAAGAACGATACAACCAATTCACGTCGTGTTGTATTCCGTTATCTTCAGAACAAGGAGGCTGTTACCGAACTCTTCAAGGAGATTTCAGTAAAGGTAGCTGACCGTCCGGGCGGTTACACGCGTGTTATCAAACTTGGTACCCGTCAGGGTGACGCTGCTCAGATTGCATTCATCGAGCTGGTCGACTATGACGAGAACATGGCCAAGGCTCCAAAGGCTGAAGCCAAGAAGACCCGTCGTAGCCGTCGCTCTGCAAAGAAAGCTGACGCTCCTGTTGCAGAAGCACCTGTCGCAGAGGCTTCTGAAACTAAGGAGAATGCAGCTGAAGAGGCAAAGGCTGAATAATCCGAATAGATTTTTCTCTATAATAAAGAACTCCCGGTACTTTAAGTGCCGGGAGTTTTTGTTTGCATTACTTACATTTCCTATTGGATTGTGCATTTAAATACTAAAATGTGAAAGCTTATTTTTATCTTTTTCTTTTGTTTTCTTTTTCCCTTTTTCGGCCACAATAGAATATTCCTTATTTTGATATTTTTGTGTGTATATTTAGATTTTATTGTTATCTTTGCAAAAACGAGTGTTATGCATCAAGATTATAATATCCTTTTTACAACGGTTGATAAGAGTTTGTGGTTAGGTTTGATTGCAGACTCTCATCATAAGTATTGTTGTCAAGGAAATAATCGTTGTGTTTATATATCGTTTGCCAAGGAAATATCTGTCGATGGTCTGACACCAATGCATTTGGTTACGCTTGCATGTCTTATTCAGTTTTTGACAGATAATGAATGGAAATCATACCTTACAGCCAATAATGATGCTGTAGACAATTATATTTATAATGAATTGCATTTCTCTGAATATTGGTCGGGGCAAAAGAATCATGTTGCAACATCTTGTTCTCCTAATATTTTCAATTTGTGGAGGATAGTTGACCAAGAGAAAGATTTGTATGCAAAAGAAGTTGAGCAGTATTTTAAGAACAACTATTTTCAGAATAAGGATTTAAGTTCTATCAGTCTTAGCTTGACAGAAGCTTTCTATAATGTGTTTGATCACGCTTCGGCTAATAATAATGCCTTTTCTTTGATCATGTATGATGAAAAGAAGCAGGTGTTGTATGCAGCTATATCTGATTTCGGAGTAGGCATTGCTAATTCTGTTCGTAAATATTTACCATCTATTGATGATGATAGAACAGCTTTATTAAAGGCTGTTGAAAATAACTTTACGGTCAAATCAACTGGAAGAAACAAGGGGAAGGGACTTGATAATATATTGTCCTGTGCAGATGTCTGCCGGATTTTTAGTGGAAACGGCTTGCTTGTAGACAATAATGGGGATCGTAGGTGTTATGATGTTGATTTCTTTTTTTCCAGGAACATTGTTATACTTTGAAGTCAATCTTGCTCGGATGGAAGAGGAAGAAATTCTTGATATGTTTGTTTTTTAATAGGTTTAAATTATGTGTATTGTAAATGTAAGAGATATTTTGATTTCTCATGCTAATTTGCCAGATGCCGGTGCAAAATTCTATAAGATAATCGTGTGTGCAATTACCTCAGGGGATAAAGTTGTAGCGGATATGGATGGAGTCAGTTCTTTGCCTTCCATCTTCTTAAATGTATCTTTGGGTAAAATCATTGATGAATATGATATGGATACATTGAAGCAACATGTCAGTTTCAGTAATATTACACGTAGTCAAGCTGAACGTCTGAAGGACTATTTAATACGTTACAATTAAAAAGAAGTATCAAAATGTTACTTCCTTTTCACTATATAGGATACCAATTATATCTGTTTCTTAAGTTGTTGAATTTTTCCTACTTCAGCATCCTTGACACATACCCATTGTGGCGGAACCATTTATGCGCCCAGTTGGGTACCATGAAGATATAGCCGGAGATGTCCTCGTGCGGGGCACAGTCGAGTTGGTTGCCGATGATGTCGGTGGCTTCTTGTACAGATGTTCTGTATAGCCGTGCCAGCTCTTCACGTATGAGGGTATAGGTGAGATGCTGCGGATAGCTGCTGCGTTGACGGGTTGACCGTCTAATAGCCGTAACAGTTCCTCTTTAGAAGGTATTTCCTTTTTATTTCAAAATAAGAAAATTACTGCGAACTTACTTGTTTGTTGCCATACATTCCTCCAACTTTTCAAAAGTCGTATCAACAAACGTGTAACCAATCATTCTTGTTGTATCTATTGGCTGAAGGTTCGCATATTGTTTGCGGACATACTTAAGCTCAAAAGCCAAGCGGAGAGCTTTGCTATCGGCATCGTCCTCGTCTGTTTGCTTTGCTTCTTTACTTGTAATAGTCCGCACCTTGGTAATCTCATACACATCACGCACTCCTTGCCCTTTGATGTAAGGCATGAAGAAATGTAGGTCTTGCAAGGCGATGGTTGTCGGGAACTGCTTTCCTGTATAATACAAGGTCGCCGTTCCGTCAGCGAACGCTTGATATTGTATATTGTCCTCTTTCACCAATCCTATAAGCACACGGTTGCCAACTTCCACATACGTACCCTTTTGCGGTATGACATGGGCAATGGTCTCATAGGACTTGGTTTGGATGAGTTCTTCAATGAAAGTTTCCAAGAGTTTTCTGTTCTCCACATCCTTAGGGCGAAGAGGAAAAGCACCAATGTTCACTTCCTTGATGGTCTTGTAGAACTTCGATACAGCCACGCCATCCGGATCGCCGTCACCAGGGAAGAGAATATAACCGCCTATGACCTCTTTCTTCAAGGCATTGGCATCATAATCCTTGTAGTATATGGCATCACGATAGCGGTGCATTTGATTGATGGCATCCTCTGGTGGTGTATCCACACCATTGTCCCTGCCATCAATGCGATACTTCGCATCAAAGAGATAGGTCATTTTCATGCCTTGCTGCAAGTCGTTCTTGGTAAGCTGCAACACAATGTCTGGTTTCTGTGGCACGGTCGGCACTACCAGATTTTTCATGCCCACATTGTCGTTTTCTTTATCGGCATTCTTAGGATTATAGACCAGCTCAGCCAACTCTATGCCATCCTTGCGGAACAATATGCGTGAGTGTTCACCTTTTCCAAGTTCCCATGAGAAAATACCGTTCATCTCCATGCGGTTGCGGTGCTCCACATCTTCATCTTCCAGGTGCAGCTGCTCTTTGACGATATGGCTTACTTCTATGAAACACCATATCTCATACAGCGTGGCTATATCCTTTGTCTGCAAGCGATACAGACCGTCATTCAGGGAGTAGGCTCTTCTCAGCAAGTTCCATGTGCGGTACACCAGGCTATAGCCCGTCGCCTTTTGCAGCACCATGCTCTCCTGGCTCATTCCCTTAAACCGTCCTATGGTCCGGAAGAACGGATGATGTTGCAGTCGCTTCAATGTTTCCGAGGTCGCAAGCATGGCTGCTTTCATCGTGTCGGATGCTGTCCTTACGGCCTCAATACGTTGACGCAGTTTCTCATACCGCTTGCTTATCTGATGAAGGGCAAATTTCAGGAAGCGGTTCTCCTGCGTGTCGTTCGACTGTATCTGTTGCTCCACACGATAGAGATATGCTGGTTCTCGGCGGTGTTCTGCCAGCCTGTTCTCAATGTTATGGGAAGTTTGTTTCAGCTTGTCAGCTCTCAGATATACTTCCTCACCATGAAGTCTGTGGCGGGGGCGGTCTATGATGCTTTTGCAAGCTTTTATGAATTTCTGTTGCTCCCCCTCAAACACGCTCCACCAGACGATGTCGGGATGCTCTCCGTTTTGGTCGGGAGAAAAACCATGAAACGTGCGCCGCATATAGTCCAATGACAACATGCGGTATTCCCGCTCAATATCCTCCACGATGACACGCCAATGTTCATGATAATCGAGCTTTGTGCTCAGGACTTCAAAGCCGAAACGGAATGTCCTTGTCTCTTTGCCTACCTTATATATAATCTGTATCTCGCTCCGACCGATCTCGTTTTTGTAGTTGACAACCCCAGCCAAGATGTGACGACGAAAGCTAAATCGGTCATTGTCGTTTTGCAGGATGGAACCAAACTGGGCGTCATTCACATAGTCTTTGAATTCTATCCAAATGGGATAGTCCATGTTGTCGAAGAATGTGGCAGGGGCTGAAACGCCTTGTTCGATGTCTGTCTCATGGTCGGCATCCATTGTCCGTTTCACCGACACTACACCTTCCGACCAAGAGTAAGTGGAGTAGAGTTTGTCCTCGCCCACGTTACTCTTGGCCTTGTTCCAAATGCCGTCGAATTTCGTACATTCGACAATCATCGTGAAATCCTTATGATCAACTGTCAATAGTTCCATCTATACCTTGTCAGCTCCAAAAACTTGTATAACCCGAAACAAGTTTGTCTTTCATTTCCTTCAGCTTTGCCAATGATATGGACTTTACGGTATTCTCTTCTCCCGACACTTCTTTTAATCCTTCTTCAATGGTCTCGGTTAGGCTGTCAAGGAGTTTGTCGCTGACCTTTGTGTCGTCACCCTCAATGCGTGACAGTACTTTCATGCCGGTAATCTCGTCCAAAGCACGGGCCACGACATACCCTTGTGGAAGTTCCTCATCGTTTTCTCCCTTCTTGTACGGTAGGTTGTTCACCACATAAAGCAAGAACTCATTGCGTGTACGATAAGCAACCTTGAATGGTGTACCTTCCAAGACAGAATTAACCGCATCAAGGTAAGTCAGCACGGTTTCACAGACCTCCTTGTTGGCTGCATATACATCCATGCCTTCAACGGCATAGCCTATAAGTTCTGCCTTGTCGAGTTTGCCTATTGGCTCATTGCGCTCGGTCAGACCTCCGTGCAAATCTACCTCGTTCATTTCAATGGTCATGGCTCGGTCAAGCACCTTGCGGGAGAAAGAGAACGTTGTTTCGTCCATATTCACTGTGCCTACGACTATGAGGTTTTGAGGTATGCAAATTCCTTGCTCGTTGAATTGCTTGCGAATATCCTCGTCTGATGTCAGCGAAGCAGTCAGATTAAAATACCATTCTTCGTCGGCCTTTTCAACTATAGGGTCTGTTGTCACTGTGCCATCCTCATGGCTCTTGCGTGACTCTATCACGCTCAGATATTCGGCAAAATACTGCTCTACAGGGGCAAGATTCATCTCGTCCAGGCACAAGAAGTATGGAGTTTCAGTGTTTTCCCATGCTTTGGCGATGAATTTCAAGAACTCTCCTGCCACAAACTCTGCCTTGCCGCTGACACGACTCACATAACCAATCAAATCGCTTGAGTCATGCCAATTGGGCTTCACCTGTACCATTTGGAAATTCCTGGGCTTTTGCGCCTTGTATTCGTCTGTGCCTTCGTCCCAACAAGCCCTTGCCAACTCACGTACTATTCGGCTTTTTCCTGTACCAGAAATTCCCGCAAGCAAAAGAAAAGGCTTGGACTTGATGGCGGTGATGTAGGGGCGGTAGGTGGAATATTGTTGCTTCGATGACTTTGCTTTTTCTATGGTAATCTTATCAACCCCATCTATTATTATTTTAGCCAAATCTTGCTTATCTGCAAGGAATACACATAAATCCACAACATATGATTGTGAGGCATTAACCAAACAGGCACAAGCTAATATAGGAGAAACATAGAAGTCCCCTCTATCTATAGTTTTTGCACCATGCCACCAATCATAATCTGTGATAAAACGATTCAAATAGTTTTTGGAAGTGTCATTCAAATCAAGTGACTGTAGCGAGTTTTTCTCTTCAGCTGTAAGATTTCCTTTATCCAACACTTTTAAGCGTTCTTTCGTAGCGACTTTAAGTGCATACTTTTTGTACCTAATCAGTTCATTATAGAAATCAGTAAAGTATGATGCCATATAGAACCATTGATTAGGCAAAAATATATTTAGATAGCCTCGTTGATATCCTTTGGTTTGAATGATCGCTGAGTAACTATTATATGTAACAGTATTGCCATTAATTTCTTTTACCTGTTCTTTGAAAGTGAGTGGCAACACAAAGTCATTGCCGTCATACTGATTGAATTTACCAGAGGCAAGACTATAAATCTGTTGCAGATTCCTTAATTCTTCCATTTTTTATTCATTTAACAATTGTGTTACAATCTCTTTAGCTAATCGTTTTATTACAGGCAAAGCAACACTATTTCCAAATTGATGGTATGCTTCTTTCCTCGAAACCACGATTTTGTATTCTTGATTACTTGCATTATAATTAGCATTCTTTGCACACTCGGAATTTTGCCAACCTTTGCCAATAATTCTATATCCCTGTAATCGTCCAGCTTCCACAGGTGTAAGACGTCGAGGATTCAAACCTTTGTCTGATTGGTCTATAAGAATCTCACTCCCATCTTTCCAATAGCGAGCAGAAATAGTACTACAATAAACACTTTCTGAATTAAAAAGGCTATAACCAAAGCCTTTGCCATTGGCTTTATTTCTTTCCTTTCTTCTTTGATGTCCTTCCCATAATCTATCACTTATAGTATAATATTCATCAATGGAATCTTCCGGTTCAAAGATGTCGGAAACCTTGGTCTTTATAATCCTATCACTTAAATCTTTGGTTTTATCATAAATTGTATTTTCATTTTTGTCTATTCCATAAGGAAATTTAAATAAGCTTGCCTTCACAAGATCTTTGTACCATGCAATAATAAACAAACGTTCTCTATTTTGTGGAACACCAAAGTTTTTAGCATTTAACACTTCAAAGCTGTAAGCATACCCCAATTCTTCTAATGTCGCAAGAATTGTTTTTAAAGTTTCTCCTTTCATGTGTGTTTTAAGTCCTTTAACATTTTCAAGGAACAACACTTTTGGAGGGCAACCAATACTAATCTTTTGTTTTACGATATTGGCAATATTAAAAAACAATGTGCCTCTTGTGTCTTCAAAACCTCGTCTAAGTCCTGCTATAGAAAAAGGTTGACAAGGAAATCCACCACAACAAACATCAAATGGAGGTATTTCTACAGGATCTTGCTTTGTTATATCTTCATTAAAATATTTATTGTTGTTTTCAAAAAGATTTGGGGCTATATTTTTATAATTAGCTTCATATGAAATACGAGCATTCTTGTCCCATTCGCTTGCAAACACGCACTTCATACCGACAGAGTGCATTGCTTGATGAAAGCCTCCAATGCCTGCAAATAAATCGATAAACGTATATGTCTTCTTTGCCATATTATTTCTCACCCCATTTTTTTACATTATCTCTCGCAACTGATAAGCTAATCTTATCAACAACATCCGCTTGAGAGACGTTTTCCGAGAGGGTTGAAATAACCTTGCTAATTTTATTCATCTGCTCAAAGAGTAATCCGTTCTTATTCTGTTCCATCTTTCTTAAATTCTTCGAACCTTACCAAGTCTGTCAGTTCTACATCTAATATTTTGGCTATCTGCATCAGATTGCCTAAATCAGGCTGACTTGAATTGGTACACCATTTAGATACAGTTGTTTGGTCTTTACCTAACTGTTCAGCCAACCATTTGTTCGTCCGTCGCTTTTCTGCAAGAACTACTTTTAGCCTATTTAAATTTTTACTTGCCATATAGTAATCGTTTCTCTTGGCAAAGATACGTTTTTTTTCCCATATAAAGAATGTCTTGATAAAGTTTATAGGATATTCGCAATAAAATGAATTATATTCTATTATTAAATATGCAATTCTTGTTCTTAGGCTGATGCACTGCTACAAAAGTCCGTTTTTATCAGTGCCTGGTACTCCTGTTCCCAGCCGTTGGGAACAGGTGTACCCATCGGTTGGGAATCGTATTCCCGATCGGTTGGGAAGTGCAGTTTTAGGGTTTTCCCCTTGTCTGGTAGGGAAATGGCTTTGCGGATATGGGAGAAAATAGCTACCTTTGTGAACATAAAGTAATTTGTAAGTTATGAAGAAGTTGTTTATTCTACCGATTTCGGCAGCTGTCCTGCTGAGCAGCTGCGGGACGTATGCCGGCTCGGGAGCGATGACCGGCGGATCGCTGGGCAGCGTGCTGGGTAGTGCCATCGGCGGTATTGCGGGCGGCGCACGCGGTTCGGATATAGGGACGATTGTCGGCATGGCGGGCGGTGCCATTATCGGTGCTTCGGCAGGAGCAAAGGCCGACCAGCGTACGCAGGATGAGGTACACGACCGTTATGAGAAAGTGCAGCAGCGCAAGGCCCGTATGCAGCGGAGCCGTGCGGGGCGGGATGATTACAGTCAGACGGACGACTACGCCCTGTCCGGCAGACGTGACAGCAGCGGATTTGATGCGACGAACTCCGGCGACGACCGCCTCTACGACTTCCAGGGCAGCGACTATACAGGCGATTACAGTGCCGCTCAGCCCAAGACAAAGGCTCCGGCGGAGTCGAGTGTGGAGGATCTGGCCGGAAGTTACCGCTACACGCCTAACATCGAGATCCTGAATGCCCGTTTTGTAGACGACAACCAGGATGGGGTGCTGTCACGCAATGAGGTCGGCAAGATCATCTTTGAGGTGATGAACCGCGGGGAGAAGCCTGTCTATGATGTTCAGCCCTCGGTGCTGGAGACGACAGGAAATCCGCACATCTACATCAGTCCTTCCATTCATGTGGAGAGCATCGCCCCCGGCAAGGGCATCCGCTACACGGCACTTGTGAAGGCCGACAAGAAACTGAGGACCGGGAGGGTCGCATTCGCCGTGACGGTCCTGCAAGGACAGAAGAGCATCAGCAAGGTGACGGAGTTCAATATAAGAACGGGGAAGTGAGTAGACGAGTTGACAGTCGACGGGTTGACAAGTTGGCTGACAGGGTTGTGTGACGGCGGCTGTTTAAAGCCAGCCTTGAGGTGTGTCGGGATTTCCGACTAAGTTTTTCTGTGCGGTTCTGATGGCGGACAACCGGAACGGCGTATGAACGGAAAGAGGGCGTACCCGGCAGACTGCCGGGCACGCCCTCAATGTGTTTCCACAGGCATCTTTATTTCCACACGTCGGCGGCGATCTTCTGTACGAGGTCGATCTTCGCCCACTGTTCCTCCTCGGTCAGTTTGTTGCCGATTTCGCAGGAAGCGAAGCCGCACTGCGGACTGAGGCAGAGGTTGTCGTGGGCGACATACAGTTCGGCATCTGCAATGCGTGCCTTGACCTGCGCTTCGTCCTCCAGCTCCGGCCGTTTGGTCGTAATCAGTCCCAGTACGACTTTCTTGTCGGCAGGCACGTATTCCAGCGGTTCGAAACCGCCGGAACGTTCGTCGTCGTATTCCAGATAGAACGCATCGACATTCTCCTGTGCGAAGACGAACGGTGCCACCGGGTCGTAAGCCCCCCGGCAGGCGTAGGTGGAATGGTAGTTGCCCCGGCAGATATGGGTGGTGAAGGCGATGTCGGCCGGTCTGCCTTCGAGTGCGAGGTTGTTTATCTTCAGGTATTTCTCCGCCTCGTTCTCCAGGGTGGCGTGGTCGCCCTCGCGCGCCTTCCAGTAATCCTTGTCGACGATCATTCCCCATGTACAGTCGTCGAACTGTATGTTGCGGCAGCCTGCGGCGTGGAGGTCGGCTATTACCTGCCGGTAAGCCTCGGCGATGTCGTGCAGGAGCAGGTCGAAGTCCGGGTACACCGCCTCCGTGTTCTTCGTGTTGTCGCCCCGGTAAAGCTCGGCGAGCAGCTGCGCCGGAGCGGGGATTGTCTGGCGTGCGGTGATGCCCTCCTCTTCAAACTGCTTGACGAACCTGAAGTGCTCGACGAAGGGGTGGTTCTCTCCGCTGATGCGTCCTGTCAGGCGGATAGAGCCTGGTGTCGTCTCCTCGCCGTGGAACTGATAGCCGTGTTCGAGTTCTATCTCCTCGATGCCGTTGAATCCCCACATGAAGTCCAGATGCCAGTAGCTTCTCCGGAACTCACCGTCGGTGATCACTTTCAGGCCGTGCGCCTTCTGTTTGGCGATCAGGTCGGTGATCAGGCGGTCTTCCACGGCTTTCAGCTGCCGGCGGTCTGTCTTTCCTTCTGTAAACTGTTTTCTTGCCTCCTTCAGTTCTGCCGGGCGGAGGAAACTGCCCACGATGTCGGCACGGTAAGGTGCGTTGGATGGAATGTTGCTCATATATCTTCTGTTCTTTTGTTTTGTTCCTGACGGATTGTGGGTGCAAAGTTATGCAAAAGATAATTCTCCTCAAAATATCCTGCATTATTCAGGAAAATATGCTACCTTTGCCATGTTTTTATGCAATCTGACAGAATATTATTCTGCAAAAAGTGGAAGAAATGGAGCATACAACCAGTCTGGACGAGACGGACCGCCGGATTCTGAAAATCCTGCAGCAGGACTCCCATCTGACGGTGAAGGAGCTGGCTGCACGTGTCCACCTCTCTCCGTCTCCGGTCTTCGAGCGGCAGAAGCGGCTGGAGCGTGAGGGTTACATTGCACGCTACATGGCCGTCGTCGATGCCCACAAGGTGGGGAACGGCATCATGGTGCTGTGCAACATCCGGCTGAAGCAGCACTCGCAGGGGCTGATCCAGGAATTCATGGACGTGGTGCAGGGCATTGACGAGATTACGGAGTGCTATAACACCAGCGGCGATTACGACTTCCTCATCAAGGTGTATGCACAGGATATGAAGAGCTACCAGCAGTTCATGCTCAACACGCTGGGCAAGATCGACTGCATCGGAAGCCTGCACAGTATCTTCATCATCGACGAGACAAAGAACACGCATGGCGTGCCGATACCGTAAGGGATACGGGGGCGTGCGGCTTCGTAGGATAAGCCGTTCGGGCTTTAAAATCTTTTAAAGCACAAAGGCTTGGCTGTTATTACATTTTTGTATACCTTTGCGCAGATTATCAGGAGGCTGGCTCTGCCCGGAGAGCGGGCAGTCGTCTCTTCCATCACTGAACAGGCGCTGATGCCTGCATAAATCAAGGAGACCGTAACAGGTTCAGAATTATGAGGAAATTAATCGGATTGTCCGCCATCATAACCATGCTCGTTTTCTTTTGTCCGGCAGCCGTTTCAGCGCAGGCCGCTGCCGATACGCTGTCGGATGCGGCGCTGAACGCTACGGGTGTCGCCGATACGGCTGCCGTGCAGAAGCCTTCGGCAAAGGATGCCGGCTTCCACCAGTCGTTGAAAAGGAAATTCATCGAGGGCAATGCGGGCTTCATGTCGCTTGTCGCACTGGCGCTGGTGCTGGGTCTGGCGTTCTGTATAGAGCGCATCATCTATCTGAGCCTGTCGGAGATCGATGCCAAACGGTTCGTGGGCAGACTGGAGGATATGATAGCGGCCGGCGACATCGAACAGGCCAAAAGGCTGAGCCGTGACACGCGCGGTCCGGTGGCATCCATCTGTTATCAGGGGCTGTTGCGCATCGACGATTCCATCGAGAACATCGAGCGGAGCGTCACCTCCTACGGCAGCGTGCAGAGCGCCAACCTCGAGAAGGGCTGCTCGTGGATCACGCTCTTCATCGCCATGGCGCCTTCGCTCGGTTTCCTCGGGACGGTCATCGGCATGGTGATGGCGTTCGACCAGATACAGGAGGCCGGCGACATCAGCCCTACGATCGTGGCTGCCGGCATGAAGGTGGCACTGATAACGACCATCTTCGGCATCATCGTGGCTCTTGTGCTGCAGGTGTTCTACAACTATATTCTCTCGAAGATCGAGCACATCACGGCGCAGATGGAGGAGTCGGCCATCTCGCTGCTGGATGCGATCATGAAGTATAAGTTGTCGGCGAGTTGACAAGTAGACAAGTTGGCGGACGGATTGGTTTTTATGAATTGACAGCGTGAGATGAAAAAGAGAAAAGGATGGGCAAAAATGGATGAGGAACGCATATCACAGCGGATCCTCTATGTGACGGTGGCCCTTTCGGCCGTTGTCTTTCTGGCGTTCTATCTCGTCGGGTTCGACGTGCCCTATGCGGCCGACCCGTCTTTCAAGGCTCCGCTGCTGACCGATGTCCTGCTCGGTTTTACAGGACTTCTGTTTGGACTTGCGCTGCTCGTTTCCATTGTCGCCGTCGTGCGTGGAGTGCGGAGGGCGAACCGCCGTGAGGGGATGACGAACGGCATTCCCGCACGGAAGATCGCCTGCATCACGTACGGCGCAACCCTGTTGATCCTGGTTCTGACCTTTGTGTTCGGATCCGCGCAGTCGATGAATGTCAACGGACAGCGCTTCTCGGACACTTTCTGGCTCCGTCTGTCGGACATGTTCGTCAACAGTTCCCTGCTTCTGCTTGTCCTGGCTGCAGGTGCTGTGGTATTCGGCGCTACACGTTATTACAGAAAGGAGCGCAGGAAATGATGTTCCGAAGAAGGGAGAAACGGAAAGTCCCCGGACTGAACACGACCTCGACAGCCGACATCTCGTTCATGCTGCTGATACTCTTCCTTGTCGCCTCCTCCATGGATCTCGACAAAGGACTGGCCCGCCGGCTTCCGGCCATCGACAAGACGAAGAAGACCGCCTTGGCGGTGGACAGCAGAAAGGTCATCCGGCTTGTCATCGGTGCAGACGACAAGGTGACGCTCGACGGCAGGAGCGTCACGATGAGAGCGATACGGCAGCAGACGACGACGTTCGTCAAGACGAACGGGAAAGGGCACCTCATCCAGCTGCAGACCGACCGCAAGGCATCGTACGACACTTATCTCCATGTGCAGGACCAGCTGGCGGCGGCCTACAATGCCGTCCGCGACCAGCGGTCGTCCAGCCTGTTCGGCAAGCCCTTTGAGCAGTGCAGCCGGGAACAGCAGACCCGGATTGCCGACGAGGTGCCCGTCCGCATATCCGAAGTATATGCCGCCGCCGCAGGGAAGACCGGGAAAGGGGGTGGGCGATGAGGCTTTATCGGAACAGAAACCACGATATTCCCGCATTGAACACGGCCTCCCTGCCCGACCTGATCTTCTCGATCCTCTTTTTTTTCATGCTGGTGGTACACATGAGGAAGGCGACGGTACATGTGAAGTATCAGGTGCCGACGGCGACGGAGCTGTCAAGGCTGTACAACAGGTCGAGCGTGCAGTACATCTACATCGGCCGTCCAGTCAACAGGCTCGGGCAGGTGGACGGAAAGGAGACAGTCGTCCAGCTCAACGACCACCTCACTTCGATACCCGAAATAAGGAACTATCTGATCCGCCTCTCTGCGGCTCTCCCCCCTGAACAGCGGCGGCAGCTCAGTGTGAGCATCAAGGCCGACCGCCATGTCGACATGGGAACCATCATGGACCTGAAGCAGGCACTGCGGGAGGCGAATGTCCTGAATCTCAACTTCACGGCGGTCATGGACAGGAAGGTGCAGACGGAGTGAGGTGGACTTTCCATGTGCCGGAAGACCAAAAAGTAAGCAAAATAATCGGAATGGGTTGTAATTTGTTGTAAAAAAGCGGATTGCCTTTTGCTGATTAAAAGAATTTTAGTACCTTTGTAGACGATATTACAATTGTATAGAATGGCACATAGAAGTTTAGATCATCTTGACAAGAAGATTCTGCGCCTTATTGCCGAGGATGCCCGTATCCCGTTCCTTGAGGTGGCACGTGCGTGCAACGTCAGCGGCGCAGCAATTCATCAGCGTATTCAGAAACTTACAAACCTTGGAGTCCTGAAAGGCTCGCAGTTTATCATTGACCCAGAGCGCATCGGTTATGAGACCTGTGCATTTATCGGCTTAAATCTTAAGAACCCGGAGAAATTCGATGATGTGGTAGAGGCTTTGCGGCAGATACCGGAAGTTGTCGAATGTCATTACACGACAGGCGAGTACGACCTCTTCCTGAAGATGTATGCTTACAACAACCATCATCTGATGGCGATTATCCACGACAAGCTGATGCCGCTCGGACTGTCGCGCAGTGAGAGTTCCATCTCTTACAATGCCGTCATCGACCGTGCCTTGCCTATTGACGGCATGAAGGTGGCAGACTCCGTCCTGGAAGAAGACGAGGAGGAGGAGTAGCGCGTTCCGTTGCCGTCCGCATGGCGGTACGTCGGAAGAGGAGAGCACATGGAACGTGTGCCTTCCGGAATACATGAAATCATGGACGTACGCATTGTGCGTCCATTTTCTGTTGACAGGCCTTCTTCTTTCTCATGGCTGCGAAAGGATGTCGGGCGGGAGCGGTTGCGGCGGTCGTCGCCGAGGGCGTGCGGGCTTGTCATTGAGTGCCGTTCCATGGGCGGTCTGCCGTGAAGGACATGCCGTGCTGCCGAAAGCTGACGTGACCTGCCGGAGGGCATGGGGGCTTTCCTTTGCCGGAACCGATGGGGAGTGCCCTGTCCAATGGAGATGATGTACAGGGTTTCATGCCTGCGCCCGCTGATTTCTTAATAAATTACAAAGACCGTCCTTTTGCTTTCTCAATCCAAATTTTATCTTTACCTTTGTCTGAAAATGTTGACATGCCCCCGTGGTGCAGTCTGTCAATCCTTAGTATTCATTTATTTCAGATAATATTATGTTCAGAAGATGTATGCTGCTGGTTGCAGCAATGGTGGTAAGCCTCTGTGCTTCTGCACAGTTCCAGGAGGGGAAAGGCTATTTAGGCGCTTCCCTTACAGGTCTTGACCTGCACTATAACGGTCAGGACGGATTCAATGTCGGTATAGAAGGCAAGGCCGGTTACTTCCCCTGGGACAACATCATGGTGCTTGCCTCTTTCGATGCCGTACACGATGGTTCCAAGACTGTTGCGGATCATATCACCGTGGGCGTCGGCGGCCGTTACTATATCACGCAGAACGGGCTTTACCTCGGTGCAGGCGTGAAACTTCTCCATGCCAACCACAGCTACAACGACCTGATGCCGGGTGCGGAGGTCGGTTATGCTTTCTTCATCAACCGTTCGGTGACGATCGAACCGGCACTCTACTATGACCAGTCGTTCAAGAAGTCGGACTATTCGACGGTGGGTTTGAAAGTAGGACTGGGAATCTATCTTTTCGATGACTGACAAGCGGGAAGACGGCGACAGAGAATAGAAGGGGGGGCGTACAGGCAGGGGTTTCCCGGCCGCTCCCCATCTTTTCTTCTCCTGTCTCCGGTCTCTTTTCCGCAAGATTATATCCATGCAGCAATATCCTTCCCAACTTCTGGAACGGGCTGTCGAGGCTTTCTCCTGTTTGCCGGGGGTAGGGCGGAAGACGGCCCTGCGTCTTGTACTGCATCTGCTCCGCCAGTCGGATGATGAGGTGGATGGCTTTGCCGATGCCATCTCGCACGTGAAGCACGATGTGAAATACTGTAAGGTGTGCCATAACATTTCCGACTCCGATCTGTGTTCTATCTGTGCCGATCCGCGGAGGGACGCTTCGCTGGTCTGCGTGGTAGAGAACGTGCAGGATGTGATGGCGATAGAGAACACGCAGCAGTTTCACGGACTTTATCATGTGCTGGGGGGAGTCATCTCGCCCATGGACGGCATCGGGCCGCACGACCTCGAGATCGAATCGCTTGTGAAGCGTGTGGAGGAAGGCGGTGTGAGGGAGATCATCCTTGCCCTGTCCAGTACGATGGAAGGCGATACCACCAACTTCTATATCTCGAGAAAGCTGAAGGGGAAGGACGTGAAGCTGTCGGTTATCGCCCGGGGCATATCCGTCGGCGACGAACTTGAATATACGGACGAGGTGACGCTGGGCAGAAGCATTCTGAACCGCACACCTTTTGAAACTTAATCACGACAATGGAAAGAACAAGGAAAATACTTCTTTCGGAATTGGCCGGTTCCTGCCTGCTGGCACTGCTGCTGGTGGCGGTGTACGAGTCGGAACTTCTCCTGCCCGGCGGCTGGGCGGATGCCGGCGGCGGGACGGTGGTCGTCCTGCAGTTCCTGATGCAGTTCCTGACGCTTGTCACGATTCCGCTGGCACTCTTCCTGTTCAGAATCAGTTCCGTGAAGGATGCTTTGTCGGGCGATGAACGCCATGGATTCCGGCACCTGCTCTTCTGGGGGAGCGTCCGGCTGATGATGCTTTGTGTACCGATGGTGCTCAACCTGTTCTTTTATTATGCCTTCGGAGACATTACAGGGTTTTTCTATCTTGCCGTCATCCTTGCATTGAGCCTGTTCTTTGTCTACCCAGGGAAGAAACGCTGTCAGCATGAGTGCCGTTTGGATCAACCGGTGGAAGGGAACGAATGAAGCTGAGTGTAGTCATCGTAAATTACAACGTCAAGTACTATCTTGCGCAGTGCCTGCACAGTCTCTACAAGGCACTGGAGGGGATTGAGGCTGAGGTGTTCGTCGTAGACAACCATTCCCGTGATGGTTCCGTGCCTTATCTCCGCAGCCGTTTTCCCGGTGTCCATTTCATCGCCAGCTCGCATAATCTGGGCTTCTCGAGAGGCAACAACATTGCCCTTCGTCAGTGTACGGGTGAATATGTGTTGCTGCTGAATCCTGATACGGTCGTAGGAGAGGAGGTGATACGGTCGTCCGTCGCCTTCATGGACGGTCATCCTTCGGCCGGAGCGCACGGCGTGCAGATGCTCGACGACCGGGGACGCAGGGCGTTGGAGAGCCGTCGCGGCCTGCCGTCGCCTCTGGTCGCCTTCTACAAGATGATGGGGCTCTGCCGGCGGTTTCCCCACCATGAGGTTTTCGCACACTATTATATGGGCGGTCTCTCGTGGGATGTGCCGGGACGGATAGAGGTGGTCAGCGGGGCTTATTGCTTTCTGCGGAGGTCTGCCTTGGAGCAGGTGGGACTGCTGGATGAGGACTTCTTCATGTATGGTGAGGATATTGACCTGAGCTACAGACTGCTGAAAGCCGGTTATGAGAACTGGTATCTCCCGGTGCAGATTCTGCATTACAAGGGGGAAAGCACCCAGAAGTCCAGCTTCCGGTACGTACACGTCTTCTACGATGCCATGCTTGTTTTTTTCCGTAAGCATTACGGTGGAATGAATGTCCTGTGGCGGTTGCCCGTCAGGGCGGCCATTTACGTGACAGCATTCGGCTCGCTGGCAAAGGCGACCCTCGATGTTGTCCGCCGGAAGATGGGATTCCGGAACAGCGCCGCAGCTGCTTATCCATATTATATATTCGTGGGAGGAGAGCAGATGGTACGGTGCTGCAGGCAGCTTGCGACCGACAACGCACTGTCGGGCGAGTACCGTCAGGCGGGCAGGGAAGTCCTGACAACCCTCCACGCTGGTCTGGCTGAGGCGCAGCAGGGGCAGGACAGGCCGGTGTGCATCGTATATGATGCCGGACTGTTCAGCTGTCAGGACGTCTTGCAGGCCTTTTCCCGGCATCCGTCTGACAATGTCCACATCGGATTCTATCATGTACGTGAAAACTGCATCATAACCATGAACGAAGTAATAGGAGGAACGTGAAATGGAAAGAAAACAGGAAGCAGGTGTCATCCTGCGGGCCATGGAGCCTGAAGACCTTGATATGCTGTATCATATCGAGAACGACCGCAGTCTGTGGAACGTAGCCTCGACGAATGTCCCTTACAGCCGCTATGCGCTGCATAACTACATTGCGGATGCAAAGAACGACATCTATATGGATGGTCAGATACGTATGATGATTGAGAACCTGGCGCACGAGGTAGTGGGGGTAATCGACCTTGTCGACTTCGACCCCAAGCATCAGCGGGCTGAACTGGGCATCATCATCATGAAACGTTTCCGCCGGCGAGGGTATGCGCAGGCTGCCATAAGCAGTCTGATAGAATATGCCCGCAAAGTGCTGCATCTAAGACAGATTTATGCTGTGGTAAGCGTCAGCAATGAAGTTTCACAACGCTGTCTCGCTTCATTGGGCTTCATAGGGGACAGTGTATTGAAGGAATGGATCTATTGTGGCGGGCACTATCAGGATGCGCGAGTGATGCAATTTTTTATTTAAAAAGCGTATCTAATTTTTGGCGGTATAGAAATTTATTGTTACCTTTGCACTCGCAAAACGGAAAAGGGGTGCAGTTCACCCGATTATCTGGTGTGTTAGTTCAGTTGGTTAGAATGCCTGCCTGTCACGCAGGAGGTCACGAGTTCGAATCTCGTACACACCGCCGAACCTTTATCCGTAATGCAGGGTGTGTTAGTTCAGTTGGTTAGAATGCCTGCCTGTCACGCAGGAGGTCACGAGTTCGAATCTCGTACACACCGCTTGAGCCTTGGTATATGCCAAGGCTTTTTTTATGGTGTTTTGTGAAGACTGCTTGTGGTGAAGAAGAAGGAGGGGTCCGTAGAAGGGACCCGTAGAAGGACTATCAGCGGTCTTGTGGAATAGGTGTCGGCGGTCTTGTGGAATAGGTGTCCTCTACTGGTTTTCAATACGGACATCTCTGCAAATGTGTTCAGACGGTTTGCAGGAAAAGCCGTCATTGACTTGTTGGCAATATGCGTATTCCGGCAGGGGTGACGCTCTGTTTTCCTATAACAGACGGCCGAGGAATGAGCCGTCAACTGCTATAACGGCCGGTCGGGAATTGAGCAATAAAAAAGGTGAAGCCTACAGCTTCACCTTTTTCTTCTTTCCGGCACTCTCATTGCTCATTCGGTCGAGTGCGGTAACCACATATGTGTATTTGTCCTTTCCCTCCTTGTAGTTGAGCCGGAGCCTGTTGTCATACGGCATACCGACAATCCTGGACGGATCGTCCGTGTTGATCGGCTCACCGGGCAGGAAGCGGTAGACGACATAGCGGTGGGCTTCGTCTTTCCAGTCTTTCCCTTTCGGTGCTTTCCATGTAAGGTAATATCCGTCATGCTCCCGCTTCGCCTTCACCTTCTTCGGTTTCCCCGGCGCATCATCGTCGATGAAAGGCATCAGCGGCTGCAGGGCCGGATAGCGCCAGTAGTCTGTTCGCAGAAGTGTGCCGTAGTTGCCGGGGTTGTCTACTGCTGCTTTCGCATACCACAGGACGGTGCCCTGTACATTCGCTGACTGCCGGTGCAGCCGGTGCTTGGCAGGGAGCTGATGGGAAGCGGGATTCTGCGGGTCGGCATATTTGACAGTGCGAAGGACATCCTCCCCGATGAACAGCGGCCGGTTGCCTGCATGGCGGTTCCACCAGTCGATAAGTTCCCGGTAATCGGCGGCACGATTGCCGATTTCCCAATAGATCTGTGGTACGCAATAGTCTATCCAGCCGTTGTTCACCCATTTGAGCACATCGGCATAAAGGTCGTCATAATTCTGAAGGCCGTTTGTCCGGCTGCCGTTCCTCGGATCACTCTTCTGGTTGCGGTAGATGCCGAACGGCGACACACCGAACTTCACCCACGGCTTCCGCCGGTGTATCGATTCGCCCAGCTGCTTGATGAAAAGGTCTACATTGTCACGCCGCCAGTCCTTCACATTGGTAAATCCACGCCGGTCACGCAGATAGTCGGACTGGTCCGGGAGGGATTGTCCTGCCGCCGGGTAGGGATAGAAGTAGTCATCGATGTGAAGTCCGTCGATGTCATACCGGCTGACAAGGTCGTCCACCACCTTGCAGATGTAATCGCGGTTCTCCGGCAAGGCAGGGTTGAGGATATAAAGTCCGTCGTAGGAGAAGATGCGCTCGGGATGGGTGACCGCAATGTGGTTTGAAGCCAGCTGGCTGGTCGTCTTCGTCTTGGCACGATAGGGATTGATCCAGGCATGGAGCTCCATGCCTCGTTTGTGGCACTCGTCAATCATCCATTGTAACGGATCCCAGTAAGGAGAAGGCGGCATGCCCTGCCGTCCTGTAAGGAACTTGCTCCATGGCTCGTATTTGCTCGGATAGAGTGCGTCACACTCTGCACGAACCTGGAAGATAATGGCATTCACACCGTCTTTCTGCAGTTCGTCCAGCTGGTACCGCAGTGTACGTTGCATTTCCTGTGTGCCGATGCCTTGGAACTGTCCGTTCACGCATTGAATCCATGCACCGCGAAATTCCCGTTTCTTAGGCAGGCTTTTGCCGTAGACAGTATTGCCCGCACTGATGAAGAGTACGGTGGCGATCAATAATCTCAAGAGAGAATGAATGGTTCTCATTTGTTCTGTAGTTTTTTTTAGAGAAAGCCGGAGAAGGGGAAGTGGTAGAAAGGTACGCCGTCATTCTGTTCGGTCCCGCATCCTGTCTGGGGTATCTATCTTCTGCTTCCTTCTTCTTTTTATCTTCCTGTTTTCTACTTTACACCTTTTCCCCTTTTACTTTTTTGCTCTGCCTTCCTCCGCCATCCTGCGGAATGTCTGCCGGTGGAATTTCCGTTCGGCCTCCAGCACCTCCAGCAGCTTCCTGCCGGGGATGACTTTCAGCATTTCCTGATGGTAACGCTGTTCCACCTGTCTGAGCTGTATTTCAAGTCCGTCGGCCTTTTTAATCATTTCCCGGGCTTCTCTGTCGGATGCCGGCTTCGCCTTGTGAAGGCTTCGCAGGCGGTCGAAGACCGGTCGCTGCTTTGCCATCATTTCGTCATAGATGGGAAAGAGGCGTGCCGCCTCCTGCCTGTTCAGTCTCACTTCCGCCTTGATGAACCGGTGCAGTTCCGCCTTGAATCTGTCAGGGTCAAACCTCCTCTGTGCGGTCATCTGGACAAAGGAGAGAAGGGCGCAGACTGCCAGGACAATTCTTCTGTATTTCATATTCCTTATTATGTGACACCGTTTGCTAATCATCCGCCATGTAGGCATACATGTCGTCTTCGTCCATCATGATATAATCAGCAGCTGCGTCGAAGCCGTCCCCGGACGCATCCGTCCCGCTGACGGAAGTCGCCGTCCTGATGTCCGGCTCCGGCCTATTGTGTCCTTTCGGTGTGGAGAACATCGAATAGGAAAGGAAGCCTACCAGCACCACCCCGGCAGTCATTGCCGCTACCGCCCATGGGCGCAGCCGCCGGATGCGTATCCGACGAGGGGCCGGGACGTTCTCCTTCCCTCTCAGTTCTTCTGTCGCCAGTTGTCCCATGATGCGAGAAGGAAGCCCGTCGAAGTAATCCTCCGGGACGGTGAAAGGTCGTCTGTTCCCATCATCCGTTTGTAGCCGCTGTTCTGAATCCATAGAAGTTTATGTTCTTAGATATAAGTTAGACTTGGGGAAAACGGAATCGTTTAATCCGCATGGGCCATAAGATTACCCATGTCGTTTCACGTAGTCTGTAATTTTCTGTACGGCTATATGGTAGGAAGCTTTCAACGCCCCTTCGCTCGTTCCCAGCACTTCGCTTATCTCCGAATATTTCATCTCGTCATAATACCTCAGTGTGAAGACCGTGCGCTGTACATCCGGCAGGCCGGCAATCGCTTCCTGCAGCAGGGCCTGGCTTCTGTCGCCGTCGAAATACGTATCGGCAAGGAGGCGGTTGGCGACGGACAGGTCGGCATCTGCACTCGCAAGTACCGCCGTCCTTTCATGACGCAGGAAATCGAGCGACTCGTTGACGGCTATCCTGTACAGCCACGTGGACAGTCTGGATTTCCCCTCGAAGGACGGCAGGCTCTTCCATGCCTTGAGAAACGTGTTCTGCAATACATCATCGGCATCGTCATGTGTCAGGACAATGCTGCGGATCTTCCAGTACAGCGACCGGCTGTACTGACTGACGATTATGGGAAAGGCTTTCTTCCGTCCTCCGGGACTCGCCAGCAGGCGGGTCATTTCAGTCTCATCGGGAGGAGACACGGTCTTTCAGAAACGAGTTCATATTGCCGGGCGTATCGTTACACCTCAACGGATAGCCACCTTGCGGACCACTTTGCCCACTTTGACGATGTAGCATCCTCTGGGCAGACTGAGCGTATAACGCCTGTCGTTTCCGTCAACCTTCACGCTCATTACACGCACCCCGGTCACATTGTAGATAGAGAGCAGTTCGTCCTCTGCGCCCACCACGTGCAGCACATTGCCCGTGACAGACACCGTGACCGTCTGGAAATCCTGGTCGATGGTCTCCGTCTCCATACGGGGCTGTACGGCGGCAGTCGCTCCTGACGAAAACAGCAATGTGAACAGGAGAGGAGTAAATATCTTTTTTATCATAGACGTACGCTTTTTGATTATCCAACTACAAAGATAACAACTTTCGGAGTACGTACACTTACTTTATTGCCTCGACGGCAGGTTTTTAATATAAATTAAGATATGAGGGACTGCGGTCTCAAAGGAGATTTCATGGCGGAGGGACATCTGTTTCCGCCTCCTTCCGAGGGGAGCGCAAGACGGAGAGGCTGTTTTTCGGTTCTTCCGTTAAATACATAGATCGGAAATAGAATGAAGGTTTATGCACCTGCAGGGTATGACCATCCAAAATCAGATGGTTCTACAAAGGAGGATAAACTACAAGATAAGACGCAGAAAAGGTAAATCGATTCTGTGTCTGTCCATCAGCATGTCTTTCCGTATTCTACAAACAACTTGTTCCCATTTCATCGGTGTTTGTAAACCATTTTCATGCAACCCAAGCTGACACATGCTCTTTTAGCTTCTAAAAGATGCCTGATTGACTTGCAATGGATGCCCTTTTGAAGTCTAACTAACGCCCTTTTGAAGTCCAATCAGGCACCTTTTAAGAACGCATTAATAACCAGCTGATTGACTGCTGGTTACAAACTTGCTTTTTGCACGTGTTTTTATATTTTCAGCTGATGTGTTTGCGATTGGTGTAATGACTTTTCAATATCTCATCTGTATTTTCAACGTATTAAAGAAGGAAAGGCTTTTGTATCGGAGGATGATAACAGGATAGACAGGTTGACCGTCTTGGCAATGTTTTTTTGATAAATAACTTCAGTCTTCCGTTAAAGCTATACGGAAAGCATCCACGCATTTAACGGAAGAACATGTTTTTTCCCCTGCTGTTCAAAAAATGATTGACAAAGATTGGTTTATGTGCCTTTTAATCCTTACCTTTGCAGGCAATAAGCTGTGTTCCTCCCATTGAGGGTACGCTTTCTCCGCACTTGCTAATCTTTATCTTGCAGACAATATAGTTAATACTTATGGACTGGTTAATTGACATTTTCAAAGCAGAGCAACAGGACACCGTAGCGCATATCGTGCTGCTTTATTCCATTGTGATCGCCTTAGGCGTGTACCTCGGGAAAATCAAAATCGGTGGCATCTCCCTCGGCGTTACTTTCGTGCTCTTCGTCGGCATCATTGCCGGACACATTCATTTTACGGGACCGTTGCCCGTGCTGAACTTTCTACAGGACTTCGGTCTGATTCTTTTCGTCTTCATGATCGGTCTGCAGGTCGGGCCGGGCTTCTTCGAGAGCTTCGGAAAGGGCGGACTCAAGCTGAACCTTCTCTCGACGGCGGCCATCCTGCTGAATATCCTCGTGATGTTCGCCTGCTACTTCATTTTCTTCGACACTGCCGACGACAAGAACCTGCCGATGATGGTGGGTACACTTTACGGAGCCGTGACGAACACGCCGGGTCTCGGCGCTGCCAACGAGGCATTGCACAGCGTCTTCAGGGACGGCATGAACTTCGACATCGCCTCGGGCTACGCCTGTGCCTATCCGCTCGGTGTGGTAGGCATCATCGGCGCAACCATTGCCATCCGCTACATCTGCAAGGTAGACCTCAAGGGCGAGAACGACAAGCTGCTTGCGGAAGAGGCGGAGAATCCGAATGCCAAGCCGCACATCATGTACCTGAAGGTGGCCAATGCCTATATTGCCGGCCGTAAGCTGAAGGAGATTTCAGAGTTCCTCAACCGTGACATCGTCTGCACGCGTATCATGCACGACGGCGTGATCACTGTCCCCACACGCGATACCGTCTTCGAGATGGATGATGAGATCCTCATCGTCTCTGCCGAAGCCGATGCCAAGGCCATCCAGGCCTTCATCGGCCCGGAGATCTCCGTCGACTGGCACGAGGAAGACCAGCCGCAGAAGATGATCAGCCGCCGTATCGTCATCACCAACAGTTCGATGAACGGCAAGACGCTCGGCAAGATGCACTTCAGTTCCGTGTACGGCGTGAATGTCACGCGTATCAGCCGTCAGGGCATGGATCTCTTTGCAGGGCGCAACCTCCACTTTACCGTCGGCGACCGTATCGTGGTTGTCGGTCCGGAGGAGAATGTAAACCGCGTTGCCGAAATGATGGGTAACTCGGAAAGACGGCTGAACGCACCGAACATCGCAACCATCTTCATCGGTATTCTCTTCGGTATTCTCTTCGGCAGTCTGCCGATCGCCATTCCGCAGATGCCGGTGCCCTTGAAGCTCGGTCTGGCCGGCGGCCCGCTGATCATCGCCATCCTCATCGGCCGTTTCGGCTACCGGATACACCTCGTCACCTATACCACCACCTCTGCCAACATGATGCTGCGTGAGTTCGGACTGGCGCTCTTCCTGGCATCCGTAGGCATCAAGGCCGGCGCCGGATTCTGGGAGACAGTGGTACAGGGCGACGGTCTGAAGTATGTCTACACGGGTTTCCTCATCACGATCATCCCCATCCTCATCATCGGGACGATTGCCCGCCTCAAGTACAAGTTCAATTACTTCACCATCATGGGCATGCTGGCCGGAACCTATACCGACCCCCCCGCACTGGCCTACGCCAACTCTATCTGCGCCGGCGAAGCACCTGCCATCGGCTACTCGACGGTCTATCCGCTCAGTATGTTCCTCAGGATCTTTACCGCGCAGCTGATAGTCCTCTTCTTCTGCAGGATGTAGAGAGTTTTTCCTCGTTGTTCAGAGGGGAGGCGTCAGCAGCCAATCCTGAACAGAGAAGGCTCTCCTCTGAAGTACGGCGACATTGGAAGGCTATGAAAAGAACCCTGTCAATCCTCTCAAACAGAGGCTGACAGGGTTGCTGACAGGGTTCTTTGGTGTTTGAACAACGACAAGGGAACTCCAGACCTACAATCTCAGGGCCGTACACACGGAAAGGGAACGACCGGAGGAAACCTCCGCCCCTCCTGTCCTTTTTTTCATGCTTACTGTCCGACGAATATTTTCCGAATAAGTCGGCCATTCCTCCTGCCCTCTGCTTTTTAGGGTCTCTTCCGCCACCTCTTCCGGCTGCATGGTCTGTTTCAGTCCATCAGGGAGGAAACGGCTGTCCGGCTAACGCCTTCCGCCGATCCTGTCTTCAGGAGACCGGTCTAAAGACCGTCTTGCAGCGACCGGTAAAAGGCCTCGTACTGCCCGGCCACCTTGATGTGGTCGTGGTGCTTGCAGACGTAGGCATAGCTCTGGCGGCGCAGCCGGGGGATGATTTCAAGATGATTGACGAGCCCGGTAAGCTCGGCGACACAGCTCTCGTAGGTCGGCAGGACGTTGATGATGGGGCGGAGCGTGGGTTCGTGGATGATTTCATAGTTCTCCGGCTCACCGCCGCCGATACAGATGATGCCGTGTGCCATGGCTTCGAGGGGATTCATGGACGGCGTATAGCTGTAGAGCTGGTCCATGATGGCATCAGAGCCGAGCATCGTGCGTACGTATTCGTCAAAGGGCAGGCCTGTTACAATCTGGAGGTTCAGCTTGTCAGGGTATTGTCTTTTCACGGTTTCGGCTGCCTGCAGCATAATGTCCGTCCCCTTGTAGGCCGAGCGGTCCTTGCTGATTCCGATAAAGAGGTTCAGCTTCTCCGGCGTTTCATCAGCGATGACCGGAGCTTCTCCCACGATGATCGGGAAGGGGATAAAGGTCGTCTTTTCGGGGAAACACGGTTGGTAACATCGCCAGTACTCGTAGAGACCCGTCACGATTCCGTCACATTGTTCAGCCATCAGCCGGTTCAGATGTTCTTTGTCCGTACCCGTCCAATCCTCTCTCTCGGCGATCGCCTCCTTGTTCCGGCGCAGTTCGCCTCCGATGTTGAAGTCGCTGTAACGCAGCGGCATTGTCGTCGAGCAGGTGTGTGCCCAGTAGTAATCCATTCCGAAACCACACAGGACGGCCTTCCTGTTATGCTTTTTCAGGTAACGGAAGAGCGGAAAGAGGTGTTCCGCCTTCAGTTCAAAGAACAAAGGATTGATGAACTGTACGACATCATAGCCTCGCAGACGGGGCAGCAGGGCATAAATCTTTGCCATCAGAAGCATGCCGCCGATCTTCCCCGGCCGTCTGGAAACGTTAATGTCACGTGGATAATTCTTCCAGAAGTCTCCGTTTGATACGACCGTCACCGTATGTCCCAGCTCGCGCAGACCACGTGCCAGCGTATTGTGTACATTACTGTATTCGCCTAAGAGAAGAATCTTCATGCGCTTGATAGTCCTTTCTATCCGTTCCACTGTGTCAAGTATCTTGATGATTCTCCTCTGTACTTTGGGTTTCAGTACTTTGAAGAAGTCCTCAAAATAGTCTTTATAGGTTATGCCCTCTCTGTATTTTCTGGCAAAAGTAACTTATACATTACATTCATGCAAGTTTCGCGAGGTGATTTTAGGATCAAGGATTATTCTTTTAGCCCTTGTTAAGTCTCAACGCCATCATCAGCATCTTGCGCCCGAAGGCTGAGTTCGTCATCTTCCGGAAGTACCTGTATTTGGCCGTATAGTCCTTGTCGGGCAGGGGGAAAAGCCTGCGTCGGGACAGGCGTTGCAGTACGTGGTTGAGGTGTGTCTCGTCCTTCGTCAGTGTCATCACATTATATATATGGTCCATCGTCAGCTGGGCAATCCGTCTGTCCATGGCGATGCGCTCCTTGACAGGGAGATAGTCCGCCTTTTCTTTCAGACGGTAGATCACCTGTTCGGCATCCGACAGACGGCGCATCTTCCATCGCCTGTCCGTTCTGTGGGTGATGGAATCCTTGCGGATCCGGTAATGGTAGGCCTTCCCTTCGGTGACATACAGGTTCTCCACGCGCAGCATCAGAAGGGGCGTGAACTCCTCGTCCTCGTGCAGCGTGTCTTTGGTGAAGCGGAGGTCGTGCAGGATAGCCTTCCGGAAGAGATAGGTCCAGGCACTGGCGTGCAGGTTGTGGTGTGTCATGTATTCTGTACCAGTCACCGGCCCTTCTGCCTCCGGCTGGGGGACGGAACTGGTGGAGCTTGTCGCACGGAAGAGCACCATGTCCGCCTCACGGTAACGGATGATATCAAGGCACTGTTCGTAGGTGCTTGTCAGCAGGAAGTCATCTGCATCGACGAACTGGATGAAGTTCCCCTCCGCCGTCTCTATCCCCCTGTTCCGTGCCCGGCTGAGTCCCTGGCCGGGCTGCCGCACGTAGATGATTCCGGGAGAGAGACCGATCAGCTCGTTGACAGGCGACACCTCCGATCCGTCATCCACGACGATGATCTGCCGCTCTACCTCGTTGAGGCTCAATGCCAGAATGCTCCTGACGCATTCCTGGAGCATGGCAATCGGCTCATTGTGGTAAGTGACGATGAAACTTACGAGCGGTTTCTTTTCCTTATCCTGTGTATAAACTGGTTGAGTTGGCATAAGCGTTTGATTCCTATTAAGTGGAGGACAAAAAGTTTCAGAGTTCCTTTGTAAGGCAGGACGGGCAGGACGGGGTCGGCGGGCGTCGCCTCGTAGACATCCATCTGTATGTTGAGCAGGGCCTGATAGTATTCCGGCGTCAGCTCACCCCATAGCTTGAGATGCTTGAGATGCGCTTCCAGCAGGTCGGTCAGCTCCTTTCCTCCCGCCCGTGCCGTGATTCCCCTGTCGTTCTGACAGTAGTAATACAGTCCCACGGAGGTTGTTGCCACAAGCCTTGCACGCTGCAGCAGGAGGGGATAGGTGTACGCATCCTCAAACGCCTTTCCCTCGGGAAACCGTATGTCAGCGAAGAGCTCACGGCGGTAGAGCTTGTTGCAGGCGTATGTGTGGAGGTGAGCTCCGCAGAGCCAGTAGTCACGGATGGAACCGACTACGGTGTCAGGGAAAGTCAGCAGATGCTGTTTTGTCGGATGTCCGTAATGTTCCATGACGGGATATTCCAGAATGTCATAGGTGGGATGTCCGTCAAGTACAGCCAGCAAGGCTGAATATGTACCTTCGGCAACAAAATCATCCGAGTCGACAAAGGTGATGTATTCCCCTGTGGCCACTTCTATTCCTGCGTTTCTTGCTGCCGAAAGTCCCTTGTTGGTCTGGCGGATAAGCCTGCATTCGGTTCTTCCGGCCGTCATTTCTTCCGCTATCACAGCTGAAGAATCCGTCGATCCGTCGTCAACGATGACCATTTCCATCGTCTCGCCCATCTGTTCCAGCACACTCTCCAGACAGCGCCGGAGCGTGTCTTCGATGTTATAGACGGGTATGACGATGGACAGTTTCATGCAATCATTGTTTGTTGCAAAAATAATAAAAAACTTTTATATCCGTTAGATAATACGATGAAAAAAGACACCCATACGGATGGTTATCTGCATATCCTGAAGTACATCAGCCTCTTTGGTGGTGTGCAGGGGCTCAATGTGCTGATTGGTGTAATCCGCAACAAGTTTGTTGCGATGCTGCTCGGTCCTCAGGGAGTAGGGCTCATCTCGCTGTTCAATTCCACGACAAAGCTCATCGGGGACTCCACCAACTTCGGGCTTCCGATGAGTGCGGTGCGCAATATATCAGAGGATTACGACCGGAAGGATGAAGAAAAGCTGGCAGAAGACATCGCGCTGGTCCGCTCATGGAGTCTGCTGACCGCCCTGCTGGGCATGGTTGTCTGCATCGTGTTCAGTCCGCTGATCAGCAGATACACCTTCTCATGGGACGGGCACACGCTGCATTTCATCCTTCTTTCGCCCTGCGTAGCCTTGGCGGCACTGACGGGCGGTGAGCTGGCCATCCTCAAGGGAGTACGCCGTCTGCGCTCGCTGGCAGCTCTGTCCGTGTATAATGTGCTGGGCGCATTGTTGCTGACCGTCCCGCTTTACTATTTTTTCGGCAATGCCGCCATCGTCCCTTCCTTGGTCCTGATGGCGTTGGTGCAGATGGTGCTGACGGTCGGGGTCTCCTGCCGTCTTTACCCTTTCCGTGTCTCTCTCCGCAGACCGTTCCTGGGCAGGGGTTGGGGATGATCCGGCTGGGAGCGGCGTTTGTGTTCGCCGGCATACTGGGTTCCGGTGCCGAACTCGTTATCCGCAGTTACCTCAACAATGTGGCCGAGATCGAGACCGTCGGCTTCTACAATGCCGCTTTCATGATGACGATGGTCTATGTCGGAATGGTTTTCTCCGCCATGGAAACCGACTACTTTCCCCGGCTGTCGGGGGCGAGGGGTCTGGGATTTACTTTCAACCAGATCGTCAATCGCCAGATAGAGGTGACGGTGCTGCTCGTCTCTCCCTTGCTGACGCTCTTCCTGCTGCTGCTGCCCCAGCTGGTCCGTCTTCTTTATTCCGCACGTTTCCTGCCAGCACAGGACATGGCGCAGGTGCTGGTACTCGCTATGTACATACGTGCAATACGCCTGCCGGTGGAGTACGTTCCCTTGGCAAAGGGCGACTCACGCTCCTATCTGTTTTTAGAGTCCTTGTATGATGTGTTTCTTGTCGTGCTGGTGATTGCCGGCTTCAGGCAAGGGAGGCTCTTCGGTGCAGGCGTCGGCGTGGCGGTGACCGGCTTTCTCAATCTCGTCTTTGTCTATGTCTATGCCCACCGCCGTTACCATTACCGGCTGTCTTCTTCCGTGATGTTCTATGCCGCTGGCCAGCTTTCCATCGGTCTGCTTGCGTTCCTTTGTGTCCGTTCCGGCATCGGCGGGTTGCGGTGGGGTGTCGCCGGACTGCTGTGTGTCGTGAGCACGGCGGCATCCTTCTGGGTATTGAAGTCGAAGACCGGACTGTGGGAAGCCCTGGCCGGCAGTTTGAAGAACAAGATCACCCGCCATGGCAAAGATTAGCGTACTTGTCGCCGTCTATAATACGGCACCGTTTCTGCCGCAGTGCCTTGACTCGCTGCTGTCGCAGACGCTGGAGGATATGGAGGTCATCTGCATTGATGATGCCTCTACGGACAATTCTTTGGATGTACTGCACCGCTATGCCGGACGGGATGCACGTGTCAGGGTGATAGCCCTGGATGAGAACCGCGGGCAGGCGCATGCACGGAACGTCGGTCTGTCTTGTGCCACGGGCGACTACATTACCTTCGTGGACAGCGACGACTGGCTGTCTTCGGACGCACTGGAACAGGTATGCGCGGCTTTCTGTCAGGAGGGAGTGGACTGCGTGCTGTTCCGTGTCCTTTATGTCTATGCCGACGGCAGACAGAAAGCCTATCCCATGCCCTGCTTCGAGACGATGAGCGGAGAGGAAGCCTTCCGGAAAAGTCTGACATGGGAAATCCATGGATGTTATGCCGTGCGGGGGCCGATTCACAAGGCATATCCTTATGATGATTCACAGAGAGCCTACAGCGATGACAACACCACCCGGATTCACTATTACCATTCGCGGAGGGTAGCCTGCTGCGATGGAGCTTATTATTATCGGCAGCGGCCGGCATCGGTCACACATCGGGCAAGTGTCCGGCGTTTCGATTTTCTCCTGGCCAACGAGCGTATGCGGCGGCAGCTCATAGAGATAGGAGCGTCTGATGAAATCCTGTGTTGCTACGAAACGGAACGGTGGCTCAATCTGGTGGGGGGCTATCTCTTCTATTATCTTCACCGCAGGGAACTTTCCGCAGCAGACCGCCGGAAAGGCAGGAAAATCATGCGCCATGTCTGGCAGACGGTCAACCTGAAGCAGGTACAATCCTCCCTTAAACGTAAATTCGGCTATATGCCTCTGCACTGTTCGTGGCTGCTCTTCCGCTTGCAGGAGGAGCTGTACTTCCTGCTACGTGGTTTTGCCGGGCGCAACAAGGAGACTGTGTAGCGGACGTTGCCCGCCCGTACTCTTTTGCCGGCCAGGCTGCCATTCTGTTTTATCCCGATGTCCGGTACTCCTGTTCCCAGTGCCCGGTACTCCTGTTCCCAGCGTCTGGTACTCCTGTTCCCAGTGTCCGGTATTCTTGTTCCCAATCGCCACCCCCCGCACTTTCCATTCTTCTCCATCTTCAAGGCCGGAAAAGTGTCACATACCTGTATGGTTAAAGGAGGAACAGATGTCCTCGTCTGTCCGACAGATGGTCTGTTTCGTGAACGGACGAGAGGGCCTGTCCCTGCCGAGCTGCCATCTGGACTTTTGACGCGGCCTCATATCCACGTATTCCACCTTATTATATATAGGCAGCCCCCGGCCCGGGGGGGCGCATCCCCCTGCAATCCCAAAGGTCTTGTCCTGAATCCGCATTGAGGGGAAGTCGGTAGGTTGCTGTCAATGCTGTCATGTGATGAGGTGTTGCAGGTGGCTTGCAAAGCGGCATCTGTGTGGAGTGCTGAAGATGACAGCCACTAAAAACAGAAATACAGCAGGGGATGTGACTCATCAGCGCATCTGTCCGTAGGGCATTCCACAATAGATTCAGACTTTTTGTTAAAAAACAGGAACAAGTCTGCCCCGATTTTGCAAAATGGCGTCAGGTGTCTCCTCCCCACTGCATATTCGCCCGCTCCCGGCCATCAGATAGCCTGTCTGCAGTGAATAAAAACGATATATAATTGCACCTTTTAACGAAAATGTGCATAAATAGCAGTTATTTTATAATTAAATTGTAATTTTACTTGAAACTAATTTGAAAAAACAATATATTTGTAATCGAAATCTTTCATTAGGTTTAAATAACTCTCTTTATTAATTAAACCCGTCAGATATGAGTAAAAGATTTACCAAACTAATTGCAGCTTTTGCCGCAACGATGGCTATGCTGCCCGCATCCGCACAAGTGATGCCAGTAGAAAATGTGCCTTTGGTTCCTTCCAGAATCCTGCCTGGACAAAAGTCGGCTCAACAGAAGGTTGACCCGCTGAAGGCTTTCCCGACACTGCTGGCGAAAACGTTGCCACGAGACGTCAATTCGCCGTTCAGCAGTCCGGACCTCGCTATCCGGCCCACAGCACCGAAGTATCTGGTGACGGTCAATCCTGATTTGACCATGTGGGGAAATCTTCTCACCAGCAGCTTCATGGGCATGTATTCGTTCCACCCGGTGGCAAACCTCAATTTTGAACTGCTCTCCGACTACAAGAAAGGCTATTTCAATGCCGGCAGCGGAATGATAGACGGAGTGCTTCACGGCATATACCTCGATACGAGTTATGCTCCTTATGGTATTCTCCTGCTCTCGCATTATGCATTCGACACAGAGACCTGGCAGTTGGAAGAGCAGCCCAAGAGCGTCGGAGACTACAGTCTGATCGCTACCGAAACGGCTACTGACCCGACGACGGGAGAGGTGTTCGGAGAATTCTACACCGCCGACCTGAAGAATTTTGAGTGGGGTGTCATAGACTACACCACCTTGACGCGTACCGCCATCGCTCCTGCCCAGCACACCTATGTGGCGCTGGGTATCGCCAATGACGGTTTTGCCTATGGTGTCAGCAAGGAAGGCGACTTCTACCAGATTGACCGTTCGACAGGTGCTGAGACGAAGAAAGGTTCTACGGGCATCGAGATTACCGACAGCGAGGACCGGTATTACGCACAGAGCGGCGAGTTCGACGTACGTACCAACGAGTTCTTCTGGGCTTCGACCGACAAGGACGGCAAGTTCCAGCTCTACACGGTCAACCTGACCGACGGACACGTGACACCGGTCGGCGGCTATACGGAGCCGGCGATGGTCGTGGCCCTCAACTTCCCGCCAGTGGCGACGGCCGCCGGAGCACCGGCAGCAGCCAGTGACCTCAAGGCCGACTTTGCCGGCGGTGCGTCCAGCGGAAAAGTCTCATTCAAGGCTCCTGACAAGAAGTATGACGGAAGCAGCCTGACCGGCAACGTCTCATACAAGGTGTTCGCCAACGGTAAAGAAGTGGCGGACGGGGCGGCTGAAGCTGGAAAGAAGGTTGAGGCCAATGTGACGGTCAGCGAAGGAGTCGTTAATTTCATCGTCTTCTGCAGCAATGATGCCGGCAAGGGTCCGCGCGTCAGACTGACCACCTATGTCGGTTATGACGTGCCCGATGTCGTAGGCAACCTGGCAATGGACCTTGATGAAACCGGTAAGGCGACCGTTACCTGGGAAGCACCGAAAGAAGGTCTGCACAAGGGTTACATGGGGCCTCTCACCTATGATGTCTTCCGTAATGTAGGCGAAGAAAGTACGAAGGTGGCCGAGGGTATCTCTGCAACTTCTTTCAGCGAAGTAGTCCCGAAGGGTAAGCTGTCGGCTTATTCCTATTCCGTACAGGCCATCAACGGGCCGAAGCGGAGTGCAATCGCGACCAGCGATGGAAAGATCTTCGGCAATGCACTCGAAGTGCCGTTCTTCGATGATTTCCCGACTGCCGCAAGCTTCAAGCTCTATACGGTTATCGACGTGAACGAGGACAAGAGCACATGGGGCTGGAACAGTTCCAAGGGCGGCTCTTGCGTATATCGTTACAACAAAAAGAATGATGCTGATGACTGGCTGATCTCACCGCCGATTCAGATGAAGCAGGGCAAGGCCTATAATGTATCGTTCAAGGCTGCGGCTGGGTTGAGCATGTTCCCGGAGCGTCTGGAGGTGAAGTGGGGTAATGACAAGACCGTTGAAGCAATGGAGAAGGAAATCCTTCCGGCAACGGATATTGCAAGTGTCAAGTACCAGGAATTTACCAAACGGATAGAACCGGCTGCGGACGGAAACTACTACATCGGTTTCCATGCCATTTCCAAGGCCAATGAGTTCAGACTCACCCTTGACTCTCTCTCTGTGGAAGTCGCTGCCGAAGCAAAGGCACCGGCCATGGTGGACAACCTGACGGCTGCTGCCGATCCGACAGCTGCACTGAAGGCTACGCTGAAGTTCAATGCACCGACCAAGGCTGTCGACGGCTCGGCGCTCACGGACCTCACGAAGATCGTCGTCAGCTGTGGAGAACGTGTCGTGAAGACCATCACAGCTCCGGCACCGGGTTCGGCACAGGAGGTAGTTGACGAGAATGCCGTAAACGGCGAGAACACTTATACGGTTGTCGCTTACAATGCCCACGACTTCGGTCTGAAGGCATCTGTCAAGGTCTATGTAGGACAGGATGTTCCGGTACTGGGCAAGATCAAGACGACCGACCAGACAACGGCTGTCAAGCTCGGCTGGGAGGTTCCGACAGGTGTACACAAGGGTGTCATTCTTCCGGCAGAGGTGACTTATAATATCCATAGCGTCACCGATGACGGAAAGCTGGGCGACAAGCTCGGTTCGGTCAAGGGTTCGACGGGATATACCGTCAGTGACCTGAACACCAACGAAGGCAAGCAGAAGTACCAGCACTGGGCTGTGAATGCGGAAAATGTGGCTGGTACGAGCGGATGGGCAGCCGGCGCGCTGATTGTCGGCGCACCTTATACGCTGCCGTTCCACAACAGCTTCAAGGACGGTACCGTAGAGGAGAAGTTCGTAGGTCTCGAACGCACCAGCGGCAAAACATCATGGGCGCTCACCAATGATGTGTCGTCCGACGACGATAACGGTTCGCTGATCTTCCTCCCGACAAAACCGGGTGTATCGACCATCGTCATGGGAAAGACAACCTTGCGGGGTGCGTCGAACCCGAGACTCATCTTCGACTATCGCGGCGATGGTGAGGCCAAGGAGAAGGTGGAGATGCGCTTCCAGAAGAAGAACGGAGAAGTGACGGATCCTGTATGGACCAACGCAGGCGTTGCCAACGACGGCAAGTGGAAGAACTATATTGTGAATATTCCTGCCGAACTGGCTAATGAGGAATATGTCCTGCTGCGTGTTGTCGGTATCGCCGATGAGATTTCGGAAGATGCCGTATATGTTGACAACATCAACATTGCCGACCCGTACCAGAAGGATGCAGGTGTGGAACTGACGGCACCGGAGAGCCTCAAGAAGGGACAGACGGCCAAGTTCAGCGTCAAGGTGACCAACCTCGGTCTCGACAAGTTGGAGAAAGCCAAGGTTGCCCTTACGGTCAACGACAAGGTTGTCAAAGAGGAAACCCTCGGAAAGAGCCTTTCTTTCATGCAGAATAGCGTGCTCTCTGTTGACTACAAGACGACCAGTATGGACGCTTCAGACAAGCTCAGCGTGAAGGCGACGGTTAATTTGGACGGCGATCTCGAGCCGGACAACAATGAGGCGACCGCTGATGTCTCCCTTGAGACACCAGATGTCAAGGCTCCGCAGAACCTCCGTGGAGAGAAGAGCGGTTCAGCTACTGCTGTGAAGTTGGCTTGGGATGCACCGGCAACGACGATAACCAGTGTCACTGACGACTTCGAGAGCTATGAGGCATGGGGTACCAGCTTCGGCGACTGGACAACGGTTGACAACGACCATGGACGTGCGGGAAGTCTCACTCAAGGCACACAGTATCAGCACCAGGGTGAGGAGTTCGCATTCCTCAACTGGCAGCCGTCTGACCTGTTCAAGTCTGGACAGGGGCTTGATCCGCACTCCGGCACCAAGGCTGCCGTAGCAATATATCAGATTGATGAATCGGGTAAGAATTTCGTTGATGCCGACAACTGGCTCATCAGTCCGCAGCTTTCCGGCAAGGCGCAGACTGTCAGCTTCTGGGTCAACAATCTCAAGGCTACGGACGGCAGCGGTGCAGAGAGCTTCGACGTGCTGTCTTCAACAAGCGGCAGTGATCCCGACAGCTTCGTAAAGATAGGCGAAACACATGTACAGGATGCCGCTCAGTGGACGGAAGTAAAGGTCGACGTGCCCGAGGGGACGAAGTACTTTGCCATCCATCACATTACGTCCAAAGACAAGGCTTTCATCTTCATGATTGATGATGCCAAGTTCGAGGCCGGTTCAGGGCCTGTTTCCTACAACATCTATCGTGACGGAGAGTTGATCGGAAGCACCAGCAAACTTGTCAGCGACGACCTCAAGGCACCGGACAACAAGGAGCACAAGTACTGTGTGACGGCTGTCTATGCCGACGGCTCAGAGTCTGCACCTGCGGAAATCAGTGTGGCAACAGCCATCCAGCGCATCAATGCTGACGGCGAGACGGTTTACGATGTCTACACCATCGACGGCAAGCAGATAATGAAGGGCGTTAAGAGCCTGCGTTCGTTGGCAAAGGGCGTCTATATCATCAATGGCCAGAAGACCGTTATCAAGTGATGAATAAGCACCGATTCTTATTAGAGAATTGACTACAAACGGAGTCAGAACCCATTCTGCAGGGCTCTGACTCCGTCTATGCGTTTTTATATCAACAAACCGAATCGTGCCGGCTTTGCCGGAAATCAGCTTCCGGGGAGGTGTTCCCCGACTGCCGGGAAAGGCGGGCACAATCCAAATCATTCAGTATGATGAACTTTAGAAAACGATTCTCCATAACACTGCTGCTGGCGATGGGTATGCTACTGTCGCTCTCTGCAGCACCAAGGACAAAGGCTGCCATCAAGGCGGCGGCGGAGCAGGTGTTCAGCCAGTCGCCGACACTGCGGATGACCCGTGCGCACAAGGACGACCTCAGACCGCTGCTGAAAAACAGCGCATACACCGTCATGGGCTATAAAAAAGGCGGTTTCGTCATCGTAAGTAACGACGACCTCGTGCCGGCCGTCATCGCCTATTCGAACAGTACGTTCGACAAGAATACGAAGAACGAGGGCTTCAAATGGTATCTCGCTGCTGCTGAAGAAGCGATCAACGGGATCGTGAAAAAGGGCGTGCCCCGCAAGATAGTCCCCCCCGACAAGAACAAGTATAAAGAACAGATTCCTGCCCTTGTCACGTCGCGTTGGGGACAGGAGAAGCCTTACAACGACCTCTGTCCACTGGCGACCTCCTCCGGTACCGGTAGCTGGCAGGGATATGGCGGTACGGGAAGAGCCGTGACCGGATGTGTCGCTACCGCCATGGCACAGATCATGTACTACAACGGTTATCCGCAGTGTGGTACGGGTACACACTCCGTGAATGTCAAGCAGGCTGACGGAAGCATGAAGAAAGTGACCGTCAACTATGATGAGAGTGTCTATGACTGGGGAAACATGATCGACAGCTACAAAGGAAAGTACAATACGGCACAGGGCAACGCTGTGGCAAAGCTGATGCTCGACTGTGGTGTGGCTGCCGACATGATCTATGCCACTGACGGATCGGGTACTTACACGGAAAACGCCTGTGAAGGACTCAAGCGCAACCTGGGTTATCCCGAGACGACACAGATGCTTCGGCGCGGCCGTTATAGTGAGGAGAAATGGATGGACATCATCTACAATGAACTGAACGAACGCCGTGCCATCTTCTATACAGGCGTGGATCGCGGTAACGGCGGTCATGCCTTTGTCCTTTGCGGATATGATGCCACCGGCAAGGTGTGGATCAACTGGGGATGGGAAGGTTCTTCAGACGGATACTATGACATCAGTCTTCTGAATCCCGGCTCCTTTAAGTTCTCGGAAGGGCAGGACATGATCATCGGCTTTGAAGGCATACGGGGTGAGCTGGTCGAGGATACGGTTCATGTCAGTGAACCGGGCAAACTGGCATCGCTTGTCGAGGACTCTCTTTATGAAAGAATCTCCAAACTGAAGGTGACCGGACAGATCAATTCGACGGACCTGCGTACCATCCGGCAGATTGCTGGATGCGGCGTGGACGGAACGGTGGTGCGCAGTTCGCTGACGGATCTTGACCTTGGCGATGCCGAGATTGTCGGCGGTGGCGAACTTTACCTTTCCGGTGGTGTACGCACCTCCGCAGGCAAGAAGCATGAGATACCCGAAAAGGCGTTTTATGGCTGCCGACGGCTGCACAAACTTGTCCTGCCCAAGACGACGACCGCCATTGGCGACGGGGCACTGGGAGGCATGCCGCGCCTCGAGACGGTGTCCATACCGACCGGGGAGGACTGTGATTATGTCTTCGACGGACAGGTGCTTATGACAAAGGATGCAAAAGAGATTATCTCTGTAATGCCTTATAACACCGACGGCTTTACGGTCGGGAAGGGGATAGCCAAAATTCATAACTATGGTTTCTCCGGGTGCAGCAATCTGACGAAAGTCATACTGCCGGCTACGGTCACGGACATCGGCGACGAGGCTTTCGCCGGTGCCAGCAGCCTTGCTGTAATCCGCATCTATGCCAAGAACGTACCGACATTGGGACGCAAGGTCTTTTCCGACCTCAATAGAGAGTCCGTCAAGCTGCAGGTACCTTCCGGCACAAAGATGCTCTACAAGCGCAGCGGTCAGTGGAAGGACTTTAACATCGTTGAGTTCGGCACGACCATCAAGGCACGCAACACAGTCCGGACGTATGGTAGCGAGAACCCGAAGCTCGGCTGGCAGATGAAAGGCGACTTTGTCGAGGGTCTGCCTGTGCTGACCTGTGAAGCCAAGCCTGCATCGCCGGTAGGCAAGTATGTCATCAAGGTCGGGCGCGGGACCATCACGGAAGAGCAGGTTGAGTTTGTCGACGGTTCTCTGTTTGTCCAGAAGGCTACGGCCAACCTCAGGGCGAAAGACGTGACTGTCGGGATAAAGCAGAAGCCTGTCTTCGATTACACGGTGGATGGACTGCAGAACGATGAAACGACCGTAGAACTGACCGAAGCTCCTGTCTTCACCGTCAAGGATCACGAAGGGAAGGTGGTAACCTCCTTCGATGTTGCCGGAGAGTACACGATTGAAGTCAGCGGAGGACAGTCCGAGAACTATCTCTTCAATTATTTCCCGGCGAAGCTCACCGTCAAGAATTCGTCAAATGGCATCGTAGACATCAGCCAGGATGCGGATAGTTATGAAGTCTATACATTGGACGGTGTCCGTATTGCCAAGGGAGCTGTCGACCTGAAGAACCTCCCCAAGGGGGGCTATGTCGTGAATGGGAAAAAGCGCATCGTCAAGTAGACAGGATGTGGCATAGCGACGGTTGACCCATCAGTTCTTAACGGGTAGGTCTTGAGGATTCCCTTTGATGGATTCTCGCTTAGAGGCTGTGTCTTCTGCTTTCTCCTTCATTCGTGTAGTCTGCCATGCTCTTTTCGGGGGAGAAACCAAATGTACTCGTCTAAAGGCAGGAGAACCTCAAAGACAATCCTTGAGACCAGCCTGAAACAAAGGCCATATCCGGCCCTTCTATGGGTTGGGTGTGGCTTTTTAAGTCAAGGTTGATGCGAATGACATGCTGAATATGGCTGTCCGGTAAACCCTGAGCAGCGGAGGTTCCCGTGTGTAAATTGTCTGTTGGAAGGCGAAATGCAACCCTCTGTTTCATCAGATATATTGCTTCCGCTTCTGGCAGTGCCGCACCTCTTCCACTAAAGATTGCTCCCATCCGGACAACAGATTGTATGCGTGAGATCCATCAGCGTGCCCGGTGTCTGCCATCTGTGTGCCCGTTGTTTTACCAGCCCCATGGAGGGCGCTGGTCATCAATACATCTGTGGAAATGGTCAGCCGTTTCTTCTCCTGTTGCTATAACATCTCTATGGCGAGAGCCGCATAGCCGGCTTATCGGGAAAGTTTACTGGACGGCAATATGTTCAAAAGGCCGTCTACCTGTAACCGTTAATAGGACTGTCTGAAGCATATAGGTCTATAGAAGAAGGGACTTTGGTTGTTGGGCGGTGACTCCTTCTTCCCCGAAACTTTAAATAATCATAAAAAGGCGTATGATAGTATCTTCATAGGAAATAAAGTATTACCTTTGCACTCCGAAATAACATCTGTCTCTCTTGTAGGGGACAGGGAGGAACCGGGAAAGATGCTCGAGTGGTTGAAGAGGCACGCCTGGAAAGCGTGTAAACGCCTAAAGCGTTTCGGGGGTTCGAATCCCCCTCTTTCCGCAGTATCAGGCTTTTATAATTTTTTATCGGCTAAGAACGTTTAGCTATGACGGCACGGTTCTTTCTGGAATCATACGCTTATATTCAAGGTTGCATGCAAATAACCTGCAAATAAGCCCATTCTCTTGTGGCGGTATTTCTTTATCCTGATGCTTGTGCTTGTAGAAGGACAAGGCCATTTCCTTTGGGGGTTCAGTCATACATAAACGGACGGAAACACTGCTTCCAGTGAACCGTTGTTAACGACGTTTTCGCCGTCGGCTTCAGTCATACACAAAGGAATGGAGTACTGCTTCCCCCTTGGAGTCATTGTATTGCCCAGCCAATGGAGTGCAGGGGGATGGCTTATGTAGAGGTTCACGGGTCTGGGCAGAAGACGGGTCAGTCCTAAAACCCAGTTGCAAGCCTATACTCTTAAGCACACAATTTCATAAGCCTATATAAAAAGAAAGGAATATCTGTAACTCCTCTGAACTGTGCCCTGAATGCCTTAACCTTAGCATTGAATGACTCGGCATTTGCATTCGTAGCTCTGTTTACAAAGAAATTGAGTATGGTTTGATAATGATTTTCAAACGTGTCAATCACTGTGTAGAAATTGTCCACTCCCAGCTCTTCAACCTCATTAAACCATTTTGCCAGCTTCAGCCTTGCAGCATCCTTGATGCTCTTGATGTTATAAATGTCGGTAAGTTTCATAGCCAAATCATATGCCTTTTTCAGTGTCGGATAATGTTCAAAGATGATTTCCGCCCTACCTTTCTGTGTTTCAGTCCACTTGGTCTTGTGCTTGGTCAATATGAACTTTGCTCTGGCGAGCAACTGCTTGCGCGTGTCACCATTGCTGTATCTAAATGGTATATATTCCTTACCCTTACTTTTAGCTTCTTTTATCTCCTCATTCTCTTTATCTCTTGCCATCCATCGGTAAGCAATACGCATGTCATCCAGAGCATCATAATATAGTTTCTGCACATGAAATCTGTCATTGGTAATAAGTGCTTTTGGAAAAACAGAGCGGGCTATGCGCATCATAGAAGATGATAAATCGAGTGTTATCTCCTTGACTGTCTTTCGTTTAGAAAGGTTTATCGTCTTGAGAACCTGGATGACGTCCTCTGCCTTGGTCCCTTTAACCACAGCTACCAAAGTCCCTTTTCTGCCCTTTCCCGCCTTGTTGGTCAGAAAAGTATAAACCTCGCCACTGCTTAGACAGGTCTCATCAATACTTAGGTTCTCACCTATGTTATCTTCAAACAATAGCCAGTCTTGAGCATGCCCCAACTGGTCCCAGCTACGATAATCACTGAAATGTTCCTTGTACTGTGTGGATAACTGCTTGCCATTTACGCCATAGTGCGCACCGATGCTTGCGATGCTCTCTGCAGTGGACTCAATTCTATTCTTTTAAAAAAGAAACGAACTCGGGGGATAGTTTACTGCCCTCGGCCGTCAAGTCATCATATGAATAAGTAAATATCTCTCCGTTGGAACTGTCACGCCACTTGCGACGGCGAACATGGAGATAGACGGCTTTGCCACGAAGAGGAAAGTCCTGAATTACACGCTCGCTGGTAAAACCATAACTGCTTACAGTGCCTAGCTTATGGTCTGACTTTTCCATAAAGTTACGCTCGTCAAGCCAAAAGTCAAACTGGGAAACACTCTCTTGAATATCGACAACATCAAAGTAGTCGGCAAGTACATCTGGAAAGATGCAACGTAATAGTTGGTCACTCTTCATGATGCAAAGGTAATAAATACTTATGGAATTATGTGCTTAAGAGTATAGGCTTGCAACTGGGTTTTAGGACTGACCCCAGAAGACCGTTGCAGTCTGGTCGGTTCTTGAACAGGTCTTGAGCAGATGCCGGACGGTGAAGATGGCCGTACCTGTAGAAAGGAGATTGTAGCTTTTAGCGCCTGCCTGTATTCTTGAAAAGTTCTCTTGGCCGAGAGGGAGGTACGCTTGCAATAATCTTTTTATTCCTGCATTCATCTCAACTATTTTTTATAATTTTGCCCCTCGTATGAGGTACACTGTCAAATGTAGCAAATGTGGCCGCGACTTTGTGGCTGAGACTGAGAAATATGGGACGATGAAGTATCGCTGTCCTTATTGCGGGAATGTGCTGAATTGCAGGTTCGATGCGCCGGAGCCGCTGCGTGTGCATGCCCGATCGGTCGTTCCGCTGGCTGTTGCCACCCCCGTTGCTGTGAAGAAAGCTGGATCGCTCCCTACGGTCTCGTCCCGTCTTGTCAGTTCGCCTTCGAAGGAGAAACTCGCCGAGATGCGTTCCAGGCTGGCTGAGGCTTCCCATCGTGCATTGCATGCTTCTATCCAGGCCGGTGAGACGTTGAAGAATGCCACCGAGACAACCAGCCGGTTTGTGAGCCGCTCGTCTTCATGGCTTCGCCGTTTTCAGGAGAAATATGCCGACGGCGACCTCTGGATATTCTTCGGTTTCAGCCTTCTCTTCATCCTTCTCGTCTTCGTCGGTCTCTTTGTCTGTGCAGAAGTCGTCAAGTTGCTTGCTGAAGGACATTCCTGGCTGTTCAAGAATTACATAGAGGTGAAGAATGCACTGTAGGGAGATGCCTTTTGCATCTCTTTCAGAGCATCGTGCGTGAGAGGAATGTCCATGGCAGTCCGCCTATTCCCATCGGTACCTCTTTCTGCTCGGCATCGTTCTCCGCACAAAGACAAAACATTATGAATCAGAAAAAGATATATACAGGACTTAACGACCGTGAGGTTGCTGACAGCCGCCGGAAATATGGCGAAAACCTCCTTACCCCACCTCGACAGACACCCCTTTGGCTGCGTTTCCTGCGGAAGTTCAAGGATCCGCTTGTCATCATCCTGATCGTTGCGGGATTCTTCTCAATCTGTATTTCCTTTTACGAGCACTATGGGCTGGACGAAGGGGCCGAGGTGTTCTTCGAGCCTGTGGGTATTTTTGTTGCCATCTTTCTGGCGACAGGGATGGCTTTCTTCTTTGAAGAGAAAGCCAACAGGGCATTTGCTGTCCTCAACCAGGTGGACGACGATGAACCTGTGGAGGTGATACGCAATGGCAACACGACGAAGATTGCCAAGCGGAATGTTGTCGTGGGGGATGTCGTCCTGCTGAATACCGGAGCGGAAGTGCCGGCCGACGGCGTACTGCTTGAGGCAACGGCTCTCCATGTTGACGAGTCGTCGCTGACCGGTGAGCCTGTCTGCCGCAAGAGCACACACAGGGAGGACTTCGACAAGGAGGCCACGTTCCCGACGGATCATGTGCTGCGTGGCACGAAGGTCATGGAGGGACATGGCGTTTTCCGTGTGGAGAAGGTCGGAGACAGTACTGAGAACGGAAAGGTTTTCGTGGCTTCACAGATTGACAACAGTGTGAAGACGCCCCTCACCGAGCAGCTTGAACGTCTCGGTCGGCTTGTCACCCGGGCGAGCTATGCCATTGCCGCCGTCATTCTCATCGCACGTCTGGCGATGTTCTTTCTCAGTTGTGATTTCAGCTGGATTCATTTCCTGCAATACCTTCTCGACTCAGTCATGATCTGCGTGACGCTCATCGTCGTGGCCGTACCAGAGGGTTTGCCTATGGCGGTGACGCTTTCGCTGGCTTACTCCATGCGCCGCATGCTCAAGACCAGCAACCTTGTCCGCAAGATGCACGCCTGCGAGACGATGGGGGCGACGACGGTTATCTGTACAGACAAGACGGGGACACTGACACAGAACCAGATGCGGGTACATGAAATGGAAATCGACTGCACTACTGCCGAACATCAGGCACTGGCATGGGAAGGAATTGCCGTCAATTCGACGGCTTCTCTCGATTTCTCTGATCCCCGGCATCCGACAGTTCTTGGGAATCCTACCGAAGGCGCACTCCTGCTGTGGCTGCACGATCAGGGCTGTGATTACCGTCAGTTGCGTGCGGATGCCGAGGTCATTGACGAACTGCCTTTTTCTACAGAACGCAAGTGCATGGGCACGCTTGTGCGCTCGGCCCGGCTGCCGGGAAAGACCATCCTGTATATAAAAGGAGCGACGGACATCATCCGGCACGATTGCACCTCCGTAATGGGTAACCGTTCCTGGGATGAGATCGGCGCCCGGCTGCTTGCATGGCAGAACCAGGCGATGCGTACATTGGGCTTTGCCTGTATGATCCTTCCCGAAGATTCCGGCATCAGCATGCAGGAGGGAGCCATCAGCAAGATTCTCGACTCCCTGAAAGAACGGCAATGCGGACTGGTCTTCCAAGGTATTGTAGCCATTGCCGATCCTGTTCGCAAGGAAGTGCCGGCTGCTGTTCGTGAGTGTCTTGATGCCGGAATCGACGTGAAGATTGTCACGGGCGACACGCCGGGGACCGCCAAAGAGATAGGTCGACAGGTGGGGTTATGGACAGAGAAGGATAATGACAGCAGTGTCATTACCGGTCCCGAGTTCGAGGCACTCAGCGATGACAAGCTTGCCAGACGTGTCGGCAGTCTGAAAATCATAGCCCGTGCACGTCCGATGGACAAGCGGCGGCTGGTCGAGGCTCTGCAGGCGCAGAATGAGGTCGTGGCTGTTACGGGTGACGGAACCAATGATGCGCCGGCTCTGAAGGCGGCCCATGTAGGTCTGTCGATGGGCGACGGGACAAGCGTTGCCAAGGAAGCGTCCGACATTACCATTATCGACAATTCTTTCCGTTCCATCGGAAGAGCGGTGATGTGGGGACGTTCACTCTATCAGAACATACAGCGTTTTATCCTTTTCCAGATGACTGTGAATGTCGCAGCCTGTCTCATCGTGCTGGCGGGTGCGCTGATCGGGACGCAGAGTCCGCTCACGGTAACTCAGATGCTGTGGGTGAATCTTATTATGGATACCTTTGCGGCCATAGCCCTTGCCTCGCTCCCGCCGTCGGAGTCGGTCATGCGCGACAAGCCCCGTGACCGTCATGCGTTTATCATCACACCGTCTATGAACCGGCAGATCATCGGAGTGGGGGGGCTCTTCTTTGCCCTGCTGTTGGGTCTGCTCTATCTGTTGGAATACGCATCTGTCAGTTCGATGTCTGATCTGCTGGCGTGGCATGGCGGTGGAAAGCGTGAACTGACGAATCATGAGCTGAGCCTGTTCTTCACTGTCTTCGTGATGCTGCAGTTCTGGAACATGTTTAATGCACGTGCCTTTGCAACGGGGCGCAGTGCTTTCCACTTCAAAGGTTGCGGCGGTTTTGGTATGATCGCCCTGATGGTCTTCGTCGGGCAGGTTTTCATTGTGCAGTTCGGTGGCAGGATGTTCAATGTCACACCCCTCAGTCTGGCAGACTGGTTTGCCATCATTGCTTCTACCTCGTTTGTCCTGTGGATCGGCGAACTGGTCCGGCTGCTTTGCAGGAAGAGACGGAGTCTCTGACAGTAGGAAGGGGAATGTAAAATAAGTTTTCCAGAAGTGTGCAGGCAGTCCTTGTAAAGCTCCATAAGGAGATTTCCCCATAATTATATAGAGGAAGTCCCTCTCCCTTCCTTCCCCGCATCAGAGAGACGCTTCATCTTCTTTCTTTGTAACATAAAAACAGCCATATCGAAGCGGTTCATGCTTCGATATGGCTGTTTGGGTTTATGTCCGTTCGTAAATCAAGAGACCCGTAAACCTCCCTCACAAAGCGACTTTAATATATACGGAATCTTCTGTAAAACTCTATTTGTTTCAAACCGTATATTTGATAATCAACAAGTTACATTTTCCGGGAATCTCATGTAAGGGAGTTTTGCAGAGGTTTCATACAGCTTATGGATGACCGATACGGATTCTTTTGCGTGAACAGAGTTTTGCTGAGGTGTCCAATTGCAGCTTTCTGGTACTTGTATTGCTCCTTAGAGAGACTCGTGTGAGATGGAGAGATAAGGTCTTCCTTTCCGCCGTTGAACGTGCGACCTTCTTTCTTTATCATAGTGCAATCTCTCCCGATCCGTAGCAGCGGTGGTGGCACTCGTCATAGACGACACAGAACTGTCCCGGTGCTACACCATGGATAGGTTCGGCAGAATGGATGATGCTCTTTCCGTCCGGCAGCTGCTCGACCGTTGCCGGGTGGTATTCCGGAGTATGGCGGATCTTGAAGGTGATCTTCTCGGGCAATTCCGTGACACCTTCTGTAAGGTAATGGAAGTCATGTAGCGGGAAATCGCTTTTGTAGGCTGTTTCCGGATCGTAACCATGACTGACGTAGAGGATATTCTGCACCACATCCTTCCGGACGACGAACCAGGGGCCTCCTCCGAGACCGAGGCCTTTGCGCTGTCCGATGGTATGGAACCACAGTCCCCGGTGTTCGCCGATCTTTTTCCCAGTCTCGAGTTCAATGATGTCCCCGGGCTGTTCGCCCAGATAACGGCGTACATATTCGTTGTAGTCGATGTTGCCCAGGAAACAGATGCCCTGTGAGTCCTTGCGGTGTGCATTGATGAGATGCTCCTGTTCGGCGATTCTGCGCACTTCGTCCTTCTCGTAGTGCCCGATGGGGAACACGGCTTTCTTCAGCTGCCAGTCGTAGATCTGTGCAAGGAAATCCGTCTGGTCTTTTACCGGGTCAGGACTTGTCGTGAGCCACTTGCGTCCGTCAATCCATTCCGTCTGGGCATAGTGTCCCGTGGCAATGAGGTCGTAGCCGTGTCCCATCTTCTCGTCGAAGGCACCGAATTTGATCAGCCGGTTGCACATTACATCGGGGTTGGGGGTAAAGCCGGCCTTCACCTTCTCCATCGTGTAGCGTGTCACCTGATTCCAGTACTCCTTGTGGCAGTCGACAATCTGCAGTCTGCAGCCGAAGCGGTGTGCAACGGCGGTCGCCATTTCCATGTCTTCCTCCGAACTGCAGTCCCATTCCTCCTTCTCTTCCGGACCGATTCTTATGTAAAAGCAGTCGGGATGCAGACCGAGCCGTGCCAATTCGTACACGACAACCGAACTGTCCACGCCCCCTGACAGCAATACGGCGATACGCTTGTCCTTAAGTTCCTGAATATCCATCTTGTCTGTTTCTCCTTATTCTTGTTATGCCCGTTCCCTGACTGTTTCCTCGACGGTTCTCTTCTTGTGCGGCACCTTCATCCTGTCAAACCCCATGCCGTAGACACCGTTTACGACGCCCTGTGAGACGAAGGCGTTGGGGTCGATCTCGTCGATGACCTGATAGATGGAGTGCGCCTCTGAGCGGCGGGCGATGATAAAGAGCATACCCACTTTCTTTCCTGTATAGAAGCCGCGTGCCTCGATCAGGGTACAGCCTCTGTCTACATCGTTGTTGATTGCCGTGCCGATCTCTCCCCAGTGTTCCGAAATGACGAAGAACTGTACCGACCCGCGCATTCCGCTGATAAGATAATCCACCATATAGGTCATGACGAAGAGGACGATATAGCCATAGATGACCTTCTCCCAGTTTTCCAGGACAAGGTAGCTGGAAGTGATGATGCAGAGGTCGCAGGCCAGAATGACCCGTCCGAGCGAGATGTCACGGTACTTGTGGATCATTGCAGCGATGACATCCGACCCGCCCGAACTGGCATTGTACTGCAAGGCGATGCTTACTCCGATTCCTAACAGAACGCCGCCCACTACGCAGGCGAGGAACGGCTCGTTGGCAAAGAGCGCATGCTCGGCAAACACCTCCCGGAGGATGGACGTGGAAGAGGCGAACACCAGAACGGCGAAGATGGTCCTGACACAGAACTTCCATCCGAGTATCTTCAGGGCGACGAAGAGCAGAATGCCGTTGATGATGAGGTAGGTGTACTGTACGGGGATGTCGAATCCCCACTGTATGACGGATGCGATGCCGGCTATTCCGCCGATAGTGATGTGATGCGGAAGCAGGAAGGCACACCAGCCGAAGCTGCCGATGACCATCGCCAGTGCAATCATGAAGAACTCGCCTACGTCTCTGAACTTGCTTTTTCTTTTACGTACCATGTGTTTATCAGTTGTTAGTAGTGTGCAAAGTTAGTGAAAATATCGTGAAAGTCAATTTCAAGAACCGTTTTTTCTGTACCGATCGGGAATATTCTCGATCGTTTTTTGTATTTTTGCGGCTCACACAAAAGTGTCGACCTATGAAGGAAATATTTTCAGCTGACGGATGGTTGAACAGTTCTATCGTGTCAATCAATGATTTTCTGTGGTCTTACCTCCTTGTGGCAGGCCTTGTCGCTTGTGCCTTGTGGTTTACCTGGAAGACGCATTTCGTACAGTTCCGTATGGTAGGCGAGATGATCCGCCTGCTGGGGGAATCGGCGGACAGGCAGGATGCCGGCGAGAAGCACGTCTCTTCTTTCCAGGCTTTTGCCGTATCGATTGCCTCCCGTGTCGGGACGGGCAACCTCGCCGGTGTGGCAAGTGCCATCGCCATAGGCGGGCCGGGAGCCGTCTTCTGGATGTGGGCGATAGCCCTCCTGGGGTCGTCGACGGCTTTTGTCGAGTCTACGCTCGCCCAGCTTTATAAGCGCCGTCATGCCGACTCGTTCATCGGTGGACCGGCTTATTACATCTTGTACGGTATGCACTGCAAATGGATGGCGAGGCTCTTTGCGGTTCTTATCACCATGACGTTCTGTATGGCGTATATCTCCGTGCAGAGCAATACCATTTGCGGTGCCATGCAGAAAGCCTTTTCCATTGATCCGTTCTGGATGGGTGTAGTGCTTGCGGTACTCTCATTGGCAATCGTCTTCGGGGGCATCCAGCGCATTGCGAAAGTGAGCAGCGTGCTCGTTCCGTTGATGGCAGTGGGGTATGTGATTCTTGCACTTGTCATCATCGCCATGAACCTCCAGCTGATTCCTCATGTCTTCCGTATAATCGTAGAAAACGCCTTTGGTATCGGGCCGGTCGTCGGCGGCGGGCTGGGAGCCACGATGATGAACGGCATCAAGCGGGGACTTTTCAGCAATGAGGCGGGCGAAGGTTCCGCCCCCAACATCGCTGCTACCGCATCGACCAGTCATCCCGTGAAGCAGGGACTTATCCAGTCGCTCGGTGTGTTCACTGACACCCTGCTCGTCTGTAGCTGTACCGCTTTCATCATCATCATCAGCGGGATTTATACCCGGAGTTCCGAGTCCGGGATCCTGCTTACGCAGGGCGCATTGGAGAACGAGGTGGGCGGCGCCGGACCTGTCTTCGTCGCCATTGCCATCTTCTTCTTTGCGTTCAGCAGCATCATCGGCAACTATTACTATGGCGAGGCCAACGTGCGTTTCCTAACCCGCCGGTCTTCCCCCATCCTCTTCCTCCGCATCATGGCAGGCGGTGTGATGGTTCTGTTCGGTGCCCTTGCAAGTCTCGATCTTGTATGGAGTCTCGGCGACCTTTTCATGGGACTGATTACCGTCTGCAACCTCATAGCCATCTTCTCACTTGGAAAATATGCTTTCCGCCTGTTGGAAGATTACAGGTCGCAGAAGCGTTCGGGTGTGAAGAGTCCCGTATTCCGGCGTGAGACGATGCCGGAGATCGCAGAGGAACTGGAGTGCTGGTAGTGCCCCGGTCTCTGGTTCTTGCCACGAGTTGTTTCCTTCCGGACAACAACGGCAGGCGTGCAAGCCCTCAGTACGACTGGTTTCGGTCATCAGCACATCGGCAGGAAGTAGGGCTCGTTCCTGTCACCGGCATGCGGGCAGAAGGGATCGGCCGGCCTGTATGGAAAATGTTTACCGGACAGCAATCGTCTTAAATCGTCTTGAAAGCCGGATAACTATCCTTCACTTTGCAGGCCGGTTCTGGAAATGTCGTCCCTCTGCATCTTCTTGCAGGCCCGCTGCCGGGAGATGAGGCGGGACGCCAGTAGTATGCAGGAAGTCTTGGGAGACTTCGGGGTCTCTGGGAACAGTAATCTTAAACTTTTCATTTTGTTATCCTTTCGTGTGAAGCCATGTCGCTGCCTGTAAATTTAGGGATTATATTCCATCCTTGCAAAGAGTTTCTGCATAATAGGCCGCACCGTACCCGAAAATACCCTATACGTTGTAGCGGTATCCGACTGGGATGCAGGTCAAGGAAAGCCTCCTCTCCGAATTATCGTTATTTAACGTTCTGCGGGCACATTTGTTATCCTGAGGGTCGGCGGAAAGCGTTATCTTTGCGGCAGAATCAACAAATCAGTAACAGTTATGGCAAATAAGATGAAAGATTTTCTCCCGAAAATCGAGATGGAGAAGATGCAGATTCTGTTGGAGACGGAAGAGAAGTACGAGACAGGACAAATCACATTGGAGGAAGCCCGTGAGGTGATGCGGACGAAGGTGGGCAGCATCCGCCCCTATCACATTGCCTACATGGAGCAGAACCTCAAGGCCGGAGATGACGATGAATGTATCCGGGTGGATATGCGCAAGGTGATGCAGATGCTGGACGGGTTCATGGACAACAGCCGTCCGGAGCTTCCCGCAGACCATCCCCTCACACATTATTATAAGGAGAATGACGAGATGCGCCGCCTGCTGCTTGCCGTGGAAGACCTTGTGCAGTATCCGATGATCAAGAACCAGTGGCTGGAACTCTACGACCAGATACGCCGGTATCCTGTCCATTACCAACGCAAGCAGAATCAGCTCTATCCGCTTCTGGAGCAGAAGGGCTTCGACCGTCCTACAACGACGATGTGGAACTTCGACGACCTTATACGGGACGAGATCAAGGAGGCTGCACAGCTGCTGGAAGAAGGCGATGAGGAACGCTTCATCGCAGCCCAGGCCCCGCTTGTCGCCCACGCCCGCGACCTGATGGAGAAGGAGGAGACGATCCTTTATCCTACCTCACTTGCGCTGATCACGCCGGAGGAGTTCGAGGAAATGAAGTCAGGCGACCGGGAGATCGGCTTTGCCTTCTTCAGTGTAGACCCTTCTTCCGCATCCCGTTCCCCACGGCCGGCACCCCATTCGGAGTTTGCCGCCGACCTGCAGGCATTGCTCTGCAAGTATGGCTATTCGGCAGGGACGCAGCAGGAACTGGATGTGACGACGGGCAAGCTGACGCTGGAGCAGATCAATCTCATCTACAAGCATCTGCCGGTTGATATATCGTTTGTGGACGAGAATGAACTGGTGAAGTTCTATTCCGATACGGATCACCGTGTCTTCCCGAGGTCGAAGAATGTCATCGGTCGGCAGGTCGTCAACTGTCATCCCAGGAAGAGTGTGCACATCGTGAAGGAGATCGTAGAGAAGTTCCGCAGCGGAGAACAGGACAAGGCGGAGTTCTGGATCAACAAGCCGGAGGTATTCCTCTACATTGTCTATATTGCCGTGCGTGACGCAGAAGGACGTTTCCGTGGTGTCTTGGAGATGATGCAGGACTGTACGCATATCCGGAAGCTGACAGGCTCGCAGACCTTGCTTACCTGGGCCGGTACAGAAGATGCGCAGGACGGATCCGGCGGCTCTGCCCGTCCAGAGGATGCGGCGGAGACAGCAGCCTCGCAGGACGGAGAGAAAGACGGTGCGGGAAAGCCGTCCGATGCTCTTGAACTTTCTCCTGACACACGTCTGAAAGACCTCTTTGCCGCTTATCCTCACCTGAAGAAGGAACTTGCGGCACGCTATCCCTCGTTCAAGATGATGAATACGCCTCTGGGCAAAATCATGCTCAAGAAAGCGACGATCCGTACAGCTTCCGAACGGTCGGGGCTGGGAGAGGAGCAGCTGATGAAGTTGATAAGGGAGTGCCTGTAAGCCTGCCGCTGTCTGTCACGGCCGGTTGTCGCCGCCGTTCCCTCTGTCCGGACCGCCATCCGGACGGGGAACGGCGGCGACTTCTTTTCGTACCTCATTCTTGCAGGGTTCGGAGAAATTGCGTACTTTTGTGACAAGAATCATAGATTATGGCAAGACGAATATTCCGGTTCCTGCTCATGGGACTGATACTCTTGGGAGTAAGTGCCTGCAGGCAGGAAAAGAAATCAAACGATATTATCACGAAGATTGCGCCCAGGCCCAAGGTGCCCGCCGGTCCGCAGCAGATGTCCGACTTCCAGTACGAGAAGAAGGTGCAGTGGCTGGGAAGTACGTTCACAATCCGTATCCGCCGCTTCGCCGACAAGTCGCTCGCCATGGTACACGACGAGGACGGCAGGGAGTATTACGATAACAAGATCCTGCTTCAGGTGCTGCGGCAAGACGGTTCCCTGTTCTATGACCGTACTTTCACGAAGGATGATTTCAGGGAGTGTACAGACAGTCAATACGGAAAGAACGGGGCGCTTGTCGGTTTCATGTTCGACCGTGCAGAGGGGAAAGTGCTCTGTTTCGGCGCCAGCGTCGGATCCCCCGACCCGAACAGCGACGAGTATGTCCCCATGGACGTGACACTCGACAACATGAGCCACCTTCGCATCCGCAAGGCCACCCAGCTTGACACCCCCAGTGACCAGACTTCTCCCGAAACGCCGAAGACGGAACAGGAACTGTCCGAGGAAGAAGGGGTGTGACGGATGTGTGTATGTGTGGAAACAGAAGCATCGGCATCAGGCCGGAGAACAGTTTGCAACGGAGATACAGACGCATCGCATGACGTTTTTCAAGTGACAGTCCCCCCCCTGAAAACAGGAAAAGCCCATTTCTCTACTCATTATCGAGTTTGGAAATGGGCTTTTCTTCGTATGCCCAGCATGGGCATTGCCTGCCGGCAGTGAGTCCCCGGTAAGTCCTGACAGCGGGATTTGGATGGTCATAGTGCATGGCAAACATCGTCATGCTGTCGTTCTCTACTTGAGACATCAACATCCGACATCTCCTCCCTTCCTCTCGGTTCGTTTAGCCAAGTTTCATATTCAAGGGAACAGGAGGAAGGTCACCGTTGCCGTCTGTGCGTCCGCTGGTGAAGTAACGCCTCCTCTTTTTCGGGTACGTCTTGCACAACCGCCGCACCTCAGCCTGATGCCGGGTGTAGGCCGTCGTGTCAGTCACATAGAACTGGTAGCATCTTGAATCCCCGGTCTCTCTCACCGGCCCTTCGTTTACCTCTCCGACGACAACGACGCCCAGTCTGTCGTAGAACTTCCATTCGGTCGTTTCCCCGGCCTCATAAGGCAAGGGAAAATCTATCAGCTGCCGTTCCGACAGCCCCCGCTTCTCACAGACGAAGGCGGCCGGACGGCAGCCGCGTTCCCCGCTCAGGACGATATGTGTGTCGTCTTCATACAGTACATCGTGCGGCGAGAAGAAGCCGGCAATGAAAATGTAGGCGATGCCTGCCAGCAGCATGACACCTGTTAGGGCGATACCCAGCAGCACCGCCCCCACCTTGCTGTAGTCTGCCACCCAGTCTACAAGCCGTCCGAAGAGATAAAGCCACGACGGTGCCGTCCACAGCATGGCATGATAGAGAGCCGTGTCCAGTGTGGCGTTGGGCAGAGCGTTGTCCGGCTGGAATAAATGAAGCCCTAACCAGCAGAGGCTTACGAGGCAGTTCAGACAGATGATGAAACAGAAGAATCGCTTTATCGTCATACTAGTCGGAGGTGAGAACCGTGACGGGAACACCAATGTGAAATTCCATCAGCAGGACACGCTCCGCCGCATCATGGACCGTGTGACCTCCGAGCCTGGTGTTGTGACAGAGCGTTTCCGTGCCGACTGCGGGTCGTTCTCGAAGGAAATCATCCAGACCGTAGAGCAGCGCTGCACCACGTTCTATATACGTGCTGCCAACTGCGGCAGCCGGTGCGAGGACTTCCGCCAGCTGGAAGAATGGAAGGGCGTTGAGGTTGGTTATGAGAGATGCGATGTCACCTCCGTCAGCATGGACGACCTCATCGAAGGAAAGTCATACAGGCTTGTCGTACAGCGTACTCCCTTGAAAGACAAGCACGGCAGGGTACAGACCGATATGTTCGGAGTGATATACACATACCGCTGTATCCTTACCAACAACCGGACATCTGCCGGGAAGGACATCATTACATTCTACAATGAACGTGGAGCGAGCGAAAAGAACTTCGACATACAGAACAATGACTTCGGGTGGGCACATCTGCCCTTTTCCTTCATGGCTGAGAACATGGTTTTCATGATGGTTACCGCCATGCTGAAGAACTTCTATCTCTACCTCGTCCGTCATATCAGCGAAAAGGTCAAGCCGTTGAAAAGGACAAGCAGGCTGAAAGCATTTATCCTGCATTTCGTCAGCGTGCCGGCAAAATGGGTGAGAACAGGAAGGAGGAACGTTCTGAACCTGTATACAAACAAAGCATACTACTCTGAAGTATTCCTTGAACAGGCAGCATTTCTTTGTGGTTCTCATATTCCCCATTGGTTTGGGTGGGGGATTTCATGTCTGGGCAAGACCCTAGAAGCCCCGAAAATCCTCATATCAACATATAGAGCCCCAAAAAGACATCTCAACATATAAAATCGCCTCACAAGGAAAAACGCTGCGGAAATGAGGTATAGAAAGGAAAGTATGGATTTAGTCTGCCCTTTGTCATACTGATTGAAAGCATAACCCAGCTGCATAGTAGACTACAGTTACTCTTTTCTACCTATGTGCTGGTGCTTCGCACGGTTGGTGCTCTTGGCAAACACCAACCGTGCGGAGGGCAAGCACCAATCTTAACAACGACTAAACACCTTACAACGTGTGGCTGTAATATGAGCAACCTGTTCTTATAATACCCTGAAAGTGACTGGTACAAGCTGCCAAACTCCTTGCTTCGGTCTTCTTTCCCACTCCCATGCAGGCATCAGTTTCAGCACACGAAGTGCCTCCCTGTCCAAATATGGGTCTACGGAACGCATAATCCTAAACAGACAACAACGACCAGAAGGGGTCACAAAAAACTTTACAATAACTCTTCCCGACACCGTATTTTCAGACAATTCGGGCGGATACTGGAGATTTAATGCTATAAAGTTCAAAAGATCACCTGGGAATGAAGGTTTCAATCCCTCAACTGTTTCAAACATCTTTGCCCCTAATGTGTCCACATTCAATGTATCGCAAACAGGAGAAAAACTTGGTTCTACACAGTAAGGACGTTCAAAACATTCCTTTTTCTTCGGTTTCATCGACCTTTTCTGCTTCTGCGCATTGACATTACCAACAGCAAACAAACTTACTAATAGGACTAACAACAATTTCCTTATCATGACAATATACTTTTAAAGTTGACTTTTTTGCTTCTTAAATCTAACAGGCAAAACAAACCAAGTCCCACCTTCAGCCATTGAATCCACATTCCACTTCGGCATTAACTTCAATACTCTTAACGCCTCTGCATCAAAAGCAGGATTCAACGAACGAAGTATCTTGAACTGAGAACAAGTGCCGTCACGTTCTATATAAAACTTAACAATCACCTTTCCTTCAACCTTTTTGTTCTTACGACCAGCTGGCCATACCAGATTATCACTAAGAAACTGTTGGATATTACCTGGAAAAGATGGCATTGGAGGAATACAACAAATAATCTTCACAGGTGTTTCATTTACCACTTTTATAGTATCGACAGAATCTTTCCGAACCTCTTTTTTATCAGATTTCATCGGAATATCCTTCTGTTCGGCATTAACCAATACTGCCATAAAGATACTGAGTGACATTGCTGACAAAATTCGCTTCACCATATAAACCTTTTGATTTATTCTCCTTTTACAGCTATTTAACGCTGCCTTTCGAGAAACTATTACAAACAATCTCCTCAACCTGAGAAGGACTTGGGAAAACTCTTAAATCAAAACCTGCGCCAACGCTTAAACGCAATCACGTCGCCGCAGGTTTATGATTTGCAGATGACATATATTGGAACTTATTGTCAATGCAAAGGTAAATAAGAATGTCACGCAATGCAACACCTCCTTTGGAATTGACACAGATGGAAAGAAAACACCTCTAACTATCAGCCGTTTACACACAATAAAACTAATTCTTTGACACACCATAAGTTATAAAAGTTCCTTCTTTTTCGCACTTTACCGAGCTTCAAGATAGCTTTTCACCCCATTTCCCCTCACCCTGATTTGGCAATACGCAGCAGAATGTGTATCTTTGCAAGTATGAAGAAAAGAACCTTTTTACTACTGGTAAGCCTCTTGACATTGCTTTCGTGCAGCCAAAAGAAACTTCCCAACTATCCTGCCACAGACGATGGAATCACCCGTATGCGGCTTGACAGTGCAGCTTTCTACATGGCTAAGCACAAGACCCGCAATGCAATGTGTCAGCTGAAAGCAGCAGAAAAGCACCTTTTCACCGTAACAGAAGACTCATTGAAGTTCAACACATACTATCGTATAGCCCAACTGAACGCACAGAACGGCGCATATAAACTGGCACTCGAATACTTCAACCACGCAGCCCGACACAGTAATGGGAACAAACGAAGCCACCGGTTGACCGACATCTATATCGGGAAGGCTTCCGTATTCAACCAAATGGGACAACGTGACTCCGCCCTGCTGTATGTCAAGAAGGCTGAATCCTTCAAGCCTCGCATACGAAAAGACCAGGAACGCCACATCGAAGAGGTGCGGAAACGAATAGAAAAAAGACAGATTTTATCGGTTTCACCGGAGAAAGACATCGAGATTGTACAGGTTCAGGACCGCTATGAGGTGGCTGTCGCACAGCGTAAAGCCCTACAGCTGCAACTCTACATCGCTTATCTTGCTATCCTTCTGATACTCCTTACAGTGGGCATCGTAATATGGTTTCGCCGTCGTATGCACCAACAACTGCTTGTCTATCGCAGACAACAGGAGGAAACTGAGCAGAACATCCAGCTGACCCTCCGACGCAAGAATGCGACAATTGACGAAATGAAAGCTGAAATTGACAGCAAACTCAACGAACTGGAACAACTGAAACAACAGGTACATATACATAGTGGAGACAACAAAACAGCTGATTCCATCGAGCAGATCAAGCTGGGAATAGACACACTTTACATGATTCTGAAAGGTGGGAACATCTCACAGATGGGCAAACGTGAACAGCAGGCACTCAATGCTATTATGCCTAACTTTGACTATGACCTTGCCTATATCCTCAACAATCCCCGTTATGCCTTCACACCAAAGGAGACATTCTACTACATAATGGAACATAACGGAATGACCGACGAGCAGAAAGCTGATGCCTTCTGCTGTACGTCACAAGCCATAAGGTCAATTAAAAGCAGGATGAAAAAGAAGATGGAAAAGCCGCAAGAGGAAACTGTGGAAGCTGGTATAGACCTCGAAGCAGAGAACAGCATTGCTTTATAACAACTTCATAACAGCAAGAGCGGACACAATATAAATAACAAGAACAATTAAGAATACACAGATGAAAAAGCTATTATTACTCTTCGTCGGCATCCTCCTAAGCCTCAGCATAGGAGCAGCCGACAAACAATCCATCCGCATCAACACGGATAACATTGACCTCATTCTGCAGGTATCACCTAAGAACAGACTCTATCAGGTCTACTTAGGCGAGAAACTGAACAGCACAGCAGACTTCGACCACTTCAACTGGAATAGCTATCCCGGCTCCGATGGTGCGTATGGACTTCGTGGGCGTGAGGCTTATCCCGGTTCTGGCGGAGAAGACATGTTTGAGCCGGCACTGGCGATTACACATGCTGACGGAAATCAGTCCACCTACTTATACTATAAAAACAGCACACAGAAAGCCGTGCCCGGTGGAACAGAAACCATCATACAACTGGCTGACGACAAGTATGCCGTGCAGGTAACACTTCATTATGTGGCATATACAAAGGAAAATGTCATCAAGACATGGAGCGAGATAAAGCACAACGAGAAGTCGCCCATCACGCTCTGGCGTTACGCAAGTGGTATGTTCTATTTCAACAGTTCCAAGTATTTTCTCACCAACTACCACGGAGACTGGGCACGTGAGGGGCAGCCGGCCGTACAGCAGTTGCAGTTCGGAAAGAAAATTGTAGACACGAAACTCGGCACACGTGCAGCCGAACAGAGCGAGCCTTTCTTTGAAATAGGCTTCGACCAGCCTGCACAGGAGAACCAAGGACGGGTGATGCTGGGCACTATCGGATGGACAGGTAATTTCAGTTTTACCTTTGAGATAGACAATGTAAACTGCCTTCGTGTCATCCCCGCCATCAATTCTTACGCTTCAAATTATAGGCTGAAGGCCGGCGAGACTTTCAAGACACCAGAGTTCATCTTCACCTTGAGCGGGAACGGAACAGGTCAGGCAAGCCGTAATCTGCAGAACTGGGCACGCAGGTATCAGCTCTGGAACGGCGAGGGAAACCGTATGACGCTTCTCAACAACTGGGAGAATACTGCCTTCGACTTCACTCAGGAGACGCTTGCACAGCTGATGAAGGACGCAAAGGAACTGGGTGTTGACATGTTCCTATTGGATGACGGCTGGTTTGGCAACAAGTATCCGCGCAAGGACGATCGTGCCGGACTGGGCGACTGGGAACCAACTCGCACGAAACTGCCCGGTGGTATTCCTGCATTGACCAAAGCTGCAGAGACAGCGGGCGTAAAGTTCGGGCTGTGGATTGAACCTGAAATGGTCAATCCTAAGAGTGAACTCTACGAGAAACATAAGAACTGGGTGATTGAACTGCCTAACCGTGAGACATACTACTACCGTCATCAATTAGTGCTCGACCTTTCCAATCCGGAGGTACAAGACTATGTCTTCAGCATCGTAGGCCGTCTGATGACGGAGAATCCGAGCATTGTTTACTTCAAATGGGACTGCAACAGCCCTATCACAAACATATACTCTCCTTATCAGAAGGCAAACCAAGGCAACCTATACATCGAATATGTGCGCGGGCTTTATAAGGTTCTCGACCGTATTCAAGCAAAATATCCAAAGCTGGAGATGATGCTCTGCTCTGGTGGTGGCGGCCGATGCGACTATCAGGCTTTGAAATATTACGGCGAATTCTGGCCTTCCGACGATACCGACCCATACGAACGTCTCTACATACAATACAGTATGTCGAAGTTCTTCCCATCAAAGGCACTGGCAGCACACGTCACGAACTGGAACAGACGAACAAGCATCAAGTTCCGGACAGACGTAGCAAGTATGTGTAAACTCGGCTTCGACCTTGACCTGAAAACGATGAAACCGGAGGATTACAAGTTCACACAGGATGCCGTTACTAACTGGAACCGACTGAAAAAAGTCATTCTTGACGGAGAGCTCTATCGCCTGATTTCACCCTACGAGACCCATCATATGGCAGTAAACTATGTATCGCAGGACAAGAAGAAGGCAGTGCTCTTCGCCTACGACCTGCACCCACGCTACTCCGAACCACAGCAGGCTGTACGCCTACAGGGGCTGGATGCCAACCGCACTTACACGGTGAAGGAAATCAATCTTATGCCTAACACGACTTCTGCACTGCACTGCAACGGACAAAGATACACGGGTGATTACCTGATGAAAGTGGGGCTGATGGTTCTCTCAGCCTATGAGGGTGCAAGTCGGGTGCTTGAACTGACGGCAGAATAACATTCCTTCCTTTTCAGAAAGGTGTAATCACATTGATTATCAAGCTATAATCAGACTTTTAAAACATATCTTTTCTATAAGAGAAAAGCATTACAATCCCTGTTATTCTCACGAAAGCAAACCCATAACTTTCGTGAGAATAATTGTTTTTTTCACGAGAATAAATAATTATTTTCGTAAAAAACCTTAATTCCGCAGCACAATTTCTTGTGAGAACTCCAAGTGCCTGAGAGACAAAGTCCTCAAAACACTTGGACATGTCAGAATTTTCACCTATCTTGGTGCTGCAAACATAACAAGCAAGCAAAAAACTGACATGACAAAGGTAGCAATTAAAAACGAGAATATCACTTCTTTCGGTGGAATTTATCATATCATGGACGTTTTCTCAAAGCTGGGCTTTGAAAAACTTACCGAATCTGTATTGGGCAGACGTGGAAGTAGCGGCAAAGCATTCAGCCATGGAAGTATTTTCGGCTCTCTCTTCTTCAGTTACCTTTGTGGTGGAGAATGCCTTGAGGACATCAATTCGCTCATAGGAAAGTTCAGGCAGAGACCTGGTACGCTGTTACCCGGTGCCGACACCGTGGGGCGCGGACTGAAGGCGCTTGCCGAGAAGAATATTGTCTACAGGAGTGAGACCTCCGGCAGGTCGTACAGTTTCAACACTGCAGAGAAGCTGAACACCTTACTTTTACGGATGATACGGAGAATGGGGCTTGTAAAGGCGGGCAGCCATGTTGACCTGGACTTTGACCACCAGTTTGTTCCTGCCCGCAAGTTCGATGCAAAGTATTCCTACAGGCAGGACCATGGCTGTTTCCCGGGCTGGGCTTCCATCGGGGGCATCATAGTCGGAGGTGAGAACCGTGACGGAAACACCAATGTGAAATTCCATCAGCAGGACACGCTCCGCCGCATCATGGACCGTGTGACCTCCGAGCCTGGTGTTGTGACAGAGCGTTTCCGTGCCGACTGCGGGTCGTTCTCGAAGGAAATCATCCAGACCGTAGAGCAGCGCTGCAACACGTTCTATATACGTGCTGCCAACTGCGGCAGCCGGTGCGGGGAGTTCCGCCAGCTGGAAGAATGGAAGAGCGTTGAGGTTGGTTATGAGAGGTGCGATGTCACCTCCGTCAGCATGGACAACCTCATCGAAGGAAAGTCATACAGGCTTGTCGTACAGCGTACTCCCTTGAAAGACAGGCACGGCAGGGTACAGACGGATATGTTCGGAGTGATATACACATACCGCTGTATCCTTACCAACAACCGGACATCCACAGAGAAGGACATCATTACATTCTACAATGAACGCGGAGCGAGCGAAAAGAACTTCGACATACAGAACAATGACTTCGGGTGGGCACATCTGCCCTTTTCCTTCATGGCTGAGAACATGGTTTTCATGATGGTTACCGCCATGCTGAAGAACTTCTATCTCTACCTCGTCCGTCATATCAGCGAAAAGGTCAAGCCGTTGAAAAGGACAAGCAGGCTGAAAGCATTTATCCTGCATTTTGTCAGCGTGCCGGCAAAATGGGTGCGAACAGGAAGGAGGAACGTTCTGAACCTGTATACAAACAAAGCATACTACTCTGAAGTATTCCTTGAATAAGCAGCATTTCTTTGTGGTTATCATATTCCCCATTGGTTTGGGTGGGGGATTTCATGCCCAGGTAAGACCCAGGAAGCCCCGAAAATCCTCGTATCAACATATAGAGCTCCAAAAAGACATCTCAACACATAAAATCGCCTCACAAGGAAAAATGCTGCGGAATTGAGGGGAAAAAGAAAAGATGGGCTCATAAGAACCCTTGGCATCTGGTGCTTTTGTTTCCATATCGGGAAGCCGTCATCCACCCAGGCTTCAGTAAGTATGCCCTTTACAGGCTGACGGCTGTATGCAAAGTTATAAAATGCTGTGATTTACAAGCCAGTTGGATAAAGAAAGTTCTTTGTCTTTAGAGGAAAATAGCAGATTATTTTCAGAAAGCGGCTGCAAACCGGCTTTCCTCATGCGTACAGACAAATCATGCCGGACACGCTCGCCTGTTACAAAAAGATTGCGTACTTTTGCAGCACATAAAAACCGGAATCATGTACAGACTGACAACACTCATCCTTGCAATGCTGCTTACCTGCAGCCTCTCTGCCCAGCGACTCTATGTGGGCACGTATAACATCCGGTATGACAACCCGGATGACCGGAAGGAGGGCAATGCGTGGGCACAACGCTGTCCGCAGCTATGCGACTTCATCAACTTCGAGCAGCCTGCCGTCTTCGGCACACAGGAAGTACTTGCCACGCAGCTGCGTGACCTCCTGCAGGGGCTGGAGAGGTATGACTACATCGGTGTGGGGCGTGATGACGGCAGGGAAGAGGGCGAATATGCGGCAGTCTTCTATCGGAAAGACCTGCTGAGACTGCTCGACAGCGGTAACTTCTGGCTCTCACAGACGCCCGAACGCCCTTCGCTGGGATGGGATGCTGCCTGCATCCGTATCTGTACGTGGGGGAAGTTCGAGGACAAGACGACGGGAAAGCAGTTCTATTTCTTCAATACCCACATGGACCACGTGGGCACTGTGGCACGGCGGGAGAGTGCACGCCTCATCCTGCAACGCATAGGGCAGCTTGCCAAGGCGCAGCCAACGATTCTGACGGGCGACTTCAACGTTGACCAGGCGGACGAGATTTACGGGATATTCTCCCGTTCGGGCATCCTGCGCGACTGCTATGCCCATGCCCGACAGCGCATGGCACCCACCGGTACGTGGAACGACTTCATGCAGGACAGCCGCAGCAATGCCCGCATAGACCACGTATTCGTCTCCTCCGACTTCGATATTCCGCATTATGCCATCTTCACCAACAGCTACTGGCTCGGCAAGTCGCGCCGCAACATCTCAGACCATTATCCCGTCATGGTAAAGCTCTCATTCTCCCCATGCGGTACGCCGGAGAAGTGATCCGAATCGTATTTTGTCCCGGTCGATTATTGAAGCCTGAAAGGGTCTGATGTCCAGTGTGAATCCTCAGAATATGCCTGAAAACAAAGGAAAGCCCATTTCTCTACTCATGAGCGAGTTTTGAAATGGGCTTTTCTTCGTATGCCCAGCATGGGCATTGCCTGCTTGTGAGAGGCTCCGGGTAAGTCTGTATTCAGCATACCTGTCCGGCGGTATTCGGATTCCCAGCCGTTGGGAATGCGAGTACCAGCCGTTGGGAATACGAGTACCAGCCGTTGGGAATCCTGTTCCCGGTGGCTGGAAAGACTGTCTTTGCAGTCCTCAAGAGAAGCAGGAGGCCTTCCCTGTTCCCTCGACCCGTCTGTAGAGAGGGGCAGGGCGGTCTCTTCCCGGGTTACAACGTGCCGTTGTTAGCCTGGCGGACCATCTCGGAGGAAGCATAGAGATAGACCTCAACACGACGGTTGGCCTGGCTGACGGTCTTGTTCTCGATGGGGTTGGCACTTCCGAAGCCCTGTACCGAGCGGATCTGCCTGCCGGTGACGCCCTGTCCTTTCAGATAGGACGATACAGACTCGGCACGACGCTGTGACAGTGGGATGTTGATGTTGTCGTTGCCGGAAGCATCGGTGTAGCCCTGGATAGCAACGTCGCAGTTGGAGTTGCGTTTCATCAGTCCTGCGAACTTGGTAAGGTCGTTCTTGGCAGATGCGTTCAGGTTGGAACCGTTCAGCGGGAAGAGAATTCCTGAATCGAAGGTGACCTTCACGCACTGCAGTCCGTTGGCATCTGTCACCTTGTCGACGCGGGCATTCGGCAGCGCCTGGGCTGCCTCGCGTGCCACTTTGTCCATGTGACGGCCGATGAGTGCGCCGGCTCCTGCACCGATGGCGCCGCCGATGGCTGCACCGATGGCCGTGCTCTTGCCGTTGTGACCGATGATCTGACCGACAATGCCGCCAAGTGCCGCACCGGCACCGCCGCCGATCAATGATCCTGTACCCTGTTTCGTCTGGCAGCTTACGACAGTCAGTAAGCACATGCCGGCTGCCATTACTTTCATATTCTTCATAACCAAAACTGTTTATGGATTAATAATTATCTTTTACCTTCAGTGTCCGATATTGTCGCCGCACCGATTCTGTTTTATTCATGCAAAGTTAAACAAATATATGCTATGGGGCATTTATTGCCAACATTTTTTTGTATTTTTGCAGAAAGTTAGCTGCATTCGACAAATGGAAGCAAGCTTCCTTTGTGCTCGTTTGCATAATTTTTGCAGAGAATTAGCTGCACCCGACAGATGGAAATAAACTTTCCTTCGTGGTCGCCTGCTGATTTCTGTACAAAGTTAGCGTTTCCTGCAAAGGGGACAAAAGGGAAACTCCTATAAGAAAATGGGAATCCCCTAAAGAATCAGTATAAAGCAGAAAAATATAATTATGGCAAAAGAACTGAAACACATGACCAAGAGAGCGGAGAACTACTCTCAATGGTACAATGACTTGGTAGTGAAGGCAGAACTGGCGGAACAGTCTGCCGTACGTGGCTGTATGGTCATCAAACCCTACGGCTATGCGATATGGGAGAAGATGCAGGCGCAGCTCGACAGGATGTTCAAGGAGACCGGCGTGCAGAACGCTTATTTCCCGCTGCTGATTCCGAAGAGCTTCCTCTCCCGTGAGGCTGAGCACGTGAAAGGATTTGCCAAGGAGTGTGCCGTGGTGACGCACTACCGCCTGAAGGCAACGGAGGACGGCAACGGCGTCGAGGTCGACCCCAATGCGAAACTGGAGGAGGAACTCATTATCCGCCCTACGAGTGAGACCATCATCTGGAACACCTATAAGAACTGGATCCATTCGTGGCGTGACCTGCCGCTGATGTGCAACCAGTGGTGCAACGTCATGCGGTGGGAGATGCGCACACGGCCGTTCCTCCGCACGTCGGAGTTTCTCTGGCAGGAGGGACACACCGCCCACGCCACCCGTGAAGAGGCGGAGAAGGAGGCGCAGACCATGCTGCGCGTCTACGCCGACTTCGCCGAGAAATGGCTCGCCGTACCGGTTGTGCAGGGTGTGAAGAGCGAGACGGAGCGTTTCGCCGGTGCGCTGGACACCTATACCATCGAGGCGATGATGCAGGACGGAAAGGCCCTGCAGAGCGGTACGTCCCACTTCCTGGGACAGAACTTCGCCAAGTCGTTCGATGTCACTTATCTCAACAAGGACAACAAGCCGGAGTATGTATGGGCAACATCATGGGGGGTCAGCACGCGCCTGATCGGTGCGCTCATCATGACCCACTCCGACGACAACGGCCTGGTGCTCCCTCCGCGTATCGCACCGATTCAGGTGGCCGTCATCCCTATTTTCAAGGGGGAGGAGCAGCTGAAGGAACTTTCCGAAAAGCTGCAGCCGGTCATCGACGAGCTGCGCGCGCTGGGCATCACGGTCAAATACGATGATTCCGACAACAAGCGTCCGGGATTCAAGTTCGCCGATTACGAGCTGAAAGGAGTGCCGGTGCGGCTGGCTATGGGCGGCCGCGACCTGGAGAACAACACCATTGAGGTGATGCGCCGTGACACGTTGGAGAAGGAGAGCGTCAGCTTCGACGGCATCGTCGGGCGTGTGAAGAGCCTCCTTGACGACATTCAGGACAACATCTTCAAGAAGGCAAAGGACTTCCGCGACGCACACATCTACGAGTGCGAAGACTATGAGGAATTCAAGGCGAAGGTAAAGGACGGAGGCTTTTTCCTCTGCCACTGGGACGGTACCGAAGAGACCGAGGCGAAGATCAAGGAAGACACGCAGGCCACTATCCGCTGCGTTCCTTATATGTTCGAGCAGACACCGGGTACGGACATGGTAAGCGGAAGGCCGGCCAAGTATCGCGTCATCATTGCAAGATCCTATTGACAGCCGGAGGCAGGGATTGAACCATCATCCCTGCCTTCCAACACCTAATAAACATTTAAACTAAACAACAACGCTTATGAAAAAGACATTTCTTACTTTTGCACTGCTTCTTGCCGTCACGGCACTGAGCGCACAGACACTCCTCAAAGTCAGCCTGCAGAAAGGCGACAGAGCGACCTATGAGAATGTTACCAGCATCGGCATGACGGCTCCCATGGGGGGAGGCTCGCAGAGCGTAAAGGTGACCAACAGGACATTTGTCGAGGTGAAGGATGCCGCCCCTGATGGCTACAAGGTGGAGTTCCTCACGAAAGACACGAAGACGGAGGGGAATACGGAACTGGCTTATCAGGTGGGCGACCGGCTCAGCCGTTTTGTCGACAACGTGCCTCTTCTTTTCCAGACGGATGTGAACGGTGGACTGCAGAAGCTGTTGAACTATGAAGAGGTGGTAGGGAAGATGACGAGGGCTGCCCTTGCCGAAATCGATTCCACCTACAAAAAGAATCCCGATATGGAGAAGGTTTCGCCGAAGGCAAAGATGATCATGGCATTGAACGACCTGTTCTCTGAAAAGAGCGTCACAGACAACTTCAAGGAGAAGAGCCTTTTCAATCTTTATGGAAAGACGCTGAAGACCGGCGACAAGGAGGAAAAGGAAATACAGGGCATCAAGTCGATTGTCAGCTATGAAGTAAGCAATATTCTCGGGATGCTCACGGTAGTGTCGCAGAGCAAGGCCAATATGGGAGAGAAGGATGTCAAGGCTTTCCTCATAGGCAATATGAAGAAGATGGGAATGGGAGAAGAGGTCACTTCCCAGATTGAGAACAACTGGGAACAGATGAAGGCCATGGGAATGACCGACATCGACTTCAACGGTACGGACACTTATCACTTTCTGAAGAACGGATGGTTGAACGACCAGACGGGGAAGGGGAAGATGAAGATGATGGGAATGAACATGGAGATGGAATCCACCTCAAAACTGATAGAACATAGTTGGAAATAACGATTTTTCCCCGGTCAATTCCTCTCCAAGGAGTTTACAATCACAATCCGACCTATAAAAAAACGTAAAAAATCCCAAACGGGGCACGCTCCGTTTGGGATTTTACCTATTTATATGTACCTTTGCACGCCGTATCAGATCTGGATAACGGGAAACAGCTATATTTTAAGGAGGAAATAGTACACAATTCATGAGACAACTTAAGATTTCGAAGAGTATCACCAACCGATCGAGTGAGGCACTGGACAAGTATCTCGTTGAAATCGGGCGTGAGCCGATGATTACTGTTGACGAAGAGATTGAGCTGGCACAGGAAATCCACAAGGGCGGTCGCAAGGGCGAGCGTGCCAAGGAAAAGCTGATCAAGGCCAACCTCCGTTTTGTCGTTTCCGTAGCCAAACAGTATCAGCATCAGGGGCTCTCTCTCACCGACCTTATCGATGAGGGGAACATCGGTCTGGTAAAGGCTGCCGAGAAATTCGACGAGACGAGAGGGTTCAAGTTCATTTCGTATGCTGTCTGGTGGATTCGTCAGAGTATTCTGCAGGCCATTGCCGAACAGAGCCGTATCGTGCGCCTGCCGCTGAACCAGGTGGGAGCCATCTCGAAAATCAATCAGGTCACGAATGAGTTTGTGCAGAAGCACAACCGCCGTCCGTCCATCCACGAGCTGGCCGAGCTGACCGGCATCGACGAGGCACGTATCCGTCAGAGCCAGAGCGCCGACAACCATCACATGAGTATCGACGCGCCGTTCAGCGATGACGACGACAATTCAATGAGCGATATGCTGTCATCGGGTGATGACTCGCGCACTGACCGTGGCGTTGACTTCGAGTCAATGTCTGACGATCTTCGTGCTGTTCTTCAGAACACGCTGAAGGATCGTGAGATCAAGATCGTCACGGAGTGTTTCGGCATCGGCTGCCAGGAGAAAGGGTTGGAAGAAATCGGTACGGAAATGGGACTGACCCGTGAGCGTGTCCGCCAGATCCGTGAGAAGGCTATCGAGAAGATCCGTGAGAGCGGCAATGCCCGTGTGCTGATGAAGTACTTGGGCTGAAACAGTCAAACCCATAAGAAGAATGATTCGGAGAGTCCTGCAATGTCGATTGCGGGACTTTTTCTTTTAAAGAATACCGGCCGTGGCGGCCGGGTACGTCGGGGGAATGCTCTTTCCCTTCGGAGACTGTCGGGCGAATGCAATAAAACAAAGGGCTCTGCGTTATATAGAAGTTATGAAACGTAAGGACATCCGAAAACATATATTACTGCTGTTGCTCCTTCTGACAGCTCAGCTGGTACCGGCACAGACATTCACGCTTCAGGGGAAGGTCTCCGACAAGGACGGCAATCCGATAGAACTGGCCTCTGTCATGGTTGTGTCGCAGGGAAAGCTGTCGATGACCAACCTCAAGGGAGAGTTCAGCATGCAGCTGCACAGCGAAGACTCCGTAAAGGTGCGCTTCTCGATGATAGGCTATAAGTCCAAGACGAGGGTGCTGCGCCGTCCGAAGGGGAAGCAGACACTGCTTGTCCAGCTCGCTGACGACAATGCGCTGCAGGAGGTCGTTGTCGAGGGGAGGAACAAACAGCACGGAACGACGGAGGAACTTGATGTCCAGAAGACAAGGCAGGGACCGTCTGCATCAGGCAATGCGGTGGAAGAGATGGTGCAGACACAGGCCGGTGTATCGACCCACTCGGAGCTGTCTTCACAGTACAACGTGCGCGGCGGTTCATTCGATGAGAACTCCGTATATATCAACAATGTAGAGGTGTTCCGTCCTTTCCTCGTGCGTAGCGGACAGCAGGAAGGCCTTTCCGTCATCAATCCGGGCATGGTGGAGAGTGTCGGCTTCTCGGCCGGCGGGTTTGAAGCAAAATATGGGGACAAAATGAGTTCCGCATTGGATATCACCTATAAACGGCCAAAGAAGACGGAAGCCTCTGTTTCAGCCTCGCTCTTAGGAGCAAGTGCCTACTTCGGACTGGCTACAAAGAAGTTGACATGGACCAACGGCGTGCGCTATAAGACCAACCGCTACCTTCTCGGTTCGCTCCAGACGAAGGGAGAATACCGGCCGTCGTTCCTTGATTATCAGACTTATCTGTCGTGGCAGCCTGATAAACGCTGGCAGATGGACTTCATCGGGAACATGTCCGACAATCACTATGACTTCCAACCGGAAGACCGTGAGACGAACTTCGGCACACTGCAGAACGTAAAGAAATTCCGTGTTTACTTCGACGGACAGGAGAAGGATCTCTTCCGCACGTTTTTCGGTTCGCTGGGCGTTACACGCCATCTGTCGTCCCGTACAGATCTGTCGCTCCTTGCATCCGCTTTCACGACCAAGGAGCAGGAGCGGTACGACATTCAGGGACAGTACTGGCTCACGCAGACCGAGACCTCCGAGAACCTGGGTGTAGGAACCTATATGCAGCATTCACGTGACTATCTCCATGCCGATGTGAAGAGTCTGAAGCTGATGGTGCTGCATCGTGCCGGTAGACACAGAATAGAAGGGGGACTGACTTATAAGGTGGAAAAGATAACGGAGAACTCGGCTGAATATGAATACCGTGATTCAGCAGGTTACAATATTCCTCATACAGGACGTGACCTGAAGATGATCTACTCGCTGCGGGCACGCAACGATCTGAATGCGAAACGCTTCGAGAGCTATCTGCAGGATGCGTGGAATTTCCAGACACGCGATTCCGTGCCGACGCTCTTCACCTTGAATTACGGTGTACGCTTCGCCCACTGGGACTTCAGCGGTGAGAGCCTCTTTTCGCCCCGTGCTTCCCTCACCATCACGCCGGGCAGGAACCGCAATATCAGTTTCCGTATTGCAGGCGGCCTCTATTATCAGGCGCCGTTCTACAAGGAACTCCGCGACACGTCGATGGTCAACGGCATCACATACGCCACACTCAATCAGAAGATCCGGGCACAGCGTTCCATCCATGCCCTGGCCGGTATGTCCTATCGTTTTGAAATGCTGGGCCGTCCTTTCAAGTTCACGGCCGAGGCCTATTACAAAGCGCTCTCACGACTTGTTCCTTATTCTGTTGACAACGTGAAAGTGACGTACTATGGCGATAATACGGCTACAGGGCATGCCGCAGGACTCGACCTTAAACTCTTTGGCGAGTTCGTCCCAGGTACTGATTCATGGCTGACGCTCAGCATCATGAACACCAGTATGAAGCTGAACGGCAGGCGTATTCCGCTCCCGACGGATCAGCGGTATTCGTTGAATCTCTACTTTACCGACTTCTTCCCCGGGTCGACACGCTGGCGGATGTCGTTGAAACTGGCTTTTGCAGATGGACTTCCCTTCTCTGCTCCGCATAGGGAACTGGAGAGCAATACTTTCCGTGCACCTGCCTATCGTCGTGCTGACATCGGCATGAGTTACCGTCTGCTGGACAACCATGATGGCAGTCGTAACACCATCTTCAAGAACATCTGGCTCGGCATAGACTGTCTCAACCTTTTCGGTATCAATAATGTCAACTCCTATTATTGGGTGACGGACATTGCCGGTCAGCAATATGCCGTCCCGAACTATCTCACGGGAAGACAGATCAACGTACGGGTCACGGTAGATTTCTAAAGGGCGGACGGAAGGCTGTGCCTTCGGATGGATCTCTTTGCAAAGGGCACATCATGCAATCGGGATTTACGGTTACAAAAGAAACAGGGACAGGCTGTCAACCTGTCCCTGCTGCTTTTGCTTTCTGTCCTGTCTGCTGCAAAGAGGACAGGACTGTCTGTCATGTCAGTTGTTCACCGTACCACCGACAATATCAAGAAGTTCTGAAGTGATGGCTGCCTGGCGCGACTTGTTGTACTGCAGATGAAGCGAACGAAGCAGGTCATCGGCATTGTCCGTTGCCGTCTGCATGGCGACCATACGGGCTGCATGCTCGGAAGCATTGCTGTCCAGAAGCGCCGTGAAGACCATGTGATGGAGCAGCTTGGGCACCAGTGTCCGCAAGACGGTCTGCAGGTCGGGCTCGACGATAAAGTCGTCGTTGAGGGGGACGACCGCCTCTGTGTCCGACTTCCGTGCGGTACTTTCCCCCTTCTTCTTGAGATACTCCTGTGCGGCTTTTGAGGAGACGTTCGACGAGAGGTCACGTTCCGTATCTGCATTGAGTTCCTCCTCGAGGTCGATCGGGAGGAAGTTCTTGCGTTGGAGAATCTGACTGCCTGCACTTTTGAAGTGATGGTAGATCATTTCTACTCTGTCAAACTCACCGTCCAGCCACTTCTGTCCCAGTTCCTTTGCAATGTTGCGGCAATCCTCGGAGTTGGGTTTCTCGGCAAGGTTAGGGTAGGGGTACACGCAGGTATATCCGCATTTCTTCGCTTTCTCTGCGACCTTCCGTCCGATGGGATAGATGACAATGTCCTTGTCGGTCAGTCCCATGGCGTGATACTCGGCAATCGCCTGTAGCATGAGCTTGATGACATTGGCATTGAATCCGCCGCAGAGAGAACTGCTGGAGGAGAACACAAGCAAGGCGACACGCTTCACAGGCCGCTGCACATCGAACGGAGTATCCGTATCGGGCGTAGAGACAAGGAACGTCTTGAGAATGTGTTCGAGCATAGCCTCGTAAGGAAGCATACTCTCGATGGCATTCTGCGCATGGTGCAGCTTGCTCGAGGCAACCATCTTCATCGCACTCGTGATCTTGCGAGTACTCTGAACACTGGCTATACGGGTCTTGATTTCCTTTAACGATGCCATTCCTTATTGTCTTTATTTGTATTGTCCGGCAATATTGCCCATGACTTCCTCAATCACCTTTACAGAAGTATCTTCCAGCTTCCCGGAAGCCAGTTCGCTGATTACGTCGGCATGAGCAGAGCGCATACTGTCGAGGAACTGGTCCTGGCAGCTGCGGATCTGGTCGACCGGCACATCCCGCATCAGCCCGTGTACGCCGCAATAGAGGATGGCTATCTGTTCTCCGACCGGCATAGGACTGTACTGCGGCTGAATCAACAGCTGGTTGTTCTTACGGCCGCGGTCGAGGGTCATTGCGGTGACCTTGTCCATATCGGAAGAGAACTTGGAGAAAGCCTCCAGCTCCCGGTACTGCGCCATGTCGATTTTCAACGTACCGGCCACTTTCTTCATGCTCTTCACCTGTGCCGATCCGCCTACACGGGATACGGAGATACCCACGTTGATGGCGGGACGGAAACCTTGGTTGAAGAGGTCTGTCTCAAGATAGATCTGACCGTCAGTAATGGAAATCACGTTGGTGGGGATGTATGCTGACACGTCACCTGCCTGTGTCTCGATGATGGGCAGGGCGGTGAGTGATCCGCCACCCTTTACATGCCCCTTCATGCATTCGGGCAGGTCGTTCATTCGTTCGGCGATCTCCTGCTGGTCGTTGATGCGTGCGGCACGTTCCAACAGACGTGAGTGGAGATAGAATACATCTCCGGGATAAGCTTCACGACCGGAAGGGCGACGGAGAATCAGGGATACCTCACGATAGGCAACCGCCTGCTTTGACAAGTCGTCATAGACGACAAGGGCAGAGTAGCCGCGGTCGCGGAAGTACTCGCCGATGGCTGCACCGGCAAACGGAGCATAATACTGCATGGCGGCCGGATCGGCGGCTGTCGCACTGACGATGATCGTATAAGGCAGTGCTCCGTGATCCTTCAGGTTCTGCACCAGGGTCGCTACGGTAGAAGCCTTTTGGCCGATGGCGACATAGATGCAGTAGACCGGTTTTCCCTGTTCGTAGAAGCTCTTCTGATTGATGATGGTGTCTACGGCGATAGCAGTCTTGCCGGTCTGCCGGTCGCCGATGATCAGTTCGCGCTGGCCACGGCCGATAGGAATCATCGAGTCGACAGCTTTCAGACCGGTCTGCAAGGGTTCTTTCACCGGCTGACGGAAGATCACCCCCGGAGCCTTGCGGTCCAGCGGCATCTCGAAGGAGTCGGCCAGATCAATGTCGCCCTTTCCGTCGATTGCCTCTCCGAGCGGATTGACTACACGTCCCAAGAAGTTGTCATTGACACGGATGGAGGCAATGCGGTGCGTACGTTTCACGCTTTCTCCCTCTTTGATCCCTGAGGTAGGTCCCAGGAGAATACAGCCGACATTGTCTTCCTCGAGGTTCATGACAATTGCCATGGTGCCATTCTCAAATTCAAGCAACTCATTGGCTTCAGCGTTGCGAAGACCATAGACACGCGCCACGCCGTCGCTGACGGTCAGGACTGTGCCGACTTCCTCAAACTTCTCCTCAGAGTTGATGCCTTGAAGCTCCTTTGCAAGAATCTCAGACACCTCACTTGGTTTAATTTTATCTGACATGTTATTAATTTATTACTTTTTTAATTGTGTGAGGATAGCATTCAGTTTGTTCTTCACGCTGGCGTCCATTCTGTAAGTATCATACTCGAGGATAAATCCGCCGATGAGTGAAGGGTCGACCTCGGTGTTGAACTCGACAGCTCCCTGTGCCCTGGACTGGACCAGTGCCTTCATCTTGTCTTCTGTCTGCGGAGAAACAGGTGAAGCGGTGATGACTTTTCCGCGAATGATGTTCTTCTGCTTGCGGTACAGGGTAACATAGTCATTCGCCATGAACTGCAGCAACTCCTCCCTGTCCTTCTTCATGACGAGGGACAGGAAGTTCGCGATCAGTTCAGGGCAGTCATCTCCACAGGCCGCTTCCAGCAGCTTGCGTTTCTTCTCTTTCGGGAGCATCGGATTTTCAATCGCCGCACGGAGTTCCGGTACTTGGAGATAACTCTGGGCAAGGGTCTGCATAACGGAATAGACCTTGTCTTCGAGTTCTTGCTCACAGGCACTCTTCAGCAGCGCACGGGCATAGCGAACCGATATTACACCTGTATTCATAAGCGATTATTTACGTTCTGTTCCGTTAGAAGAAGCAACTTCATCCAACAAGCTGTCGATGAGCCGGGTCTGCTCGGCTGAACCGGCAAGCTCCTTGTGCAGAATCTTCTCGGCAATCTGTACCGAGAGTTCTGCTACCTGCGAACGGATGTCACGAATAGCAGCCTGCTTCTGGTTTTCTATCTCGGCCTTGGCTTCTGCAAGGATGCGGGCACTCTCTCCGTGTGCCTTCTCCTGTGCCTGTCCGACTATGGCATCCCGTGTGTCAGCCGCTTCCCGTAGGATCTGTGCCTGTTTCTCACGTGCTTCCATGAGCAGCTCCTCACCTTGTTTCTGAATGTTGGCAAGCCTCAAGTTGGCTTCCTCTGCCTTGGCAAGACTCTCGTCGATGTACTCCTTGCGATCATTCACCATCTTGATGATCGAGGGGAAACCCCATCTCCACAAGATGAAGAAGACCACCAGAAAGACAATGGTCATCCAGAAGAGCAAACCACCATCTGGCAATAATAATGACATAAGCTGCTAAATTACTTTTCTTACCAATTGTTTTAATAGTCCTTCCTGCGGCTTAGAATACACAGAGAAGGGCGATGATTGCTGCGAAGAAAGCAACACCCTCGACCAGAGCGGCTGCGATGATCATGGAAGAACGGAGGTCACCGATTTTCTCCGGCTGGCGCGCCATGGCATCCATAGCCTGACCACCGATACGACCAATACCAAGACCTGCGCCTACGGCTGCGATACCTGCACCGATTGCGGCGCCCAACTTTGCAGTTTCTGCTGCTAATAACAATGATGTCAACATAGTTTTTGCTTTTAAATATTAATTGTTTTATTCTTGTTTCTTTTACGGTCTAATGCCCTTTCATCCGTCAGGATCGTGCCGGGCGGCCTTTGACTTTTTCTGATGGGGACTGTCAGGACGGCGAGGCCGGTCCGGCTTTTCTTTTCGTTTTCATCCCTTTTACTTTTTCTGTATTTACCGTTCGGCTTCCTCTTAGGCTTCAGCTTCGTGTACACGGGCCAGTGAGATGAATACTGCGCTCAGCATCGTGAACACCAGTGCCTGAATGAAGCTGACCAGGATCTCGAGCAGCATCATGAAGATGCTCATGCCCACGCTCACGACCGTCATCGAGGTACTCAGTACCACGCCCATTGTCGCCATGATGAAGATGATGCACGTCAGGGCCAGGGCTATGGCATGGCCGGCCATCATGTTGGCAAAGAGACGGACCATCAGAGCAAAAGGTTTGGTAAAGATACCGAAGATCTCGATGACCGGCATCAAAGGTACCGGTACTTTCAGCCATGCAGGCACCTCCGGCCAGAAAATGTCTTTCCAGTAATGCCTGGTTCCGGAGAAGTTGGTTACCAGGAACGTGCATGCTGCAAGGAAGAATGTAATCGTGATATTGCCCGTCAGGTTGCCGCCGCCCGGTGGGAACGGTACGATGCCCATCACGTTGGCGACGAAGATGAAGAAGAAACAGGTAAGCAGGTAAGGCGCGTATCTGTCGGACTCCTTGCCCAATGTCGGCCTGATCACCTCATCATATACGTACATCACAAACATGTGCATCAGTCCTGTGAAACCCTTGGGAGCCTTGTCTGTGACCTTGTGCTTCCGGCACCAGCGTGCGGGAATGAGGATGCACAGCAGCAGGAGGATCGCATCGATGAAGAGCACGCACACTGACTTCGTTATCGACAGGTCAAAGGGGCGCACTTCCGTCCCGTCCTTCTGCAGTTCGACGATTCGCCGTTCGTAGTTGCCCTTCGTTGCAATGAACAGATTCGGGTTGTTCCTGCAGGGGCGGTAGCCGGCGTGCGGGCCGCTTTCCAGCGGCTCTTCGGCAAAGTCCTCTGCCCATCCTGCGTACCACCCGTCGGATGTTTTCACGATGACCGGCAGGTTGATGATGACCGGCCTGTCACCGATGTTCGTGACATGCCACTCATACGAGTCCTTGATGTGTCCCCACAATATACCCTGCAGATCAACGCCTCCTCCCTTGCTCTCGGATGCTGCTGCCCCCGGCAGAAGCAGGAAAAGCATTGCGGTCATGCAAAGCAAATGCTTGAGATATTTCATTTGTCAGTTATTGGTTTATTGTTCTTTTCCACTTTTGAAAAATAGATGGTGTCGAATGCCAGCAGCACGAGATAGAAAACCATGAAGACGGCGGCAAAGCTGATGACCGCCTTGCGGTCTTTTGTCACCAGTGCGTAGACGAGGATGACCAGAAAGGCCAGCAGCATGCGCAGGAGCGACCCTGCAAGATAAAACTTGCCCAGGACCGCCGGCGACTTACTGGCTATTGCTTTCCATGCCCCGCCATAGACGGATGCGGCAAGGACGGAAAAACAGACGCTGATCGTTAGCATGCTGATGTAAGCAGCGTGTGCCGTCAGCTGTACGACAAGCAGTCCGACAAGGTAGAGCGCGGCGGTTATCCACAGGCTCACTTTGCTGTATTGCTTTTGTATCTTGTTGTAGTCCATCCTTTACTGTCTTGTTACCGGTGTCTGCCGGATCCTCATATCTCCACGCAGAGGCTCACCTCGTTCTTCTTCACTTCGACGAAGCCGCCTGCGATCTGAAGTTCTTTCTTTGTGCCCTTTACGCTGTAGACGACCTTGCCTTCAACCAGTGTCGAGATGATAGGAGCATGGTCGTTGAGAATCTCGAACTGCCCCACAGTCCCTGGGACCAGCACGCTCTCCACCTCACCTGTAAAGACAATCCTTTCGGGGGAAACTATTTTAAGTGTCAACATAGACAAATCTATTATGATTCTGTTTGCACAAGGAGCTGTTATTGTGTAGCCTCCAGAAGTCTCTTGGCCTTCTCCTTGGCATCCTCGATTGTACCTACGTTCAGGAACGCCTGCTCCGGCAGGTCGTCGACCTCACCGTTCAGAATGGCGTTGAAGCCCTTGATGGTTTCCTCGATAGGGACCATGACGCCTTTGACGCCCGTGAACTGCTCGGCGACTGTGAACGGCTGGGACAGGAACCGTTGCACACGGCGCGCACGGTTCACAACCTGCTTGTCCTCGTCTGACAGCTCGTCCATACCCAGGATGGCGATGATGTCCTGCAGTTCGTTGTAGTGCTGCAGCAGCTGCTTTACGCGCTGTGCGCAGTCATAGTGTTCCTTGCCGACAATCAGCGGGTCAAGGATACGCGACGTGCTGCCCAGCGGGTCTACGGCCGGATAGATGCCCAGCTCGGTGATCTTACGGCTCAGCTCGGTTGTTGCGTCCAGGTGAGTGAAGGTCGTCGCCGGAGCCGGGTCGGTCAGGTCGTCAGCCGGCACATAGACGGCCTGTACGGAAGTGATGGAACCGCGCTTTGTCGATGTGATACGTTCCTGCATGGCACCCATTTCACTGGCCAGCGTCGGCTGGTAACCCACGGCTGAAGGCATACGCCCCAGCAATGCAGAAACCTCTGAACCTGCCTGTGTGAAACGGAAGATGTTGTCAATGAAGAACATGATGTCGGCCGGCTCACCGTTCTTGCCTCCGTGGTCACGGAACTCCTCTGCAACGGTCAGTCCTGAGAGAGCCACAGAAGCACGTGCCCCCGGCGGTTCGTTCATCTGTCCGTAGACAAGGGTGGCCTGCGATTTCTGCAGTTCCTCCTGGTCGACAAGCGAGAGATCCCACTTGCCTTCCTCCATGGCCTTCCGGAATTTCTCGCCATAGCGGATCACGCCGGATTCCAGCATGTCCCGGATCAGGTCGTTTCCCTCACGGGTACGTTCCCCTACACCGGCAAACACGGAGTAGCCGTTATGCCCTTTGGCGATGTTGTTGATCAGCTCCATGATCAGCACCGTCTTGCCCACGCCGGCACCGCCGAAAAGTCCGATTTTGCCACCTTTCATGTAAGGTTCAAGCAGGTCGATGACCTTGATGCCCGTCTGGAGCATCTCCTTGTGCGTAGACAGTTCTTCGAACTTCGGCGCCTCGCGGTGAATGGGGTAAGCCCCCTCCATCTTCAGAGGCTCCATGCCGTCGATAGGCTGGCCGATGACGTTCATCATGCGTCCCTTGATCTGCTCTCCTGCGGGCATGACGATAGGGCTGCCTGTCGGTACGACCTCAAGACCGCGCTGCAGCCCTTCGGTATTGTCCATGGCCACACAGCGCACGGTATCCTCCCCGATGTGCTGCTGTACCTCGATGATCAAATCCTGCCCGTTCGGACGCTTTACGCGCAGGGCATCGTAAATCTTAGGCAGAACCTTCTCAGGATTCTCTCCCTTGGTATCAAAGAAGACATCGATAACAGGACCGATGATCTGGGAGATACGCCCATTAATCTGTGACATAAATATCTTTGTTGTTTTTTATTATTACTTTCTTCTCTATATATAACAAGGTGCACGTCATGCCCTGGAATCAGATGCTCAGTTCGTCGAGAACCTTGATCAGTTTCCTGTCGAAAGGCTTGTCGGACCGGATGGCCTCTGACAGCGGAACGTAAGCCACCTCATTGTTTCTTACTCCTACCATGATGTTGCGCTGTCCCTGCATGATGGCCTCGATGGCACCGACCCCTGTCCGGCTTGCCAGAATGCGGTCACGCGCCGACGGCCGGCCGCCGCGCTGCAGGTGTCCGAGGATTGACACACGCACGTCGTAGTCGGGAAACTCCTTGCGCACACGGTCGGCATAATACATTGCACCGCACTTCGGACTTTCGGAAACGATGACGATGCAGCTTCGCTTCGACTTGCGGATGCCGCGTTCCATGAAACGTGCCAGCTGATCCACATCCGTCGAGTCTTCCGGGATGATGGCTGCTTCCGCACCGCTTGCAATGGCGGAGTTCTGGGCGAGAAATCCTGCGTCGCGTCCCATCACCTCGACGAAGAAGATGCGTTCATGGCTCTGTGCCGTGTCACGGATCCGGTCGACACACTCCACGATGGTGTTCATCGTCGTGTCATAGCCGATGGTGTTGTCCGTCCCATAGAGGTCGTTGTCGATGGTGCCGGGCAGGCCGATGCAGCAGATGTCAAATTCCTGTGCGAATTTCATGGCGCCAGTCAGCGACCCGTTCCCGCCGATGACCACCAGCGCGTCAATGCCTGCGGCAGCAAGGTTGTCATGTGCCTTCTTCCTGCCTTCTTCCGTAGCGAACTCCTTGGAGCGTGCCGTCTTCAGAATCGTTCCGCCTTGGCCGATGATTCCGCTGACATTCTCGGTTGTAAAAGGACGTATATCGTTTGTAATCAGTCCGTCATACCCACGATAGATGGCCTTTATGTCAAATCCGTTGTAGATACCCGCTCTTGTCACGGCACGGATGGCCGCATTCATACCCGGTGCATCACCGCCGGAAGTCAAAATGCCGATTGTCTTTATTTTAGCCATTTTATAATTTAAGAAGTCTCTTTTATTCCATGCGCAAAGATAGCAAATAAAAAAGATATAAGCAAAGTACAAAAGAAAAAGTTGCCTGCAAGTTTGAAAAAAAAGAAAAAGTATCGGCGGTGAAACACTGTTTTCCGGCAAGAAAGCAGAAACGTCAACAGCCGCATGGCAGCCGGCCGTCGCAGCGGAAGGCGTACCATGCGTCCACGGACCTCCCCCGGCCGTTTGCCAACCGGCTGTCTTTTCACTTACGGCAACACCTTCTTCTCCATCCTGCACCCTCCATACGGATTTCTTCCTCCGACAGCCTCAGGTACGGCAGCATCCGGCTTGTCTCAAAAACGGAGATACACGGCCTTGCCTATATGTCAGAAGAGGAGGAAATGTCACTCGAGAGGCAGGAAATATCTGACAACAAACCGGAATTGACGGTTGATTGTTTGTCTGTTAACACGGAAAAACGTAATTTTGTGACGTGACAAACTTTGGCAATATTATGATCAGGTCTCAATGCGGAAAAATAAAGTCATTCGTCCAATGCAAGGAACTGGTAATTGCTGCGACTTTGCACTTTGGCTCGATGATGCTCTGTGGATTGATCTACATCCTGCTGCCTGAAGACACCCACTTGCGCTGGGGGCTGACTTACTGGCTGATCTGGGTGGCTCTCTTGTCGCCCTTTGCGCTGATGATGGCTGCACGGAAACGCAGGTGGAAGCTGGCCGTACGCCTTTACGGAGGATTGACGGGGACGTTTCTGTGGATGTCCGCCTTTTTTCTTCACGTCATAGGAAGCGACATCTTTTTCCCTCCCACCTGCTTTTGCAAGGACGGAGATTACCTTGCACGGCAATACAGATATGACTTCTTCGACAACGACATGACAGCTGTTTACAAAATCAGCGGGCTGACGGAAAAGGAAGTAGCTTTCTACAATTATAGAGCTCCCGACTCCATCAAAGTTTACGAATCCCTGAATGCCATCGTATTCTACTGTCCTTCCGAAGTAGTGGATGATCCTTTTCCCAACGACACTATCGGTCGTTTATGCGTCATCGAACAGCTCTATGACCGCCCCATGGAGTCTGGGCGGAAGAAAGAACTGGAACGGCTTTCCCGGCGGCTCGGCATCCCACTTGGCCGTATGCTTGTGGAAAAAATGCACTGAGTCCGATCATAAAAGTACAATCATGATCTATATGGCTCTTAAACCAAAAGGTGTCAGCCTCGCCTCTGCCTTCCTTGTCCTGATATTGCTTATTTGCAGATGCCCTCACAACCGTACGGTTCCCTGTCAGCGGAATCATTCCTGCTGCAAGCTCGAATCCTGCTGAAGCTGTGCCAGTAGTTTTTTGTCCCAAATGCAATTAAGCTATCTTCTGTATTTTCCTTTATGAAAAATGAGCTGATGAGTACAGAGGCAGACCGTTTAACCGGTTGCTTGTAAAAGGATAGCGACATGGGAAAGCAGAGGCGTAATGTCAAAAGAGCAAAACGGAAGAGACGGTCTGTCTGCTGTTTTTTGTCAAGATAATTCATGCGTGTGAATCAATAGACGCTTGTTTGCATTCCAATCAGGCCTCACTTGGGACGTTGTCGGTGCTTGGCAAGGGGCTAAGGGGTGCTTGTTTGAGATGCAACCGGGCATCTGTTGAAATCCTGCTTTTCAATTGCTTGACTTCCTGTCAGTTGTAGCGTGACGATTGGCTGACGGTTTTGATGTTTCCAACGAAATCAGCTGCTGTGTGATGTCAATATATTTTATCTTTTTATATCCGACCTCAGATGTTCCCCTTTTGTTTTTTTCCTTTCAGCTGAACAGTATGCTCCGGCACGTTTGTGGAAAGTTTCCGACTTTTCTTTCTGCCGGCAGGTGATGACCGGAGCCGGTGTGTTTCTGACGCTCCTCCCTCCATGCACTTTTTCTTTGTGATCTCCTTGGAATTATTAATCTTTTTTGTATCTTTGTGCAGCATTCCGGCGGGTTCTGAAGAAGACACGAAGCGTTGACCGCTTCTATACGGTCTGCTCATGTTCCCTCTTTGGCATCAGCCTGCATGCCGGCTTACTTCATAAAGACCTAAATACCCATCATCCAGTAAAAGACAGCATGAAGAAAATCTTGTTTTCCGTGGCTATGATGATAGCGTGCCTTTCGCTCCATGCCACAGAGGCCAATTATCAGGTAGTTCCTTTGCCGCAGAGCATTACGGCAGGGAAAGGAGGGACATTTGTCCTGGACGAAAATTCCGTCGTCAACGTTGTGGGAACGGACGAGGCGATGTATCGCAACGCTTCGTTCCTGAAGCAGTATATCCGGGAGGCTACGGGAATCGCAGTGGGGGACACCGACAAGAAGGGGACTGCCATCACACTGAAGCTCAACACCGGGATAGAGAACGAGGAGGGATACGTCATCACCGTGAAGCCCAAGGGCATCACCGTGGAGGGCAGAACTCCTCGCGGAGTGTTCTATGGAATCCAGACGCTGCGCAAGTCGCTTCCGGTGGAGCAGACGGAGACCGTCGGTTTTCCTGCCGTCCGAATTGCCGACTATCCCCGTTTCAGCTATCGGGGGACGATGCTCGACTGTGCCCGCCACTATTTCAAGCTGAGTTTCATCAAGGAGTTCATTGATATGCTGGCACTCCACAACATCAACATTTTCCACTGGCACCTTACCGAGGATCAGGGATGGCGTGTGCAGATCGACCGCTATCCCCGGCTCACCGAGGTGGGGTCGAAGCGGGCACAGACCGTTATCGGGCGCATGACGGGGCTCTATGACGACACGCCTTACGATGGTTATTACACCAAGGAGGATATGCGTGAAGTCGTGAAGTATGCTGCCGACCGTTACATCACCGTGATTCCCGAAATCGATATGCCGGGACACATGCTCGGTGCTCTGGCCGCCTATCCCGAACTGGGCTGTACCGGAGGCCCTTACAAGGTAGCGGAGGAGTGGGGCGTATTTCCCGATATTCTCTGTGCAGGCAATCCCAAGACCTATGAGTTCGTGTACAATGTCCTGGACGAACTGCTGGAGATCTTCCCGTCGAAGTACATCCATCTCGGCGGAGATGAGGCTCCGCGCGACCGCTGGAAGTCGTGCCCACGCTGTCAGGCGGAGATTCAGCGTCTGGGACTGAAAGGGACGGATGGGTTCTCTGCGGAGGGCCGGCTGCAGGTCTGTTTCATGAACCGGGTGGCAAAGCATCTGGCAGAGAAAGGACGTAGGATCATCGGATGGGACGAGATCCTCGAAGGAGATGTAGACAAAGGGACGACCGTCATGAGCTGGCGGGGTGTGTCCGGAGGACAGGAGGCTGCCCGCCGTGGACTGGATGCCATCATGTCGCCGACGGCCTACTATTATCTTGATTATTACCAGACGAAGAACGATGCCCTGACCCTCATCGGAGGTCTGCTGCCGGTGGAGACGACCTACGGTTATAATCCGGTGCCCGAAGATGCGTCTCCCGAGCTGAAACAGCATATAAAAGGGGTACAGGCTAATCTCTGGACAGAATATATCGTAGGGCGTGATCTGGCCTTCTACCAGCTTCTGCCGCGGGTCGCCGCCGTGTCGGAGACAGGATGGACGGAGAACGGCAGGAAGGACTTTGCCTCCTTCAGGGAGCGGGAGGCACGCCTCAACCGGCTTTACAGACATTTCGGCTGGAAAGCCTGTCAGGATCTGTTCAAGTGAGCGGCATGAGGCCTCTGTCCCCTGCTCTCAGGGCATGGCCTCTGTGAACTGTACTGTAAGGCGAGGTCTGTGGGAAGACCGTCGATGGACTTCTGCCGATCTGTCCGGGTGGATGCTGCTTTCTTCTTATGTGTCCATAGCAGGCTGTGCATGCATACGAAGAAAGCAGGGGAGACCGCAGGTAACGGGATGGGACGGCGGGCATTATGGGGTTGGCAAGGTCAGTTCCGGATCGTTTCTTATGGTATAAAATACTTCAATATCACATCATATCTTTCAAAAATACCGTACCTTTGCCGGTCAGGAACTGGTATTCATATTCAACTGAAAGCCCGAAAGTGGTCTGAGGTCAGGGATTGAGGTCTCGGCGCAAGGCACGACATGTATAAGAATGAACAATATAAAAGCAAAGACCTTGTTTGCCGCCCTTTCTCTGGCGGTCTGTGGTTCGCTATCCGCTGAAGGAAAGTCGGTCGGAAGGTGCGGCCGTGCGGCTCCCGTAAGGGGCGTATGCTCTTGGATGGGCGGAGCCCGTGGCGGCGTGCCTGATGATGATTCGGTGTCCGTGACAGGCATTGCTGCATTCAGGCCTGCCAACAGATACACGCTTTGGTACACCAGGCCTGCGACGGACTGGATGACTTCCTGTCTGCCCGTCGGCAACGGCCAGTTCGGGGCGACCGTGATGGGGCAGATTGTCGTTGACGACGTGCAGTTCAATGACAAGACGCTATGGAGCGGCAAGCTCGGCGGTCTGACCAGCACGGCCGCTTATGGCAGTTATCTGAACTTCGGCAATCTCCTTATCCGCAGCCGCGGCATGAAAGGAGTGACGGACTATGTGCGTTACCTTGACATCAACGACGCCGTGGCAGGCGTACGGTTCAGTATGGACGGAGTAGGGTACAGCCGTACTTACTTTGCGAGCAATCCGGACAGCTGTGTCGTGGTCAGATATACTGCCACACGGGGCGGGATGATCAACACGACGCTTGCCCTGAAAGATCAGAATGGGTCGCATGTAAGCTATACGGTAGACGGTCCCGGCCGGGCTACGATTACCTTTGACGGACAGGTCAGGCGGCAGAACGATGAGGGGGAGGCCACTCCGGAAAGCTACTGCTGTGCAGCACGCATCGTAGCGGACGGCGGTACGGTCACAAAGAATGCGGAGGGTCTTGTCGAGGTGAGTGACGCCAACAGCATGACGGTCTATCTCCGTGGTCTGACCGACTTCGATGCGGCAGCTCCCGAATATGTTTCCGGTACGGAACAGCTTGCCGGCCGTGCGATGGCCGCTGTCGACGGTGCCCGGCGTAAGGGGTATGATGCCCTGCTGGCTGCTCACAAAGCCGATTACAAGTCGCTCTTCGACCGTTGTCTGCTTACCCTCTGCAGCACCGGGAGTGACGTTCCGACCCCGCAGCTTATCAGCGGCTACCGTACCGATCCGCAAGGCAACCTCTTCCTGGAAGAGCTTTATTTCAGTTACGGGCGTTATCTGCTGATCAGTTCCAGCCGCGGCGTCTCTCTCCCTGCCAACCTGCAGGGAATCTGGAACAACAGCAACGCCCCTGCCTGGCACGCTGACATCCATGCCAACATCAATGTGCAGATGAATTACTGGCCGGCAGAGCCGACCAACCTTTCGGAGCTGCACCGTCCGTTCCTCGATTACATTTACCGTGAGGCGTGTGTGAAGCCTGCCTGGCGACGCTTTGCCAGGGACATGGGAAAGGTGGATGCCGGCTGGACGTTGCCGACCGAGAACAACATCTATGGCTCTGGCACCACCTTCGCCAACACCTATACGGTCGCCAACGCCTGGTATTGCCAGCATCTGTGGCAGCACTATGCTTACACGCTGGACAGGGAATACCTGCGCAGGCAGGCTTTCCCGGTGATGAAGTCGGCCGTTGACTATTGGCTGCGGAAGCTGGTGAAGGCCGCCGACGGCACATACGAGTGTCCTGAAGAGTGGTCGCCGGAGCATGGCCCGACGGAGAACGCCACCGCGCACAGCCAGCAGCTGGTCTGGGATCTGTTCAACAACACCCGCAAGGCCATCGAGGTGCTTGGTGACGAGGTGGTCTCAAGGACGTTCCGTGATTCCCTTGCGGCCTATTTCACCCTGCTCGACGATGGCTGTCATACGGAAGTCAACCCTGCTGACGGACAGACCTATCTGCGGGAGTGGAAGTACACGTCACAGTTCAACAACCCCGGCAAGATCGGGGTGGACGAGTACAGGGCACACCGCCATATCTCCCACTTGATGGGGCTCTATCCTTGCAGCCAGATCAGCGGAGATGAGGACAAGGCCGTGTTCCAGGCCGCACGCACATCGCTGATTGCCCGCGGCGACGGTCATGGCACCGGGTGGTCGCTCGGTCATAAGATCAATCTCAATGCCCGTGCGCACGAGGGGCAGCACTGTCACAACCTCATCAGGCGGGCCTTGCAGCAGACGTGGACGACGGATGTGAATGAGGGGGCAGGCGGCATCTATGAGAACCTGTGGGATGCCCATGCACCCTATCAGATTGACGGCAACTTCGGCTATACGGCAGGTGTCGCAGAGATGCTCTTGCAGAGTTATAGTGGAAAGCTCGTTCTTCTGCCGGCTTTACCGGCAGCTTTCTGGGACAAAGGATCGGTCAAGGGACTGAAGGCTGTCGGCAACTTCACGGTCGACATAGCATGGGAAAAGGCACGGGCTGCGAAGGTGCGGATCGTCTCCGGTGCCGGTTCCACCTGTGTGGTGAAGTATGCGGGTCTGGCAAAAGACTTCATCGTGACGGCAGGTGACGGGCGGCCCGTTGCTTTTCGATGTGCAGGCGGAGACGAAATCAGTTTCCCGACGGTCAGAGACGGTGTGTATGTCCTTGTTCCTAAGCACAATGCCGGCAGGGCATGCAAGTGCAGATAGTGGCTGGGGCATCCCTCCTGCCTCCTCGGATTGCTTTCTGACCGTAGCCGTGGCGGGACGGTGCCGCTTCCGCATCTGTGCGGTCTACATTCTCAGACAGGTATTACCGTTTAACCGGATGTTCAACTAAAATAAGATAAAATGGAAATTGAGAACGGGAGACTCAGAGCGAAAAAGAAACTCATCCGTGTTACTTTTCCTGATGGGAAGGTGATCTGCTGCAACAATGCTTCTGCAACGATGATTGCTGTATTGAGGACGATCGGGTCGGACAAATTCCCTTTGATAAAGCTGGATTTATGCCATCTTCCGATACTTGCCAGGGAGATTTATCCCAAATACAAGGCGTGGATGAAATCCGTCTGTGACGGCTGGTATCTGAATACCCAGTCGTCGACCGACAATAAGTATATGCAGCTGCGGGTCATCAGCGATCAGTTGTCATTGAATCTGTCTATTGAGACAGGTACGGATTTTGAAGTCCAGGTTGATGCCGACAAAGAAAAGAGGAGCCGGACGAAAGACCGGATCCGGGTCAGGTTGCCCGATGGGATATACGTTGCAAACGGAAGTGCACTGGATGTCTATCTTGGGACGATCCGCCGGCTCGGCGTTGACAATGTGATGCGTTTACATCTGACGTGGAGCGGCCATGAACTGATAACAACCTCCCGGAAGGTTCATTCTCAGCTGCAGATCGTCGAGAACCGCTGGATAATGGTTCCTAACACGACCAAGGACAAGGCGAAGCTGCTGCGGGTGATAGGCCTCATGCTGCGGATCAGACTGGAGGTGACGATTGTCTGACCTGCTTAAAGACATCAGATATAAAGAACAGCGCAAGAGCAAGAAAAGTATGGCTGACCGTATCTCCTCGCAGGACGGTCTCTTCCATACTTTTCTTGCTCTTGCGCTGTTCTTTTAACGTTTTCTATCGCTGTCGGCAAGACCTGCATTGCATAGATTCCTGCACGCAGTTTTCTTTCAACCGGTGGTTTCTCGTTTTCTCTTGGGAAGCGGATCCTTCTTACAATAAGTTACGTTGTGTTCGGACAGTACGTATCTGTTTGTCCTACGGGCTGTCCCCATCCGGGCAACAGATTGTAAACGTACAAGGCTTCATCACGACTGGTGTCGGACATCAGCACGGTATGTGTCGGGCATCAGTACATCGGCAGGAGACGGTGAAGCCGGTTCGTCCCGGTCATCGTCCTATATGCGTTGAGGAGCGGATGCCCGGCTTATACAGAGTCCCGTTTACCAGACTGCAGCGGTTGTCCTTTATGCCTTGGGCGGGGTTTTCCGTTCGTGCTCGGTGAGGAAACCGCAGCGATAAGCGTAAAGCAGTTCCTTGAGAGCTTCAATCTGAAGTCGCAGCTCTTTCCCCTTGTCGGTATCTTCGACCCGGAGCCGATGCTGATTCATCTCGACAATCTGGGTCGTCGAAACGATGTCCGTACCCCGTTTGATGGCATCTTCAGCGGATGTGAACGGCTCGTGCTGGACAAGCTGGAAACCGCGGGAATGGTAGACGAGGGTATAGCCGGCGATGCCCGTCTCCTTGTGATAGGCCTGTGAGAATCCTCCGTCGATGACCATCAGCTTCCCGTTGGCTTTGATAGGGCTTTCTCCCTTGACGACATGGACGGGCACATGGCCGTTGATGATGTGGCGGTTGGGCTGTTGTACACCGAACTCGTCCATGATCATGTCGACGGTCTGTTCATTGTCGCGCATGGTGAAGTAGTAACCCTTTGCCTCCTTGTGCGTCTCTTTCTCGGTCAGGAAATACCGTTCGAAAGTAGCCATCTTGGCTTTATCGAAGAGCGGGCTGTCCGGTCCGCACCATAGATAGAGGAAGAAGTCGACGGCATCCTGGTGTTCCTCCTCCGTCTGCAGGTCGCTGTTCGTCTGGAAGGCGGAGCGTATCTTCATGCCGGTCTGATAAAGCAGTTCCTTGCCTTTCAGTTTCTCACCCGGTGCGATTTCCACCTCTTTCAGCTTTCCGTCTTTTGTAAGCGGGATGGATGCGTGATAGAGCAGGTTGTGATTGACGATGTTGTACATACAGCCGTGACGGAGCAGCGCCCGGATGTGGCTGCGCAGTTTCTCGCTGGAAGTGAAGGAGTGGTGCAGGCGGTCGATGAGAAGCTGCTCCTCCTCAGTGAGCTGGTCGGGCTGGTCAGGGTTGATGGTCGGGAAATTGCAGGAACGCATCTTGTATTCTTTTCCGTCCACGACAATCGTGCCTTTCTTGTAATCGATGGCATGGAGCAGGCGGCGGTCATCCATCTTCCAGAGCGGGTGGCGGGCGATCATCTGCGACTCGATCTTGAACTGGAGAATACTGATGGCCTTGTGCATCTGTGCGGTCAAGGTCAGGCTGCGCTCGTCAAGCGGATTGTCCTTCGACACTTTCGGCATGAATTCCTCGCAGGGGTCGTTGCCGTACACGTCCATGGCGAGTGTCGCCAGCTGGATAAGGTTGATTCCGTACCCGTCTTCTATGGTCGCCATGTTGGCATAACGCAGGGCGATGCGGATGACGTTGCAGATGCAGGCGTCATTGCCGGCGCAGGCTCCCATCCACAGGATGTCATGGTTCCCCCAGGTAATGTCCCATGTGTGATAGTTCTGCAGGGTGTCCATCACGATGTGGGCACCCGGCCCGCGGTCGTAGACATCGCCGAGGATGTGCAGCTGGTCGATGGCAAGCCGCTGGATGACCTCGCAGACGGCGATGATGAAGTCGTCGGCGCGTCCGGTCGATATGATCGTCTTGATGATGGCGCTCACGTAGTCGGTCTTGTCCTTGTCGTCCGAGTGTTCGTGCAGCAGTTCCTGGATGATGTAGGAGAAATCTGGCGGCAGGGATTTGCGTACCTTTGACCGGGTGTATTTGCTGGAAACATCTCGGCAGACCTCTATCAGCCGGTAGATCGTAATATGGTACCAGTCATTGATGTCCTTCTCCTCATGCTTTACGAGTTCCAGTTTCTGTTCCGGATAGTAGATCAGCGTACACAGCTCGCGTTTCTCCGTACTGCGGAGCGTGTCTCCGAAGAGTTCGTTTACCTTTCGTTTGATATTGCCTGAAGCGTTCTTCAGTACATGCTGGAAAGCCTGGTATTCGCCGTGTATGTCGGCGAGGAAGTGCTCCGTGCCCTTGGGGAGGTGGGCAATGGCTTCAAGGTTGATGATTTCTGTGGTGGCATCAGCAATGTTCGGGAATGACTGTTCCAGCAGCTGTAAGTAGCGTTCGTCTTTCTTCAGGTCGTAATGCTTGTGTGTCATATACTAATGTCTTTGGTTGTAATTTCTTTTTATGATCTTCCTTGTCTGTCTGTCGTTGAGTGGAGCGAAGGGCATGAACCCCTCTTTCAGCTGGATCTTTTCGGAGAGGACCTGTATGATGCGGCGTGCATAGCGGTAGATGCGCATGTGACGGAGCACTTCCCCCAGACGGTCTTCGTCATAGTCATTGTATTTGATGGCGGTATAGAGGTCTGCCAGCTGCCGCAGCGAGAGGTTGCCTTCCTGTTCTATCCGCTGTGTGTTTGCCAGCATGACGGCGATTTCTCTGACCAGCGTCTCCTCCCGGTTGAGATTGTCATTGAGCCGCTGCCGTCGCAGGAACTGGTTGCCGGACAGTTCTTTCGTGTCTACGGAGCGGGTCTCCTTGGGCGCCAGCAGGGCATACCGCCGGATAGCCGTCGTGTCTATGTCCGGTGCTTGGATCTGCAGACGGCTGATGCCGTCGTCTATGATGTCTCTTATCCCTTCGTCGTCGGCGTAGAGCAGGATGCGTTTCCATTGCTCAGGATGCAGGCTCCGCAGGTTCAGCAGCTGGTCGCTGGGCAGGAGATTGTGTGCCGGTTCCTGTGCCAGTCCGGCGTGCAGCAGGCTGGGTATGGCTTCCCGCTCCATGGCGGTCATGGCAAGCTGATAGCGGGTGTCGCATACCTTTCGGTAGAAAGCAAGTGTCTGCTGCGCCATCCGGTCGTCGCTCTGCCGGCTGTCCAGCACGCTGTCTGCCACTACGTCGATGCGTTTTGTCCATCCCAGTCCGAGTATGTCCTGCTTCTCACGTTCGTTGGTGACGAGGAGTGCATCAGCACATCGCACTGTCTTCGCCTGATAGAGCAGTGCCTTCGTACGTTTTGTGAGCCTCTGTTCCGTTGTACGGATCCGTGTGTCGAGCCCCCAGTGCGGTGAGAGTACGACGGGAAGCCCCTTCCCGGCAGCCTGTCTGGCGCATCTTGCGGCCTTGTAGTCCCAGCAGGCATGGATGTGTATGATGTCTGCCGGGCTGTCGGCAAGTACACTGGTGAACCTGTCGGACTGTGTGACCGTCCTGACATCTGCATATTCCCGCTGTGCCGCAGCCAGCCGCAGGAGGTGATCCGACAGCAGGTTGCCGGCTTCTATACCGTCTATGTAATGGAGGATATGCATTTATAGTTTATGAGAAATGAAGTCGTACTTGTCAGCACGGCGGTATTGAATCCTGTAACCCAGGTAGTGCCATGCTATTGCTATCTCGTAGGGGAGTACTTTCCAGGCCGGGATTCCCACGTCGAAACGCTCCAGAACTTTCCTGCCGATGAGCAGGCGGAGGACAAGTGTCAGTATGAGTGCCAGTCCTGCGGCAGCGGCGACCGTCCACCGGCCGAGCAGCATGGCGGCAATGAGCGCCGTGCTCTGTAACAGGTAGTTGCCATGCAATGCCGCCTGGTCCAGAAAGGGAAGGAGACGATGGCGTGCCGTATGCGCCAGATGCCGCCGGTTCTCCATATAGAAGAGGTGGCTTCCCGTCCAGCTTTTTTCCGTTGGTGTCTCCTCGATGAGCGTCCCCTCCGGAGCATTCTCCATTACGAGCTTGCCGGCACGGGCGTATTTGTTCACCATGAAGTCGAACTCTCCTCGGAGATACTTGAGGTTCCCGCGGAATCCCTCTTCGTGCAGGAAGATGCTTCTGCGGAACAGCAGTGCGTTGAAAGGACAGGCGTAAGCCCTGTCGTGCTGGTATTCGCGCATGGCGTAGCGTGCCCTGTAATAACGTTCGAAGCGGCGGTAGCCGGGAGTCTCATCCTCATAGCGGGTGTATCCCACCACAAGCTCTCTTCCGTCGGAACAGTTGCCGGCAATCGTCCGCAGCCAGTCATCGCCTTGTGGGCGGCAGCCTATATCAGCCATCATCACCCACTCGTATTTCGCCGCTTTGACTCCCAGCGTGACAGCGAGTTTCTTCCTGCTCATGTAGCGGGACGAATCGGGGATGAAGGTGGTGTAGAGGCGGCTGTTGCCGGCAAAGCGTTTCAGCACATCACTTGTCTCATGGTCGTTCTGCGGAGCGACGACAATTACCTGGAAATCTGCCGGGTAGTGCTGACCCAGATAGCATGGGAGGTTTTTCGAGAGTTCCTCCGCATTGTCATGCGGCGTGAAGATGATGGAGACGGCCGGAAGCATAGGGATAGCCGAACTTCCGACAGCTTTCCCTCCTTCGTCTGTTCTCTCCGTTGTGTCTTCTCCATCAGCCTCGGGCGTTGCTGTCCGGTGTTCTGATATCCTCACTCTGCGGAAGAAAGGATTGCACAGGGCTGTCAGCAGTGCCACGGCCAACAGCACAGCCGAGAAGAGGAGGGTTGTATGATCAAAGGTGAACATTTGCTTGTTGCATTGTTTTTGTTAAAGCTCGTCAGACAGGCAGCCGACAGGCAGCCGGCGGCAGTTGTATTGCGAAGCCATGATTTCTCCGTATGCCCCGGCCGACCGAAGCGCAATCAGGTCACCCCGGTGGACGGTATTCAGCGGGATGTCCTTGGCGAAGACGTCACTTGACTCGCAGATGGGACCCACAACGTCATAGATCTGTTCCGGCCCATCGCCCGACAGATTCTCTATCTCATGTCTGGCATGGTAGAGGGCGGGACGGATGAGGTCGGTCATGCCGGCGTCCACGATGGCGAACTGCTTTGCCGTTCCCTGTTTTACGTAGAGCGTGCGTGTGATGAGGCTTCCCATCTGTCCGACGACGGCACGTCCCAGCTCAAAGTGCAGCTTCTGCCCTTCCCTTAGTTTCAGGTAATGGGCAAAGACATAGAAGTAGGCCTTGAAGTCGGGGATGGGATGGCTGTCCGGACGTTCATAGTCGATACCCAGTCCGCCTCCGACGTTGATGTGCCTGACCTCTATCCCCTGCTCCTCCAGACCGTCTTGTATTTCGTTGATCCGGCTGCACAGATGGCGGTAGTCCGTCATGTCGAGAATCTGTGAACCGATGTGGAAGTGCAGTCCGATAAAGCGGATGTTCGCCATCCTTTCCGCCTCCCGGATGGCCGGCACCATGTCCTGCATGGCAATCCCGAACTTGTTCTCTGCCAGTCCGGTCGTGATCATCTTATGCGTATGCGCTCCTACATCCGGGTTGATGCGGAAGCATACGTTTGCCACTTTCCCTTTCCTCGCAGCCAGACTGTTGATGACTTCCAGTTCTGCGACGCTCTCCACATTGAAGCAGAAGATGTCGTGGTCGAGTGCGAGATTGATTTCCCAGTCTGCCTTCCCCACGCCGGCATAGACGATGCTGCCCGCTGGGAAGCCACTGTCCAGACAGCGTTGTATCTCGCCTCCGCTCACACAGTCGGCCCCCATTCCTGCCCGGCTGATCATCTTCAGCACCTTTGCGTTGGCATTGGCCTTGACGGCATAGTGGACGATAAAGTCTGCGTGTGTCCTCACTTCTTCATGGATCGCCTGCAGAGTTTCCCGAAGGAGGTTGCAGTCGTAATAGTAGAAAGGGGTCTCGATATGCTTGAACTTGTCTGTCGGAAATCTGTTGGTCATCTGTCTGATTTGTATCGTATAGTGGCGTTATCCTATATGCGGCTATCCGTAAGGACATGTGGAACATAGGGCTGTAAAGTCATCTGGTGGCGGGTTCACAAACCGTGCGTCCGCTTCTGCGACGGGTGTCCTGTAAGTCGGTCTGCTGCCGGTTCTGTTACTTGAATAGGACATCCGACAGCGACTGCAGTGCGCACTGCTTGTCGGTCTCCCTGATCAGGAAGGAGATGTTGTAGTTGCTGCCTCCGTAGCTGATCATGCGGACCGGAATGTCCTTCATGGCATCTGTCGCCAGTGTCTCGAAGCCGACATTGCTCCAGTCGAGGTCGCCGACAACGCAGACGATGCACATCTCTGCATCGACGGTGACGGTGCCGTACTTCTTCAGTTCGTCGACGATTTCCGCCAGATGGCTGTCGTTCTCGATGGTCATCGACACACCCACCTCACTGGTCGCGATCATGTCAATCGGTGTCTGGTAGCTCTCGAAGATCTCGAATACCTTGCGCAGGAAGCCGGATGCGCCGAGCATGCGGCTCGACTTGATCTTGATGGCCGTGATGTCATCTTTGGCGGCGACCGCCTTGATCTTTCCTTTCACGAGGGTGTTGTTGATGATGGTTCCTTCCGCATCCGGATCCATCGTGTTCTTCAGCCGGACCGGGATGCCGGCATATTTCGCCGGCTGTACGCAGGTGGGGTGGAGGATCTTGGCACCGAAATAAGCCAGCTCTGAAGCCTCTTCAAAGTTCAGCTGGCGCACGGCTTCGGTCTTCTCAACGACACGCGGGTCGTTGTTGTGCATTCCATCGATGTCGGTCCATATTTGAATCTCTTCGGCATTGACGGCCGCTCCGACAAGCGATGCCGTGTAGTCCGATCCGCCGCGCTGCAGATTGTCGACTTCGCCGTAGGCGTTGCGGCAGATGAACCCCTGTGTGATACAGATCTGATAGCCTTCGTTCTCCTTCATGATGGCTGTCAGGTGCTCTCTGATGTACTGACCGTCGGGCTCGGCATTCTTGTCCGTCCGCATGAAGTCGAGTGCGGGCAGCAGGACGGCCTTGACTCCCTGCTCCTGCAGGTAGTTCACCATCATGTTGGTCGACAGTATCTCGCCCTGTGCCACGATGCTCTTCTCCTCGAACGAAGTGAACAGGTCTTTTGTGAAGGAACGCAGATAGTTGAATTTCTCCTCCAGAAACGCACGTGTTTTCTGCCTGTATTCTTCCGTGGAATACAGCTCCCCGATATGTCCGAGATATTTCCGTTCCAGCTGGTTGATCAGTTCGTTGGCACCCTCTGGATTCTTCCGGTAGAGGTAATCCGATATTTCTATCAGGGTGTTGGTCGTTCCACTCATTGCGGAGAGCACGATGAATGCGGGCTCCCCGGACTTTGTAATCAGTGAGGCTACATCTTTCATCCGCTCGGGCGAGCCGACGGATGTGCCCCCGAATTTCATTACTTTCATCTTCTTCTGTCTTTTCTGTATGTGGATTCACGCTGGGCGACGTCTGTCTATTCGTCCTGCGCCGGCTCGATGATGGGCTCGATGAGTGCTGCTTCCTCGTCCAGATCGCAGGCATCCTGCTTGTCGTTGAGCTGGGAAAGCCCGCCGTCCTTGCAGCGATAGACCCTGCCCGGGAAGCGGTCGAGGAGACTGATGTTGTGGGTCGACATGATGACGGTTGTCCCCGTCTGGCAGGTGTCTTTCAGGATGCTGACGATGTTGGCGGCCGTCTCCGGGTCGAGGTTGCCTGTCGGTTCGTCGGCAAGGATCATCTTCGGCATGTTCAGCAGGGCACGTGCGATGGCGACACGCTGCTGCTCGCCGCCCGACAGCTCGCTGGGCATTTTGTCCTTTTTGTCGGTCATGCCCACCTGCTCCAGCACTTCCCCGATCCGCCGGCTGATTTTCTTCCGGTCGTTCCAGCCTGTTGCCTGCAACACGAACTTGAGGTTCTTGGCTACGGAGCGGTCATGCAGCAGCTGGAAGTCCTGGAAGATGATACCCATCTGTCTGCGGAGAGCAGGGATACGGCTCCGTTTGATGTCGGGCATTTTCTCGCCCAGAACAACGGCCTTCTCGGCATCCTCACTGTCAATGTCCAGTTCACCGTAGATGGTTTTCAACAGCGAGCTCTTACCCGATCCGACACGTCCGATGAGATAGATGAACTCTCCCTGTTCAGCCTGAAAGTCTACATCTTTCAGAATCAGGCGTTCGTCCTGATATATGTTTACTTTCTTATAGTCTATCAGCATGATCCTTCCTGTATGGTTTTATGAATAGTGAATCTATATTCTTTCACGCATTGCCTTTGGCAATTGTTTATCTTGCAAAGATACTAAAAAACTTTTTATTGCTGTTGTTTTGCGCCATGAATTGTGTTACATTACAGAAGTTTCACAGTACGCTCAGGCATCGGCGGGTATCAGCAAAGGAGGTGTGTACATTGTCTCCTTGCATTGCTCTGCCGTTCCCGCACCTTGCCGCAGCCCTCCTGTAGAACCTCCGAGGAGGCCTGTCGCTGTGGTGTATCTGCGGATTCGGCAGGGGAATTGTCTGCGGCCAGAGCCTTTTGAAAGGTCATTTTATCGTTGCTGCCCGGTAGACTTTCTCCATGCAGGCCGCCCATTCGCCGCCCGCTGTATGCGTTGCAGTGTCCGGAAGCGGTCTGTCTTTCCACCTCCTGCCGTCATGTCGATGTCTGGCACCATTCATGTTCACGCTTCCGACTGAAAGGGAAAGCGGAAGATACCGTATAAAAGCAGGATATGACGGGTTGACGAGCTTTCTGGCAGCGACAGGGCGATGTGGAATTTTTAGGACAGGCCATTCACTGACTTATGTCATTCATGTTCTCCGTACAGTATAATATGGCTTTATAATACATTGATGGACAACAGGTTGCCGGACACGCAAAAAACGGTACCTGTTTGCATTGCAAGGGGGCGTTGGTTTGAGCCCAAAGGGGCGTTCCTTGCCGTGTAAGGAACGCCCCTTTGAATGGCAGATGATGGCCTGTTGTTGAGTGTGCGGTTGTGCGAACAAAGAAAGCCCCCAAAGCACGCGGCCTGGAGGGGCTTATGCTTTGGGGGCTTTTTCAGAAGTATGTGTCCGCCGTAGCGAAGAGATTCGTCCGGGGCTGCTTATTCAAACGCCCATATCTCGCTCACGGCAAAGAGGGGTCTGCTGCTGGTATGGAAGGAGGAGAGAATCTTTACCTTCGCATACTTGCAGGTTACCGGTGTAGAGAAGACGATGGGCAGCGGGGTGTCGTCGTCATAGGGAGATGCTGCCGTAACCGTCCCCTGCCTTGTCCATTTCATGCCGTCCATGCTGGTGAATACCTCAACTTCCTTGACGCCGTAGTTGTAGTACGTGTATGCGGAAAGGACGCCGATGCCGGTGAGGCGGGTCTCTTTCTTGAACGCCATTGTGAATGTCGGGCCGTAGGACATATAGGTGTAAATGAGGGTGCTTTTACTGCCGTCGTTCAGTTTGCCGGCATTTACTCTCCTGAGGTTGGTCGACATGGTGTACTGGTCGTAGCTGATGCTCTTGTCGTAGTTCAGTTCACCGTTGGTCGTGACGTTCTCATAGCTGAAGTTGGTTGCTACCAGTACCCTGTTGTAGGAGCTGCCGGCGGCCGCACCGTCAACGGACGTGATGGCTACGGCAACGGCACCGTTCTTCAGCATGGGGATTTTCTTGAGGCCGTCGCCCGCCTTCAGCTTTACGGCGATAGGTTCGGAGGCGGTCACCTGCCCTTTGGGTATGGTGACGGTCGTCCGGTTCAGCTGGATGGCATCCTTGTCCATCACCTCCTCATTGCCTTGCGTCTTGACATTCTCGGCGGTAGCAGCCACGCTGACGGTAACGTCCTTGTCTGCCGGTGAGGAGAGGCGCACGTAGATCAGCGCACTGTCGTTCGCCAGGGTGACATCCGTCGCCGATTTCACGCCGCCCAGCATGACTTTGTTGTCATCGCCGGTGCCGGTGTAGAGATAGGCTTTTGTGTCGTAGTTCTCTTCTGCAGTAGGGTAGAGCGAGCTTCCCACTTCCGGTTCGCTCTGGCAGGCTGTCAGTGCGGCGGCTACCATTGCGCCTGCCAGCACTGTCTTGATCATATTCTTGTTCATGATTGGGTCTTGCTTAAAAACTTATTTACCATCGATTCTCACGTTCTGTTCCCAGTTGGGGACGGACACGCACTTACCGGTGTTGCCGTGCCCTGTCGCATCGGCGAAGGTGTCGCCCTGTCCCTCGTTCAGTTTCCAGTAGGCTTCCAGACCGTCGCTCTTCGGGTCGCAGGCGTACATGTTGTTGAGCACCTGTGCCTGTGTGCGTGCCTTGGTCCAGAAGCGCAGCTCACTGACTTTCACGTCGGCTTTGAGGTAATCGGTGTTGCCGAAGTTGATCGGGCTGGCGATGTTGGTCGTGTTGCCGGGCAGTGACATGGAGTTGTCGAGCACGCCGTTGACGTAGAGGTAGAGCTTCGTGCCTGTGCAGACGAAGGCGATGTGATACCATTTTTTCGCATCGAAGAGCATCTTGCTGTTCATCTGTGTGCCCTGCGTCTTAATCTGCAGGCGGTTGCCCTCGATCGGAGCATCACCGAAGCGGGTGTAGATTTCACCGCCGTTGCTGCCCCATGCACCGAAGAGAGCCTGGTTGTTCAGCTCGCCCAGGCCCTTGCCCAGCTCGCTCATGTTGACGTTGAACTCCAGTGTCCACTCGTTCAGGTCGTATGCCTGGCGCATGGTGAAGTGGATGTTGTGCGATGCGTTGATGGTCGGCACGGCCTGGTAGATGACCTGGTCGAGCAGGTAAACCATCGTGCTGCCGGAGTTCAGCACGTCATATTTCCCGTCCTTGCTCTTCAGGCGGAGCGCGACGGCATACTTCTGTCCGCTCTCCTTCAGTGCCTGTGTCAGCGGGTTGATGGTGAGGGATACGGCGGAAGAGGTGGTCTTTCCGGCTTCAATGGTCACTTCTGAGCCTGATAGGGCGTAGAACTCCTTCGGCAGCGCCTTGTAGGATGTCTCGTTGCGCTGGTTGTAGGCATCGAGCGCGCTTTCGTCTGTCACGACCTCGAAGGTGCAGTCTTCCGTTGCCGGGTCGGAGAGGCGTACATTCACAGTGGTGGTTACGGCGGTGTTGCCGATGGTCACCTTTTCGTTGGAGTTGCCGTTGGTATTGGTCTGTGCGATGTAAGCCTGGTTGGAAAGTGGAGAATACTCTGCGTTGTTGCAGGCTGCCAGCAGCATCAGGGAGGCTGCTGCGAGCCCTCCCATGACGTGCTTTGAAATGTTGTATTTCATCATTTGATAGTCTTGATTAATGGATAGATGGGTTCATGATCTGGATGGCCTTGCGCAGGAACGGATAGTTGCCGGTCTGTCCGGAAACGTTGTATTCGTATTCCATGTGGTAGGTGCCGACGCCGCCTTTGCTGTAGGACACGCCGTCATAGGTGGGTCGCCAGTAAGCCATACCCCACAGGGAGGGAACGACCGTACCGTTGTCCAGGGTGAATCTGGCGCCGCCTGTGCCGGCAGAACTTTCGAAGTTCTCGCACACGATGATCTTCCTGGCCACCTGCGCCGGCGTGAGATGATCCTTGAAGTGGTCTGCCTGGACAGCGAAACGTTCGTTCAGGCCGTCATTGCTTGAGCTTGCATAGGCCTGGAGGATGAAGTAGTTGAGGTCGTTGCCATACTCTGCCGGGATTTTCTCAGGCTGTCCGTCGACGACGAACATACGTCCTGTGCCCGACTTCGGGCCGATGCGCTTGGACATGGTCTTTACGAAAGCCTCCATGACTTTGGGGTTGACCCACAGCTCTTTGTCTGTAGCGAAAGGCTGTGCATAGTCTGGCTCGGCATCGAGGTCGAAGCCGTCGTAGCCGTACTTGTCGATCGTGTCGCAGATGGCATTGGCATACTTCTCGGTAGCGGCGATCTGTGAAGCCTCGTCGTCGCCCCATCCCCAGAACTTGTGCCGCCATTCCTTCCAGGAGATGGACTTGTCCGTCTGTGTCGGGGTGATCTGGTCGCCGATGTCGAAGACAAGGCAGGAGATGAGCACCTTCGTGCCCTTGGTCTGCTGCACGAACCGCAGGTCGTTGAGCATGGCCTCGGTCGGGTTCTTCCAGTTGCCCCACAGGGAGACGAAGTCGGTGCTGTCAGGAAGGCCTGCCAAGGAGTTCTCATACGTCACGCCAGTTCCTGTCCAGTTGCCGAACCAGCCGAAAGCCACGGCATGGTCGGTCTTCTTGTAGTCGCGGAGCTGTGCGTAATACGCCTCGGACTTGTTGGAGTGGGTGAGGTCGGCTCCGTTCTTTGTCTCTGTCTCTGTCCAGTCGCTGCAGGCTGTGAAAGCCGTTGCAGCGCAGGCAGAAAGCAGGAATATCTTGATTATATTCTTCATTTTCTATCGAGTGTTTGTTGATGAATGATGTTTTATCTGCGCTGCCACCACATCTTGGTAGCGTAGTCGTCTGCTCCGTTCAGCAGCTGTACGGCCTTGAGGTAGTTGTCCTTGTTGTTGGTAGCCTCGTCTATGTCGAAGGGGATGCGGTTGGCAACTTGGATGCTGTAGTCGGTCGGCTGTGCCAGAGGGAACACCTTCGGATAGCCTGTACGGCGGATTTCGCACCAGCCTTCCTGCCCGTTCGGGAACATGGCGATCCACTTCTGTGTGGCAAGCCGCTCCAGCTTCTGGTCATCGGTGGCCGCATTGTCCCACTTGATGGTGATGTTGCTTACGGCACTGACATTGCCGCCGTATTCGCTGATGGGGTCGACATAATCGGCTTCAGTGGACGTGTTGTCGGCCAGATAGCTTGTCGCATCGCCTGCACCCCACTGCTCGAAGGAAAGTCTTACGCCCTCTTCGTAGAGCGACTGGGCAGTCCCGCCCATGTTGCTCCAGCCAGCCAGCGCACCTTCCGCACGGCAGAAGGCCATCTCGGAAGCGGTGAGCCATACGCCTTCGCTGTTCTGGTTGATGTTGGCGGCAGAGTAGGCTTTGTCGGCCGTGGTCTTGTTTCCGATCTTGGCAGCGGCACGGCAACCGATGATGGTGCGCGGACCTGCATCCTCGGTCGGCTTGAAGAACTTGGCGAGACGCGGGTCGTTGTACCCCGTAAGGTAGCATTCGAGGTCGGCACAGGCACGGCTGTCGCCCCACTCGACGGAGGTCTTGTACTGTCCGTTGGGTGTGTAGGCGATGGTGCAGTTGTCCTCATTGCTCGTGATGACACCATCCTGTACGGCCTGTTCGCCCAGCTGTTTTGCCAGTGCAGGAGCAACGAAGCGGATGCGGATGGCAATGCGGAGTTTCAGCGAATTGGCATACTTCAGCCACTTGGCGAACTTGCCCTGATAGACCTTGTCATGCTCCGCAGAGACGGTAAGGTCGGGGTTGGCAGCCACCAGCGGGCTGATGATTCCGGTTGCTTTGTTGAGATCGGCAATCAGACTCTTGTAGACATCCTCCTGTGAAGAGTAGGCGTTGCCGTCGTTGGGATCAGCCCCGATGGGAATCGGACCGTACATATCCGTGAGCCGCATGAACGACTGTGCGCGGAGAATCAGTGCCCAGGCATAGTTCAGCCCCTGCCCGTTGGTGACGCGTGCAATCTCCTTGAAGGCCGATACCGTCTTGGGCATGGAGTCCTTGAACGGATAGCGCACCCATCCGTTGGGAGCATTCAGGCGGGCGAAGTTCTTCTCGGCAAAGCCGCTGTTGGCATAGGTCATGTAGCGGCCCAGGTAGTTGCCGATGAGGTCCTGGTTCATCTGGTAGGTGTTTTCCTGCTCGGGGAAAGCTTCGTTCTCCATCTGAACGATGAACGAGGATGTCATGTAGTTGTCACGGTTCAGATCCTCTGCAGAGGCTCCTGTCCCCGGACGGTTGGCCTCGTGGAAGCCATCCGTACAGGACGGCATTGAGAATAGTACCGCACTCGCAAAGGTGCAGGCAGTGACAGCTCTGTATATATTGTTCTTTTTCATTTCGAATTGATTAAATCAGTGTGATAGTTAGAACTTCAGTTTTACGTTGAAACCAAGTGTGCGGAGACTCGGCTGCATGAGGTAGTCGAAGCCCTGGTAATAGGTTCCTGTCGATGCTGTTGCCTCCGGGTCGAACGGCGCCTTGTTGTAGATCATGAACAGGTTGTTGGCTGTCAGACCGAGCGTCAGCTCCATGCCGGAAAGCATTCGGCGTGGGAAAGTATAAGCGAGGTGGGCCTCCTGGAGACGTGCGTTGGTTGCACTGTAGATGTATTCGGACCAGATGGGGTTGTCACCACCGACTACAGAGTAGTACTTCTCGGCTGAAACCAGACCCTTGTTGACGGCTACGCCACCCTTGTCGCGTGCCTCTGCAGAAGCCTTGGAAACACCGTAGGCATCCATCAGCGCCTGTGTCTGCGACATGACGATACCGCCGAAGCGTGCCGTGACAACGAAACCGAGGTTAAAGCCTTTCCATGAGAAGTCGTTGGAGAAACCGATGTTGCCCTTCGGCAGTACAGAGCCACGGTAGGATGGATTGGGAAGGTTCACCTGTGATACATTACCGTCCTTGACAGCGATGTTGCCTTCGGCATCACGCTTGAAGTCGCTCGTCATGTAGACATCTCCCATCGTGCCGCCCTTTTTCAGGATGATGTTCGCACCGTTCAGACCGCCCTGGTTGATGACCTCATTCGGGTCGTTGAGCAGCTCGACGATCTTGTTGCGGTTGGCACTGTAAGTGAAGCTGCTGCTCCATGCGAAGTCGTCCCATGTGTGGTTGTAGCCCAGTGACAGCTCGATACCGCGGTTCCGCACGTTACCGGTCTGTACATATTCGGAAGTGAATCCCTGTCCGCCGGTGATGGGACGGAGGAACGTCTGGTTCTTGGTGTTCGACTGATAGAGCGTGACATCCAGGGTCAGAGCGTTGTTGAAGAACCGCGTCGTCAGACCGGCCTCCCACGAGTTGGTACGCTCGGGACGGAAGTTCTTCGGGAACTTGTAGGTAACGGTGCTGTAAGTGCCGGATGCCGGGTTGTAGACGTAACGCCACGGTGAGGTGATGTTGGGCGAGATGGCCGAACCTACCGATGCCCATGAGCCGCGCACCTTCATGTAGCTGATCCATGACGGGAGCTTCGCCATCTGCGAGATGACGGCGGACATACCTACTGACGGATAGAAGAAGGACACGTTGTCGGTACCGTCCAGCGCCGAATCCCAGTCGTTACGGCCGGTGAGGGTCATGAACAGCATGCTGCGCCAGCCCAGTTCGACGTTGGCAAAGAGGGAGTTGATCTTGTGGGCATTGTCAGTATAAATAGGACGGTTGTCTGCCGTAGCCGTACCGTAGTCGATGGCGTTCGGTGTGAACAGGTTGGACGGTGCCTTCAGACCTCCCTGGAAACCGGTTACATTGTACTTGATGCGAGAGAACGAACCGCCGAGGTTGGCTGATACGGAGAAGTCGTCCAGCGTCTTGTTGATGTTGAACATCAGGTCGCCGTAGAGGGAACGGTCGTTTACCTTGTCATATCCGTAGAAACCGTATTTTGAGTGGGCAAAGAGGTTGGTGGTAGAAGCATGACGCTTGTCCTCCTGCTTCGTGTTGGCATCGTCCCAGCGCAGGCGGCCTACAACGTCCATCCAGTCGAAAATCTTGTACTTCAGACTTGCGCTGACCATATAGCGGCTGCGGTTGTTTGAACGTACCATGCGCTTTGCCACCCAGTAAGGGTTCTGCATGCTCAGTGCATCGCCGAAGTTCCAGTTCTGCACATTGATGCCTCTCGACTCGTCGTAGATTTCGAATGTGCGGATGGCATCGAAGCTCTCGCCGCGTGGGAACAGGTAGACGGCTGTCAGCGGGTTGAAGTACTGCCCCTGGGCCGTCAGGTTCGTATCGTGCTCCTTGATGTAGTTGAAGCTGAAGTCGAGGGTCATCCGGTCGTTCAGGAACGTCGTCGTATTGCGGAACGCAAAGTTGTAACGGTCATATTTGTTGTTGGGGATGATGCCTCTTGCGTTCGTCGTACCCAGGGAGATGTAGGTCTGGTTCTTGTCGGTACCGGCAGTCAGCGACACGTTGTTCTGTACGTTCGTACCGGTGTTGAAGAAGTCCTTGGGGTCATAGTTCCCATAGGCTGACGGAGTCTTGGCGCCCCACGACTTCACCTCGCCGGCACGGTTGATGTAGGAGTTCTGGAACTCCGGCATCACGAACGGGTTGGCAAACTGCGTGCTGTTGCTGACCGTCACGCTCACCTTGCCTTCCTTGCCTTTCTTGGTGGTGATCATGATGACGCCCTGTGCGGCGGCCGAACCGTAGAGGGCTGCAGCGGCAGGACCGCTGAGGACGCTGATTGACTCGATGTCCTCGGGGTTGATGTCGGCAATGCCTTCCGAACCCGGCTGCGAACTGAATGCGCCGCCGCTGATTTCCCCCTGTGAAGTGTTGTTCACCGGCACACCGTCGATGACGTACAACGCCTGGTTGCTGCGGGTAATGGACTTCGGACCGCGCATCACGACGCGGGCAGCACCACCCATGCCGGCAGAAGAGGCGTTGATGTTCACACCGGCCACCTTGCCGGAGAGAGAGTTCATGAAGTTGGGGTTCTTGACCGTTGTAAGGCTCTCACCGCCTACTTTCTGTACGTTGTAGCTCAACGCTTTTTCCGAGCGTTTGATGCCCAGAGCCGTTACCACGACCTCTTCAATCTGGTGTGCCTCGGCTTTCAGCGTAACCGTCAGCGGAGCATTGCCGGTGACTTTCACTTCTTCGGTGTTCATTCCGATATAGCTGATGACAAGTGTCGCACCCTTGTGCGCCGTGAGTTCGAACTTGCCGTCGAGGTCGGTCGTCGTGCCGTTCTGCGTGTCCTTGACGCGGACTGTCGCTCCGATGACCGGTTCGCCCGTGTTGTCAACGATGGTTCCGGTGACCTTTACATCACCATCCGACTGCTGTGTCCCCTGAATCTTTGGGGCATTCGCCTTTGCAGCTGCGGCAATGACATGCTTGCCAATATTGCCGGACAGACCGGCATGGTCGCTGGCAAAAGCATTCAGACAGCAGCAAGACAGGAAAACACTTACTGGTAGAATCTTTCCTTTTCTCATTCGTAATTTATGTTTGTTGATAATCTTATTCGATTTAGGTGAAACCTGCCAAGGCGTGGTCTGCGGTATAGGTTCTATGCCTGATACCCCCTCTGCTGATACCCCCTCATTTGTCTGTTCTTTGCTTAGGTAAGAGGAGATGTACCATGATGTTCATCGGAAACAGCAACTCCTTTTTAGGTTTTGTACTGCAAATATAACATTTCATAAGGCAGAATTACGCAGCATACACCCAATAATTAACATATATAAATATTAGTAATCGTTTTTTAGTGGTTATGCTGGGGTTGTCTTTATGGCAGGAGGCGGAAGCCTCTTTCTTGCTTTCCCGGTCATAGAACAGAATCCGTCCTGCTGGTGCCGGAGAGTCTTTTCAGGTGCAGAGCAGCCGGTGTGCGGGATGGTGCTGCCGTGTCCGATTTCTCCTGACAGCGTACAGCCTGTCCCCCCGGTAAACGGATGACAGGCTGTGATGATGTGGGGACACACGTCCGTTCACGAATCATTCCTGTGAACGGAACCGGTGTAAGACAACGGCTTACAGGTGGATGCTGAAACCGGCGACAATCCACACGCCGGGCTGTGGTACGTTGCCGTAGTCGACATAATGTGTTCCGAAGAGATTGTCGGCTTCAACGTATGCGGTCCACTTCCCGGTGTTCCAGCTCATCCTCGCATCTGCGACACCATAGCTCCTGTAATCGTGCTCTTGGTTGTTCTTGTCGATATAACTTCCCATGCGGTGCTGGAAGCGATAATTGATGCCGAGGTCGAGGCTGCGCCAGAGGTTCAGCTGGAGCGTACCGACCAGCTTGTGCTTCAGATACTCTAAAGTGTATTTGCTCACTTTCCCTTTCTCTTCCGCTTTGTCCTGGCTGATGTAGCTGTAGGCCATCCCCAGCTTTTTGAAGAACCGCTGGGCAGGGAAGATCTGCCGGAAGTCAAAGTCGAGTGAGACCTCTGTACCGAAATCGTTGATTGTTCCGAAGTTCACGCTTTTCCATATCAAGGCTCCGTCGGCGTCCTTCGTCCCGTCCGTGATCCAGTCGATGAGGTTCCGGTGATGGTTCCAGTAGAGGCTTGCCTTTGCTGCGACACCCTTCTCTTCGTATCTCATACCGGTTTCGATTGCCGATAGTTCCTCCGGCCGGAGGTGCTTGTCGGCCTTGTAGCCGCCGACGGAATAGAACAGTTCGGTGACAGAAGGCATGCGGAGCGACGCATTGTAGGAGGCATACAGTTTCCATGCTTTCCCGATACGGTAACCCGCATCGATGCCCGGATAGACACGCATGGGCATATCCGCCTGGCTGTTTCTGACGGCAGTCAGACCGGCGGAAAGCGTGAAACGGTCGAGGATGATGTTGTGCTCAAGAATGAACTGGATGTTTGTCCGGTTCAGTCCTACGGTGTAGTCACGGTCTGTCCCGTGGATGTGTTTCGGCCGGGAGAGCGGTTCGCCGAGGTTGCCGCTGACGAGGTCTTCGTTGCGGAGTTCCACACCCACAGCCGTCCGTCCGAGTGTCCAGTCGAAATAAGCATTGAGATTGACACCGTAAATATCCGTACGGTGATAGTTGAACGGATATTTGTCAGGCGCATCACGGAAAAGCTCGAAGCGGTCCATGCTGCGGTTCCAGTAGATGGCCGGCCGGATGTGGAAGCGTCCGCGGAGGTTCTCGGCCTGCAGGGCGGTGAAGGTCTTGAAGGTATGTTCAAACTGGTCGTCATACCGTGAAGAATAGAACGTGTTGGCTCCGAAGTCCTTTGCGCTCAGTCCGGCGTGCCATCTCACGGTTATGTCCTCATCCGTGTAGCCGCCCTGGTAGAAGGCTTTTGCCGTGCGGTAATCGGCATTAAGGCGGCCGGCCTTGCTGCGGAGATAACCGTCGCTGCGGGTGCAGGAGGCCGACAGCTGGTTGTCCCACCGGTTTCCGGATGCGAGGTTGCCGCGCACGCCGGCACTGAAGTAGCCGTAGGAGCCGCTTTCTGCATGGGCGGAAAGACTCGTCTGCCGTGGTGTCCGGGTTACGATGTTGATGGCACCTAATAAAGAAGACGTGCCGTAAACCCGGGCTGCAGGCCCTTCGAGGACTTCGATCCGTTCGATTTCGCTGATGTCGACAGGGAAATCAAAGGCGTTGTGCCCTGTCTGTGCATCACAGATGTTGATGCCGTTGAGGAGGACGGTGATCTGTTCGGAGTTGCCGCCGCGGATGCTTACGTCCGTCAAGGCGCCCAAGGGACCTTTCTGCCGGACATCCACGCCGGCGGCATACTTCAGCAGATCGTTTACACTTTGTACCGGCGCCGCCTGGATGTCCTCGCGGCTCAGTACAGTTACCATTCTCGCCTGCTGACTGACCGTCAGCGGTGCGCGCGTCCCCGTCACGCTTACCTCATCCAGCATCACTCCCCGGCCGGTAGCAGCTGAGTCGGTCTCGGCCTTGTCGGCCTCGATACTGATGCCTTTGGCGGTGGCATGCTGCAGAGTAGCGACGCTCAGCACCCCGACCAGCACCTCTTTGCCGAGGACGGCGAAGAGCGAGTAGCCGTGGTTGGAGAAGTGTTTGAACTTCAGAACGCTGCGCTTTTGAAATGTTGGTTTGTACATATAATGAATGAATAAAAGACCGGTCTGGGCTGTCATTCCCCTTCCGGCAAACGGCTGCAAAAGTAATAAATATTTTCATAATAAAGAAGCTTTGTCTGCAGTAAGTAGGCCTGCATGATTCTTTCTGGCCTGCACCAGGGATGCAGGAGAAAAAGGCCGATTCCTGCAAAATGTGCAAAGGTCAGGTTGTCTGTTGATTGCAGAGCTGTGCAATTGTCTGTGCTTGATTGCATCGTAAGTAAGGCTTGGTTGCGTGTGAAGTAAGGCTTACTTGTATTTCAAGTAGGGCTTTGGTTGCAATGCTGTCTGGCATCCGTTGTTTTCTACACAATATTATTATGGCCAAGGAGCGCATTGCTCCCGATGCTTCGTTGGGTTTTCCGTCATCGGAGGACTGTGGAATTTTCCAGAGAAACCCCGGGATTGGCAACCAATATGACCAAGCCTGCTTCCCGCCCAACAGCCCTTGCTACGGCAAACGTTCCCCTCTGTGCATTTTTCCTTTGTATGATTTTTTTAAAAGAAAATGGATTTTTTTGTCTGATTATTTGGAAGTTATTATTTTATTTCCTATATTTGCGACATAGATTTTGCGTTTGTTTTTAAAACGAAGGCCACAGTGATTTATATAGCTGAATAACTAACCGGACGTGGCAGGATTTATACAGGTTCTATCCTGTCAATCTGTCCATTCAAAGAACCTGACTAAAAACTTAACACTATGGGAGTAACTGGTAAAACTATCCGAACGTTGCAAGGACTTCCTTTCGACAACTTAATTGGGGTCAGTCCTAAAACCCAGTTGCAAGTCTATCCTCTTAAGCACATAATTTCATAAGTCTATATAAAAAGAAAGGAATATCTGTGACTCCTCTGAACTGTGCCCTGAATGCCTTAACTTTAGCATTGAATGACTCGGCATTTGCATTCGTAGCTCTGTTTACAAAGAAATTGAGTATGGTTTGATAATGATTTTCAAACGTGTCAATCACTGTGTAGAAATTGTCCACTCCCAGCTCTTCAACCTCATTAAACCATTTTGCCAGCTTCAGCCTTGCAGCATCCTTGATGCTCTTGATGTTATAAATGTCGGTAAGTTTCATAGCCAAATCATATGCCTTTTTCAGTGTCGGATAATGTTCAAAGATGATTTGTGCCCTACCTTTCTGTGTTTCAGTCCACTTGGTCTTGTGCTTGGTCAATATGAACTTTGCTCTGGCGAGCAACTGCTTGCGCGTGTCACCATTGCTGTATCTAAATGGTATATATTCCTTACCCTTACTTTTAGCTTCTTTTATCTCCTCATTCTCTTTATCTCTTGCCATCCATCGGTAAGCGATACGCATGTCATCCAGAGCATCATAATATAGTTTCTGCACATGAAATCTGTCATTGGTAATAAGTGCTTTTGGAAAAACAGAGCGGGCTATGCGCATCATAGAAGATGATAAATCGAGTGTTATCTCCTTGACTGTCTTTCGTTTAGAAAGGTTTATCGTCTTGAGAACCTGGATGACGTCCTCTGCCTTGGTCCCTTTAACCACAGCTACCAAAGTCCCTTTTCTGCCCTTTCCCGCCTTGTTGGTCAGAAAAGTATAAACCTCGCCACTGCTTAGACAGGTCTCATCAATACTTAGGTTCTCACCTATGTTATCTTCAAACAATAGCCAGTCTTGAGCATGCCCCAACTGGTCCCAGCTACGATAATCACTGAAATGTTCCTTGTACTGTGTGGATAACTGCTTGCCATTTACGCCATAGTGCGCACCGATGCTTGCGATGCTCTCTGCAGTGGACTCAATTCTATTCTTTTAAAAAAGAAACGAACTCGGGGGATAGTTTACTGCCCTCGGCCGTCAAGTCATCATATGAATAAGTAAATATCTCTCCGTTGGAACTGTCACGCCACTTGCGACGGCGAACATGGAGATAGACGGCTTTGCCACGAAGAGGAAAGTCCTGAATTACACGCTCGCTGGTAAAACCATAACTGCTTACAGTGCCTAACTTATGGTCTGACTTTTCCATGAAGTTACGCTCGTCAAGCCAAAAGTCAAACTGCGAAACACTCTCGTGAATATCGACAACATCAAAGTAGTCGGCAAGTACATCTGGAAAGATGCAACGTAATAATTGGTGACTCTTCATGATGCAAAGGTAATAAATACTTATGAAATTGTGTGCTTAAGAGGATAGACTTGCAACTGGGTTTTAGGACTGACCCCTTAATTGGTGGTCCGCTGAATGCCTGTATCCTGGCACAAGCACAAGCAGCGCAGACTACGGTGAATTTCATCCAAGAGGTAGGTCTGAACGAAACGCAAGACGGTACGAAAGAAGCTATCTACGTGTACTTTAACTTTGTACAGAATGGGCGGAAGGTGACTATCAGCGTTCCTCTGCTGACGATTCTGCCTATTCCGTACATTGCAATCAACTCTATTGACATCAATTTCAAAGCCACGGTAAACGGTGTTGAAAACACTTCTGATACGAGTGAATACTCCTCAGAGTATAAACGAGACTACAAGAAGGACACAAAGAACGGGTGGCGTTCGAAAAGGACAACCAGCCTGACCACATCCTATTCGTCCAAGTACGATTCCAAGAGCACGAAGGACTCATCGTTCAGTGTTGAGGCTACGATTGACGTTGCTGTACATGCCGGTCAGGAGTCCATGCCTGCGGGTATGGCAAAGATTCTTGAATTGCTCGGTGCAGCGATGGATCTCTGCTCACCCGACGGCGAGCTGACCGTAAACGACACCACGTTCTATGTGGCGAAGGATGCGAAAGCAAAGGTGATTGCCCAGTATAAGACACCTGCGGGACTCTATGATTCCACCCAGATAAAATGTAAGGATGCTGCCAGCGCCACCAAAAACGACATGGACAAGACCATGGAATTTGAGTTTACACCGAGAGATAATGCTTATGTAATCGAGTGTGGTGTACAGAAGATAAATGTGAGGGTACTCGAACAGAAAGCACCCACACCTGCTGCTCCGGCCCAGTCTTAACAGCATGCCTTTCGGACAGAATCATCGAATTATTAATTTCTAAATCTTTCCAAGGTTATGGCATCCATTGACACGACTCCTTCTCAAGTCGCTACCAATGCGCTGCAGTCGTTGCCTTTCGGTACGCTCATAGGAAGTCCGCTCAAAGCCTGCATTGATGCGCAGGCTAAGGCGGCACAAGCATCCTGGGAGTTTATCAGAGATGTGGGGCTGACTGACGCCGAGGGCGGTGGAAAGAAGGCGATTTACGTGAGTTTCGAATACCGCAAAGACGGGCGTTCGGCAACTCTGTGCCTGCCATTGCTGACGATAGTTCCGATTCCTTACCTTACCATACGCGAGATTGACATTGCTTTCAAGGCACGCATCTCTGCGGCAGCATCCACTTCAAAAACCGAACATAAGTCCTTCGGATTTGAAATGGGGACGAAGGTAAAGGCGGGATTCAACCTACTCGTAGCAAGTGGCAGCGTGGAATTGAGCACCAGCATATCAAGCAAGAAAGACTCCACGGCAACGCGTGATTCCAAATACAGCGTGGAATATACGATGGACGTGAACGTCAAAGCCGGACAGGACGACATGCCTGCCGGAATGTCGAAGGTGCTGGAAGTACTCAGTAGCTCTATTGACTCTACGGACACAAAGGGTGAAATGCGCGCCTCTGACCAGGTAGTCAGTCTGGGTGGCGGCGGAAGCACCTATATTTCTTACAAGAATAAGGAGGGATATTACATGCCCGAGGACATTCGCCTGTATGAATATAAGGGCTCCAAGTTGGGCAGTGAAGTTACAGACAAAAAATGTGAGAAGGCTGCTGACGACGCTGGATTACTCTGCAAGTTCAATGAAGAGGGAGATTATTGTGCAAAGGCCGGCGAGAGAAAGCTGGTCATCAAAGTAATTAAATAACAGTTGACTATGCCAGATGACAATAATAAAAGCAAAGATGAAAATCTTGCCAACAACTCTCCGCCTGCGGAGCAAGCCCCGAAAACGGATGGAGATGCCGCACAAGGCGCATCCGGAAAAGAGGGTGGTGGCTTCCTTGAAGGCATTATAGATACAGTCAAGGAGACTGTTGAAAACAAGGTTAAGGATCTGAGAGGCACAGACAGTGGTAAAGATAAGGACACCAATAAAGATGCTGGCGGTGAAGCTGATCGTAAAGACGGCAACACCGGGGACAAAGACAAGGACGATGCCGAGTCCCCGAAAGAGGAAAAAGGCGGAGTTGTTGAGGAAGGCAAGAGTATTCTTGAGGGTGTCAAGGACACTGTCGGAAAGGGCGAAAAGGGCGGCGCAAGCCAACCGTCCCTGGCTGAACAGATGAAGGAGTTGAACGAAGTGCAGATTGACAAGGCTTTCGTGGAAGATTCCCTGAACCTGCTTGACAAGCTGTCGTTCGATAAGCTCATTGGCAATCCGCTGCGTGCAGCTATCAAGGCACAGCGTGACCTGGCGAAGGAGACGCTCGGTTACATTCGTGAAGAAGGCATAAAAGTGGACGAGGACGGACAGGGACAGATAGCCTATGTCACGATGAACTTCGTCCGCGACGGTAAACAGGTGAAGATGCGGGTACCGCTGCTCACGCTGATGCCGGTGCCACGCCTCTCCATAACGTCCATGAACTACACGTTCAAGGCCAAGGTGGATGCAGTCTCGTCGGTCGTGGCTTCGGTAGGAAGCGGCGGAACACCTGTCAATACCACTTTCAGATTGGGCAGCAGTGACAAGCCTGCCAAGCCGTCTTCTTCTGGTGGAGGAGCACAGAAGCCTTCAGCAGGGAAGGGGGAGACGGCAGGGAAGAGTGCCAAACAACCTGAAACGGAGAACAGCTCAAGTCCTGCGGCAACTTTGTCGGCGAGCTATTCGTCAAAGAAAGACTCTGGTGCAACCCGTGACTCGCGCTACAGTGTGGAAACAACGATGGACGTGACCATCACTGCAAGCGAAGGGGATATGCCTCGTGGAATCGACAAACTGTTAGATGTACTCAATGAGTCGGCGGAAGTCATCGACCCCAATGGTGTTCTTCAGGTGTCGGCAGAACAGGTGTCGCTTACCAACGGGTATGCTGCCATATCGGTAAACTATCGTGACGAACAGGGAGCTTGCCAGCCGACGGCGGTGAAGTGCGTTCAGCTTAACGGCGCGAAAACTCCTGTTTTGCTGCAGAGCGGTGACAACATGCTGCTTGTGTTCAGCGAAAAAGGAGTCTACAAAATCACTGCGGGAAAACTGCAACGCATAGTATTTGTATCATAAAAATAATTTCAACATGACGAAATTACAAGACGTAATAGCCTCAGTGCTGCGCGACGTACTGTCGGCGCAGCATGAGGCTAACCTCCTCACAGAATCACTCGCTGAGCAATATGCCGATGCGGGTGTCATGAATCAGCTGAATCTGCCTGCCGTGACTATTGGCGACATGGAGATAACCTTCCGCTTCGCTATCGCTTCTGACGGTGAACTGCAGGGGAAATCGCCGGAAGACGGCATTCAGTCGATGGATGTCATTGTCGATGCTGACCGTCTGGCATTGCTGCCCGGGCATGCTGTCCACAGTGTCTCATTGACGGTCTCACCGCAGGAAAGTATAAAGAAGTCTGAATCATAAACTCTGACAATGCATTATGGACAATGACATTACCAATACCCAAGAGATACGTCCTGAAGACCTTGCAGGTGGCAAGGGGGGAGATTCGATGGAGATGACGTTGGCTGATATGCTGACGGGAATGATCCAGTCAACTGTTGCTGCCGACCAGAAGGCTGCCGAAGACTATCTGAAGGTGCTGCGTAACTATGCACTGGTACCCTCGAAAATAGGAGATGGACATGAAAGGCTCAAGATGGTTGACTTTGAAATGACCGATTCTGACGGGCTGCAGCAGATTGTCTCCATACCCAAGCTGTCGTTGTTGCCGCTTCCTGTGCTGCGTGTTGCGGAAGCTACGTTTGACATTGAGGCACAGGTTGACATCAAAACCGATGTAAACGAGAAAGAACGGCACCTTTTTCTGGAGCGTTATCCGGTGTTCAGGGATCAGCTGAGAAGTGTTCCGGAGGCGAAAATGTCAGCAACGCTGGAAAAGGAAATACTGCGGAGAAGGATAATTGCCCCCGGAGTCTGCGTCAGGCTCAAGCGACCTGTACCGACAGAAATGCCAAAAGCTAGGAGATTGGAACAGAAGATGACAAACATCAAGGTACATGTAAAGCTCGAACCAGTCCAGTTGCCTGATGGCATGCGTGGATTGCTGCAGGCAACAGACAGCAGCATAAAGGTGATATCAAAGAATAAAAACCAAGAATAATATCAAAACCTATAGCTATGACAAATAATCAGCAGAAAACCCCGGGGCTCAACTGTCCTAAATGTGGAACATTCATTTCTACTTCCATCACTGAACTGCTTTCGGCAAGCGGACTGCATTGTCCACACTGCCACCTCGTGCTGAACATCAACCGTAACGAGTCAAAGCGTGCGATGGAGATACTGAAAAACGTCGAAGAGGCACAACAGAACCTCAAGAAGGCAAGTTCATTCCAACGATAATTCCGTAACATTATGCAAGATGGAACTAATATAAATGCAGGCAGTAAGGTCGTGAGCGCCCTCAATTCCATCCCCTTCGGAAGCATCATCGGCGGACCATTGGCTGCATGCGTACATGCGCAGGCTGAGGCCGCGCAGACCACAATGGATTTCATCCGTGGTTTTACGATGACCGATTCAAGTCTTGATATCGAGGGTAGAGAGCCTGTAACTGTTACTTTCTCCTTCATCATGGAGGGAGTTCCCATGCTCATGACGGTGCCGCTCATGACCATTGTCCCCATTCCGTATATGCGCATCAACTATGTTGACCTCTCTTTTACGGCCGACATCACGGCATGCGACAGCGAGAAGATGGAAGCGAAGTATGCGTCAGAAGGGTATAAACGCACGGAAGAGGATGAAAAGTCTATTTCGATGCAGAGCAAAATGGGTATCAGCATCCGTGCTGCAACCAGCGATATGCCGTCGGGTATGGCAAAAATGCTTGATTTCTTTGGCAACAATCTCATCATACAGGAGACTTTGACAGCTGAAGAAGTGGATGAGATGCGTTGGGAAGCGGATCGGCAACGTGCTATCATAGCTGCAGATTGCGAGGAACAGAAACGCATTGAAGAAGAAAGGGAACGCGAAAGAAAACGCCGTAAAGAGGCTGAAAAAAAGCGCCACGACAAGATTGCTGCGCTCGTACAGGCGGTCAGGCTGCATAAAGAACAGTCAGAGGAGGAACGGATAAGGGAACAAAAGCTGAAGGAAGAGAAAGAACGGTGGAGAAAAGAAGCGCAGGAAAAGCGCATCCGTGAGAACCGTCCTGACCCCCGGAATCCGTTTGCACTGCCTGAGACCAACAGGAAGAAACCACATCCGGAGTGCACTTTCGACCCAGAACAAAGCATACAGTGGAACATTGATCGGCAGGAAACACTCCGTGGCAGCAACAGGCATGACTGGCTGCGCAACCATCTGCTGCTTGCCCTCAGGACGGCACAGCGTATCTATCCCAATGACATTAATTCTACTGACGGACAGCGTATTCTCAAGGAAGACCTTGCAAACTTCGGCAAACGGTATAATGGCTGGTACACATACGGCGAACTCAACAACAAGGATTTGCCCAAGGGGTATCGGAAAAACGGCTATATTGATACCGCTTATACCGACTTTGTAGGGTATGTGCTTGACAATGAACGGCGCCGTAATGCTCCTGACCTTTTAAATCCAACCGATCCTATATTTCGACCTCGGCCAGGCAGACTGCCCCAGGACGGGCTTCCTAAGCCGTCGGATTCCTCTATAGATATAGAATACGGCCGTAGACCTAGTAGACCTATAGTTCGCCCTAGTATAGACAATATACGTCCTGTAGCACGTCCCAGCGCAGAAGGGAGTAGTTCTTATGTCCGCCCCGGCAGAGTGGGAGACCGTCCTGTAGTTCGTCCCAGCAGAGTGGAAGACCGTCCTGTGACTCGTCCCAGCGCAGAAGGGAGCAGTTCTTATGTCCGCCCCGGCAGAGTGGGAGATCGTCCTGTAGTTCGTCCCAGCAGAGTGGAAGACCGTCCTGTGACTCGTCCCAGCGCAGAAGGGAGCAGTTCTTATGTCCGCCCCGGCAGAGTGGAAGACCGTCCTGTGGCTCGCCCCAACGCAGAAGGAAGCAGTTCTTATGTCCGCCCCGACAGAGTGGAAGACCGTCCTGTGGCTCGTCCCAGCGCAGAAGGGAGCAGCTCTTATGTCCGCCCCGGCAGAGTGGAAGACAGTCCTGTAACTCGCCCTGGTGTTGATTCTGAACGTCCTGTAGCTCGTCCCAACAGAGAAGAGAACAGTTCTTTTATTCGTCCCAGCGAAGAGTGGCGCATACCTGTAAAACGCTCCATGCTAGATTGTACTGAAGCTGTGAGAAGGGCAGATGTTGTACGTTTAGGAACGGAAGGAAGACCTGCTGACGCAGATAGGACTGTTGACGCAGATAGGACTGTTGACGTAGATAGACCTGTCGACCCTCGCATTATTAGGCGTCCCACATCCAGTGACTGGAAGCCGGATGAGGAAAAGGGTTAGTAGCGGAAAAAACGCTTAGAAGATGAAGATTTCAAACCCGATGTGAGCGGGAAGGGAAGGCAGGAGCAGTGCAGAAGAATCTTAAACGAAGAATCAAATCACGTAGGAAGAAATGAGTGACGGACAGAAAAGCAACCCCCAGAAGAAGACGTATAGAGATGTCATGTGGCTCTCTGACATCATGTGCAAGACGCTTACCGACTGCATCGAGGCGCAACATGAGACTTTGGAAAAGTCGCTTGACCTCATTGAGCGCACCGCCTTCCATGCTACTGACAATGGTTCTGAACCCGTAATGGTCAGTTTCTCGTTTCAGCAGGATGGGAAAAACCACACGCTCCGTGTGCCCCTCTTGGTACTGGTGCCCTTTCCTTTCCTGCAAATCAGTCAGGCGGATCTTTCTTTCTTCGTAAGTATCATGTCTTCGAACACCCATCAGCTGAAAGGATTAAAGGTGCGTTTCTCACCCTCCAATCACCTGCTTGCCGAGTCACGCCAGGAAAAAAGCGATGTGCGCAACAACATACGTGTGAACATCAAGGCGGTTGCCGCAGCCCCTTCAAATGGCATGTCGCGTCTGTTGCAGATAGCAGGCAGCAACGGTATGCGCATACGGAAGGCTGACGAACCAGCGGATAACCCGTAAGAATCAATTCCAAGAATCTCTAAAACAGAAAGAATATGCCTGAATTAAATAACCCCAAACAAAGCCAGCAGAATTCTTCGCTGAGCGAACTTGATTTCAATCGCATCATCGGCGGACCTCTTTCAGCCTGTGTAAATGCACAGGAAGAGGCTGCCCGAGCTACCCTTGAATATCTCTACGGGGTGGTGTTCAGAAAGAAGCCCGGCCACTCTGAAAATCTTGAGCCTGTCACCGTGACCTTCTACTTCGAGAGTGGTGGACAGGTAAACCGTCTCATCATGCCACTCATCTGCATCGTGCCCGTTCCCTACCTGCAGATAGAACAGGTTAACTTGACCTTTCAGGCAACGGTGACGGAGAGCAGCATGCAGGATGACAAGGTGGAACTCAAGGCCAAGTATTCTGCTCCAGGCGACTCTGCTGCAATGACGGATGTTACCAAGGAGGAGTTCAAGAGCAAGCGATGTATTGACGTCAATCTTTGCGTGACTGCGGCTGACATGCCAATGGGCATCTCCAAGCTGATCGAAATCTTTAACAACCAGCTTGTAGAGATAAAAGAGGGTGAGCCTGTTCCAGTGGTTCAACCGCCAATTCTCTGGCCATCTGAACCGCATGACCAGCATGGGGAGCCAGTCTCCAAACCAGTTGACAAGCAGGGAAAGGAAACGAATCCTGATCTGAAGGGTGAGGAAGAGAAGCCTGCTCCTCCGCCAGTCGATTCGCATGAGCAGGAAGAAAAACCGGCTCCTCCAGCTGATGAACCGCAGCCTCGCTATAATATCAAGTTGATTACCGTGCCCCGCAAGCAGCAGAAGTCTGCGGTTGTGAACATTGTCAACTCGCTTTCCGGCAACAGTAATGCGCTCACGGGTAATTCACTCAACAATATTCTTAAAAGTGCGCAGCGGACGATTCCGATCGAAACGGACTTGGAAACTGCCAAAGATATTGTGGCAGCATTGAAGAAGAAGTCTATTTCCACTACCGTGGTAATGGCGTTTTAGCTGCTCATCTCATGGAGAAGTGGGACTGAAAAATGACTCGTTGAAGGCGCAGGTACAAACATCAGGTGGTCAGCATGTTGCAAGATCGTGTAATAATTGTTGCTTGATTGCTTCTCAACCAAGCCTTGATAAGCCGTGAAGTAAGCCTTACTTGCACGTCAAGTAAGGCTTAGTTGCGATGGTGCCGGGTACCTGCTATCCACAGCAGGAACTCCATTATCGGGGAAACAGAAAAACACAGGTATTTTTCGTTATATTTAATCTTTTTAGTACTTTTGCAGGCAATTAATTCTCAAAACCGACTAACGATTCATTGCACAATGAAAGCATTACGCGACCGTATCCTCAAGGATGGAAAGTGTTACCCGAACGGTATCCTGAAAGTAGACAAGTTCATCAATCACCAGATGGATCCTAACCTGATGAAGCAGGTCTGTGTGGAGTTCATCCGCCGTTATGCTTCGACCGAAATCAACAAGATCATCACCATTGAGGCAAGCGGCATCGCACCGGCCATCATGATGGGCTTCCTGCTCGACCTGCCTGTGGTCTTCGCCAAGAAAAAGAAGCCCTCGACGATGGGCGATATGCTTTCGACGACGGTCTTTTCGTTCACCAAGCAGCGCGAATACCACGTCGTCATCTCCAAGGAGTATCTGGGCAAGGGCGACAAGGTGCTGTTCGTCGACGACTTCCTTGCCTATGGAAATGCGGCTAAGGGCATCATCGACCTCTGCCGGCAGGCCGGGGCCGAACTGGTGGGGATGGGCTTCATCATCGAGAAAGCGTTCCAGCACGGCCGCGAGGTGATAGAGGCGGCCGGTGTGCGCTGCGAGAGCCTGGCGATCATCGAGTCGCTTGACAATTGTGAGATAAAACTGCGAGAAGAATAGAACCAAGGTGGGCTTTCATGCCTGCCTTTTTTGTTTCGGCGGATTCCATGCCCGCTGCCTTTGCTGGATGAATCCGTCTGCCTCCGGGGCGGCAGGCCGTCGGCCGTTGAAGCGGCATGCCGGCCACTCCCGCTTCCTGAAGCATGGTACACCTTATTATATATAGCATTTAAAAAGTAAAAGAATGGAAAAATCCAAGGAACTCATCTATGGTCTGAACGACCGTCCGCCTCTCCGTGAGACACTGTTTGCCGCCTTGCAGCATCTGCTGGCGATCTTCGTCGCCATCATTACCCCTCCGCTCATCATCAGCTCTGCCTTGAAGTTCGACCTGGAGACGACCGGCTTCCTCGTGTCGATGTCGCTCTTCGTGTCGGGGCTGGCCACATTCGTCCAGTGCCGCAGGTTCGGCCCGGTCGGGACGGGGCTGCTCTGCATCCAGGGGACGTCTTTCTCGTTCATCAGTCCGATCATCGGTGCGGGGATGCTCGGCATCATCGGCGGCAAGATGGATGTCGGACTGGGGCTCAGCTACATCTTCGGTGCCTGCATGGTGGCATCGGTCGTCGAGATGGTCGTGAGCCGTCTGCTGCCTTATACCCGTAAGATCATCACGCCGCTGGTATCGGGCATTGTCGTCTCGCTCATCGGTATGTGCCTGATCAAGGCCGGCATCACCTCCTGCGGCGGCGGCCAGTCGGCGGTGGACGGCGGGACTTTCGGGTCGTTGCAGAACCTGGGGCTGGCATTGCTGGTGCTGGTGAGCATTATTTCCTTCAACCGTTCGTCCAACCGTTTCCTGCGCATGGGCTCTATCGTGCTGGGGCTGCTGATAGGCTGCGTGACGGCCTATGCGCTCGGCATGATTGATTTCTCACGCATCAGCGGTGCGGGAAACCTGAACATCCCTGTGCCTTTCAAGTACGGCCTGCACTTCGATGCGGGGTCTATCATCGGCCTGGGGCTGATCTATCTCGTCACGGCGGTTGAAGCTTTCGGCGACATCACCGCCAATTCGCTGATCTCGGGCGAGCCGGTCGAGGGACCCGTCTTCCTGAAAAGGGCGCAGGGAGGTGTCCTTGCCGACGGCTTCAACTCCTTTCTGGCTGCCGTCTTCAACAGCTTCCCTAACTCCATCTTCGCCCAGAACAACGGTATGATCCAGCTCACAGGCGTCGCCAGCCGCTATGTAGGCTACTTCATCGCCGGAGCTTTGGTGCTGCTGGGGCTCTTCCCGGTCGTCGGCCAGCTCTTCTCCCTCATCCCCGATGCGGTGCTGGGCGGAGCGACGCTGCTGATGTTCGGTACGGTCGCAGCAGCGGGCATCCGCATCATCGCCGCCACGGAGATAACACGCAAGGCGGTGCTGGTGATGGCCATCAGCTTTGCCATGGGCCTGAGCGTGGAGTTAGTGCCCGGCATCCTCGACAAGATGCCCGATATTATCAAGAACATCTTTTCGAGCGGGATCACGACGGGAGGTCTGACAGCCATCCTTGCCAATGCGTTCATCCGCATCAAGGAATAGCCGGCGCACCGGCTGTCCGGAGGCTGGGCAGCCGGGACAGGCCGCTCCTGCCTGTCGTCGCTGATCCGGACGCTGGGACTGCCGTTCCCAACGGCCGGGAATCCTGCTCCCAACGGCTGGGAACCGGATTCCCGACCGGTTGGGAATCCTATTCCCGTTTGTCCTCCGGCCGGTCGGGGGGTAGACACCATTGGGTGAACCGGCAATTTTCATCCTCTTTCCGTCAGGTTCATATTGGGGATATTTCCGTAATCGCAAAGTGAAAAAGAACACGGATTATCCGTATGGTGCGTATAAATGTCATCTTGTACTGGGGATACTTTATAAGCAAGGTGTCAGTACTGAGGATGAACTGAAAGTATATAGCATAAACGAGCTTAATGCAATAAAATCGGTTATTGAGCATTTTATTTTCTTTGTCCAGCCCAAATGGAAAATTGCATGTGACAGACCGGGCAGTGGAAACACGAGGAATATCGGAGGGGTCATAGAGATTGACAAACTCACGAAGGGAGAAGGCACCTTTGCTACACTCGGAGAAAAGGTGTTTGACCATTATTGGATGAATTTCTATAATGCAGCAGATGCAACTAAAGCTGGCATTGGGAAACCTCATTATAATAATCTTGAGACTTACCGGGAATATCTGGAAAAAGAGCATAAAATACTTAACGAATTGAAAAAATAAACATGCCTGTCATCATTCCTCCTATAAAATCGCAGGGTATTAAGACCAAATTGCTCCCATGGATTAATGACCTGATTCTGACATCGGGAATTTCACTTAATGCACGTTGGATAGAACCTTTTTTCGGCACGGGTGCAGTCGGCTTCAATTCGCCAGTCAATGGTATTCATATCGTAGGGGATACCAACCCGCATATCATAAATTTCTATCGACAAGTCCAAAGTGGGATAATTACGCCTTATACAATGCGTACATATCTTGAGCGTGAAAGCAGACTCTTGGAGACAGCGGACGAAGACGGTTATGCTTATTATCGGCTTGTTCGCGACAGGTTCAATCAGGAACATAGTCCTTATGACTTTATTTTTTTGTCTCGGGCAGGGTTTAACGGAATGATGCGTTTCAACAGACGCGGCGATTGGAATATACCCTTTTGTAAAAAACCTGGACGATTTGCACCTGCATATATAACGAAAATCTGCAATCAAATAGGAAGTGTCGCTCAGGTCATCAACAAGAAAGCGTGGAGTTTCAATAATGTTTCCTTCCTTGAAACCATAGCACAGGCTGGTGAAAACGATATTATTTATTGCGACCCGCCATATTATGGTCGATATGTAGACTATTACAATGGATGGACGGAGAAAGATGAAGAGGAACTTTTCCATGCTTTGTCACAGACCCGTGCGAAATTTATTCTTTCTACCTGGCATCACAATGATTACCGGCCCAATGAGATGATAAAACGTCTCTGGCAGCGTTTCAATGTCGTGACGAAAGAACATTTCTACCATAACGGTGGAAAAATTGAGAACAGACACTCTATGGTCGAAGCCATGGTCTTCAATTTTGATTTACAGGAGAGGGTTGAGGTTGTAACTCCTCATAAACAACTGGAGTTATTCACAACGATATAAAACGGTCACGTATTCCATCGAGACCGTCATCCATACTGATTGACAAGGTCTTTCTTATGTGCGTCAAAAAAGGTCGAAGAGAGTCCATTGGGTGAACTTCTGTGCGGAAGCAGGTGTCCGGATCTGCCGTTTCATAAAGCTGCCCCCCCCTCTTTCCACGGCTTCTACACAGCATGCTGGTCTTGAAGAATTCAGACCTTTTCAAACATCAGGAAAGGAGTATTCGGAGGCATTCATTTTGGTTTTTTATTCCAATTGGCTTATAATTCGGGATTTTTATCTAAATTTGCAGGGGGAAGGAGAACATATAGGATTGTGTTTCTTCCGGGAGCATAAACAGGACTTCCCATGAACAGAATAATTATACAGCAAGACGATGTTGAAGCAGCATATACAGCATAGATTTACCGGGACCCTCACCTTTAAGGTGCTTCTGGGTCTGATTGTCCTTGTTCTCCTGGGACTGGCCTACAATTTCATTGTGGCTGAAGATGATGCGCCATTGGCTGACGATGCGCAGGAAGAGGAGCTCCAGCACGATGCCGACAGGGACACAATAGACATTGTGGGCGATTATCTCTGGCCGAAGATGAAGGCTTCGAAACAGGACATGATGACGGATGAGGCGAAAGCCGGCGATGGAGGAAAAGGGAAAGATGCCCGGCCGGCGGAAGAGAAAGCGGCGGGGGCGAAGACTGGTGACGACCATAGCGAGGCTCCGGTTCCGGTGCCTGCTCCCGATGTGACTTCTCCTGCGGAGCAGCCTGCCCGGCAGTCGGCTCCCGCCATAGAAAAGATGGAGGCGCCGAAGATCGAGAAGATAGAATAAGGCATGCTGTCTCCCCGCAGCCGGCTTCTCTGCTTCTGTACACGCCTGCTTTGAGGGAGAGGACAGCAGGAACATTAAAAGAAAGCGAGGTAAATGATGAAACATTTGATTTTGTCCCTTTCGGCAGCCGCCCTGCTGGCAGGCTGTGCTACGGCTTATTATGACTCAGAGGGGAACCCTGTCTCCAAGGAGCAGATGGCGCACCTGCGGACGGCCGCTGTGAAAGCGCATCTGGGTGAACGCCGCTACCGTGTCTTCGTAGACCGGATGTATCCCATGCGCGGCCCTTCCGTTTATATGGCGGAAGACTGGTGCATCGAGGTGAGCGGCGATTCAGTCGGTCTTTCCCTTCCGTATATCGGCCGGGCGTACCAGATACCTTATGGTTCGGGCGGTGGCATGCATCTCCTGGAACCGCTGACCGACTATAAGGAAGAACTGATCAGGAACGGGCGGCGTGTCGTCATGACGACACGCGACGAATACGAGAGTTTTCAGATCGTATTGGAGGTGTTCGACAATGCTGCGGCCTCGCTCATCGTGAGCCCCAGCGGAAGAGAGTCCATCCGCTTCACGGGCGAGATGCAGCTCGACGACTCCTTCACGAGGAAGAAATAAAGTACAGCGGAAACGACAGACAACCTTTTATGAAATGATGACCGGCAGACTTTTCCCCTTGCTTCTCTCTCTGGCCGTAGGCCTTACCGCAACGGCACAGACATCGATGACTGTCGCTTCCCGCGACGCCATGCTCTATGAGGCGTCCTGCCATCTGTATGAGAAAGGCGACACGCTGACCAGTGTCTCCATGGACATGGAATGGCCGGAAGGACTGAATGGATCGGTGCTGCCGGAGCTGCAGCATTGTCTTACGGCTTTCTTCTTCGGACAGCCGTCCGCCGGTTATAGGGAAGGATGGCGGAATTTCCAGCAGAGGAGGGGCAAGGAGATTCGGACGATGAAGGATGACAGAGCGTCCGTCCGCCGGTATTGCGACATGAAGCTGCATTGCCTCTGGCTGGAGCCGGGGCGGTACATCTCTTTCCTCGCCTGTCTGGAAGAACGGGGAGAGCAGTCGGTCATTGCCTCCAGACACCTGTACTTCACCTTTGACCTTATCCATCAGAAGATCCTGACACAGAGAGATGTGTTCAATCAGGAACGTCTCTGGAGGAATGCCGGCATACGTTATCAGTTCTGTGAGGTACTTGACACGACGTCGAATGCCCCTCTCACCGATACTGTCGACTGGGAACATCTGCCCGGCCAGTTTGCCTTGGAGGGACCGTACGTGCGCTTTGATCTCGGTACGGACAGTGTCGGGGGCACGTATTCTTTGGTGAGCAGTGAGGTGATAGATGTGCTTTTCTCAAGGAATTTCAGGAGATGGCTGCGACAGCCGCTTCCTGCCGCCGGCACAGCGCACCTCCCCGCTGAGGCGGTATATGCAGCTCTTCCTGCCGACTCGGTTTTTCCAGAGACAATGCCCCGGTTTGAAGGGAACATTTCGGAGGCTGTCGGACAGAATCTCTTTTATAGTGACAACCACCGGGAATCGACATCCAGGGGGAAGGTGATCGTGTCCTTTGTCATCGATGTGGATGGATCGCTGAAGGATATGGTCTTCTTGACGGTAGGCAATGTCGTTTTGAACCGTGCTGTCGCCGCTGCCCTGCGGTCGATACATGGCTGGAAACCGGCTATGCTGCACGGCCGGCCCGTTGCCTGCAGATACAATCTGCCGTTCATCTTCTGCTTCCGGTAGTGTTTTCTTGACAAAATGCAACACTGTCGTTCCGGTTGTTTGCACACGGAATTGATATAGGTCAATCATGTGACAGATAGACAGGGAGAAGGTCTTGTATTCTTGAATTTTGTATAGTCTGCTTCTTTTTCTGAACTAATCTGCGTGATTTTGTTTACGTTTTGATATTTTCTGCGACCGTAAATTACAACTGAAAACGCATGAAAAATAATCGGAAAATACCCTTGTTTTTATTTGGCGGTGTCATTTCTAAGCACTAATTTTGCGGTGTCAAAACGATAATTAAAGACCTATACAACAATGAGAAAATTACTTTTGTTAGCACTGGTGTGCTTGGTTTCTGCAACATCTTTTGCGCGTGAAGGCGTTACAACAGTGGTGGTATCTCGTGATACGATATTCTACAATCAGCAGAAGAAAGTAGTGGCCGACCGTGATGCGGCGGCTTATTACCGTCTTCTGGCGAAAGAAACTTACAAGGGACAGGAGCGTGACATCTTCCAGGACTTTTATCCAGACGGTCAGAAGCGGCTCGAAGGAGGCTATGCTTTCCTCGATCTGGGGAACGACGCCAACACGGTGCTTGACGGGCATGTGACCTCTTACTATCCAAATGGAAAGGAGAAATGGAACTGTAACTATGAGAATGGGAAGCGTAACGGCTATCTCACACTGAACCTTCGTGATGGAAGCGTGGGGGTAGTGGCTTATGCCGAGGGACATGTACGGTTCAATTACATGATGGTGACCCATCCTGACGGGAGAATGGAGAAAGTGAATCTCAAGCACTATGCGGAACTGCTCCAGTAGTGGTTTCCCTCCTGCGGACACCATGGACTGTCGCATGCTTTTGCCTTGGCGGGCATTCGGCGGCGTCCAGTCCCGTCCAGGAGATGTATTGGTTTTTTCAATGCAATAAAGTTAAAGGGATTAGATCTGTCGTCTCTGCATCGGGAGATGCGGCTTCAGAGTTGCACTTTAGGCTTGCTCTGTCAAGCCGGATTGTAAAATCCTCTATAAAAACCGATCCCCGGCAGGCTGAGCGAAGCCTGTCGGGGAATATTCGATTTGGGGCATCATGCCCTTCAGCGAAGAAAGTGGATGTCGGTGTCTGGCGATGGAATATCCGTCTGCCGTCCTGTCTCCGGTATCAGAACTGCGTGTAGATGAAAGGTTGTATGCTGTGCTGGCTGAAGTTGATGGCCAGCTGCAGCACCAGGGCGAATATACCCAGTTTTACGAGCCATGGAGCATGGACGAAGCGGTCCTGCAGCCAGCTGTAATCGTTGCCGCGGATGCTGTGAAGCTCCAGGCTGATGAGGACGACGATGAGCCACAGCGGGTATTCCATGAGGAAGGTATAGGCATCGGAAAGGCTTGTCGTCTGGAGGATGTTTGTCATCAGGGTCGTGGCTGTCGCCATGTCAGGTGAACGGAAGAAAATCCACGCAAAGGTGACATAGCCGAAGGTGAGGCACCAGCTGATGGCCTTTACTGCCGTATTATCGGGAATGCGGTCCAGTCCGTTGTTCTTGCACAGCTTATGGACGACCAGACCGATACCGTGAAGCACACCCCATGCGACGAACATCCACGATGCCCCGTGCCATAATCCCGCGACAATCATGGCCAGGAAACTGTTGAGATAGGTGCGCAATGCCCCTCTCCGGTTGCCTCCCAGAGGAATGTAGAGATAGTCGCGGAACCATGTGGAGAGGGAGATGTGCCAGCGATGCCAGAACTCGGTGAGGTTCAGACTCTGGTAAGGGAAGTTGAAGTTGTCTTTCAGTTCGTACCCCATGAGGGCTGCGACACCGATGGCAAGGTCGCTGTATCCGGAAAAATCACAGTAGATCTGTACCGAAAAGCCCAGCACGCCCATCAGGTCTCCGAAGCCGCTCTGTACGGCCGGAGCGTCAAACACGATGTTGTTGTATTGTGCAATGTAATCGGCAATGAGTGCCTTCTTGACCATTCCGCAGATGATAAGCCACAGCCCCTTATATACAAGTCCGCTGTCGAAGTCCTCTCTCGGTCTTCCGACTTGTGGAAGCAGCACTTCGGCACGGGTGATGGGACCGGCGATGAGAAGCGGGAAAAAGGTGAGATAGAAGGCATAGTCGGTCAGTTCTGCGGTCTTGGGGTAACGTCCCTTGTAGACATCGACCGTATAGCTGATGGCCTGAAAGGTGAAGAACGAGATTCCTACGGGCAGCAGCATCTTCTCCGGAGAGAAGTTGCTGTGCAGGATTTCATGGAGTATTTCGAGCGTGAAGTCCGTGTACTTGTAATAGAGCAGGGGAGTGAGTTCCGCCAGTATGACGATGGCAAGTCCTGATCTCCGTATCTTCCCACGTCTCAGTCGCATCATGAAGCGGGTAAGATACCATGAGGAGATTGCCGTTATGGGGAGCATGAGCATCAGTATCCCATTGGCTTTGTAGGCAAAGAAGAGGCTGAATGCGATGACGTATGCCTTTGTCCACGGCTGACGGTAGCGGTTCAGTCCGATATAAATGGCAAAGAATACGAGGAAGGATGCCATGAACGCCAGCGTACACAGCGACCAGCTCTTGTCTTGTGTGGACAAGAAATCAAGCAAGGTGGTTGTCAGCTGTGTTATCTTTGCCATGAGTCAGTTTCGTTTTTAGCTGTCTTCGTCTCATTTAAAACCTTCGAAGGAAGGTTGCAGGAGCTTCGTACGGGTCGCCTTATGGTGGGTGTTGGGCCTGTTCAACTGTAAGGGAGCAGCACACTGTTGGCTGGAAATGAACCTGGCCGCCGTGTCCATCCAGTAGGCTGCGGCCGCCCATGTCGGGTGATAATGGTCGCTCCCGCGTCTGAGCTTGAGATTGCGGCTGTCGAAGAAACGTCCTGTACCGACATTCTCCTGTATGACATCATTGATGCCTGTATCGCCGTTCCAGTCAGAAGGGCTTATCCAGACAAAGGGTATGCCGTCCAGCTTCTTCACGATGTTGCGTACATATTGCGCCCGGCTGGCAAGGTCGTTGACGAAGAGTTCATTGCTTCCCAGACAGATGAGAACATACGTCGGCCTGTATCGGGCTATGTAATGCTCCAGTGTGTGCGTCGTCCCCCAGCTTTCGGTGGATGAACTGTACCAGATGACGGTGTAGAGCCTGTGTCCGTTCTCACCGGCATAATCGCCCATTCGGCGTGACAGTCCCTCTACCATGGAGTCTCCGATGAAAAGGACAGTCTGGTTCCGACGTGTCTTTTTCACAGCCCGCCTCTTCTGTCTTGTCTGTTCAATGTGCAGGCGGGAGAGGCGGGCAAGTGTTATCTTCCGGATCGTATAGCTGCCCAGTGTTATCTCCGCAGGGATAACAGCATAGACGACGATGGCTGCCAGTACAGCAGCCATCAGAAGTAATGTCTTGATCTGGGCACGCATACGAAGGTCCTACTTCAGGTCGACTTCTACCGGACAGTGGTCGCTTCCCATGATTTCCGTGTGGATCTTGGCATCTTCGAGACGGTCTCGCAGACGTTCGGAAATGAGGAAATAGTCAATACGCCAGCCTGTGTTCCGCTCTCTCGCACGAAAACGGTACGACCACCAGGAGTAGGTTACCTGCTCCGGATAGAGCGAACGGAAGGTGTCGATGAATCCGCTGTCCAGCAGTCGGGTCATCTTTTCACGTTCCTCATCGGTGAAACCGGCGTTCCTGCGGTTCGTCTTCGGGTTCTTGATGTCGATCTCCTCATGGGCCACGTTCATGTCGCCGCACACCACGACGGGTTTCTTCTCATCGAGCCTGTGGAGATAATCCTGGAAATCTTTCTCCCATTTCATTCTGTAGTCCAGTCTGCGAAGACCGTCCTGCGAGTTCGGTGTGTAGACCGTTACGAGATAGAAGTCGTCCATCTCCAGCGTGATCACACGTCCCTCATGGTCGTGCTCGTCCATGCCGATGCCATAGGTCACGTCCAGCGGCTTGTGCTTCGTGAAGATGGCCGTGCCGGAATAGCCTTTCTTGTCAGCGTAGTTCCAGTATGACGTATATCCGGGGAAGCTGATGTCGAGCTGTCCGGCCTGCATCTTGGTCTCCTGCAGGCAGAAGAAGTCGGCATCCAGCGCCTTGAACTGCTGCTCGAAGTCCTTACCCACACAGGCACGCAGCCCGTTTACATTCCATGAAATCAGTTTCATCTTATTTCTTGTTTGCTTTCAGATAATAGGTAACAGGCCTGTCAAAGTCTTTCTGTACCTCTGATGTACCATGCGCATTGTTCACCTTTACCAGCTTCTCCACCGTGAATTCGAGGACCATTTCTGAGTTGCTCATCGTGTAACGGCTGCTGAACACGGGCTTGTTGTCCGTGATATAGCCTCTCATTTCATAGGTGTCACCATCGATTGTCACGTTGAACTTGATTTGCGGTATGATGGTGAGAGAGGCGTTGCTGTCAGACAGCCCGATCCCTTTGATGACGGCTTTGAGCGGAGCGTCCTGTGCCTTGAGCAAGGCGGCATGAAGCGGTGACTCTGTTCCTGTCGATCCTTCCTTTGACACACCGTTCGCCAGCGTTCGATAAGGGAACTTGTCAATCGTGATGATGCGCATCTCATCCACCTTCCAGCTGGTCGGCCATCCGGAAACTGTTGATGTACTATATGAGAAGCCCAACGTACCCTCATAGGACCCGAGCATATTCTTGAGCATCTGGTCAGCAGAGTTCTGATGGTTGTCATCATTGGAACAGCTCACAGCAGTCCATGCCATTGCGAATAAGCATATTGCTGTGGCGGCAGCATTCATAATCTTTTTCATTTCTTTGATGTGTTAAGTGTGAATTGTATCTGGTTAGGTCCATATCGAAGAAAGCCCCCTGTCATATTCTCTTTGTCTCTCCCCGCAGCAGGTCCATGAACTCGTTGCGCGTCTTGCTCGACCCGAACACGCCGCTGTATGCGCTCGTGGTGGTGATGGAGTTCTGCTTCTCCACACCGCGCATCTGCATGCACATGTGCTTGGCCTCTACGACCACCATCACGCCCTGCGGCTTCAGCGTGTCGTTGATGCACTGCATGACCTGTTCCGTCAGGCGTTCCTGCACCTGCAGCCGATGTGCGTAGATGTCCACGACACGGGCGATCTTGCTCAGTCCCGTGATGTGTCCGTTCGGGATGTACGCCACGTGCGCCTTGCCATAGAATGGCAGCATGTGATGCTCGCACATGGAGAAGAAGTCTATGTCCTTGACAATAACCATCTGATTGTATTTTTCTTCAAACAGCGCATCGGTCAATACTTTGTGCGGATCCTGCGTATAGCCGCGTGTCAATACCTGCATGGCCTTGGCAACACGCATCGGGGTTTTCTCCAATCCCTCTCTTTCAGGGTCCTCTCCTAAGAGGGTGAGCACCTTTCGGTAATGTGCTGCCAGTTCGTCTAATCCTTCACGGAATTGTGTTTCTGGAGTCATATTATTCTTGTTTCTGGTTGACAGCGTCCCTTGGGTGGGCGTATCTTGTCCGGGATATATTGCCTGTTCCCATAGTCTGGCTGTCGCTGTTATATTATATAAGGTGTAACTTGTATTTAATTGTCGACAAACTGTGAAGTCTTGATGGTCACCATCGTGCGGATTACGTTGGCGTGCGGGTAGCCTCCTTTGCGGATGGCCCGCATGACTCTTCTTGCTGTATCATAGCTGGTGAAGTTGCCTACGAGACACATCCAGCGCGGGGGATAGAAATGGACATACACCGGCTGCTCCGGGAACAGTTCCTTGGCTTTCTGTCCGGCCTTGTCCGCCTGTTGATGTGCAATGCGTGTGTTGCCGCCGCTGAAGACCTGTACACGGAATCCTCTCACCTTCTTTATCCCTTTCCTGACCCGTCTGGTCACAAGACGCGTGTCTTCCATCTCGTCCGGTGCAGGGACGTGCGGTCTTCTGACTAAACGTTTCACCAGTTTCGTCCTTACGGCCTCACGGGGCTGCAGGGTGCTGTTGTCCGGCCGTGCGATCTCCGGCTTGTGGTCGTTGAGCTTAGGTACAGCCAGCTGTCTGGTGTCTTGCGGTCTGACGGCCGGACGTGCTGTCTCACGCTGACTCTCTACTTTCTTCCGGTCTTTGTTCGTTTTCTTTGCCGGCTTCTTTCCGTTGACAAGTGCGTCGATTTCGGCACTCTGTGTCACCGTCACCGACCCCTGGGCATCTGCCGCTGCAACGGCTGTCAGCATGAACATTATGATTGTAAGGAGTCTTCTCATTCTCTGTAATGGTTAAAACAGGATTCTATTGGCGCAAAAGAAGGCCAATAGAATCCTTTTTTTTGTTTCTGTTGGTTACTTCTTCCAAGCATCGATGATGCCCTTGAAGTCAGCAGCCTTCAGCGAAGCGCCGCCGATCAGACCGCCGTCGATGTCAGGCTTGGCGAACAGTTCGGGAGCGTTGCTTGCCTTGCAGCTGCCGCCGTAGAGGATGGAGGTCTCTTCGGCCACTTCCTTGCCGTACTTCTCTGCAACGATCGAACGGATGTAAGCCAGCATCTCCTGCGCCTGTTCGGATGTGGCGGTCTTGCCGGTACCGATGGCCCAGATCGGTTCGTAAGCGAGGATGATGCTCTTCCACTCCTCTGCCGTGAGGTTGAATACGGAACCGTCAAGCTCTGCCTTTACCACCTCGTTCTGCTTCTCAGCCTCGCGCTCCTCGAGGGTCTCGCCGCAGCAGAAGATGACTTTCAGGCCGTTGGCCAATGCCAGACGTACCTTCTCCTTCAGAATCTCTGCTGTCTCACCGTAGTACTGGCGACGCTCCGAGTGTCCGAGGATGACGTACTGTGCGCCCGTGCTCTTTACCATCGCTGCTGACACTTCGCCCGTGTAGGCACCTTTTTCCTTGTCGGCGCAGTTCTCTGCACCCAGACCTACGAGGCTGCTGTCCAGCACCTGTGCAACACTTGCAAGATGGATGAACGGCGTACAGATGACAACGTCACAGTTCGGCTTCTCTGCCTTCAGCGACTCGTTGATTTCCTTTGCCAGTGCGACACCCTCCTGCAGGGTCTCGTTCATTTTCCAGTTACCTGCTACAATTTTCTTTCTCATTTGTCTTTTACGTTTTAAGAGTTGATATAATCTGTTTGACTGTTCTTTCTGCTTCAGCCAGTCTTCCTTCTGCCTGAGCCATTCCTCACGTTTCCGCACCCATCTTGTCCACGACCAGATGCGGTCGGCGGCAATCAGGAAAGCCAGTGGGAAGACATAGCAGACGATGATCAGTACAATCTTCGTCCATGTCCTGTCTTCCGGCTCCCGTCCGGTTTCTATCAGCGAGAGCGGTGCGTTGAGTTCGTCCTGCTGCGGCAGGTCATTGTGGCTCCATTTGTTGATGATAGTTCCTTTGTAGAGCAGCACCAGCCCCGGATTGCTGCGGATGACGGTCTTCAGTGTCGTGCCGTCCGTCGTATAGAAAGGATATTCCGCACCGGTGATGTCCCGCCAGTGCTTCACGGCCTTGTCAGTACTGGCTGTGAGACCGTAGAAACCGTATCCGTTCTCCTTGGCGTATTCGTAGACGGCATCGATTTCGCCGAAGTTGCTGTCGTCGGCACGCTCCAGCACGGGAGCGATGAGCAGGAAGGTATATCCGTCCCGGGTCAGTATGCTGTCCGTCAGGTCGTCGCCGGTCTGCTGATCGGTGATGGAGAAGTCGTGGATGGGCGGCTCGTAGCCCTGCTCCAGGATTTCCTGATGGGTGTCCTTGAACACCCATGTCGAGTCGTCATAAGGGTAGTTGTCCTCCGTGAACTCCTTGGTGACACCGTTCTTCTCGCAGATGAAGGTGGTCTTGTAGACAGTCTGCTTCGCCCCTTTCGGTATCTCCATTCCCTTCTTGATGTTCTGGCCGATGTGATAGGGGCGGAAGTCGAAGATGGGAAGGTGGTAGAGGCTCAGCAGGGAGGCCGTGAGGATGAAGGCGATGGTGAAGTAGAAGGCTATCCACTGGTTGGTCTTCGAGATGAACCGCACCTGATACAGCGGCCACCGTGTCAGGACGATGGAAGCCGACAGCAGGACGACGTTCTTGAGAAACGTCTGTGTGTTCGTAAGGCGTATGGCATCGCCGAAGCAGCCGCAGTCCTGTATGGGGTCGCTGACGGTGAGCCACAGCGTCACGGCCGTCATCACGGCCATGAATGCCAGCGTCACCTTGCTTGCCAGCCGCCGGCGGATGGCGAGCAGCAGCAGAACGCCCAGCGTGAACTCTACGGCCGACAGTCCCACGGCCAGCATCAGCTGTGCCCAGTCCGGGACGTATGCCGACAGCTGTACGGCCTCCAGATATTCGGCAATCTTGTACTGCGAGCCCAGCGGGTCGATGGCCTTGACGAATCCCGAGAAGACGAACGTCAGTGCCAGCAGCGTGCGGCACACATTTACCGATATGGACTTGGTTTTATTCATGCAGTTTGATGGCCCCGAAGACGGCATAGTTCATTATGTCCATGTAATTGGCATCGATACCCTCGCTGACGAGTGTCTCTCCGCCGCGGTCCTCGATTTCCTTGATGCGTTCTATTTTCGTGAGGATAAGATCGGTATAGCTGCTTACACGCATATCGCGCCATGCCTCGCCGTAGTCATGGTTCTTCTTTATCATCAGCTCGTAGGCTTCCTTTGCATAGCTGTCATAGAGTGCCAATGCCTCGTCCGGACTCATGTCAACGCTGTCGACAAAGCCTTTTGCCAGCTGGATAAGTCCCACGATGCTGTAGTTGATCAGGGCGATGAACTCCGGGCGGACAGCTTCTCCCACCAGATTCTCCCCTGTGATTTCCAGCGATCGGATGCGTTTCGCCTTGATGAAAAGCTGGTCGGTGAGGGATGACGGGCGCAGGATGCGCCATGATGCGCCATAGTCGTGGAGCTTCTTTGCAAAAAGGCTTCTGCATTCAGCGAGCACGTCCTGAAATTCCTGCTGTGTCTTTGTCAGTTGACTTGTCATTGTCTTATCTTGATTTGACTGCAAAAATACTTATTTTCATTGTAATAAACGAATGAATTGACAACTATTCCCATACGGAAAGGTGATTGCAAGGCATCGATAGGGTGTCGGCAAGGAGGGGGCGCAGGATGACCGGGTACGCAAACAGACACCCGGCAGTCAGGGTGGTAGCTATGGTGTGGTCGTAACCCCACCCAGCAGCTACTGTATTCCCGACCGTCTGGGACTTGCATTCCCGATTGCTTGGGAACAGCTGTCCCGAGGCTTGGGACTCGCATTCCCAAGCGGTTGGGAATGTTTGCTGCATGTACTTTTTTCTTTGTATTTGTTTATCTTATGAAATTATCCTTCAAATGTGCAGTTGATGATACAGTAGAGGTCTGCTCGTTTTTCACCTTATTCTCCGTATCATTTGTAGAACTAAAGTAATTTGTGTAACTTTGCAATGCTTTTTATATTATAAAAGACAACATTATTCTATGCGAGATCTCTCAGATGCCGAACTGGCAGAACTATTAGATAAAGATATATTCCATCACGTTTCAGATGCTGCCGACAGGCTCGGTCTGGAGTGCTATGTGGTCGGCGGATATGTGCGCGATCTGTTTCTGGAACGTCCCTCTAACGACATTGATGTGGTGGTAGTGGGCAGTGGCATTCAGGTGGCGAGTGGACTGAAAGGCATCCTCGGCAGGAAGGCGCACCTGTCCGTCTTCCGCAATTTCGGTACGGCGCAGGTGAAGTACAAGGACACGGAGGTGGAGTTCGTCGGGGCGCGGAAGGAAAGCTACAGCCACGACAGCCGGAAGCCTGCCGTGGAGGACGGTACGCTGGAGGACGACCAGAACCGCCGCGACTTCACCATCAATGCGCTGGCCGTCTGCCTGAACAGGGAACGCTTCGGCGAGCTGGTGGATCCTTTCGGCGGTGTCGACGACCTCTGGGACGGCATTATCCGTACACCGCTCGACCCTGACGTTACCTTTTCCGACGACCCTTTGCGCATGATGCGCTGTGTCCGTTTTGCCGCACAGCTTAATTTCCTCATTGAGGAGGAGACCTTCGAAGCCCTGGAACGCAATGCCGAGCGGATCAGGATCATCAGCGGGGAGCGCATCGAGGAGGAGCTGAACAAGATCATGATGACGCCGACGCCCAGCAAGGGCTTTGTCGAGCTGTACCGCTGCGGCCTGCTGCAGCTCATCCTCCCGGAACTCGTCGCGCTGGATGTGGTCGAGACAAGGAACGGACGGGCGCACAAGAACAATTTCTATCATACCTTGGAGGTGCTGGACAACATCTGCAGGCATACGGACAACCTCTGGCTGCGATGGGCCGCCCTGCTGCACGACATCGGGAAGGCGAAGTGCAAGCGTTGGGATGCGGCAGCCGGCTGGACCTTCCATAACCATAACTTCGTGGGGGCGAAGATGGTGCCGGGCATCTTCCGGCGGCTGAAGCTGCCGATGGACAGCAAGATGAAGTATGTCCAGAAGCTGGTCGACCTGCATATGCGTCCGATTGTCATTGCCGACGAAGAGGTGACGGATTCTGCCGTCCGGCGGCTGATGAACGATGCCGGCGACGACATAGACGACCTGATGACGCTCTGTGAAGCGGACATAACGAGCAAGAACGCCGTCAGGAAGAAACGCTTTCTTGACAATTTCCGTGTTGTCCGCGAGAAGCTGAAGGATCTTAAGGAGCGTGATTATAAACGGCTGCTGCAGCCCTGCATCGACGGCAATGAGATCATGGAGATGTTCCATCTCAGACCGAGCAGGGAAGTGGGAGTGCTGAAACAGACACTGAAGGATGCCGTGCTCGACAACCAAGTGCCCAACGAACGTGAGCCGCTGCTGGCACTATTGACTAAAAAAGCGGTGGATTTGGGATTGGTATAGACAATTATTGTTAAAAATGGGACAGGGCACCAAAGGTCTGCGACAGAAATGAGTATATTTGCAAATCGGAAACTGACTAATGGTAATATAGTTTTCGGCACGCCTGTTCTGGTGGAGGACAAAAGGGCTTCATGTCCGGATGAGACTTTCGCCTGTTGAGATAAAAAGGAAAAGAGAATATACAACTATTTGAATATGAAAAATAACAGAATCTTACTGTTTGCGCTGGCCGTAGTGACGTTGCTCGCCAGTTGCGGCGGCGGTCAGCATGGACTTCCGACAAGTAATGAATACCCGGTGATTACGATCGGTGCATCCAATGCACAGTTGAAGACAACTTATCCTGCCACCATCAAGGGCATACAGGACGTAGAGGTGCGTCCGAAAGTGAGCGGCTTCATCACCAGGCTGAATGTACATGAGGGTGAATATGTCCGTGCCGGACAGGTGCTTTTCGTCATTGACAATGCGACCTATCAGGCTGCAGTCCGTCAGGCACAGGCGCAGGTGAACTCGGCACAGAGCAGTGTCGCACAGGCACAGGCCGGTGTCGTGCAGGCGAATGCCAGTCTGAACTCTGCCAATGCGCAGGCAGCCACTTCCCGGCTGACTTACAGCAACAGCAAGAACCTCTATAACAACAAGGTGATCGGCGACTATGAGCTGCAGTCGGCGAAGAATGCCTACGAGACGGCACAGGCCGCCGTGCGTCAGGCACAGAGCGGTGTGGCATCGGCCAATGCTGCTGTGCGTCAGGCGGAAGCAGGCGTGCGGCAGGCACAGGCCATGCTTGCTTCGGCGAAGGATAACCTTGGCTTCTGCTACGTGAAGAGTCCGGCATCCGGTTATATCGGCAGCCTTCCCTTCAAGGAGGGCGCACTGGTCAGTCCGTCATCCGCCCAGCCTGTGACGACGGTCAGCAACACATCTTCCATGGAGGTTTACTTCTCCATGACCGAGTCTGACATATTGAATCTGAGCCGCAGGAACAACGGACTGGACAATGCCATCAAGGCTTTCCCGGGTGTCAGCCTGCTGCTGGCCGATGGCTCTACGTATGGGCATGAAGGGGCCATTGTCAAGACAAGCGGCGTGATTGACGCTGCAACCGGAACGGTGAGTGTCATCGCCCGTTTCCCCAACCCGGAGCATCTGCTGAAGAGCGGCGGCAGCGGCCAGATCGTCATAGCCAAGAACAACAACCATGCGCTGCTGGTGCCGCAGGAGGCAACTGCACAGGTGCAGAACAAGATCTTTGTATATAAGGTAGACGGCGACAACAAGGTGCATTACAGCGAGATCACCGTCGATCCGCAGAATGACGGTGTCAATTATATCGTGACGAGCGGTTTGAAGATGGGGGACCGCATTGTGAGCAAGGGTATCTCTAACCTTGAGGATGGCGCACAGATCAAGGCTCTTACGCCGGCACAGTATGACGAGGCCATCAAGAAAGCCGAGAAGCTCGGTGAGAACCAGAGTTCTGCATCAGGCTTTCTGAAGGCTATGAAAGGAGAGGACAAGTAGGTGACTAACAACCAAGCATTATGACATTTACGAATTTTATCAAACGGCCGGTACTCTCGACGGTTATATCCATCTTCTTCGTACTTCTGGGTGCGATCGGATTGGTTTCATTGCCTATCGAGCAGTATCCGGATATTGCTCCTCCTACGATCTCTATCATGACTTCGTATCAGGGTGCCGATGCCCAGACGGTGCTGAACTCCGTCATCACGCCTTTGGAGGAAAGCATCAACGGTGTGGAGAACATGACTTATATCCAGTCTACCGCCACGAACAATGGTTCGGCCATGATCACGGTCTACTTCAAGCAGGGGACTGATCCGGACATGGCTGCCGTCAACGTGCAGAACCGTGTGTCGCAGGCACAGGCTCTGTTGCCCGCCGAGGTGACGCGTGTGGGTGTGACGGTGTCCAAGCGGCAGAGTTCCAACGTGATCATGTACTCTCTGACAACGGACGACGGCCGGTATGATGATGAGTTCCTGACGAACTACAACAACATCAACATCGTGCCGATGCTCAAGCGTATCAGTGGTGTCGGTGATGTCCAGACGCCGGGTGTGAAGACTTACTCCATGCGCATCTGGCTGCGGCCGGAGAAGATGAAGCAGTACGGACTGGTGCCTTCCGACATCTCCGCAGCCCTTGCCGAGCAGAACATCGAAGCTGCCCCGGGTTCCTTCGGCGAGCAGAGCAGCCTCAAGTATGAGTACACCATGCGTTATAAAGGGCGGCTGAAGACGGCTGAAGAATACGGGAACATCATCATCTCCAGCAATACCAGCGGACAGACGCTTCACCTGCGTGACGTGGCGAAGGTGGAGCTGGGCGGTCTGCAGTATTCTGTCGCGATGAAGAACAACAACCGTCCGGCAGTGATCGGTATGGTCAATCAGGTGGCCGGATCCAATGCCACGCAGATTGCCGATGACGTGAAGACGGCTCTGGCGGATGCGCAGAAGCAGATGCCGCCGGGCATGAAGGTGACGATCGAGCAGGATGTTACCGAGTTCCTCTTCGCTTCTATTGCGGAGGTAGTCCGTACATTGTTCATCACGCTGCTGCTGGTGTTCTTCGTCGTGTATGTCTTCTTGCAGGATTTCCGTTCGACGCTGATTCCTATGATTGCCGTGCCGGTGGCCCTGATCGGTACATTCTTCTTCCTCTGGGTATTCGGCTTCTCCATCAACCTGCTGACGCTCTCGGCCTTGCTCTTGGCGATTGCCATCGTGGTCGATGACGCCATCGTGGTGGTCGAGGCGGTCCATGCCAAGCTCGATCTGGGCTATAAGAGTGCCCTGACGGCCGCCATCGATGCGATGAACGAGATCTCAGGTGCGATCATCTCCATTACCCTGGTGATGTCGGCCGTGTTCGTCCCGGTATCATTCATCGGGGGGACTTCCGGTACGTTCTACCGTGAGTTCGGTGTGACGATGGCGGTGTCTATCGTCATCTCCGCCCTGAACGCCTTGACGCTTTCCCCTGCGCTCTGTGCCATCTTCCTGAAACCGCACGGCAAGGAGGCTGGAAAGAAGCTCTCGCGTATCGACCGCTTCCATGCTGCCTTCAATGTCCAGTACGAGAAGGTCAACGGCAAGTATCAGAAATTGGTAGAGAAGATGATCAGCCATCGGCTCATCACCGGGCTGTCCGTGGTGGTCGGGATCATCGCACTCGTACTGACAATGACCTTCACCAAGACCGGCCTCGTGCCTGATGAAGATACCGGAACGCTGTTCGCCATGGTAAGTATGCCGCCGGGAACATCGCAGGAAGAGACGCAGAAGGTGACCGACCAGATTGACAAGATGCTGGCAAGTAACCCGTATATCGAGCGCCGCGAGCAGATCGTAGGCTACAACTTCCTCGCCGGACAGGGCTCCAACCAGTCTACGTTTATCATCAAACTGAAGCCTTTCGCCGAGCGCGAATATGGTGTGTTCGACCGCATCAAGTCCGTCTTCTCGGGTGCGGGAATCGCTGGGCTGTTCATAGACCCGGCCTCCTCCAACATGATTCTGGGCATGATCTACAAGCAGACCGCCAGCATCAAGGGGACGCAGGTAATTGCCTTCGCACCGCCGATGATCATGGGTTACGGCGTGTCAAACGGTCTTTCTTTCTCTCTGGAAGACAGAACGGGCGGCGACCTCAACAAGTTCTTCAAGGTGACCCAGGATTATCTGGCCGCCCTGAACAAGCGTCCGGAGTTCAGCCGTGCGCTGACGACATACAATCCTAATTATCCGCAGTATATGGTCGACGTGGATGTGGCAAAGGCAAAGCAGGCCGGGACCTCTCCCGCTGCTATCCTTTCCGTACTGCAGGGCTACTACGGCGGTCTGTATGCTTCTAACTTCAATGCGTACGGCAAACTCTACCGTGTCATGATCCAGGGGACGGTCGAGAGCCGGATGAGCGAGAGCGGACTGAGCAATATCTATGTCAGGACAGCTTCCGGGATGGCGCCTGTGAGTGAGTTCTGTACGCTGAACCGTGTCTACGGTCCCTCCAACATCACCCGTTTCAACCTCTTCACCTCAATTGCCGTCAATGCGACTCCTGCCGACGGCTACTCTTCGGGACAGGCTATCCAGGCGGTAGAGGAAGTGGCCCGGCAAGTCCTGCCGCAGGGATACAGCTACGAGTTCTCCGGTCTGACGCAATCAGAACAGCAGTCATCGAACTCTACCGCAATCATCTTCGTGCTGTGTATCGTCTTCGTCTACCTGATTCTGAGTGCTCAGTATGAAAGTTACCTCCTGCCGCTTGCGGTAATCCTCTCCATTCCGTTCGGTCTGGCGGGTGCATTCATCTTCACGATGGTCTTCGGTCACAACAACGACATCTACATGCAGATCTCTCTGATTATGCTGATCGGTCTGTTGGCGAAGAATGCCATCCTGATCGTTGAGTTTGCCCTTGAGCGCCGCCGTACAGGCATGGCCATCAGGTATGCGGCTATCCTGGGTGCCGGAGCGCGTCTCCGTCCTATCCTCATGACCTCGCTGGCCATGGTCGTCGGGCTGCTGCCGCTGATGTTTGCAAGCGGCGTAGGACATAACGGCAACCAGACGCTGGGTGCGGCCGCTGTCGGCGGTATGCTGATCGGCACGCTCTGTCAGGTCTTCGTGGTTCCGTCCCTGTTCGCCATCTTCCAGTATTTGCAGGAACGCATCAAGCCGCTTGTCTTCGATGACGAGGCGGATGCAAACGTCAGGAAGGAACTCGAACAGTATTCCAAGGGACCTGCTACCGATTATGTTGTTGAGGAATAATAAGAAAGGTATGATCATGATGAAAACGAACATATACGTCATTGCTCTTGCGGCCCTGTCCCTGACAGGCTGCAGGAGCCTCTATGGCACTTACGAGCGTCCTGACGTGAAGGTGAACGGCATTGTGCGTGACCCGGTTGACGACAAGGCGACGCTGGAAGGCACCAACGACTTCGGCAACCTGCCGTGGCGCAGTGTCTTCACTGATCCGCAGCTGCAGGTTCTTATCGAGAAGGCGCTCGATAACAACCCCGATCTGATCAACGCTGCATTGAACATAGACATCGCCGAGCAGCAGGTCAAGACCTCCAAGCTGGCTTTCCTGCCGTCGGTGGTGTTCGCACCGACAGGTACGATTTCCCATTTCGGGTCGCATGCCTCCTCGACGCAGGCTTACACCCTTCCTGTCTCTGCCAGTTGGGATGTGGATCTCTTCGGCAGGCTCCGTTCGGCGAAAAAGTCGGCACAGATGCTGCTCATCCAGATGCGCGACTATCAGGTGTCTGTGCAGACGACGCTTATCTGCAACGTCGCCAACCTCTACTATACGCTCCTGATGCTCGACCGTCAGCAGCAGATCGTCGATGACATGTCCGGCCTGACGAAGAACACGTGGGACATGATGAAGCTGCAGATGGAGTACGGCCGTGCCCGTTCGACAAGCGTGCAGAGTGCCGAGGCGGCCTATTACAGCGTGCAGACGCAGGCGGCCGACATCCGCCGTCAGATCCGTGAGACGGAGAATGCGCTCAGCCTGCTTCTCGGCGAACCGGCACAGGGCATCGCCCGCGGCAGCCTGGACCGTCAGCATCTGCCGTCCAGCTTCTCCGGCGGTATCGGGGTACAGCTCTTGAGCAACCGCGCCGATGTCCATGCCAACGAGATGGCGCTGGCGCAGTGCTTCTATAACGTTCAGGAAGCGCGGAGCCGTTTCTATCCGGCATTGAACATATCACCTACGGGGGCCTGGACCAACAGCAACGGGATGGTGAACCCGGGCAAGCTGCTGCTGAGTGTCGTGGGGAGTCTCACACAGCCAGTCTTCATGCGCGGACAGCTGAAGGCCGGCCTGCGTGTGGCGCAGGACAAGTACAGGCAGGCTTACAACACCTGGCAGAACAGTATTCTCAAAGCCGGGTCGGAAGTCAGCAATGCCCTGGTCGCTTACAATTCGGCGCATGAGAAGGAACAGCTTCAGGAGCAGCAGATCGGTGTGCTGAAGAAGAACGTCGACGATACCCGGCTGCTGTATGCCCAAAGCTCAAGCACCTATCTGGAGGTCATCACCGCCCAGCAGAGTCTGCTCAATGCCGAGATCTCACAGGTCAAGGAGCAGTTTACGAAGCTGCAGGCGATCGTAAACCTTTACAATGCACTTGGCGGCGGATCCAAGTAATTCATCATTAATAAAATCAAGATTATGAGTAGCGTAATCAGTCCAAAGGCCGAGGTTTCTCCGAGAGCAAAGATCGGAGACGGCTGCAAGATATTCCCGTTCGTATACATAGAGGACGATGTCGTCATCGGCGACAACTGCATCGTCTTTCCCTTTGTAAGCATTCTGAACGGTACGCGCATGGGAAACGGGAACAGGGTTCACCAGGGTTCAGTGCTGGCCGCCCTGCCGCAGGATTTCAACTTCGTAGGCGAGAAGAGCGAACTTGTCCTGGGCGACAACAATGTCATCCGTGAGAATGTTGTCATCAACCGTGCCACCCACCGCGGCTGTAAAACCGTCCTCGGTTCAAACAATTTCCTGATGGAGGGAGCGCATATCAGCCACGACGCTGTTGTCGGCGACCATTGCGTCTTCGGCTATGGTGCGAAGATCGCAGGAGACTGCCGGATCGGTACGGGTGCGATCATCTCCTCGAACGTCGTCGAGCAGGCGAACACCCGTGTGGGACAGTATGCGGTGGTACAGGCCGGTACGACCTTCTCCAAGGACGTTCCGCCGTATATCATTGCGGGTGGAAGTCCGGTAGAGTACCATGGTGTGAATCCTACTATCGGCGATGCGGCCGGGGTCGAGGCGAAGGTGCAGAAGCACATTGCCAATGCCTACCGGCTGCTGTTCCATGGCCAGACCTCCGTGTTTGATGCCTGCATCCAGATAGACCAGCAGGTGCCCGATTCTGCCGAAATCCGCAGCATCGTAGACTTCGTGCGTGGGACAGAGGAGGGAATCATCAGCAAGATATAAGAGCCATGCCTTATAAACAGTCAAAGGAAGCTGGCCGCAAGGCCGGCTTTTTTTGTCGGGCGCAAGGGTGTCGCCTGGCCGGTCTCCGTGTCCCGGTGAAGGCTTGTCGGGCGGCGGACCGTCTCCCTCCCCATTCTCTTTGCCGGCCCTTTCCCGTCTGTTTCCTTTCCTCTTCGTCTCTTTCATGCAGGTTATGTCTGGGAGGGACTTCCCCGCCCATCGCAGGAATCGGTCTGCTTTACAGGACGGCCGTACTGATTGCGGCAGGGGTATGTGGGGGCTGCATGGTGAGAAATATGTTTACATTTCTTCATGTCCCAGCCCTCATTTGTCCGTGCCATGATACGTGTCAGGAATGTAAGAAACAGCACCCTGTGGAGGAACCGGGCACTCCCTGTGTTCTAACTAACGCCCGCCAGCATTGCAACCAACGCCTGATAACCTGTCAAGTGACGCTTGTTTGCAACGCAACTAAGCACCTCTTGCTTTCCATTGTGTATATACTTGATAAATAAGTGGTTGCAATCTTTAAAATAACATGGTTTCCTCCTCTCCTGCATCGTTCTTCTCCATCAGTGGGTGAGAGGTGTCCTCACGCTTCCAAGGTGTAGACAGGGTGGTAATAATTCAGGACAAAACAAAGCGTTTTATCCTCCTTTCCTCATTTCGTCAGCTGTTTCTGCTGAGCATGGAGAGGATAAGGCGTGCCCGGCATCTGGCAGGGTGCGGCACGGAAGATCCGGCGGCGGAAAGTGTGAAGACATCCCCGGTAAGGCGGACGTTCCTGCCGGTCCGGACAGCCGGTCTTCCTCAATAGGATGCCGTACAGGGAATGCCCAATGCGATGACACGGTCGCGGATGGCATTCAGCTCTTCGGGAGCTGCCTTGCGGAGAAACTGGTCGGGAGTCTCACGGTCGATGGTGTAGATCATGACTTCCCGGGGGGCAATCTCCCTGACAGCCTCAAGCCATGGAGCGACGAAGGCCTCCGAGGTGTTGTCGACATCGGTTCCGTCCTCGGTCGTCCCCTTCAGGAACATGGTCTGGACGATCGCCTGTCCTTTGAAGGCCTTTATGCCGGCGATGATTCGGTTCACGTCGTAAGAGGGCTGTGCAGGACGGTCCACCTTGTTTATATAGGCCGGGTCGATGGTGTCGAGTTTCAGGATGTTGTTGTCTACCTTTGACAGTGCCTCGTGTATCTTCGGGCGATGGATAAAGGTAGAGTTGCTGAGGACGGAGATCTTGGCCTTCGGGCAGTACTCGTCGCGCAGGCGGATGGTGTCGTCGATGATTTCGGCGAAGTGGGGGTGTGAAGTCGGCTCGCCGTTGCCGGCAAAGGTCAGCACGTCAGGGTGTACGTTCTGCCGCTGCATCTCTTTCAGCTTGGCTTCCAGGGCGCGGGCGACGGCCTCCCGGGAGGGGTGGGGCGTCTTTGTCCGATGGTCTTTGTTGAAACCGCACTCACAGTAGATGCAGTCGAAGGTGCATATCTTTCCGTCTGCAGGCATCAGATTGATGCCTAACGAGATGCCCAGCCGGCGGCTGTGGACAGGGCCGAAGACGGGGGAAGGGTAGATGATCGTGCTCATTTTTCTGAATTGTTTGAGGCCCGTATCGGGGGGCGTGTGTGCAAAGATAAGACAAATTAACCACACCTGTCGGATGGGAGGATGGAAATGTGTTGGCAAGTCTAAATAAACTATAAAATCTTTTGCCATTCTTTTATTTTGCAGTATCTTTGCATCAATTTCGGTGTATTATACCCTTTTTCGGAAATGGCAAAAAGAAGAAACAAAGCCCGCAGTCATCACAGTCTGCAGGTTGTTACGCTGTGTATCAGTACGGCAATGGTACTGATGCTGATTGGTATGGTCGTGCTGACAGGCTTCACCAGTCGCAATCTCAGCTCTTATGTAAAGGAGAATCTCACCATCACGATGATTCTCCAGCCCGATATGAGTACGGAGGAGAGCGCAGCACTCTGTCAGCGTGTGCGTACGCTGCATTATATCAACAGTCTCAACTTCGTCAGCAAGGAGCAGGCCTTGAAAGAGGGCACACGGGAGCTGGGAGCCAATCCGGCCGAGTTTGCCGGCGAAAATCCGTTCACCGGAGAGATCGAGGTGCAGTTGAAGGCCAACTATGCCAACAATGACTCCATCCGGAATATTGTCCAGGAGCTGCGTACCTATCGTGGTGTGAGTGACATCACTTATCCCCAGAGCCTGGTAGAAAGCGTCAACCACACGCTGGGCAAAATCAGTCTGGTGCTGCTGGTGATAGCCGTGCTGCTGACGGTCGTCTCCTTCTCTTTGATCAACAATACGATCCGGTTGAGTATCTATGCGCGCCGCTTCTCCATCCACACGATGAAACTCGTCGGTGCTTCCTGGAACTTCATCCGTGCACCGTTTCTGCGGCGTGCCGTGCTGGAGGGACTGGTTTCCGCCCTGCTGGCCATTGTCGTGCTGGGCATCGGAGTCTGTTTCCTCTACGATTATGAACCGGACATCACGAAAATGCTGTCGTGGGAGGCACTGGTCATCACGGCGGTCGTCATGGTGGCCTTCGGCGTGCTCATCGCCGTTTTCTGCTCGTGGCTGTCGGTAAACAGGTTCCTGCGTATGAAGGCGGGCGACCTGTATAAGATCTGAACCAGAAGTAAAAAGGAAAAAAGAAAAAGGAAAAAGTAAAAGGGTGAAAAAGTAAAAATGCCGCCCCTCATCACCTGTCATCGCCTAAGAAAATATGGACAAAAGAAATTTAGCTTTCGGAAAAGCCAACTTCATTCTGTTGGCAGTCGGGGTCTTCATCGTCGTCATCGGGTTCATCCTCATGAGCGGCGGTTCCTCGACAGAGACCGTGTTTGACCCGAGCATCTTCAGCGCACAGCGCATCAAGGTCGCTCCGGTCGTGACTTTCATCGGGTTTGTCTCTATTATCGGTGCAATACTCTATCAGCCGAAAGAGGCTAAAGACGCGGAGGCAGAATGACGCTCTTACAGACTATCATCATCTCCATCGTCGAAGGGCTGACCGAGTTCCTCCCAGTGTCTTCTACGGGGCACATGATCATTACGCAGAATCTTATGGGGGTTCCGCAGGGCGACTCCTTTGTCCATGCTTTCACTTTCATTATCCAGTTCGGTGCCATCCTTTCTGTGGTATGCCTGTACTGGAGGCGGTTCTTCCGGATTGACCGTACACCTGCCCCGGCCGACTGTCGGTCTTCTTTCCTCAGGATGATCCATCCTGTACGGTTTTACTGGCTGCTCTTTGTCGGCGTGCTTCCGGCCGTGGTCATCGGGATGGCTGCAAAGAAGAGCGGTCTGCTCGACTGGCTGCTCGACTCCGTATGGGTAGTCGCCGTGATGCTTGTCGCAGGCGGTGTGTTCATGCTTTTCTGTGACGACATCTTCGACAAAGGGCGGGAAGAGAACGAGGTGAATGAGAAGCGCGCCTTCAATATCGGTCTGTTCCAGTGCCTGTCGGTCATTCCCGGCACGAGCCGTTCGATGGCGACCATCGTAGGCGGCATGGCGAACGGACTGACACGCAGGCGTGCGGCGGAGTTCTCTTTCTTTCTGGCGGTTCCTACAATGGCCGGCGCGACACTGCTGGACCTGCTGGACCTGCTGAAGGAGGACGGCTCATGGGCTACGGCACATAACCTGGCGATGCTGGCAGTAGGGTGCATCGTGTCGTTTGTCGTCGCCCTGCTGGCGATGAAGTGGTTTGTGAACTTCCTGGCAAAGTACGGTTTCAAATGGTTCGGCTGGTACCGCATCATCGTCGGTGCCGTCATCCTTGTGATGCTGCTCTCCGGTGCGTCTTTGAACATGGTTGACTGATTCCCATCTACAATAACATTCTGATGAACTTCAAAGAAGGGGTGATCATCCCCATTGACAAGCCCTATGGGATTACGAGCTTCAAGGCTCTGGCACACATACGCTACCTTTGCACACAGGCGAACGACGGGAAAGTGAAAATCGGCCATGCCGGTACATTGGATCCTCTGGCGACAGGCGTACTCATCCTTGCAACAGGCAGGATGACCAAGCAGATAGAGACCTTGCAGGCGCACACGAAGGAATATACGGCGACATTCCAGCTAGGTGCGACCACACCCAGCTATGACATGGAGCATGAAGTGAACGGGACTTTCCCGACGGAGCACATCACCCGGGAACTGATAGACGCGACACTGGTACGGTTCGTGGGTGACATCGAGCAGATCCCCCCGACGTACAGTGCTGTAAAAGTGGATGGGAAACGTGCTTTCGACTACCGCAGGAACGGTGAGGATGTGGTGTTGAAGCCCAAGCATATCCACATTGACAAGATAGAGGTCCTGCACTTTGATGCGGAGAAAATGCAGCTGACTGTCCGTGTTGTCTGCGGCAAGGGGACCTATATCCGGGCGCTGGCACGCGACTTCGGGCGTGCACTGGACAGCGGGGCATACCTTACGGCATTGCGTCGCACACGTGTCGGAGACGTGCAGGTGGAGAACTGCATCAGCTATGAACGGTTCGAAAGCTGGCTCCGGCAGCAGACAATAGAGAAAATGTAAAACTCCCCAGAACATAACAATAAACACCTCGTTATAGAAATATGAAGCTTTCACAGTTTAAGTTCAACCTGCCGAAAGAGCAGGTAGCCCTGTATCCTCATTCTTCTGACCGTGTGCTCACACGCAGCGACGGCAGCACGCAGACCTTCACGGTCACGCGCCGGGACGAAGGCCGTCTGATGATACTCCACCGTAAGTCGGGCAGGATTGATATGTTCAAAGGGGATGTCAAAGGTGAGCCGAAAGAAGAAGACTTCATCCGGTTCAAGGATGTTCTCGATTATTTCGATGAGGGTGATGCCTTTATTTTCAATGATACCAAGGTGTTCCCCGCCCGCCTGTATGGAACGAAAGAGAAGACGGATGCCAAGATCGAAGTGTTCCTGCTCCGTGAGCTGAACCAGGAGATGCGGCTCTGGGACGTGCTGGTAGAGCCCGCACGCAAAATCCGTATCGGCAACAAGCTCTTCTTTGATGAGTCGGGAACGATGGTGGCGGAAGTCATCGACAACACGACCTCCCGTGGCCGTACGCTACGGTTCCTCTACGACTGTCCGCACGATGAGTTCAAGCGCGAGCTGTATGCGCTGGGAGAAGCGCCGCTGCCGCGTTACATCATTGACAACCGTCCGAAGGAGAAGGGAGCGGAGTTCGCTCATGCGTCGGCTGATGACATGGAGAATTTCCAGTCGGTCTTTGCGAAGAATGAGGGTGCCGTCTCCGCACCGGGTACCAACATCCATTTCTCGGAACAGATGATGAAGATGATGGACATCCGTGGAATCAAAAAGGCCTTCATCACGCTGCATTGCGGCCTGGGTACTTTCCATGACATCGAGGTGGAAGACCTGACGAAACACAAGATGGATTCCGAGGAGATGCACATCAATGCCGATGCCTGTCGCATTGCAAACGGTGCCAAGCAGGCAGGACATCATCTCTGTGCCGTCGGTGCGAGTGTCGTAAAAGCCACGGAGACGGCTGTCGGTACGGACGGAATGATGAAGGAGTATGACGGATGGACGAATGAGTTTATCTTTCCTCCTTATAATTTCGGCTTTGCCGATTCCATGCTGGTCAACTTCTACCACCCTTATTCTACCCTGTTGATGGAGACCGCCGCCTTCGGAGGTTACGAGCTTGTGATGGAGGCGTACGACAAGGCGGTGAAGAACGGTTATATGTTCGGCTGTTTCGGCGACTCTCTGTTGATACTCGACGATTAGTATGCATACTGTTTACTTAGCCCTCGGTACGAACCTCGGCAACAGAAGGGCAATCATGCGTGAGGCGATAGACCAGATCGGAAAGAAGATTGGCACTGTCCTGCGCCAGTCTTCTTTTTATGAGACGGAACCTTGGGGATTCGAGAGCCCCAATCGCTTCCTCAATGCCTGTGTATGTGTCTCAACTCCGCTCGCTCCCCGTCAGCTGCTCGAGACATCACAGGCGATAGAACGGGAAATGGGCAGGACAAAGAAGACTGTCAATGCACAATACACCGACCGTATCATTGACGTGGACATCCTGCTTTATGACAAGCTAAGTACCCATGAGCCAGACCTTATCATTCCCCACCCGCTCATGCAGGAACGTGAATTTGTAATGACCCCATTAAAAGAAATATGGGAAGAATAACTTATCTACACAAAGAGAAGCAGACGTGGCCTACCCTTTCAACCGCTTCTAAATTCCTACAAACTGATTTTTAATATAACAAACCAATAGATTTGGCTAACAGAATAAACAAATGAAGAAGATATTTTTAGCACTGACTTTGTTTGCAGACATCCTTTTCGCTAACGCCAACCCGATTACGAAAGAACAGGCCTTAAAGATTGCATCCAAATATATCAACCATCCGAAACTTGCAGTCAACACACCCCGGACACGCTTGTCAGAAACGCATGGACAGCCTGCATATTATCTGTTTACAAATCCTGACGATAAGAAATTCGTCATCATATCAGGCGAAAACAGGCTGAATGAAGTTGTTGCTTACGGAGATTGCAAGTCGGGCGATGTCAACAGTCAGTCAACTTACGTCACCCAATTCTTAAAAGACTATGAACGCATAGTGAAAGCTGTGCGCGCCAATGTTCTACAAGTACCTCAGACACAGGGTCCGATCAAGCGGAGAGTAGAGCCATTACTCACTTGCAAGTGGAGCCAATACTACCCTTTCAATAAATACACACCGGTTATCAGCAGCCGGACAACACCTACCGGATGCGTTGCAACAGCTACCGCACAGCTGATGTACTATCATAAGTGGCCCCTGAACCGTCCGACCGACTATGTAGCAACTACGGGAGATGAAGCAAGGAAAAGCACAGCTTATTGGTGGAATGACATGAAGAATACTGTTGCGGAGATGCGATCAGACCGTTCAGCACAAGCAGTCGGTGTCCTGATGCGTGATGTTGGCAAAGCTGTCAGGATGAGATACTATCACAAAGGAAGCGACTCTAATCTGCAATACGCCTGCAATGCCCTTCGGCACACATTCGATTATACAGTGAAGTTCCTTGATAAAGACTTCCTGCCTGCAAACGAGTTCCACAACGAGGTGGTGAAAGAAATATCTGAAGGGTATCCTCTTTTAGTTGCAGGAGGCAACCACGCTTTTGTTTTCGACGGCTATGACGAACGAGGATATATTCACATCAACTGGGGTTGGGCAGGCGAATACGATGGATATTTCGATATCAACACTGTCTATCTGAATGTTCAAGGATATGGGTTAACAGGTTCTTTCTGGGATGAAATGCAGGTCTTGTGTGTCCATCCAAACAACGGGAAAGCCACTCCTTTGCCAGACATACCACGGGGATTAGACGCTCGGGCAACCACGACTTTTTCAATTGACAAAACAAAAGGGACAAGAACTGATACCTTTACTGCCGAGATTAAAAAATTAGGAACATATAGTTCCGTTAAGGGCGAACTGGGAGTATTTACAGGAAAGGTTGGCCTTGCACTGTATGATAGTAATGACAAGCTGGTAAAAGTCTATCAAACAACAGGTACAGACCATGTTTGGGCATCCATCTTCACTTCCATGTCATTCGATGTAAACAACTTTAACTTCGACGGAGTTCCTAATGGAAACTATCGTTTAGTACCTGTTTACTCAGAGATGCTCGATACACGGACCGAAGAGCATGGGGAATGGACACGTGTCAACCATACCAATGAGATGCAAGTACAGCTGACAGACAACGAAGTGAATGTCGAAACAAATAATCCAAAGGACATCGTTGTGATGGAGAAGGCGCCAAGTCTGCTTGCCCCGTTCTATTTTGACTCTGGAAATTACGCAGCTTTCAGTTTCACCCTGTACAACCCCGGACGAGAAGAAGTGCGCGGCGACTTGGTGATGACACTTAGAAATACCGCGACAAACGAGGAGTTCAATGGCTTTCTACTCACTCCAAATGTTGTGGCACAGCGGCTGGGAAACACTTCTTTTGCCATCAATATGCTTCCACAATACTATAATTCCGGAAGAGTCGGTGCCTTGGGAATAGGAACCTACAAAGTAACCTTTTCCATAAGAGCCACTCGCAATGGATCGGACGTGCTGATTCCTGTTACAATGAAGCAACCTTTCGAGATAGAAGTGCTGCCACATAATGATGAAGGTACAATTGAATTTAATTATGTTGACTTCTTGGCGGATGGTAAGGACGCAAACTATACAACCTTTGAACTCAACAAAACAAAAGAGATAGGCCTGCAAGTCCATTCAAGAGTCAGTGGATACCGGATCAGAAATGGGTATCGCGGTCCCATCTACTATCGTCTGCTCGATCTGACAAACAGCAGGTGGATTGATTTGGGTGCTGTCAACAACGTATACCTGCCTTGTGATGCTGCAAATAATGCCCCCCAGACACGTATCACCTTCCCTGCATCTAAGTTAGAAGCCAATCACACTTACGAAGTACACATAGATATCGAACGGAAAGGAAAACGTCAGGATGTGTGGAATACGCTTGCAATGCGTCATGTCTTTTATACTGTCAACGAGTTGGGACCTGCAGGAATAGACTGCTCAAAGAGTGATGATAAAACCTCAGATGTCATCTTCTCTCTACAAGGTGTCCGGCTTCATCAGTCATGGAAAGATCTCCCAAAGGGGATTTATATCATCAATGGGAAGAAAGCAATAAAGAGATAAAGAGGGCATCCAGAGCCCGGGATGATAAAGTCTATCCGCTATAAGGGGAAGTTTTACACCTCTCACAATATAAGTTCATTTTTCTCTTGCTGTCATTTTCATTCCTCGTAAGCATTCTGTCAATCATCAATTTATATGATTACGAGGAGTGACGGAAGCGGCAGGAAAAAACGTTTGAAGAAAATGACAATGTACCCCGGATGCAAGATGATGTATAGAATAAAAAGGTAGGAGAGAGAAGCCTAAAGGAAATCGCTTCATCTCTTCTACTTTTTATTTTTGCTGTCGGCAGATCTTACTTGCGGAGACCCAATGCCTTGACAATAGCACGGTAACGGTTGACGTCACGGTCGTAGAGATAGTCGAGCAGTGCGCGACGCTTGCCTACGAGCTGTGTCAGTGAGCGTGTAGTAACATAGTCCTTGCGGTGCTTCTTTACATGCTCGGTCAGGTGCTTGATACGATAAGTGAAGAGTGCGATCTGGCTCTCAGCAGAACCCGTATCTGTCGTGTTCTGTTCCTTACTGTACTGTGCGAAGATCTCTTCTTTCTTAGCTTTGTCCAAATACATGATTTTGTTTTGATTAATACGTTTCGCAATTACATCTTTCCGTCGTTAGCCGCCTTAATCACAACGGGTTACGACTTCAAATGCATCGGACTCTCCGAAAATGCTGTGCAAAGTTACAACTTTTTATTGGAACGACAAGCGATTTCCATTTTTTATTCGTAATTTTGCAGCGTAATTTAGCGAACGCTTTTTTAAGGTAAATCAATGCAAGATATTCGTAACATCGCAGTTATTGCGCACGTTGACCACGGCAAAACGACTTTGGTTGACAAGATGATGCTCGCTGGTAAACTCTTCCGTGACGGACAGGACAACAGCGGTGAAGTTCTCGACTCTAACGATTTGGAGCGCGAACGAGGGATAACAATTCTGAGCAAGAACGTAAGTATCAACTGGAAAGGAGTCAAAATCAATATTCTCGATACGCCGGGACACTCCGACTTCGGCGGTGAAGTAGAGCGTGTGCTGAACATGGCAGACGGCTGCCTGCTGCTGGTAGACGCTTTTGAAGGGCCGATGCCGCAGACGCGCTTCGTGCTGCAGAAGGCTTTGCAGCTCGGACTGAAACCGGTGGTTGTCATCAACAAGGTTGACAAGCCCAACTGCCGGCCGGAAGAAGTCTATGAGATGGTGTTCGACCTCATGTGCGACCTCAATGCCACGGAAGAACAGCTGGACTTCCCTGTTGTCTACGGTTCGGCCAAGAACGGCTGGATGGGGGCAGACTGGAAGAAGCCGACGGACAACATTGAATACCTGCTCGACCTTATTCTTGAGGCCATCCCTGCACCGAAGCAGCTGGAGGGAACGCCGCAGATGCTGATCACCTCTCTGGATTATTCAAGCTATACAGGACGCATCGCCGTAGGCCGTGTACACCGGGGGACTTTGAAAGACGGACAGAACATCACGATCTGTCACCGCGACGGTACGCAGGAACGCACGAAGATCAAGGAACTCCACACTTTCGAGGGAATGGGGCACAAGAAGACAGACCATGTGGATTCCGGTGACATCTGCGCCGTAATCGGTCTGGAGAAGTTTGAAATCGGTGATACCATAGCCGACTTCGACAATCCGGAGCCGTTGCCGCCGATTGCGGTGGACGAGCCTACCATGAGCATGCTCTTCACCATCAACGACTCTCCTTTCTTCGGCAAGGAGGGAAAGTTCTGCACATCGCGCCATATCAGCGACCGTCTGAACAAGGAATTGGAGAAGAATCTTGCCCTGCGTGTCCGCCCTGTAGAAGGCTCCATGGACAAGTGGATTGTCAGCGGGCGCGGTGTGCTCCACCTCTCCGTCCTCGTCGAGACCATGCGCCGTGAGGGCTACGAGCTGCAGGTAGGGCAGCCGCAGGTCATCTACAAGGAAATCGACGGACAGAAATGCGAGCCTATCGAGGAACTGACCATCAATGTGCCGACGGACTTCTCAAGCAAGATGATCGACATGGTGACACGCCGCAAGGGCGACCTGCTCGGCATGGATGCCGAAGGCGACCGTGTGAACATCACCTTTGAGATTCCGTCACGCGGCATCATCGGCCTGCGTACCAATGTGCTGACGGCCAGTCAGGGCGAGGCGATCATGGCACACCGCTTCAAGAACTACCAGCCGTTCAAGGGCGAGATAGTCCGCCGCACCAACGGTTCGATGATTGCCCTTGAAAACGGTACGGCCTATGCCTACGCCATCGACAAGCTGCAGGACCGGGGCAAGTTCTTCATCGATGCAGGTGAAGAGGTCTATGGCGGACAGGTCGTCGGCGAACACGTCCACGACAATGACCTCGTCATCAACGTCACCAAGGCCAAGCAGCTGACCAATGTCCGTGCTTCCGGATCAGACGAGAAGGCGCGGGTTATCCCCAAGACGGAAATGAGTCTGGAGGAGTGTCTGGAGTATATCAAGGGCGACGAGTATGTCGAAGTGACCCCGAAGAACATCCGTATGCGCAAGATTATACTCGACCATCTGGAGCGCAAGCGTCAGAACAAAGATTAAGTCTTGTAACAATTATAGGTCAGAAGGCGGCCGTCCACAATATGGGCGGGCCGCCTTCTGTCATTTTCCGCCGTCGCCTTTTATGTACACCTTGTTGCGCCAGGAGCCGGCGTTGCGGATCCGCCCCTCCTTCTCCAGCCGTTCAGCGATGCGGTAGGAATTGGCAGGGGAGAGGTTGAGGTGGCGGCGCAGGTCGGCGACGGTGATGAATGGTTTTTCCGCGAACAGCTCGCGGAGCGCCTTGTCGACCTCCTCCGGCTCCGGAACCGAGCTCGTGCCCCGGGTATAGGTGGCGTTCTTGAAGACCGTAGGACGCAGTCTCTCTTTCATTTCCGTATCTGGGCGGAACTTCACGGTGCGCACCTTGGGGTTTTGCAGGCGGAGATGGTGGGAGCGGGGATCCTCGTAGAGGTCTCCCTTCACGGCGATCGAGAAGTATCCGAGTCCGGGCAGATGCACGGCGTTGCCCGACATGAGCTGGAGCACGATTTCGTCTTTCAAGGCACTGACTGCCCCGAGGATGTCCGTGCGGGTCAGCGTCGTTGCCCGTTGTATCTCTTCCCCGAGCTGTTCCAGCCCCACGGTCCGGTTCTCTATGGTGACGGCCCTGTATTCTCTGTTCTTCGGCAGTCTGCCATGTGTTTTTAAAAGTTTGTAGTCGACGGTCATTTCTTTCAGTATTCTGGAGTTTTCTGTTCACAACCTGCGCCCTGCACGTTTTAAATCGTGCGGTGTCTTAGTATTATTTACATGTAGATAATGTTTTATCAACATGTAGAGGTTTGACTATTTACATGTAGATAATATTTTCTCTACGTGTAGATGATTTCTCTAACTGCATGCAAAGATAATGCGAAAAACCTGGATATGCAAGCGGAACGGCAGGAAACAACCTTTCGTTTCCGCTTTTTCCCCTTTCTTCTGGCTCATCCGGAACCGCGCCCAGGAACATTGCGGATCGTCCCCCCGCCGTCTCTCCGTCGTTGCCCGGCATGTCGGATTCCGCGTCCCCACGCATGGAGGGCGAGCCCCCGCAAGTCCGGAGCGGCACCGGCAGGAAACGGTCGCATGCCGTGCGGCGTGCCCCCGCACTTGTGGCTGTGACATTTTTGGCATTGCAAGATGGCGGAGTTTCCCATCTTTTTGCTACCTTTGCAATCCGAACAATTATATAAACCATCGATTCAGAAAGAAAAATGAGACCTACATTATTGCTTCTTGCGGCAGGAATGGGAAGCCGCTACGGCGGGCTGAAGCAGCTCGACGAACTGGGACCCAACGGTGAAACCATCATGGACTACTCCATTTATGATGCCATTCAGGCCGGATTCGGAAAGATAGTCTTCGTCATCCGCAAGGATTTTGAAGAGCAGTTCCGCCGTCAGGTACTGTCGAAATACGAAGGACATATCCCTGCCGAGCTTGTCTTCCAGAGCATTGACGCACTTCCGGAGGGATTTTCCGTACCGGAGGGGCGCGAGAAGCCATGGGGCACGAACCATGCCGTACTGATGGCGAAGGATGTCGTCAAGGAACCTTTCTGCGTCATCAACTGTGACGATTTCTATAACCGCGACTGCTTCAAGGTCATCGGGAAGTTCCTTGCAGACCTTCCGGAGGGAGCCAGAAACCGCTATGCCATGGTGGGCTTCCGTGTCGGCAATACGCTGAGTGAGAACGGTACGGTGGCCCGCGGCATCTGCTCGACCAATGCGGAAGGTAATCTGACGACCGTTGTGGAACGAACGGAGATCGAACGCCGGGAGGGTGAAATCAAGTACAAAGATGAGAAGGGCGACTGGGTCGCAGTCGGTGAGAACACGCCGGTTTCCATGAATGTATGGGGTTTCACGCCTGACTATTTTGAATACAGTGAGGCCTATTTCAAGGAGTTTCTCTCTGATCCGAAGAACATGGAGAACAAGAAGTCGGAGTATTTCATTCCGCTGATGGTGAACAAACTGATCAACGACGGTACAGCCACCGTGAAAGTCCTCGATACCACCAGCAAGTGGTTCGGCGTCACTTATGCTGCCGACCGGCAGAGTGTGGTCGACAAGATCCGGGCGCTGGTCGACGGAGGTGTCTATCCGACCAAGCTGTTCTGATGTCCATCCCCTGTTCCCGATACCTGTCCTGTGCCTGTTCAGAGGCAAGGCCGGCGTGGGGGACAGGGGCTGCCGGGTTTCCCTTCCATTGCCGGGGAGGCTGCCACATCCTTCTTTATTGCCCTCATAAACGCATTATACCGCTTATAACGAATGGATTTGAACTTACTGTCCACGGAAGAGACTGCGACCCTTCGCAACCTTCTTTCCCATGCCACACACATTGTAATCTGCGCCCACAAGTCGCCGGACGGTGATGCCATCGGCTCTTCATTGGCATGGATGCACTATCTGCAGCAGATCGGCAAGACCGACATCAAGGTCTGCATGCCCGATGCCACGCCCGATTTCCTGCACTGGCTTCCGGGACATAACTGTGTCATCCGTTACGACAGGCGTCCCAAGGAGGTGGAAAAGGCCTTCCGGGAAGCCGACCTCGTCTGCTGTCTCGACTTCAACCAGAACTCGCGTGTGGATGCCATGCAGGAGGTGCTCGAGCACAGTAAAGCCCTGCGCCTGCTCGTCGACCATCATCTGGAGCCTGACACGGACAATGCCCTGACCGTCTCTCACCCGGAAATGTCGAGTACGAGCGAAATCGTCTTCCGGCTGATCAGCCAGCTGGGAGGATACGGTGAAATGACAAGACAGTGTGCGGCCTGCATCTACTGCGGCATGATGACGGATACGGGCGGTTTCACTTACAATTCCTCCCGTCCCGAGATATTCTACATCATCGGCCAGCTGCTGGCAAAGGGAATCGACAAGGATGAAATCTACAACCGGGTATTCCATAATTATTCTTCCAATGCGCTGCGCCTGCGTGCACACATCATCCTCAACAAGATGAAGGTCATAGAGGAGCTGCACGCCTCCTATTACACGGTGACGAAAGAGGAGATGACGAAGTTCCATTTCATCAAGGGCGATATGGAGGGGCTTGTGAACGTCCCGCAGCAGATCAAAGGTCTCAAGCTGAGCATCTCTTTACGTGAGGACACGGAGAAGCCCTGCCTCGTACTGGTCAGCCTACGTTCCAGCAATGGTTTCCACTGCCAGCCCATGGCGGCAAGATTCTTCAACGGCGGCGGCCATGCTGACGCGTCAGGCGGCAGACTGCACTGCACCATCGAAGAAGCAGAACAGATTGTCATCAAGGCGATACTCTATTACAAGGAAGAACTGCGGTAGATCCCCCCTGCCGGGTTCTCCGTCTGCCGCTTCCAGCCCCATCCCCCTTCTCGCTCTTCTTTATCCTCCATTCCGTCCGCCGGTGTCCGGCGCATGATGACGGCCCGGACATCCCGTCAGGCATGGTTCCGGAACCGTCGGTCCGGGAAACCTGCCGTATTGCAGACAGACGGGAGCGGATGTCCCTGCTGACCGACCGTCAGTCGCCTGTCAGCCGCTGCTCCCTTGAACGGGCACTTTATCCTCCTTCCACCTGCTAAAAAGTCTTATTTTTTCTTGGCAGAACAGTGAAAAGTCCGTAACTTTGGCGAAAACAATAAAAGACAAAGCCCATGATTACGCAAGACAACTTCAACCAGGAGTATGCTGACCCCATAGAAGAGCAGCAGATCCGTCATTTCGTATGTATAGAGATGGGACGGCAGATACATCGATATATCAAGGCCATGCACGGCAGCAAACAGCAGATGCTGCGCTTTGAAGAGCATCTGAAAGACCTTCCGCTGCGCGAGAAGGAAACCGCCATAGCCCGGTACATCGACCTCAACCGGAAAGCCATCAAGGGACTGGACATGAAGATTGTCCTGGCCCGTGCAATGGCCAACTACTCCGACACCTTCGCTTATCTTGTCACGCTGGTAAACGACAAGCGGAAGATGGTCAGATACCTGAATCTCATCCGTGAGATATACATCCAGTATCATGAAGTGATTGAACGCAGGGGAAAGTTCGGCATCCTCGACCACAGAGGGCGTACGCTCGTCGAACCCAAGTACGAGTTCCTGCGCACCTGTTATGTCTATGTCGACGACCTGCGTACGATGCCGGTCATTGCACAGCTGGGCGGGAAACTCGGCCTGATCCTTCCCGACGGAAGAGATACGGTCGTCGCCCCTTTCAGTTACGACAGCATCTCCCTGAGGGACGAGCCGCCTTATTTTGAAGCGAGGAGAGGAAAGAAGAAAGTCCTGCTGACCACTGAAGGCATGGAGCAATAGAACCGTCCCGTCCCGCAGAACGTGTGTGAAAGAAATCCAGCCGGCGGATACTGACGACCTTGTCAGTCTCTGCCGGCTGGACTTTTTGCATGCCCCGCCCGTGAAATTGCGTGGGGAGTCTCTGCTAAATCTTCTTCAGCAAGGCTGCCAGACCTTCAAGCTGGCTCTGCCACATGTTTATCTTGCTGTTCACTTTCTCTACGTCCAGGTCCTGGTTCAGGTCGGGTGAGTCACGCTCCTGCTTCAGCAGACTGATGTACTGGTTTACCAGTGCCATCTTCGCCTGTACGGTCTTTTTCTTCGGATAGCCGCGCTTCTCGACTTCCCGCTGGTACTGTTCGGACACCTCATTGATCTTGCGGCCGCACTCCTCGTACTGGCTCAGCCACTGCTGGAAAGCCTCACTCACCTTCTTGTTCTCCACCTGTGTCATCCCGGCAGGGTCGCTGATCTGCTCGTATGTGCTTTGTGCCATCCCCATTAAGGGACACGCCATCAAAGCCATCACAAATAGTTTCTTAACTCTCATAATTCTGTTCTTAAAAATAAAATAGTGGCTGCAAATATAAATCAAATATCAGAAAGAACCAAAAGTTTTTTGTAATTTTGCATATCCCCATGGCTCCTTTAAAACTCTTTTAAAAGTTGATGGGGACTGTACAGAAGAAAGTTGAAAGGAATGAAAAAAGATACAACGGTGAAGTATATTGAGGTGAAAGGCGCCCGGGTCAACAACCTGAGGAACATCGACGTGAAGATTCCGCAGGAGCAGTTCGTGGCCATTACCGGAGTGTCCGGGTCGGGTAAGTCCTCGCTGGCCTTCGACACGCTTTACGCCGAAGGGCAGCGCCGGTACGTGGAGAGCCTTTCGGCCTACGCCCGCCAGTTCCTGGGCAGAATGTCGAAGCCGGAGGTCGACTTTATCAAAGGCCTTCCCCCTGCCATCGCCATCGAGCAGAAAGTCATCTCGCGCAATCCCCGCTCGACGGTGGGTACTTCCACCGAGATCTACGAATATCTGCGCCTGCTCTATGCCCGCATAGGCCGCACCTTCAGCCCCGTGTCGGGCGTGGAGGTGAAACATCATTCTGTGGAGGATGTGATAGAGAAGGTGAAGTCCTACTCGGAAGGGACAAAGTTCTGCATCCTCGCCCCGCTCCATGTCGTGGACGGCCGGAGCACACGGCAGCAGCTTGAAATGGAACTCCAGGAAGGCTATGCCCGCATCTATGCCGATGACGACTTCATGCGCATAGACGACTGGCTGCGTACGCATCCTGATGTGGAAACCAAAGAGAAAGAGAGGGAAGGACCGGAAAAGGAAATCTATCTGGTCATCGACCGTATGTCAGTCGACTGCTCCAAAGACGCTGTCAGCCGGCTCACCGACTCCTGCGAAACCGCCTTCTATGAGGGCGACGGCAATATGCAGCTGATGATTCTCCCCGCCAGGATTACCTACGACTTCTCTACCCGGTTTGAGGCCGACGGCATCCGTTTTGAAGAACCGAACGACAATATGTTCTCGTTCAATTCCCCTCTCGGGGCCTGTCCCGCGTGCGAAGGGTTCGGACGCATCATCGGCATCGACGAGAAGCTGGTCATCCCCGACTCTTCCCTCTCCGTCTATGACGGCTGCGTGCAATGCTGGCACGGCGACAAGATGGCCACGTGGAAAGAGGAGTTCTGCCGGCGGGCGGCAAAAGACGACTTCCCCATCTTCAAGCCCTACTATGAACTGACGAAGGCCGAGAAGGAGAGCCTTTGGAAAGGGCTGCCCGGCGAGAGGAAGGCAGACATCCACGACCGTGTCTGCATTGACTCCTTCTTCCAGATGGTGAAAGAGAACCAGTACAAGATACAGTACCGTGTCATGCTGAGCCGCTATCGGGGCAAGACGGTCTGTCCGGACTGCCACGGTACGAAGCTGAAGAAAGAGGCTACGTGGGTGAAGATCGGTGGAAAGGCCATCACAGACCTTGTCGATATGCCCATTGTCAGGCTGAAGGAATGGTTCGACAGGCTGGAACTGACAGCCCACGAGCAGGAAGTCAGCAGGAGACTGCTGGCCGAGATAAAAAGCCGGCTGCAGTTCCTGCTGGACGTCGGTCTGGGCTATCTGACGCTCAACCGGCAGTCGAACTCGCTGAGCGGAGGCGAGAGCCAGCGCATCAACCTCACCACCTCCCTCGGCTCGTCACTCGTCGGATCGCTCTACATCCTCGACGAACCGTCCATCGGACTGCACAGCCGCGACACAGCCCGCCTCATCCATGTACTGAAAGAACTCCAGGCACTGGGCAACACAGTGATTGTAGTAGAGCATGACGAGGAAATCATGCGTGCCGCCGACTACCTGGTTGATGTCGGGCCGGATGCAGGCCGCCTGGGCGGCGAAATCGTCTTCGAGGGAAAAGTGTCGGACATCCAGCAGATAAAGAACAACGTTGAAGATGCTGCCGACAAGGCATCGCGACAGCTGCTGGAGCAATATCCACGCTCTTATACCATCAAGTATCTCACCGGTGCAGAAGTCATCAGAATTCCTGCCGGCCGACGCCCATGGAACATGGCGATAGAACTGAAAGGGGCACGCATGAACAACCTGAAAGGAGTGGACGTAAAGTTTCCGCTGAATGTACTCACCGTCGTGACAGGAGTCAGCGGCAGCGGAAAGTCATCCCTTGTAAAGGGAATCCTCTATCCTGCCCTCAAACGTCACCTGGACGAGATAGCCGACACGCCGGGCGAATATTCATCGCTGGGCGGCGACTGGAAACAGATCAGACACGTAGAATTTGTAGACCAGAACCCCATCGGCAAGAGCACACGTTCCAACCCGGCTACCTATGTGAAGGCATACGATGAAATCAGAAAGCTCTTCGCCGAACAGCAGCTATCCAAACAGATGGGCTATACACCGCAGTATTTCTCGTTCAACACCGAGGGTGGCCGATGCGAAGAATGCAAGGGGGCGGGAATCATCACGGTGGAAATGCAGTTCATGGCCGATCTCGTGCTGGAATGTGAAGAATGTCACGGACAGCGTTTCAAACGTGAAATCCTCGACGTACAGTTCCAGGGAAAGAACATCAACGACGTTCTGAACATGACCGTTTCCGAGGCTATCCAGTTCTTCAGCAAGCATAAGCGCAGGGCGATCGTCAGCAGACTGAAGCCCCTGGAGGATGTCGGCCTGGGCTATATCAAGCTCGGACAAAGCTCGTCGACACTCTCCGGCGGCGAAAACCAGCGTGTCAAACTCGCCTGCTTCATCGGACAGGAGCAGCAGGAACCGACGCTCTTCATCTTCGACGAACCGACGACAGGCCTGCACTTCCACGACATCCAGCGGCTGCTGCATGCCTTCGATGCCCTCATCGACCGTGGGCACAGCATACTTGTCATCGAGCACAACCTCGATGTCATCAAATGTGCCGACCACGTCATCGACCTCGGCCCCAACGGCGGCGACAAGGGCGGACAGCTCGTCGCAGCAGGTACGCCCGAGGAGGTCGCCCGATGCAAGGACAGCCTGACAGGGAAGTATCTGGCGGAGAAGCTGGCGGCCGACGGCTGACCATCTATACGCCGGACAGCTACAAAGCTCCCGTCATAGGGAGTATCGTGAACTGCGTTCCCGGCACTTGGGAACAGGATTCCCAACGCCTGGGAACAACATTCCCAACGTCTGGGAACAACATTCCCAACGCCTGGGAACAACATTCCCATAGGACCGGACACCGCCCCGGCCGTATGGCGGGACTCCGGCAATCGCCTGTCCCAGGGATTCAAGCCAACGCATACAATTGAAACAACAAATACATAACAGAATATGAACTGCTACCCAAAACAGCTCTTCCTGTCAGCAGGAGCCGCAATGCTGATGCTGGTACCATCGGCATCGCACGCACAACAGTGGGACGACCAGATTCTCGTCTCACAATGCAACGAACAGTACACCTTGACGCTTGAACATGGAAAACCCATTGTGAAGAACTCAAAGGAAATTACCTACCAGTCGAACTCGACCGGCACGGTACGTCCGGAGACCGACATACTGTACGGCGAGTTCATCACTTTGGACGACGTGTCGGGAAGAGGACAGAAGACCTATCAGAACGTCACGCCTGAAAACGTTTTCTATGACGACACGAAGGCCTGTGTCGTACAAGGCTATATCGACAAGAAAGGGAAAACCTGTACCGTCTCTTACGACCGGACTTTCAAGGACATCAAATACTTCACGAGGCTGTACCTGCTGGAGGACTACTTCATCCGCAGCAAGACCGTGACGGTCACCATACCCAGACAGCTGGCAGGATACCGCATCAAGGAGATGAACTTCCAGGGATTCAACATCCGGACAGACCACAGGACGACTGCGGATGCCGACATTTACCAATATACCATGACGGATGCCGACCGGATGAGGCAGGAGAAGAGGATGCCGCCGATGTCGAGCGTCTATCCTTATCTGCTGATCATAGGTCCCTTCAAGGATGTGAACGGGCTTTACAGCTGGTCGAAGGAAATGGCAGATGTAGACTGTGAGATACCCGGTCTGAAGGAACTGCTGCAGGAAATCAACCGGGACAGCAGGACGGAAGAGGACCGTATCAGCAATACTTATCGGTGGGTTCAGGACCATATCCGCTATGTGGCTTTTGAAGCCGGACAGTCCGGACACCGCCCGGACACCCCTAAGGAGGTGCTCCGCAAACGGTATGGAGACTGCAAAGGCATGGCTCTGCTGCTGAAGACGCTCCTCAAGGCACAGGGGTTTGATGCCCGGCTGACGGACATCGGTACGGATGAGATTCCTTACAGAATGAGCGACGTGCCGACACTCGCCAGTGCCAATCACGTCATCTGCACGCTCTTTTACAAGGGGAAGACACGGTATATGGACGCTACTTGCAACCACATCCCGTACACCTATACGCCACAGTACATACAGGGTTCGGAAGCGATGATCGAGAATGGGGACAGACCGCTGATGCAGATCGTACCGATACAGAGAGCTGACGCATCCATCGACAGTCTTGTCTATCAGTACAGCCTGCAGGGAGATGCGCTTGTCGGAAAGGCAACCTACAATCTCCGCGGCGACATGAAGGAGTGGTTCATGAGCACGATAGACGATGCCGGCAACAAGAACCGTGACGACATCCTGGGCAGCAATCTGAACTCCGATTCCCACAGCATGACCGTGACAGACGTGAAGTGGGCCGACAAGGACGCCCGGCACGAATGGGCACGCTTCACAGGCAGCATCACCAACAAGGCGGCCGTGCAGTTGATGGACGGAGAAGTCTACATCGAGCTGAATCCGCACAACAACCTCTTCGACAGCCGCATCGACACCGCCCGGCGTGTCAACGACTATTATCTGCCTGTTCGGTGTAATATCGTAAGGCAGGCGGTGCTCACCGTCCCTGCAGGTTACAAGGTCGACTATCTGCCACCTTCCAAGACTTTTTCGACCCCGGAAGGTGTGCTTACCTGCAGGTTTTCAAGGAAGGGGAACACCATTGTCTTCCATCAGAAAATGCAGATCAATCACCGCCGCATACCGCTTGCCAATATCCCGAAATGGAACGAGGCCGTAAGCAAATGGAAAGATGCCTGTAACGAACAGGTGGTGCTCAGGCGGTGAAGGAGGCAACGGGGCTTGACTTTTCAGCTCCAGACTGGTTTCCGCTTCTGCTACAACAATAAAAACATCTGACAACATACGAATATGAAAAAACAATTAGCAATGCTGCTGCTGGTGCTTCTTTCACTGCCGGCAATGGCTTTCGACAACGACGACTATCTGAAGTACGTCCAGAAAGTGAAAGAAGAAGTGTGGGGCAAAGACCTGCCACAGTTCAACAATCGCACCGTACCTGCCCGGTACAAGAACGAGTCGGCCGTGGTCATGGCTTTCTACGAGGAACTGACCGTTGACAAAGGCACGAGTTTCAATTTCTTGGAACTCGGAGTCACCGCCAACAACAAAGCCGTCCATATCCGGCGCTACCTCATGAAAATCAACGACAAAGCTGCTCTGGAGAAATACTCTACCTTCGATATTCAGAGCTATGAGAAGTCGCACAACGCAGGATGGTGGACGGACATACACAAGAGTGTCCTCGGTGTGAAGGTCATCAAGCCGGACGGCACCGTCAAGGAAGTGAGCAATGACGAATACAAGAATGACGACGAAGGCAAGAACGGAAAGGACAAGCGTGCCAAGCTGGCCGTACCCGACCTGCAGGTAGGCGACATGATCGACTACTTCATCTACGATTACGACAAGCTGAAAGAGGAGAACATCGATCCGGTGCTGTTCCTCTTCGGTGGCAAATATCCTATCCTCGACTACCAGATCCACTGCGCCATCGACAAGCACCTCTGCACGCAATACCGCACGATGAACGGTGCTCCGGACTTCACCGCCAGCGAGAAAGACGGAGACATCGTGCTGGATGTCCGTGCAAAGAACCTCGACAAGACGTTCCCCGACTACGCCTATAATCCTATCATGCAGGCACCTTACACCATGCTCTATGTGACGGCGGACGTCACACTGGAGTATATGCCGAAGAGTGCGAAGAAGAAAGGGCTGCAGGCGAACCCTCCGGCTGAGGTCATACAGGAAGATGCCTGGACTCCCTGGGCTGAGTACAAACCGAAGTGGACGCTGAACAAGAAGTTTGAAAAGGCTGTAAAAGATGCGAAGAAACTGGGCAGTGACGAGGAAAAGGCCGATTACGTGTATAACTTCATGGTGATGAAGACCCTGGTATTCAATAAACCTTACGAAAAATCATTCGATTTCTCAAGCCTGTTTCCTTATGTCCTCGACAAACTGAAGATTCCTTACTCGCGTGCACTGGTTACCAACAGTTATAACGAGCCTATGGACAAGCTCATCAACTACGGCAACGCGACACGTTTCATCATGCTCAAGAGCGGTAAATGCTACTTCCCGCTCGAGAATGCCATCAGCTCGGACATCATCCCGTCCATCTATCAGAACCGGGATGCCATCAGCACCGACAAGCCCAAGAAATTCCAGAAAGGACCGTTCACAAGGTTCAGGCTCGCTCTGAGCAAGGCTTCCGACAATGTGGAGAAAGAGGAAATCGAAGCTGCCATTGACGGTACGATGCTGAACCTCATCCGGAAGACGACACTCACAGGATGTGAGAAGGAGAATGTCATCCCAGGATTGACGACAGCCGACGAACTGAGCAAGGCATGGGGTGCGCCCTACGGCTACCAGGGCTTTGCCGACGAGCTTTTCCTAAAGCCGAACGAGGCGAAGGCAAGGGCGGCAGAGCGTGCCGAACAGGACAAGAAAGCGGTGGCGGAGAACTTTGCCGAGGAAATCAAAGCCTATCATGACAAAGCTCCTGTGAAGATCAATGCGACAACCGTGAACAGCTGCGGAGAGAACAACAAGCCGTTTGCCTATACGACCGACTATCAGATGGACGGACTGGTAAAGAAGGCCGGCCGTAACCTTGTCGTTTCCGTGGGGCAGCTTTTCGGGCAGCAGGCGCATATCGAGGGCCGGGACCGCCAGCGCGACACTGATGTCAACTACGACTATCCCAGCACACTCGCTGTTACCGTCAGGCTTGACATTCCGTCAGGCTATGCCGTATCAGCGGAGAGCCTGCGGAAACTCAACAATAATGTTGACAACGAAGCCATGTCTTTCAACACAAATGCCGATGTAGACAATGACAAGCTGATCATCACATTCCAGAAGGTTTATAAACAGCAGTGTGTCCCTGCTGCCGGATGGAGCCAGCTGCTCGGTGTCCTCGATCGTGCCTATGAATTTACAAGCCGGCAGATTGTCCTGAAGAAAAAGTAGCCCCGGCTACAAGTGAAGCGCTTCAGGGCGGTTCCGGCCGGTATCCGAAGGCAGGAGGGGATGCCTTTCTGTATGCGTAGAACCTGCAGCAGGACGGGTGTCCCCTTGGATCCCCTTGCTTGATATGCAAAAAAAGTGCATCCGGAAGATTGCCACCGACAATCTTCCGGATGCACTTTTTCTTTTTGTCGACCGGATGCTATGCCACCTTTTCCAGCCGCTTCATCATCAGGAACATGAAAGCTGCGGAGAGGAGGCAGAGTACAATGAAAACAGACCAGACAACCGTCAGGGACAAACCGCCCCAGAGGTAGCCACCCACACTTACGAGCAGGTTGCCGATGGCCGTGGCAACAAACCAGCCGCCCATCATCGCACCCTTGTATTTCGGAGGAGCGACCTTGCTGACAAAGCTGATGCCCATCGGACTGAGCAGCAGCTCGCCGAAGGTCAGTATGAGGTAAGTACCGATCAGCCAGTTGGCGGAGGCATACGGGACAGTCTCACCGGCAGCCTTTGCCATTTTCTGTCCTACCGGTGTGAGCAGACCTTGTGAGGCCATTACCATGAGGAAGTAAGCACTGCCGGCAACGATCATTCCGTATGCAATCTTGCGGGGAGCAGACGGCTCTTTGCCCTTGGCTGCCAATGAACTGAAGATGGCCATGCTGATAGGAGTCAGCGCAACTACATAGAAGGGGTTGAACTGCTGGAAGATCGGTGCGCTGACACTGACTGTGCCGGAAATGTTGTTGTACTTATAGACCAGGATGCCCAGTGCAAAGAGGAATACGACAGCCGAGATACTTTTCGCCTTGGGGGTCTTTCCCTGGAAGAATGCCATCAGGCTGTAGACCATGAAGACGATCATTACGAGATTGACGACGTCGAATGCCATGCTCTGGATGCCCGAGGAGGTAGGATTGACAAATTCGTCCGCGAAATACGTCAGGGTGAGTCCGTTCTGGTGGAATGCCATCCAGAAGAAGATTACGACTGCAAAGACAAGGCAGAGGGCGACGATCCGCTCCCGGGTCTGCTGCGGTGTCAGTTCTTCTACGGCCACCTTCTGGCTCTTGTCTTTCTTGGGTTCGCCGCCTTCTACGTGTTTGAAGGTGCTCCGGAAAGCATAGTAGATGGCCATTGACACAATGAGTGATATGCAGGCTACGGCAAAGGAGAAATGATAGGCATCATTGCCCGCATAGCCGAGCGAGTTCTCTGCCCATTCCTTGATTCTTACGGCTGCTGTCGGTGCGAAGAGCGCACCGATATTGATCGCCATATAGAAGATGGAGAATGCGGAATCGCGCTTGTCTGCCAGCTCCGGTGTGTCGTAGAGATTCCCTACCATTACCTGCAGGTTACCCTTGAACAGACCTGTCCCGAAGCTGATGAGGAACAAGGCCGCCAGCATGGCAATGAATGCCACGGTCCCGCCTCCCAGAGGCACGGACAGGAAGAGATAGCCGGCAAACATGACCAGAATGCCGATGGTGACCATCTTGCCGTAGCCGAACTTGTCTGCCATGATGCCGCCGATCAATGGTAGAAAATAAACAAGGCCTAAGAAGATGCTGTAGATAAGTCCTGCCGTTCCCGGCTCCAAGCCGAAATTTGCTCTCAAGAATAATGCGAACACGGCAATCATGGTATAGTAGCCGAATCGCTCGCCTGTGTTGGCAAGAGCCAATGCGTACAGTGCTTTTGGTTGGTTCTCAAACATAATGATAAAAATTTAGGTTAATGATTACTTTGTTCTTGTTAGGTCGAAGAGGTAGGTTGCCTTGATGACGATATTGCCATGGTTCGATTTCCCGAAATAGTCTTTCTTGGAACTGCCGTAGATGTTGCCGAGTCCATAGTAATAGCGTCCTTCGAAGAGGAAATGGCCGATGTGCCGGTTGCTGTATTCCATGCCCAGTCCGGCGGCGATGCCGTAGTCGAACTTCTTCTCTACCGGCATGGTCTCCTGTGCGACCGTCACATTGCTGCGCCCTGTGCCGTCGGTTGCAAGATTGGGCGTTTCGAAGTTCCTGGAGGTTGACTCCTTCAGGTAGATGCCTATCTGCGGTCCTGCCTGGAAGAAGAAGTTAAAACCGTGCTGTTCGCGCCCCCATGCAAGATGGGCGAAGATCGGTATCTGGATGTAGTCGACTGTGCGTGAATAGGATTCGGCGGCCCCGTTGGCATTGATGACAGGCTGGTCAGCGCCCGTCTGGATCTTCTCTTTCCATCCGATGGAGGCATAGTTTACTTCTCCATAGATGGAGCAGATGGTATTGAAATACTTTTCACATACGTACCGAATGCTCAGTCCGCCTGTTACGCCGCCGTGTAAAGACTGTGTTACGCTGGGGCTGAAGCCTACGTTGGAGAGCACGCAGCCGCCGTTCACGCCGATGGCGAAATCGTTCCGGTGCTGTCCCACTTGCGCTACGGCGGTCATCGGCAGCAGAAACAGAGCGGCAAACAGTATTTTTGAGATTTTATAATTCATCTGTTCAGAAAAGTGCTGTTACACTTCGCAGGGATTAGTACACAAGATTCTCCATGGTCTGGTCTGTCTTGAAATGAACCAGCTGGAAATGGTCGTTGACATATCCGCCCTGCCCTACACGCACAAAGTCGTAGCGTGTCTGCAAAGGCCGGTACTTCACCTCGGCGGCGGTTCCTTTGAAGTCCTTTCCATACGCCTTCAATCCACGGACAAAGAACTCCGCCTGATCGTATCCGGTAAGTGCCATGCGGGGAATATACTGTTTCGACATAGGCTCTCCGTACCTCTCGCTGTATTTTGCCTCCAGGCTCTTCGTCTTGTCCGCAGCCTTGTTATAATAATAGGTGGATGGAATGTAGGTGTTGTACCTGAAGAACTGGTCGAGGTCATAATCCTGATAGACAAACCACTGGTTGTAGCCGAAGAGGCTGACGGCAATCCCGGGATGTGTTTTCTTCATCTGATCGAGTTTTGCGAACACCTCATTGAGCTGCGGACTCTTTTCGGAATTGACGATTACGACATTGGGACGGGTCGCATCAAAATGCTTGGAGAAATCGGCGGCAGAAGAACCGGTGCTGGTCAGGTCGTACTTGATCTTCTGTAGTTCAAGCTGTCTTCTCAGGCTGGAGGTGAAATCTCCTACCTGGCTGCTCGTATCCTTGCAGTTGATGAATACGGGGTGATGCGATTTCTGGAAACGCTCCAGGAAAGCGGCTATTGCCTTGTTGTTCAGTGTGGCGTCGGTCTGATAGACCTGGAAGACGTTGGGATTCGACCCGACCTCGTTGCTGGTGGTGGAAAACGGAATGACGAGTTTGATGCCGTTGTTGCGGCAGAAGTCTGCCAGCGGCTTCACCTGTTCTGAATATAGCGGCCCGAAGATGATGTCCAGCTTGGCTGCGTTCGGCTCGAGCAGTGTGGTATGGATGTCGGCCCCTTTCGGCACATTCCAAGCATGCACGTCTGTCGTGATTCCCTCGCTTTTCAGCTGGTCAAGAGCCAGCAGTACGCCACGATAATATTCCACCATCCGTCTGCCGTCGCCGTCCTGATTGTGCAATGGAAGCATGATGCCGACGCGGACGGCATTCACGGGGACTGGTGCAACGGGATTGGCGGGCTTTGCCGTTCTGCCGGTTTTCCCCATGATGGTACCGTCAGGCTTGAAGTCCCCCTCCTTGGAGAAGGGGACAAAGATGAGTTCTCCTTTCTTCAGCTCGTATCCGGGCTGCTTCATGGAGGGATTTGCTTCAAGAAGCTGTGGTATCGTTATGCCATACTCTTTTGCAATGCCGAAGATCGTCTCCTTGCGCTTCACCTTGTGCTGGTCGCGCCATTGGACGGTTTGTGCAAGGACACTATAACTGAATGTTACAGCGAATAATAACAAGAGATATTTCAGATAACTTCTCATGCACCTATGTTTTGATTTGAAAAGCAACAATTTAAAATCACAAGTGCAAATATACAAAAGAAATCTGTAACCAAAAGGGGTAGAGTGAAAAAAAACACAAAAACACAGCTACCCCGTTATTATAAAGTTCTGGCAGGTGCTTTTGCTTGTTTGAATGAGAAAAAATATGTACTTTTGCATGATTCTACAATTTACAGTAACGCATAAAGAGCAGACAGGATATGAAACCACGTAAGACAAGTTTGCTTGCTGCAATGCTGACAATCCTGTTCTCCGTATCCAGTCGGGCGCAGGACTGCCAGCCTTCAGGCAAGTTCACAGATAAGGAGGGAGAAGCAGGTACGATAGCAGCGGGCGAGACCTATGCCGGTTCGGCGCCATTGACGGTGACCTTTTCGGCCAATCCGCCATCCGGCCATGATCCTGCTACAAATTATGAGTGGCATTTCTTCAACCAGAACAACACCCGTGAAGCCTACCTCATCCGCTATGATGAGGATACGGAATACATCTTTACGGAGGCTGGAACGACACGGGTTGTGCTCTATGAGATCCTGAACGGCGATACCACACGCTACAATGCGATCAATGTCTCCATCAGTGAGAGCAGTCTGCAGATGCCGAACGCCTTTTCACCGAATGGTGACGGAATCAATGACGTGTACCGCGCCAAGCCCGGCTACAAGAGTATTGTGTCGTTCAAAGCAGTTATCTTCAACCGCTGGGGACAGAAACTCTATGAATGGGACGACCCCGCCGGCGGCTGGGACGGTAAATACAAGGGCAGGGACGTTGCCCAAGGGACATACTTTGTCAATGTCACTGCCAAGGGTGCTGACGGGAGGGAGTTCCGTATCCGAAGGGATGTCAACCTGCTCCGAGGCTATACGCAGGCTGCACACTGATTGCGCATCACTTTTCCCGCTCTCCTGTCAGAGGTCATTATCACTTTTCATCGCCTATTATTTCCCTTTTAATGAACGAAAAAATTGAAGTCTTCGGTGCCAGAGTGCATAATCTGAAGAATGTTGATATAACCATTCCCCGCAACTCCCTTACTGTCTTCACGGGACTGTCGGGTTCGGGGAAGAGTTCACTTGCTTTCGACACCATCTTCGCTGAAGGGCAGCGCAGGTACATCGAGACTTTCTCGGCGTACGCCCGCAACTTTCTCGGTAACATGGAGCGTCCCGACGTAGACAAAATCACCGGACTGTCTCCGGTCATCTCCATCGAGCAGAAAACCACAAACAAGAACCCGCGCTCTACGGTCGGTACGACGACGGAGATTTACGATTATCTCCGTCTGCTCTATGCCCGGGCCGGAGAGGCCTACTCCTATATGAGTGGTGAGAAGATGGTGAAATACACGGAAGAGAAAGTCGTCGATATGATCCTGTCAGATTATCAGGGGCGTAAGATCTATATCCTCTCCCCGCTTGTACGCAACAGAAAAGGGCATTACCGTGAACTTTTCGAGCAGATGCGGCGCAAGGGCTACCTGTATGTCCGTATAGACGGAGAGGTGCAGGAACTGGTACGGGGCATGAAGGTCGACCGCTACAGGAACCATAACATCGAGGTCGTTATAGACAAGATGAAGCTTGGCAGTACGGAGGAAGAGACACTTCGGGAACGGCTGGCAAAGACGGTGTCGACTGCCATGAAACAGGGAGACGGTCTGATTATGATCCTTGACAGTGAAAGCGGGGAGGGCAAGTATTTCTCCAGACGGCTTATGGATCCAGTGACGGGGATCGCCTATAAGGATCCGGCTCCCAATATTTTTTCTTTCAACTCTCCGGAAGGAGCGTGTCCACGATGCAAAGGGCTTGGGGTCATTGACGAGATAGACTTGAAGAAGGTGATCCCCGATGACAATTTGAGCATCCATGCGGGGGGCGTTGTCCCTCTTGGGAAGTACAAGAACCAGATGATTTTCTGGCAGATTGATGCCTTGTTGAAAAGATACGACTGTAATCTCAAAACCCCCGTCAAGGATATTCCCAAGGAGGGAATGGAGGAGATTCTATATGGTTTACTGGAGAAACTGAAGATCCCGAAGGAGCTGGTTCATACGACATCAGATTATTTTGTATCTTTCGACGGCATTGTCAAGTACCTCCGTACGGTCATGGAGAACGAAGCCTCGTCTGCCGGAAAGAAATGGGCGGATAAGTTCATTGCCGAAGCTCCCTGCCCGGAATGTCATGGACATCGTTTGAACCGTGAAGCACTGTCCTATCGGATTGCAGGAAAGAATATCGCCGAACTGGCGGAGATGGACATTGCTGACTTGAAGGAGTGGATCGGTCATGTCGAGGAGTCCATGAACGAGAAACAGCGTATAATCGCTTCCGAGATCGTGAAGGAAATCCGCAAGCGCATCGACTTCCTGCTCGACGTGGGACTTGACTATCTTTCCCTGAACCGGCAGAGTGCCACGCTGTCCGGCGGTGAGAGCCAGCGTATCCGACTTGCCACGCAGATCGGCTCTCAGCTTGTCAATGTCCTGTATATTCTTGACGAACCGTCCATCGGGCTGCACCAGCGCGACAACGAACGTCTCATCAATTCGCTGAAAGAGCTGCGCGATATGGGCAACACGGTGATTGTGGTAGAACATGACGAGGATATGATGCGTGCTGCGGACTGGATCGTAGATATCGGGCCGAAGGCCGGGCGCAAGGGGGGAGAGGTCGTATTTCAAGGTAAACCTTCTGACATGCTCAAGACGCATACCCTTACCGCCCAGTATCTGAATGGTGAACGGGCTATTGAAATCCCCAAGAAGCGTAGGGAGGGAAACGGAAAGACGATCCGGCTTGTCGGCTGCGGGGGGAACAATCTTCAGGATGTAGACGTGACGTTCCCTTTGGGCGAGCTGGTCGTCGTTACAGGTGTATCGGGTTCGGGCAAGAGTACGCTGATCAATGAGACCCTCCAGCCCATCCTTTCGCAGCATTTTTACCGTTCCCTCAAGCACCCGATGCCGTACGAGAAAATCGAAGGCATCGACAATATTGACAAGGTGGTGAATGTAGACCAGAGCCCTATCGGACGTACGCCCCGCAGCAACCCTGCTACTTATACAGGTGTGTTCTCTGATATCCGTCAGCTTTTCGTTAATCTTCCCGAGGCTAAGATACGGGGGTATAAGCCCGGACGGTTCTCCTTCAATGTAAAAGGTGGACGCTGTGAAGCCTGTGGAGGGAACGGCTATAAGACCATTGAGATGAACTTCCTGCCTGATGTGATGGTTCCCTGCGAGGTCTGTCATGGCAGGCGTTACAACCGCGAGACGCTTGAGGTACGCTTCAAGGGCAAGTCTATTGCTGATGTTCTGGACATGACGGTCAACATGGCGGTGGAGTTCTTTGAGAACGTACCGCAGATTCTTCCGAAGATCAAGGCTTTGCAGGATGTGGGCCTGGGATACATCAAGCTCGGGCAGAGTTCTACCACGCTTTCCGGCGGGGAGAGCCAGCGTGTCAAGCTGGCGACGGAACTAGCAAAGCGAGATACGGGGAAGACCCTTTATATCCTTGATGAACCGACAACCGGCTTGCATTTTGAGGATATTCGGATCCTTATGGATGTACTGGAGAAACTTGTCGACAGGGGCAATACCGTTCTTATCATCGAGCATAACCTTGATGTCATCAAACTTGCTGATTACATAATCGACATGGGGCCGGAAGGTGGTCGTGGAGGTGGCCGCCTGATGGTCTGTGGAACACCGGAAACTGTGGCGAAGAACAAGGAAAGTTACACTTCCCGTTTCCTCGCCAAGGTGCTGAAATAGATATTCCTTGCCTTTGCATTCCAAAAGGTAAGGCGCGAGAATGATGCCCCATGCCTTTCTGTTCCAGGGATGACGGCTCTTTGCAGTCTCGGCAAGTCTAAGATGAGGCAAAGCCAGGTTACTTCTACTGATTTGCTCTAGTCCTCTCATTTTCCCACCAGCCCGCAAGGAATCTCCTCGGCAGCCGGGCTGTTCGGGAATGGGAGACACCATCCTGCCAGACGACGCAGAGTAAGGACGGGCGTCCCTGTTGGGATAGTGCCTTCTCCTTCTTGGCTTATCTTGTCTGTCTATGCGGTGTACCGGCCCGGTTCTTCCGGTATTCGGCTAAAGATCAAACTTGTAAGCTACTGCTACTTCCAGGACATTGCTCCGTCTGCTCGCATTGCCCTTGAAAGTGTTGGTCAGTCCCACATGATAGCGGGCATCCAGCACTACATGTTCATACTCGTAGCTGATTCCGACAGGAAGCGAGAGCGCAAAGGTACGCAATCCGCTCCTGATGTTCTCGTTCATTTCAATCTCATGGGCATTGGATCTTTTCCCCTCTGCATCTTCGTCGAAGAACAGATGCTCTTCATGTGATTTCCCCCTGACCAGACAGGATGGCTCTACGCCGACTTTGACGGAGAGTCCAGAAGTCACGTGACTGTGGAACAACAAGGGTACTGCGATATAATCCATGCGGACATAATAATCGTGGAGTATGTCACCCTTCATCATCATGTCTTTGTACTTGCAGCCGCCTTGTACATAGGATATGCCGGCTGACAGCCCGACCAGATCCGAAGTCTGATACATCACTTCCAGCCCGCCGGTAAATCCCAGCAGGGTGCGGGGCTTTGTCTCCAGAGATTCTCCGTCTGCATTTTCGTAGATTATAGAACTGTTGGTCAGGGAAGCGATTGACACTCCTGCCCGAGGCATCACCGACCATGTTCCTGCTTTTCCCTGTGCCATTGCCGTCAGTGCTGCTGCAATCGATAATACTAAAAAGACTGTTCTTTTCATTCATTTCCCCGTCAAGCCGATAGGCAAGCTGTTTGGTTTTTCAATATAAGAGCCTATGTAACCCAAGACAAGAATCTCTTTCACATAAAAAAGAGCTTCTGTCACATTCAGACGTTCTTCCTCATCTTTTCTTCATTCTTTCTATCGTCAACTCATCCTTGTTTCCTTTGTAGAAAGTGTCCAGGACTTTTCCGAAGACATCGTTTGGACAGACAGCATCAAAGAGCGTCATGGACGACCTGAGCTTCAGCGTGTCAATATGGCCGCCCATCACCGCTTCAATATCCTTTCCGCCATGTGTCAGCACGGCATGGACAGCCTCGCGCAGCCGGCTGCCCAGAAGGGGATGAGCAAGGTAGGCGGATGCCTCGTCGGCATCAGCGATACCGTAGTACTGGGCATAGGCACTGTGCCCGAGACCTTTCAGCTGCGGGAAGACATACCATATCCAATGCGTCGTTTTATGCCCATGCTCCAGTTCTACAAGAGCCTGCTGGTATTTGCCGTTTGTCTCCTGTGCCTCCACGAACCGTTCAAGACAGAAAGGCTCGCTTTCACGGCAGCCCAGCATCTCCTCGAAGTTGTCAAGGATAGTGCGGAGAGGAGGTGTCAGGAGGGCATAGCAATAGGTGGCGAGTTTTCGCGGAACACCATAGAAAGCCTGTGCGATACCGCCTGCCATGGCCGCTATCGTGTCGGAATCACCTCCCAGGGAGACCGCAAGGCGGATTACTTCCTCAAAGTCATGACCCTCCAAGAACGCCAGAATAGCCGGAGGAACGGTCTTCTGGCAGGACATATCGTAAGTGTAGGCGGGGCGGAAATCGTCCAGAGACCGGTGCAGATCATACAGGAAGTTCTCTTCCACATAGGACCTGATCTCTTCCTTCGTCGCCTCTGTGCGGGCAAGGTAAATCGCCGATGCGATGGCCTTTGCCCCTTTAATGCCCTCGGGATGATTGTGCGTGACTTCCGCAGACAGTTCGGCCAGGTGCAGCGTCTCGTCAAGACTGTGTGCGTAGAAGGCAACCGGACTTACCCTCATGCCTGATCCGTTCCCGTAACTGTAATAAGGTTCCGGCTTCGGATTGTACAGCCACCGCATGAACTTCCCGCCATAACCGGCAGTCGGATACTGTCTGCCTAATGTCTGCATCCGGCGCACGAGTTCTTCTTTGCCGTGACTTCTGTCTTCCGTCAGCCATTCGGCCACAGCCAACGTCATCACAGTATCATCCGTAAACCTGCTTTTCGGCGTGAACAGATGAAAGTCTTTCCGTTTCGTATTATGGAACTCGTACACGGAACCGATAATATCACCAATGATTGCTCCCAGCATAATGAACAGAATTTCAGTAAATAGATTCTACTGCAAAAATAATGTTTTATTTTTGATTCTCCTAATTCTTCCAGACCTTTTTCCATGTACTTCCCGAACATTGATTCATACGGTGGAAATGTTGTTCATGCCATCTTTCCATGTCATCGGAAAGAAAGTGTAAACTTCTAATATGATTAAAACAAGATGCGGCAGACGACGTTTAAAAACAAGTTCTTGCCCCGCCATCCGGTTTAGAAGTAAGACGAAAAGCAGTCAGCCAAAGACATGAGACTGTACAATATATCCTGCAAGCGGCTACATGGGAATGATATTCCCGACCGCTTGGGAATCCTGTTCCCAACGTCTGGGAATGAGCTTCCCAGGCACTGGGAACAGGATTCCCGGCGTATGAGGGCGATGTGTAGTCTGTTCCTGAGCATACCTGAATACATCTTTCTCTGCACTTTCTTTCATCCGAATGGGCTGTTGTACAGTTTTCAGGGAGAGGACCGGCTCTTGTCTGCAAAAGGACAAACACAGGGGAGAGTTCCGCCGGAAATCCGCCATGGAAGAGTGCTTGAGGAGGGCAATGATTGTAACCGGGATTGTACCCGGGAGGTGTTTCTGACTAAAAAAAAGCGGAAAAGTTTGGCTGGTTCACGGAAAAGTTATACCTTTGCACTCGCAAAACGAAAATGAGCGCCCTTAGCTCAGCTGGTAGAGCAACTGACTCTTAATCAGTGGGTCTAGGGTTCGAGTCCCTAAGGGCGCACACAGACAGGCTTTTGACCCAGCCTTTTTCGTTCGGCAGGCGCCCTTAGCTCAGCTGGTAGAGCAACTGACTCTTAATCAGTGGGTCTAGGGTTCGAGTCCCTAAGGGCGCACAGAGAAGGATTCCCGTTCGGCGGGAATCCTTTTTATTTTCCCCGCTTTTCCAATAGGTAATCCAATATTTTTTGTGTAATTTTGCAGGGTATGAAGCAAGATAACCTAAGGATACATATTCTGTTCCTGCTCTCGTTCGTCACGTCGCTTGCGTGGGCAGGCAAGGGCAACGGCGGTCTGATAGCCTATCCCGGTGGAAAATGTTACATGTTCCGCATTACGCTGGCAGACAAGGCCGGTACGCCCTATACGCTGGATAAGCCGGAACAGTTTCTCTCGAAGGCCTCCATCTTCCGGCGGCAGCGGCAGGGGCTGAAACTTGACTCTACCGACCTTCCCGTGACGCCCGCCTATGTCCAGCGGATCAGGAAGGCCGGTGGAAAGGTCGTGGCCGTGAGCAAGTGGAACAATTCTGTCCTTGTCCGAGGCAGCGACCGGAAGGCCCTGGAGGACTTGAGGAGGCTGCCGTTCGTGAAGGAAAGCAGACTGGTATTTGTCTCTCCCGATTCGCTCCGTCCTCTGTCCCAGCGTGTCCGTTACCGCGCGGACCTGCAGGTGCTGGACTCTACCGTCCACGACTACTATGGAATGGGCAAGGAACAATTGGAGAGTCTGGGCGGAAGGCGGCTGCATAACCTGGGCTTTATGGGGCAGGGGATGACGATTGCCGTTCTGGATGCAGGTTTCATGAATGTGGACAGGCTCCCGGCCTTCAAGAACGTGAATGTCTGTGGCACACGTAACTTCGTGGCCGGATACGACGAGGATGTCTTCAGAGAGATGGATCATGGGACAAAGACCCTGTCCACGATCGCCATGAACCAGCCGACGGTCTTTGTGGGGACGGCTCCCAAAGCCGGCTTCTGGCTGCTGCGTACGGAGGATTATCTTACGGAGAGTTCGGCAGAGGAGGACTTCTGGATCGCAGCTGTCGAGTTTTCCGATTCTGTCGGAGTAGATGTCGTCAGCTCCTCCCTGGGGTACCATGGCTATGACGACAAGTCGACGAGTTATCATTATCCGGACCTGGACGGCCGGACGGCTCCCGTATCGCGGGCTGCCTCCCGTATGGCAGGCAAGGGCATGATCCTGGTCAACAGTGCTGGGAATGACGGGATGGGGACGTGGAAGAAAGTCAACGTCCCGGCTGACGCTTCCGATATCCTTACGGTGGGGGCGATCTCTCCGGACGGTGTGAATGCTGCCTTCTCGTCCGTCGGGCCTACTGCCGACGGACGTGTCAAGCCCGATGTGATGGCCTATGGATGTCCTACGAATGTGGTGTCGGGGAGGGGGTACATCACGCCTGACACGGGTACGTCGTTTGCCTGCCCGCTTGTAGCCGGCATGGTGGCCTGCCTGTGGCAGGCTCTGCCCCATAAGTCTGCGAAGGAAATCATCGAGCTTGTCCGCAGCGTGGGAAGCAACCTCCTCCATCCTGACAATATCATGGGATATGGCGTTCCTGACTTCTGGTCAGCCTACCAGTCGGCTACACGTTGCACACAGGGCTGACCGTGGAAGGAACCTTCAGGATCCGGGTTTCAGGATACGGACGGCGCTTCAGAGACAGACCTTAATGTATAGGAAGATTCAAGGAATATGACGAAGGCACTCACGCTTTACGATCTGAACAGTCTGGTAGCAGACGTCATCGACACAGCCCTGACACGTGCTTACTGGGTAGAAGCCGAGCTCTCCGAGGTGCGGGAGAACCGGGGACACTGTTACATGGAACTGATAGAGAAGGACGACACCGGCAATGTGCCCATAGCCCGTGCCTCAGCCAAGTGCTGGCGCAATGTATGGTCAGCCATTTCCCCTTATTTCGTCCGCATTACCGGACAGCAGATACATGCCGGGATGAAGGTGATGCTGCAGGTGCATGCCCAGTTCCATCCTCAGTATGGCTTCTCCTGGATCGTCGATGACATCAACCCGGAGTTCACGATGGGCGACATGCTGCGTAAACGCCGCGATATTGTCCGCCGGCTGCAGGCAGAGGGGGTGTTCGACCTGCAGAAGGGACTCCGTCTGTCCCTGTTCGCCCAGCGCATTGCCGTCATTTCTTCTGAGACGGCAGCAGGCTATGGCGACTTCTGCAGCCAGCTGGAAACGAACGAGTACGGATTCCGGTTCCGTGTAGAGATTTTCCCGGCGGTCATGCAGGGCGAGCAGGTAGAGCAGAGCATCATAGCCGCATTGGACAGCATCAACGAACGTGAGTCCGAGTTCGATGCCGTCGTCATCATCCGGGGCGGGGGAGCGACGGCCGACCTCAGCGGCTTTGACACGCTGGAACTTGCAGAGAACGTAGCGAATTTCCCCCTTCCCGTCATAACGGGTATCGGACACGAACGTGATGAGAGCGTGCTGGACATGGTGTCGTTCCTGCGTGTGAAGACACCGACGGCGGCAGCAGCGTTTCTCATTGGCCAGCTGGCGGTGACGCTCGGGCGCATAGAGCGTGCGCAGACGGCCATTGCCGACGGAGTCAGGAGGAAGATGGAGGCGGAGAAGATGCGCATCCGCCATCTGGAGTCGCACATTCCGGTGCTCTTTTCCGTAGTCCGTGCGAAGGAGGAGGCACGGCTTGAGAGACTGTCCCGGAACCTTTCGGAAAAGACGGCTGAACTTCTGCATCGTTCGTACTATCGTCTCGATCTGCTGGGGCAACGGCTCCGGTCAGGCCTGAAGATCCGTCTGTCCGCCGAAGGACACCGGATCGATATGCTTGACCAGCGCCTGCATCTTCTCGACCCTTCCCTGCTGCTGGAGCGGGGATACAGCATTACGCTGTACAAAGGCAGGGCGGTCCGTAGTGCGGCAGAGCTGGAGGAAGGAGAGATGATTACGACGAGGTTTGCGACGGGAGAGGCCGACAGCAGGATCGAGCATCGGAGACAGTCTTCAATGTGAGAATCGTGGAAACGGCATGTCGGGATGCAGTCCTTTTCCCCTGCTCCCTGATTCCGGGCTCTTTTTCCAATGGCGGTCCTGTAACGGCAAAAGCATAATGAAAAAAAGAACGAATAGAATGGAAGATGTGAATTACGAAGAGGCTGTCCGCCAGCTGGAGGACATTGTAGAGAAGATGGAACGCGGTGAACTGGATGTGGATTCCATGGCTTCCCGGCTGAAGCAGGCGCAGGGGCTTATAAAGCTCTGTAAGCAGAAGCTGAAGCATACGGATGACGAGATACAGAAGCTGCTTTCCGACCGGTAGAACCTCCCTGCTCACGGAGGAAGAACATGACTGAAGTCAATAAAAATCTAAATGGACTTGCATGGTAAGCCGATTTTATGTACTTTTGTGTTTCAGAGTCATTAAGTTGAATTTAAATACTTATATAATATGAAAAATATGGATTGGTCAAACTTGACATTCGGTTATGTACCAACTGATTACAACGTACGTTGTTATTACCGTAACGGAAAGTGGGGAGAGGTGGAAGTCTGTTCGGATGAATATCTGAAACTGCACATGGCCGCGACCTGTCTTCATTATGGTCAGGAAGCCTTTGAGGGCTTGAAGGCTTACCGCTGTCCTGATGGGAAAGTGCGTGTCTTCCGCATGGAAGAGAATGCAGCCCGTCTGCAGAGTACCTGCCGCGGCATTGTCATGCCCGAGGTCCCTACGGAGCTGTTTGTCGAGATGGTCAAGAAGGTCGTCCGTCTCAACCAGCCTTACATACCGCCCTATGAGAGCGGAGCCTCTCTGTATATCCGTCCGCTCCTGATCGGTACGTCTGCACAGGTAGGGGTCCGTCCTGCCGAGGAATACTGTTTTCTGATCTTCGTCACACCGGTCGGTCCTTACTTCAAAGGCGGATTCTCTACCAATTCGTATGTGATTGTCCGTGATGCGGACCGTGCGGCGCCGCTGGGAACGGGAATGTACAAAGTGGGCGGGAATTACGCTGCGTCGTTGAGAGCCAACCGGCGTGCGCACCAGGAAGGGTACGCCTCCGAGTTCTATCTCGACTCCAAGGAGAAGAAGTATGTTGACGAGTGCGGTGCGGCCAACTTCTTCGGCATCAAGGACAACACCTACATTACGCCTGAATCGACCTCGATCCTGCCCTCCATCACCAACAAGAGCCTGATGCAGATAGCAGAGGACCTGGGCATGAAGGTGGAACGTCGTCCTGTTCCCGAGGAAGAGCTTGCCAGCTTCGAGGAAGCCGGCGCGTGCGGTACCGCGGCTGTCATTTCCCCCATTTCCCGGCTCGATGACCGGGAAACCGGCAAGGTCTACCGTTTCGGCGACAAGCCCGGCCCATGGTCGACACGGCTCTATGAGACGCTCCGGGGTATCCAGTACGGAACGGTCGAAGACCGGCACGGCTGGACTACGGTCGTGATAGAGTAGTCGCCGGAGGGTGATTATATGGTTCTATATTTGGACTGCTGACAGTAAATTGTTACTTTTGCAATGTAAATTGTCCGCCGACAACGGATGAAAGATTTTTCTATTAATAATATTTAAATTCAGGAGAGTAAGAAAATGAATATGACAAAGAAGATGCAGGATGCGTTCAACGCACAGATTGCAGCCGAAATGTGGTCGTCAAACCTCTATCTGCAGATGGCGTTCTGGTTCCGTAAAGAGGGCTGGAAGGGCTTCGCCAGTTGGATGTTCAAGCAGTCTGAAGAAGAGAGACAGCATGCGATGGACATGGCGCAGTTCGTTCTTCAGCGCGGAGGTGAGGTGTGTCTTACTGCGATTGAGGCTGTCAAGACAAGCTGGGCCGATGCCAAGGAGGCCTTTGTCGACACGCTGGCTCACGAGCAGAATGTCACGGGGCTCATCAACCGTCTGGCAGATGTCGCCGATGAGGAGAAGGACCGTGCTTCACAGAACTTCATCGCCAAGTACATAGACGAGCAGGTCGAGGAAGAACGGAATGTACAGGACATCCTCGACTCTTTCGCACACTTGTCAAGCCACGCCGTCGCACATATCGACAGCCATCTTGCCCAGCGTCAGTAAGAAGGAGAACATAGACGGAAGCGTGCCGGAGGCTGTCCAGTCTCCGGCACGCCTTGTTTCAGGCATAAGTTTTGCACCCTTTCCTCTAAAGGAAAAGCATTTTCTTCATCCCGCTGGCTTATAAATCACAGTTTTTATGTATATTTGCCCATTGCAAAAGTCCATGGATGGTTGGGATGCAGGAAGCCGCATGCCTGTACATCAGAATGTACCGTCGTGGCCGGGAGGTGTAAGGACTGTAAGAATCATGTTATGTTCAAATTTGTCAGAGAACTCATAGAAAGTTTTAAAGAAGGTGTTGCAGAGGGGAAATCCGAACTCGAAAGCGAGAGGCTGGCCGAGTACGCTCCTTATGAAGCGGCTTTGAAAGTAGGGGAACAGTGCAGTCCGACGGTTGAGAATCTCGCCTTGGCGTTAAGCTGTCCTTTCCGTTCCGTCCTCACTTCTGGTGTCCCGCTGCGTTTGATGGAGTTCGGACACTTGGGAGGTAGTGAAGTTGAGAGCCTGCGGAAGCTGCTCAGAAGAGATTTCGGATTGGATGATGCCGCTGGTGTTTCCAATGCCTTAGACGCATTGGAAGAAGCGCATGACGAGGAAGGCAATCTCGCACGTTCCGTGTTTTTAGCAGGGATGGACCTTTATGTCCTTACCTCTGCCGTGGAAGTAGGATACCTGTCTTTCCACGAAGTCGAAGCCCTCTGCCGTGATAAAATCAACTTCATCAGTATCCATGCAGATTCGTGGCGGCAGTTCGGACAGCTGTTCATGGAGGGTGAGTGCATCAACAACTTCATCGGGAGGCGGTTCCTGAAGAAGAGCGTACAGTCTTTGCTGGAGGAAGATACAAGTCCATGGCGATTTTTTTCATGGGAAAGCATTCCCCGGGTTCTTGGCTCTGTGCCGTGACGGTTGTGATGGGGCTTTTCTATTCAAAATAAGGATGGGGCTTTTCTATTCAAAATAAGAATGTGGTCTCTGCAGGAATACTTTTTTGTCTGTGCGCCAGGAGCTGCATGCAGAGAAGTCCCGCTGAGGACATTATTAAATTTGTTTTTCAATACATAGAAACAGAAGAGAAGAAATGATAGCAATAGAGGGTTTGACGGTGGAGTTCGGCGTGAAGCCATTGTTCAAGGATGTGTCTTTCGTCATCAACGAGCGCGACAGGATAGCCCTGGTAGGCAAGAACGGTGCCGGGAAATCCACGATGCTGAAGATTCTTTGCGGTCTGCAGAAACCTACAGGAGGGACGGTATCTGTCCCCAACGATACGACCGTTGGCTATCTCCCGCAGGTGATGAAGCTGTCTGACGATACGACCGTGAAGGAAGAAACGCGTAAGGCCTTTACCGACACGACGAAGATGGAAGAACGGATCAGGAAGATGGAGCAGGAGATGGCCGAGCGTACCGATTATGAGAGTGACGGGTATGCGGCGCTTGTAGAGCGGTTCACGACGGAGCATGAACGGTATATGATGATGGGAGGAGAGAACTATGAGGCTGAGATTGAGCGCACGCTGACGGGACTCGGTTTTACGAGGGAAGACTTTGAACGTCCTACACGTGAGTTCTCCGGCGGATGGCGTATGCGCATCGAACTGGCAAAGATCCTCCTCCGTCATCCTGACGTGCTCCTGCTGGATGAGCCGACGAACCACCTTGATATAGAGTCTATCCAGTGGCTTGAGCAGTTTCTCTTGCAGAGTGCCAAGGCTGTCGTTCTCGTGAGTCACGACCGTGCCTTCATCAACAACGTCACGAACCGTACGTTGGAGATCACCTGCGGCCATGTGGAAGACTACCGTGTGAAGTACGACGAGTATCTCGTCCTGCGCCGTGAACGCCGCGAGCAGCAGCTCCGTGCCTATGAGAATCAGCAGAAGGAAATTGCCGATACGAAGGCGTTCATCGAACGTTTCCGTTACCAGGCTACCAAAGCGGTACAGGTACAGCAACGCATCCGCCAGCTGGAAAAGATCGTGCCGATAGAGGTGGACGAGGTGGACAACTCTGCAATGCACCTGAAGTTTCCTCCCTGTCTGAGGAGCGGGGATTATCCTGTCATTGCGGAAGACCTCAAGAAGGTTTATCCCAGCAGGCTGCACAGCGACGGGCCGGGACAGACGGTTTTTGAAGACGTGAACCTGACAATCAGAAGAGGAGAGAAAGTGGCTTTTGTCGGAAAGAACGGTGAAGGAAAATCGACTTTCGTGAAGTGTGTCATGGGGGAGATTCCTTTTGAAGGTACACTGAAGATCGGGCATAATGTGCAGATTGGTTATTTCGCACAGAACCAGGCGCAGCTGCTGGATGAAAACCTTACGGTCCATGAGACGATAGACAGGGTGGCGGCAGGTGAGATGCGCCTGAAGATCAACGATCTTCTTGGTGCTTTCATGTTCGGCGGCGAAACGTCTGAGAAACGTGTCAAGGTGCTTTCGGGCGGTGAGCGTTCACGTCTGGCCATGATCAAACTTCTGCTCGAACCTGTTAATCTCCTTATTCTTGACGAGCCGACGAATCACCTTGACATTCCCTCAAAGGAAGTGCTGAAGGAAGCCATCAAAGCCTTTGACGGTACGGCGATCATAGTAAGCCATGACCGTGAGTTTCTCGACGGACTGGTCAGTAAAGTATATGAGTTCGGCGGTGGACGTGTGAGAGAACATCTGGGAGGAATCTATGATTATCTTGAAAGGCTTTCCGCCCTCCCCCCTTTTTCTGCAGAGAAAGGAGGCACCGGCCGTGACCTGCCGGTACGCGATGATCGCCAGTCGCCAGTTTCTTCTCCGAAAGGAAAGGGAGAGGAAGGGACTGGGAATGCCGGAGCCTCTGCCTATGCTGAACACAAGGCCCAGCAGAAGAAGATCCGTAAGGCGCAGCGTGCCGTGGAAGATTCGGAGGCGAAGATAGCAAAACTGGAAGATCGTAAACGGAAACTGGATGAACTTCTCATGGTGCCTGAAAATGCTTCAGATATGGAACTCGTAACGGAATATACCAATATCCAGCGGGAACTTGATGAAGAGAACGACAGATGGATGGTGCTTTCGGAAGAGCTGGAGACGCTCAAGAACTGACCAGTCCCGCTTCCTGTTGCGGAAGAAGCAAGGGGGAGGCTGTAGAAAGGAAGATTTTACTTTTAACTTATTAGAATATGAAAATCAAGACACTTTTACCAATGATGCTCATTGCATCTGCTCCGGTTGCCGGCATGGCGCAGGGCCAGGCAGGTATCAGAGCCGAGAATCTTGACAAGTCCGTCCGTCCGGCTGACGACTTCTTTACGTTTGCCACAGGAGGATGGCAGAAGCGCAATCCGCTCCCTGCCGCATTCTCACGTTTCGGATCGTTCGACCAGTTACAGGAGAACAATAACAAACGTATCAATACGATCCTTACAGACCTGCTCAAGAAGCAGGGAGAAACAGGAAGCGTCGAGAAAAAGCTGGGTGATTTCTATCGGCTCGCCATGGATTCTGTACGCCGTAATAAGGAAGGGATCAATCCTGTCAGACCCTTGCTTGACGAGATGGAAGGTGCAGCGACGCTTTCGGATCTCCGTGCGCTCCAGCTGAAGTATGCCGTCTTTGGCTACGGTGTTCCGTTCGACTACGGCTTTGATGCCGATGAGAAGAATGCGAAAATGAATATCCTCAACATCTCCCAGGGCGGGCTGACCCTCGGGCAGAAAGAGTACTATCTTGACAATGACAAGGCGACGAGCGACATCCGGAATGCCTATCGGAAGTTCATTGCCAATATGTTCCGTCTCTATGGATTCTCCGACAGCCAGGCACAGGCAAGACGTGATGCCGTGATGCGTTACGAGACGATGCTGGCGTTAATCTCTAAAAGCCGTACGGAGCTGCGTGATGTGGAAGCCAACTACAACAAGATGACACTCGAGGAGTTCAAGGCGAAGTACCCGGCAATACCTCTTGAGCAGCTGGCGAATGCGGAAGGCATTAAGAGTGAATATATCCAGTCGATGGTCGTCGGGCAACCGGCTTTCCTGGCAGGTGTCGACAAAATGGCTTCAACCGAGAGCGCCGATGAACTCCGTGCACGTATGGAATGGAGTGCCATCCTCACTTCAGCCAACTATCTGAGCGATGCCGTCCGTGCTGAATATTTCAACTTCTTCAGCAAGACGATGCGCGGGACGAAGCAGGACTATCCTCGCTGGAAACGTGCCACACAGCAGGTGGAAAGGCAGATGGGGGAAGCGCTCGGACGAATTTATTGTGAACGTTACTTCCCCGCAGCAAGCAAGAGACGCATGGAGGATCTTATCGGGAATCTCCGGATCAGTCTTGCCGAACGCATCAGGGCACAGGACTGGATGAGTGAACCGACGAAGCGGGCTGCCCTCGAGAAGCTCTCGGCTTTCTATGTCAAGGTGGGGTATCCCGACAAGTGGAAAGACCTGAGTGGACTCAGGATCGACCCGGCCAGGTCGTATTACGAGAATGTACAGACCTGTCAAAGATTCTGGTCAGAAGATGCCGTCAGGGAGAAAGCGGGTAAACTGGTCGATAAGGATCTGTGGCTGATGACACCCCAGACGGTGAACGCCTATTATAATCCGACGACGAATGAGATCTGCTTCCCGGCAGGTATTCTCCAGTATCCGTTCTTTGACCCCAAGGCGGATGATGCCTTCAATTATGGTGCTATCGGCGTGGTAATCGGACATGAAATGACCCATGGATTTGACGACCAGGGACGTCACTATGACAAGGATGGAAATATGACCGACTGGTGGACTGCGGAAGACGGCAGGAACTTTGAGACCCGTACGGCCAAGTATGCCGACTTCTTCAGTGCCATCAAAGTGTTGCCGGACCTCAATGCAAATGGGAAACTTACTTTAGGTGAGAATCTTGCCGACCACGGTGGTCTCGAGGTTGCCTTCAATGCGTTTGAAAAGACGGCAGAAGCCAGGAAAGGAAAGACCCTCATGGGCTTCACGCCTGAACAGCGCTTCTTCATTGCATACGCTGGCGTATGGGCCAACAATATCACCGAGGCGGAGATACGCAGCCGTGTGAAGAGCGATCCCCATTCCTTGGGCGAGTGGCGTGTGAACGGTGCCCTTCCGCATATTGACGCATGGTACAAGGCTTTTGGTGTGAAGGAGGGCGACAAGCTCTTCATCCCGGAGGCAGATCGCCTGAAGCTCTGGTAAGTAGCTGCATGCAATGAATTATAGGTAAATCTGTCCTTGCTCCGCTGTCGGTCCGGCTTCTTGAAGAAAGGTGTGCAGGCTGTGTGATGGATGGGGAAGGTAGAGCATAAGGCTGGAGGATAGATTTGCAAAGGGCGTGGATGTGGATTTCCAGTCCAATCTTTGCAGATTTTAGAAGAGGGTGTGTCAAAATATTGATTACCTATCGTCTGACCGCCTTTAATCTGTATGGAGAGCCTCTGAAAAACGGAGAAAAGACCATTTCCTTACTCGGAATCGAGTTTTGAAATGGTCTTTTCTTTATTGCCTTGTCTCATGGTGTAAGATTATCAGAAAGAGAATTGCATTCGAACATGTCCTCTTCTTCTTTTCATTGTGTCAGTCGTCTTCCCTGTGGGATGAAGTCTTGTATCCGTTATGGTCGAACATCTGTTTCAGCAGGCGGATACCGGTCCCCGTCCTGAAAATGTGCTTGCAGGCCGAGCTGATGGCATGTTCCGACCATCTGTCCTCATAGAGGTTGACGAGGAAGTCTGCTTCTACAAGAATCTGATAGTCCATCCCCTCAATAGAATTGTACGTATGGTGATGCCCGATGAGGAAGCAGATGCGTTCCGTCTCTTCTTCTGTGAAGTTCTTCATTTGTGTCATCAGTTTCCGCGCTTCCTCCGGCCCCTCTATCTCCTGATACTTGCCGTTGCAGGATCCGTATTTCTGTTCGCTGATGTGGATGCCGATGTCGTGGAGAATGGCAGCAGACTCAAGGATGTCCTGCGTCTTGGCATCAAGTCCTTCGAGTGTCCCGATAGTAGCGGCATAGTCATGTACTTTCATGAAATGCTGAATACGCTTTGGATCTCCTTTGTCGTATTCGGTCATAGCCGCGATGAGCTTTGCATGTTTCACATCCATAGTTGTATATATTTCTATTCGTTTGCAAAAGTAGTCTTTTATTGTTAAAGAAAAGAATTCGGAAGTCTGAATTGACAGATAATCATTGCAGTCTGGCAGACCTTGACAGTCGTAGATGCCTATGCGTGTTCCGTTAAACGAGGATTTCCCTATTGCCTGGGGAAGAAGCGTTCCTTTTCCATCCGATAAGGTTACGTTGGCGGTTGGCAGTACAATGCTGCTTCCACGACAAGCTGCACACGTTCCCGCAGATTGCAGAGGTGTTAGCCCTCAGCACGCCCGGTGTTCGCCGCCGACACGGCATGTGCCGGACATCGGATCATCGGCGGAAGGTGGTGAGTCTGAACTTGCCTTGTCGCTGGAATGCAGACAGGTAAGAGTCCGTGACGGGCTTGTGTGGAAAAGGTTTACCAGACGGCGGTAACGGAGAAAATATGGCTTTCCCGTTAAAGGTATAGATTGGAAATAGAATTAAAGGCTTATGCACTTGCACGGTATGACTATCCAAAATCAGATGGTCTTACAAAGGGGGATAAACTACAGGATAAAATGCAGGAAAGGCGAATTGATGCGACGCCTGTCCATCAGCCTGTCTTTCTGTCTTCTACAAACGACTTATTCCCATACTATCGCTGTTTGTAAACATTTTTATGCAGTTCAAAGCTGACACATGCTCTTTTGGCTTCTAAAAGATGCCTGATTGACTTGCAACAGGTGCTCTTTTAGCGTGTAACTAATCAACGAAAATGAAGAAAAGTCGAAGTTGGCGTAAACTAATTGATAATGAGGAAGAAACAGAACGATTTGCATAGAAGTGCTCTTTTCAAAAAGGGCAGGAATATGCAGATTTAGGCAAAAGTTCAGTTACCAAAGCATTACCTGATTTTGAGATAGGTAACGATGGAGTAATGTTCGGTAACTGAATTATTTTCGCTCGTGTGGCTTTTGCTATGGTCGGCAGTTTTCTGCATAAGTGAGGAACGCTTTAATTCGGGTAACTTTGCCCATAAAAATTAAAGCGTATGAAACAAGAGAAAATGAAGGTGTTGCTCTACCTCAAAAAGAGCGGTCTTGACAAGTCGGGCAAGGCTCCGATTATGGGACGTATCACACTTGGAAGGAATGTTGCCCAGTTCAGTTGTAAACTCTCCTGCAATCCAGAGTTGTGGAATCCCCGTGAGAGTAGAGTGGACGGCAAGAGTCGTGAGGCAGTAGAGATAAACGGCAGGTTGGAGAGTTTGCTGTTGTCTGTTCAGTCGGCTTATCAAGCCTTACTTTCCAAAGGTTGCCCATTTGACGCAACCGATGTAAAGGAACTGTTTCAAGGCAGCGTACAGACACGATGTATGCTTATCGAACGATTGGACATCCTCATCAGGGAGAAGAAAGAACATATTGGAATTGACATTAAGAGAGAAACAATTTCCAATTACTATACTACCCGTAATAATCTTCGGACATTTATCGAAGACAAGTACAAGGTGGAAGATTTGTCTTTCTCGCAACTTACAGAAAATTTCATTTATGATTTCAGGGACTATTACTTGAACAAATTAGGGTTTCAGGAAAGTAGTTTCTATGCAGTTGCATCCCAAATAAAGACCGTATGCAGGTTGGCATACCGTGAAGGATTGGCTGACACCTTATTATTTGCTAATGTAAAGATAGCAAGAGGTGATAAGAAACTCCCAAAGGCACTTGACAGACGTTCACTTGACAAACTAATGAATACCCACTTCGGAGAGTTGGAGGAAGAAATGGAAACAGCAAGGGATTTGTTTGTTTTTGCCTGTCATACAGGTGCAGCCTATTGTGATTTAATGGGATTAAGTAAGACACATCTTGTCCGTGATGATGAGGAAAATCTTTGGATGAAGTTCAATAGGAAGAAGACAGGTGTACTTTGCCGTATTAAGTTGTTGCCCGAAGCGATTAGGATAATAGAGAAGTATCGAAGCGAAGAAAGGGAAAGACTGCTGCCACAGATGAAGTATGCCACCTATCAGTCGTATCTTAAAGCATTGCGCCTTAGAGAGGGTATAGCCTTTCCCTTTACCACGCATACGGCAAGACACACCTTTGCCACGCTCATTACGCTTGAGCAAGGAGTTCCTATTGAAACGGTGAGCAAGATGCTCGGACATAGCAATGTAAGCATGACCGAGCGTTATGCAAAGGTTACACCCCAAAAACTCTTTGAGGAGTTTAATCGTTTCCGTTCTTTCACGGAGGATATGCAGATGAGTATTTAGCAATAGACATATTAAAACTAAAATCATAATGAGAAGTACATTCAAGATACTGTTCTATATCAACAGACAGAAAACTAAGGCAGACGGCAATACCGCCATTCTCTGCCGTATCACCATAGACGGAAAGAACACAGCCATTACCACAGGAGAAGAGTGTAAAGTCTCCGAGTGGAACTCCAAACAGGGTTTGACAACCAATAGGAAGACCAACCAAAGAATCAATGAGTTCAGGGAATTGATAGAAAAAACCTATCGGGACATATTGACGAGGGACGGAGTGGTAAGTGTGGAACTTATCAAGAACAGTTTGCAAGGCATTGCCACTAACCCCACCACGCTCCTTGCCATGAGCAAGGCGGAACTGCAAGCCGTCAAGGAAAGCGTTGGAAAGTCAAGGGCAGAGGGGACTTATCTGAACCTTTACTATTCTGATAGAAATCTCCGAGAATTTATCGATAACAAAGGAGTACAAGACATATCTATCGCCACCATTACGGAGAGTTTGTTTGAGGAATACCGCTTCTTTCTTAAGAAGCGTGGGCTGAAAGCATCGACTGTCAATACCAATCTCTGTTGGCTGAGCCGACTGATGTTTCGTGCGGTGAGCAGGAGGATTATCCGCTGCAATCCGCTTGATAACGCCAAGTATGAGAAGGATGAAAAGAAGATACGCTTCTTGCAAAAGGGCGATGTAATGAAACTTATGGCAATGAGTATGAATGACAAGGAAGCAGAGTTGGCAAGACTGATGTTCATCTTTTCCTGCTTCACAGGCTTGGCTATCTCAGATATGGAGAATTTGAAATACAAGCATATCCAAACGGCAGCGGATGGACAGATGTATATACGCAAAGAGTGTCAGAAGACAAAGGTTGAGTTTGTCGTGCCGTTGCATCCCATAGCGGAAGCTATCATCAACTATTATAGGAAAGAGCAGGCAAGAAACGAAGAACAGCAGACGGTGAAAGAAAAAGGCGACAGCCTTGTCTTTCAACCTCATTGCAGCCGTAGTGTGATTGGCAAGAACCTGAGCATCGTGGGTAAGGCTTGCGGTATCCGTCAAAGACTTTCGTACCACATGGCAAGACATACGTTTGGCACGATGTGTCTAAGCGCAGGAATACCTATTGAGAGCATAGCCAAGATGATGGGGCATGCCTCCATATCAAGCACGCAGATTTATGCGCAGGTAACGGACAACAAGATTTCAAAGGATATGGACAGGCTTATAGCCAAACAATCGGCAATTAAGAGAGGTATTGCGGAGAGAGATTTGTGAACTTTCGGATATTATAACCTATAAAATGGAGGAAACGGCATGAGGACAAACAACAATTTAAAAATAAGAACAAACGCTGCCAATCAACGCAGTTATTTTGGTTGGTCTGATGGAATGCAGGTCGTTCGCAAGGGATATGGTGAAATAGCCATGACGGAGAACGAACTCGTGAATTTCTTCGGTGTAACATGGAGAAAACTCAATTACAGACTGCAAATATTGGTGAAGTCTTCCAATCTGCACCCTGATGAAAGGAGTGCAGGCGAGGAAAATATTTATGCAAACAAACAACTAAAAGGTTATGCTCCGCTCTATCCGCTTCCAATCATCATTGCCCTATCCTTTCAGCTGGACAGCACGGAAGCGCATTTGTTCAGAAGTTATATCTGCCATACGGTACAACGACCGATGGCTACCATAACACCGATATTCCTGATAGGCAACACGGATAACTGATGACAATACTTCTTTTTCTTTCACCGAATTATATCTTACTACATAACTACAATAAGGGATAATTCGGTGAAAGAAAAAGAAGTATTGTGTAGTTAGTAAGATAAATATGTAACTACTACTTAAACACTACATACTACTCCTAATTATAAACTTCCAATTAATAATATGCTATTTGCCATTAAATTCGTACTTTTGCAAAGTGACATACCGAAATAACATAATGCTTTTGCAAAGTCTCTCTTGTGTTATAAAAAGTTAAAACAAAGAAATTTAACAAAAGTTTGTGCAGTCTTTTGGGCTAATAGACTCCTTTAGACAAAAAGGGATATTCCCTTGCTTAAAATAACATGATACAGATTGACGCTTGTAAAAAAGGGGATAAAGAAGCTCTTGGAGAACTATATACGACATATGCCAAGAGACTTTTAGGCGTATGTCGGCATTATGTAAAAGATGATAATTCAGCTCACGATATTTTGCATGATGCATTTATTATAATCTTCATGTCTATCCAAGATTTGAAAGATGAATCAAAATTGGAAGGTTGGATGATAACAATCGTAAGAAATCTATCCTTAAAATATCTCCAAAACACAGAAAAAGAAGCCATACCCTTATCTTGCTTGAATATAGAAATTCAGGAAGCAGCATGTGAGGAACAGAAAAAGATAGAGTTCGGACTATTGTTGTCAGCGATAGAGTCCTTACCAGAAGGGAATCGTGAAGTTTTCAAGCTCTCAGTCTTAGAAGGTCTTTCCCACAAGGAGATAGGAGAACAGCTCGGCATCAATCCGCACAGTTCTTCTTCCCAGTTATTCAGGGCAAAGAAAACATTGCGTGCAATGCTGATTAATTATTGGATGCTCTTCCTGCTTCCAATTCTGATACCGGTTTATATCTATTTCGTAACGAGAGATAAAACTGTTGAGACTTCCGATAACGGACCTACTGCTACAAACACTCATAAGAGTCAATCAAAATATGTTCAAAAAGGATTAGGAACTCTGAAGAAAGAAGAGTCAAGATATTCTACCTCGCCAAATATTAACGGTAATAATAGAAGAAGTTCTGCAGGTACAATTATTTCTAAAGAAAATATAATTTCGCAAGTGTTAACTGACAGTACTGAAATAGAACAACGAGCATTACTATTCAACGTAGACTCCCTGCAAAAACATTTGGCTATAGGTATCGGAACAAACGATTCTTTATACTGCATTCCACAGACACCACAAGATAAGATGATAGCATTGAATGAAAGTATGTCGCCTAGTGTCAGCAATAAGAAGAAATACCCATGGACATTTAACTTCGGCTATTCATCTAATGCCGGAGCAAATGGAGCCATGTCCAATTTGAACTACCTATCAGTAGTAGATTACGCTAATGGTGGGGCTGCGGCCAAATTATATACATGGGATGATTATGTAAATTATTTAGTTCGGAACAATGCACTGATGGATTCCGTCGAGAGGGCAAAAATGTCATGGATAGCACTGAATAATGCAACAGAGGGCAACGCTTCCTTAGGTGAGAAGGCGCATCACTACCGCCCCCAGACCTTTAGTTTGTCGCTCAACAAGCAACTAAGTTCCCATTGGACTTTTGGAACAGGATTGACTTACACAAGAATGAAGTCTGATTTTGAGAGTGAGTTTCATGGTGCGACCTTGTTGAAGACCCAGAAGATTGATTATGTGGGCATACCATTGCGATTGACCTATCGTATATGGAGCAAGGGACGATTCAATGCCTATACGACCGGTGGAGTGACATTCGAGATGCCAGTTCACAGTTCACTTGATAAGAAGTATATCATAACGTCTGACTCGTCCTACACGTTAAAGAGTGACATCAAGCCACGTTATCAGTGGTCTGTGAACTTAGGTATCGGTGTTCAGTATAGGCTATTCAAACCTTTCAGTCTGTATTTAGAACCTAACATGTTCTATTACTTCGGGAATGGCAGTGGCCTTGAAACCTACCGCACAGAGCATCCGTTCATCATAACAGTACCATTTGGATTGCGGCTTACTTGGTAAATGAAATAAATAGATAAAAAAGTCATAAATATTGTGCAGTCTTTTCGTGGTTTTCTGCTCTTAACAATAAAAGACAAAACTCAAAAGAAAGAATGTACAGTATTTATGACTACATCCACAACGGAATAGTATTTGCCAACAATGTAATACGCAGACGGCATAAGGAACTTACTTCCTTGATGATATATTCCACTACCAACTGCCAGTCACGTTGCAAGCACTGTTCCATTTGGAAGAAACCTACGGAAAATTTAAGATTAGACGACATCATCAAGATAATGAACAGCAAATGTATAACGAAACGCACGACGGTCGGCTTGGAGGGAGGTGAGTTTATCCTTCATCCCGAAGCAGACAAGATATTGGGATGGTTTGACGAACATCACCCCAACTATACTTTGCTGTCTAATTGTCTTGCGGTAAACAAGGTAATATCTGCCGTAAAAAATCATCACCCCAAGCATCTGTATATTTCACTTGACGGCACCAGAGAAACCTATCTCTATATGCGTGGCAGGGATGGATATGATAAGGTTATTGAAGTTATAGAGGCGTGTAGGGATATTGTCTCCATTTCCTTGATGTTTTGCCTTTCTCCGTGGAACTCGTTTGAGGATATGAAGCATGTCATAGATTGTGCCAAGAAATATAGCATAGACGTGCGTATTGGCATTTATAGTACAATGTCATTCTTTGACACGACCAAGGACTTGATGGAAGCCAATGATGATAATTTCATTCGTCAGATACCTTCATCCATACATCAAACGGATGAAAATTTTGATTTTGTGGCCCTGTATGACGAATGGAAGAATAACAGGCTGAAACTGAGGTGCCATAGCATTTTCAGTGAGTTAGTCATCCATTCCAATGGTGATGTCCCGTTGTGCCAGAATTTGGACGTGGTCTTGGGCAACATCCATGAGAACACGCTTGACGAGATATTCAATTCAAAGGAAACCTGTAAGATTCAGTGTCAACACTCCAAAGCGTGTAATCAATGCTGGATAAACTATCACCGGAAGTATGATATTATCCTGTTGAGAAATCTGGAGATAATGTTTCCCAAACGGCTGATAGAATTGTTTTACGGAAAATATCAATGGACCAGCAACACGCAAATCACCTATAAGGAACATTTCAAGCAAATAACAGCGTAAACTATGGGATATATAGACAAAATCATCGGCAGATACAAGAATATGCGAAGCATAAGGGAACTGAACCATATCTACACCCAACAGTATGCTCTTGTAGGTCTTGGCAATCATTGTGTCAGCAATCTGTTGCCCGTGATACAATATCTTCAGTTGCCATTGAAATACATCTGCTGCACCTCGGAGAAGAAAGCCGGGCTGATTTCTCAAAAGTACAAGGGAGTAAAAGGTACGACTTCTTTACAAGACATCTTGAATGATGATACGGTTTCGGGAGTCTTTGTGGCTGCTAATCCACATTCGCACTTTCATATAGCAAACGAAGTCATTAAAGCAGGGAAGTCCTTATTCATAGAGAAACCACCGTGTGAGAACGAGAGGGAACTAAAGTCTTTGACCGATACCGTCAAATTATACGGGTCACAACATATCGTTGTCGGACTGCAAAGACGTTTTGCCCCAGCCACTCAAATCCTGCAAAAACAATTGAGAATTGGAGGGGAACGGCACTATCATTATCGCTATCTTACGGGGTTATACCCGGAGGGTGATGCCATGCTCGACCTGTTCATCCATCCTCTTGACTATGTTACGTTTCTCTTTGGTAAAGCAAGGGTAAAGGCAGCAGAGGAAATGTGCAGCAAGGATGGTGCCCAGACCTTATTCATTGTGTTGGAGCATCAAGGTATAACAGGGATGCTGGAACTATCAACGGATTACTCTTGGCAGGATGCACAGGAACAATTAAGTATCAGTACGGACAAAGGACAATATGTATTGGACAGAATGGAAAGACTCGATTTTTCCCCAAGACACTCTGCTATATGGGGAATCCCATTGGAAAAAGTATTCCAAAATAATGCAACTGTTGTCAGCCTATACGGAAGGAATGGTTTTGTACCAACGGTTGGGAATAACCAAATTGTGTCACAAGGGTTCTTCTCGGAAATTCAAGCGTTTGCCGATATGGTTGAAAACAGATGCAAGGATAATCATGTCTTTGGCTTGGAAAGTGTTAAGCATGTTTATTCCTTAATGGCAGAAATAAAGAAGTATATGAACATAATTGACGATCACATATTATAATAACTAATTAAATCCAACAAATTATGAAAAGGTACTTTTGTGTATTACAAGCGTTCATCTTCTCGTTGCTGTTTATTGGTTGCAGCAATGAAGATGAGTCTGCTTCAACTCCCACAGTGCAAGCATCGAAAACGGAATTGTTTGCTATAGGGACAGCCCGAATGACAAGAGCCGCTTCAAGCCCCTATCTCTTTACACTTGACAACATCAAGTCTTTCAACGCGCAGACCCGTGAGATTATTTTTCAAGATTTTGAGCCGACAAGTCTGCTCTTTCCCATTTATCGTAACATAGAAATACATTCGTATGGTAAGGTTCTACTCCATATCTCAACGTTTGTGTCATCTTTCAATAGTCAAATCTTCACAGACTTATCATTAGTTTCAGAATCTGGCAAGTTTTATCTGAGTGACTGTTACCCACGCAATATTGAGGACAATAGTCAATATGTTAAAGAGAACAAGGCCATTCAAAAAGCAAAAGAAAAAAGAGCGGCAGAATGGGGAGAGTTTCTCTCAATACTCAAAAAACACGGGAAGTTGATTGAATAGTAAACACTATCCATAAAATGTATGTCTTTATTGCGGATTTCAGCCCTTTTTGATTATCGTATCAAAGAGGGCTATTTTTTTAAGGGGGCATGATATTCTCTAACCACAGTATTTGTTTATTCATTGCCCTTTATACCATTATATTGTATCACGAATAAAAGGGAATATCACTTGGACTTTGTGCACCTTCAGGTATGATATTTTATAGCCATTTCCACTTCATTTCTCCTCATATCCTCCTACAAACCGTCTGATAAAGTTAAATAATTGGTTGGTTGGTCGGTTGCGCTTTGAGGATTCTCGAAATACAGATTTTTTGATTATATTTTTGCAAGCAAGAAACGAGTCATTGACATTTTTCAGTTCAGTGATAATTTTAATTTGTCTAAATTATAAAACATGAATGATCAATTTCTTGCAGGTGATTTATCATGCTTCGTGTTTTTAGGAGGCCTTTCTACTCTCAAATGTCAAGGCAATGGAGCTTTGGCATATAAAATTTATCATTTATGTATAAAGTAAAAAGGGGTATCCATCCTACAACATGACACAAATCATGATTTAGGCTTGGAAAGTGTCAGATACGTTTATTCATTAATAACAGAAATACGTAATAATATAAGCAAGAAATAACTTGTAATTACGTTTATATAAATATCAACATATAAAATCCTTGTAATTATGAAAAAAGTATTTTACAGCCTAATCCTTTTCTGTGGATTATCTGCATGTTCCTCTGAGAAGGTATCTCTTGAGCCATTAAGAATTTATGATGTCGCAAATTCTAATTGTAAGTTAAGCATCTCTCCGACAGATACACGTCCTGACTTCTATGCAGAAAACAATGCTATTCCAGCAAAATTAAGTATAGAGTTGGACAAAGACGGTATAGCCCAGTGTCTACTGGAAGATTTGAAAGCCAACTGTTCCGTAAGAAAGATTTATGTGAATATTGCTAATCAAGATAATCAGATAACCCTTATCGTGTACCATAATGTCCTTGATGCACTGGCTGATTGTATTTGCAAATACGACGTTAATTTTAAGATTAGCAAATTGACATCTGGTAATTATAACCTGAAAGTGTACTATGCCAGACCAAACATGAAATATGAAGAATCTAATATTGCATATAATGGACAGGTAAATATTGCCCAGAATAAAAAAGTCTTTGTAACATTCAATCCAGAAGTAGGTTTACCTGAAAATTAAAGATGTAGATATAAGTATCTATTCAATACATGGCACTTGGGCTGGTATATATCAACTCAAGTGCTATGTGGCATTGTCAATATTTCAACCTCATCTTATCTTTTTCCCTGTAGCTATTTTTTAGCATTCTCTCTAAATCTGACACCTTATAGAGTATCTTCCCAGCAAACTGCGTGTAGGGGATAATCCTCCTGTCCCGATAGTCCTGCAAGGTGCGGGGGCTGATATACAGCAGCTCGCACACCTCCTTGCCCGTTAGGAAATGTTCTCCACCAAACAGCGGTTTGTGGGTTTGTGCTACTTCCTTTATCCTTCTACTTACACTGCTGATAGCGGACAGCACCACCTGCATGTCGTCAGCCTCCATGTTTAAGTCCCTTACCTGTTCCATCGTTCTCTTGTCTTATTTCTCGTTCTTTTATTTGTCTGTTTTTGATTTCTCCGATTTTGTCTGTAACAGCCATTCTACATCCTCACGCTTGTAGTAGCACTTATGCCCGATTTGGGCAAAGGGCAAGACACCCGTATCACGATAGTGCTGTAAGGTACGCTTGCTGATGTTGAGCAGCCTGCACACATCCCCGTTGTGCAGCCAATCGGTATGCCTGCTTTGTTCCCCGAATGCCTTGTGGCATGTCTCGGCAAGGCTGAGTATCTCGTTCCTCAGCTTTGCCCAGTTTGAATCCGTAATGATAAAATATCCCATAATTTTATTGTTGTTTTGTTTGTAATTCCTTTTTGTATTGCGCCTTAATGCACGTTTCTGTCTGCAAAAGTATGATGTGTTTGCCATACTTCAAAGCACGAGAGAGCAGCAAGGAAATACAGGGAAAAACAAGGAAAAGACAAAAGGATTGTCGCTCTCTTTCTTTGCCTCCATACTCCATTTTATCATATCCGTTTTATCTGACGCAATGCTATTCGGATTGGAGCAAATAAACACATTCCTTTCTTGCATCATTTCTATACTTGTCCTCTTGTTTGGGGCTTAAATCCATGCTTTCCGACAGTTTCCTACCTGAAATCTGTGAGAAATTCATTGCCAATGTGCGCAACATTATGCAAGCACTCTCCGAATGCTTGGCACTTTCCTGTTCTCTTCATAACTTCACTCTCAGAAACCAAACCAATCATATAATGAAGAAGAATGCAGATAAAGGCAAATCTGAGGGCGGAAACAGCGAATTTCATACAAGAAGGAAGTTTTCCAAGAACTCGGAGATAGAAGCCTATCTCTCCACTCACTACGAGTTCAGATACAATACGGTATTGGGAAGAACCGAATATCGTAGCAAGAATGATGCTCACTTCTCAAAGGTGGGTCGCTATGAAATCAATACACTCCGCAGGGAGATAGACAATGACATCGGGATAATAACCTCATCGGATAACCTGTACTCCATCATCGAGAGCAGTTTCTCTCCACGCATCAATCCCATACAGGAGTATTTCAAGGCATTGCCATTGGTGGATATAGGCTGTGATGAAGGTAATAGTAGTATCTCCTCTCTTTCACTGAAAGCCATTCCCGAACTGGCAAGTTGCGTTGTGGTGCGCAATCATGAAAAATGGCTACCATATCTCACCAAATGGCTCGTGGCAGTAGTTGCCAATGCTATGGACGATCGTGAGTGCCGTAACCACACCTGCCTCGTGCTGACAGGTGAGCAGGGAAAGTTCAAGACAACATTCTTGGATTTATTATGCCCTCCTATCCTGCACAGTTACAGCTATACGGGCAAGATATATCCGCAGGAGAAGGACACGCTCACCTATATCGGGCAGAATCTTATCGTAAACATCGACGACCAACTCAAAGCACTCAACAAGCGTGACGAGAATGAACTGAAGAACCTCATCACTTGCCCGATGGTCAAGTACCGCATGCCCTACGACAAGTATGTCGAGGAACATCCCCACTTGGCAAGTTTCGTGGCATCAGTGAACGGCAACGACTTTCTGACAGACCCGACAGGCAGCAGACGGTTTCTGCCCTTTGAAGTGCTGTCCATTGACATTGAGGGGGCCAAGAGTATATCTATGGACAGTGTCTATGCTGAAGCCCAAGCCCTGCTCAGCGCAGGTTTCCGCTATTGGTTTGACGATGATGAGATAGCAGAACTATACCAGGAGAGCGAGGAGTTTCAAGTGCAGACCGCAGAAACGGAACTGCTATTGCGCTGCTTCGAGAAGCCAACTGATGATAATCCCCGTTGCTCCTATATGACCACTACGGAAATCCTTACCTATCTGGGTATCTATACACGGCAGCCCCTGACTTCCAAACGTATGGGAGAAGCCCTTAAAAGGGCTGGCTTTGAGAAAGTGAGCAAGCGGCGTGAGGGTGGCAGTCCTATTTATGTGTATAAGATAAGGAAGATACTCCCTTGTCCCTTGCCAAGTTATTGCAGCAACCAAATGTAGTAGCCGTATGTCGTAAGTTCGTAGTATGACTTGGTACTACAAAAATATATTGTAAATCAATTACTTAACTTAAAACAATATGTAGTAAGAAGAAAGATGAAAAAGTTTGGAGGGGAAAAACTTCAGAAAAGAGTTTTTCTTTCAACTACCATTCAAATATCATTCAAACACACTATTGTCATTCAAACAAAAATTATTTAATCAATTCAATTAAAACATATCACAATGAAAGAAGAAGATTTATCACTCATCAAGCGATACTCTATCGTAGAGTATCTTGAAAGGAAAGGTTTCAAACCTGTACGTAGGACACCTTCCTATGCGCTGTACCGCTCACCACTCAGAGAGGAAACGCATCCGAGTTTCAAGGTGGACACAGAGAAGAACCTTTGGATAGATTATGGCGAAGGTAGGGGTGGAAGTATCATCGACCTCTGTATTCGTATGGAGGGCTGCACGCTATCTGAAGCCATCCGCCGTTTGGGGCAGAACGCTCCCGATGATGGCACATATAGCTCTCTTAATGACTTCGTGTCAAATAATTCCCAGCCTGTGATGGTTGTAAATGGAGCAAGGAGACTGATAGAAATATCAGACACTCTGCCACCACATTTTCAGGAGTACCTTACAAAGGTGCGTTGCATCAACTTGGAAAAGGCTATGCCTTTCCTCAAATGTATCAGCTATGAGGTAAGGGGCAGGCGCTATCAAGCCATTGGCTTTGCCAATCTCTCTGGCGGCTATGAGCTTCGGGACGACAAGACGTTCAAGGGAACGATAGCCCCGAAGGACATTACTCCGATATTCACGGATAAGATAACGGACAGAATGCAACCAATCTGTGTATTCGAAGGGTTTATGGACTTTTTATCTTTCCTTTCAATGAAAGAAAAAGTTGTCAACCGCTGCCTTGTGATGAACTCCGTGAGCAACGTGGCAAGGACTATCCGCTATTTGAATGACCGACACCTCACCCATATCCGTGTGCCTTCCTTGACAATGATGAAGCAGGACGGAGGGCTGTTCAAGATTTCATAAAGGCAGGCTTCCATGTTGAGGACATGAACATACATTTCCAAGACTTCAAGGATCTCAACGATTTTCATGTCAGCCGTGTCCGTGAGCAGCAGAAACGGAAAGCGCAGGAACAGACACACATATCAATTACAGGACAAAACAAGAAATCAAAACAGATTAAACTTAAAATGAAATAGAAATGGAAAAGGAAACTATGATGAGCGACAAAGACCTTTCATGGTTCTTGGGTGTGGAAGATGAAACAGAGAACGAATCTACTTCACAAGAAGCGACTGCGGTTCCTGAAAGAGAAAGACCAACAAACAAGCAGGACACAGAGAATACCATGCACTCCGAGCCTGCAAGGAATGCTGAGAACGTAACCGTTCAGAAACGCATCAGTGCCAAGATGAGAAAGAAAACACTCGAAGCCTACAAGCAAGCCTATCTTGTGCCGACTAAGTTGAACAACCGGAAGGCGGTCTATCTGAGTAGGGAAACGCAGGAACGTGCCGACTTCATCGTGCGTAGATTAGGCGACAGAGGCAGCAACCTTTCAAGCTTTGTTGAGAACATCGTTCGTCAGCATCTGGATGAATATGGAGAAGACATAGAGAAATGGAGAAGGTTATAAACCGCAGGAAGGGGGCGAGGGATGAATTTCAAAAGATTTATTTCCCGCTCTAATCCTACTATCGCATTAAAATATGATGTCATATTCTCGTAAATGAGACGTCATATTTGGGCAAATATGACATCATATTTTTAGCAAGCAGACATCTGAATAATGAGAACACCACGAACACAGTTAAACACAGAATGCACGGCATTCACTTTTCGACTGCAAAACGCCTCGTGCGTAAATGGTCTTATCACTGACATTGCAAGACGTCAGTTTGTACCCACAAACTGCTCTTGCTCCCCTTGTCAGACTGTCGGGGAGGTTAGACCGTAATTACTCCGTTCTCATCGGTCAGTGTTCAGAATTTAAGAAACAATGAAAAGAGGACTTTTATATGAACAGATATAATAAAAAGACTGCCAAATGGCAGCAACAGAATAAGGAAGAGCAAAAGATGAACAAGACGGAGTTCATCAAGGTAAGATGTACCTTAGAGGAAAAGCAACGTATCAAGTCAAAGGCAGAAAGTACGAGGCGGAAATTCTCAGACTACTGCCGTGAGATACTCCTAAATGGAGAAGTGGCTACTGTTCCTAAGATGACCGACAATGAAAGGGAAGCTATTGCCATACTCCAGCATACGGGCAGGTTCTATGGGCAGATTTCCAACCTTATCAAAGTAAAAGACGAGAGGTGGGTACATATTACACAGAACCTTTCCTTATTTGCAAAAGAGGCATTTAAGCGATTCTACGACCCTCATTTTCGTGTGGACGATGAGATATATAAGGTCTTAAATATGACAAGAGATGATAGGAAAGTGTAAGGCAATAGCGCACGGCAGCAATGCGCTGGAGTATATTTTCCGGGAGGGCAAGCTTGGCAATCGGCTTGCCTTTCACAATCTTTGCAGCAGGGAACCGAAGGCTATCTACGAGGAAATGAAAGTGGTCAGCGATTACAACACACGATGCAGAAACAAGTTCCTCCGCATCGAAATCGGTATAGCACCACAGGATGAGGAAAAGCTGTCCGTTTCTGGACTCATGCGGATAGCCCATCTGTTTGCCAACCAAATGGGACTTAACAACCACCAATGGGTAGCAGTAACGCATAAAGATACCGACAACAGGCATATTCATATCATTGCCAACCGCATCAGTCTGTACGGAGAGGTCTACGATACAACCTTCGTGAGCAACAGGGCAGCAAGAGTGGCGGAGGAAATCAGCCGCTCGAAAGGCTTGACTATCGCAAAGGAGGTCAGGGCGGAAAGAAAGCATCAGAAAGCAAAAGCCAATCCTACGAGAGAACAGACCAAGCAACAAATACAGAAGATTTGCTATGCCCTACTTGAAAAATACAAAGGCACAGGCATCACGGGACACTCCATGTTCCTCTACGACCTTAACAAGAGTGGTGTAACCATCGAACGCTTGAAGAACAAGCAGGGCAAAGTATATGGTTTGAAGTTCTCCCACTGTGGCCAGACATTCAAAGCTTCTGAAATCGGCAGAGAGTTCGGATACCGTTCCTTGCAGAAGAACTTTGAGATAGCCAATAAAGCCGAAACAAAGGAGACGATAACAAAAGCTCACACAATAGCAGATAAGACTACAAAGAATAAAGTTCAATCAGACACAGGCTATCAACTTGTTCCTCCCAGTCGTTCATACATACCGCCTACAAAAGCAAACGAAAGTTCATCTATTGCACAAGCCGTAGGAAATGTAGCAAGCACCGCCTTGAATGCAGCCGAAGAAATGATTTCGGGGGCAGGTGGACTTATCAATCCACAGACACACGGTGATGATTATGCCGAGATGGCATGGCAACATAAACTTAGGAACCAAATCAAGAAAAAGAAGAAGCGAGGGAGAAGTATATAACAGCTCCTATCTATTTCCAATCGCTCAAAAACTCAATGATGAAGTAAAAGAGCGAAATTCTTATCAAAAACGCTTGTTATTCAAAGCAAATGATTATCTTTGCAAACAGAATAACAAGCGTTCTTTGTTGATGTAGAAACATGCGATTAATAGCACTTCGCTCGTTTCCAAATCGTTACCTGTTTAGTTTGTATCACAAGGTAACTTCTTCTTTATCAATTAGATACATTTTAAGAATTATCTTACGACGTTACCAACGCCCTTTTGAAGTCCAATCAAGTACCTTTTGCGGACGGCTTAATAACCTATTGATTGACTGTTGGTTACAGACCTGATTTTTGCACGCTTTGTTTTTATTTGCAGTTGATTTATTTGAAATTATGTAATGACTTTTCAAAATCTTGTCTGTGTTTTCACGTATTAAAATGAAAATGGTTTTGTATCGGAGGATGATAACAGCACAGACGGTTGACGGTCTTGGCTATGTCTCTGATTAAAATGGAAGAACCGAAAATATCACAGCCTCAATAAAGTGAGGTTGTGATATAAGTCTGTCTCGGACTGTTGGGACTCTTCCTGTCTGTAGGTTCCAGTAAATGTGCATCCAGCAGATGTGTGAGAATCCTTCGACGGAAACTCGTCCGGCTTTTATATCCTGTCAGTTCCATCATGTTGAGTATCGATTTGGGTGTCATGCAGAACCTGAGGATCTTCTCTGCACGTTCTTTTTCTTCCTTGGGAAGTTCTGGACAGTATCGCTCTATACTGGAAATGCGCCTTGACGGATGGCCATATTCCATTATGGGCTCGGACACCATGTCCGGCATGTCATACGAAACAGGACGGTAAAGTACACATTTGAATTGGTTTCCCGATTCGTCATTGATGAAGTCGATCTTCGGATACTCGTTCATGGCGCGGATGATACCCGAACCCAATCCGCGGTAAAGCATCGTCTTCGCACAGAAACTTGCCATCAGACGGTTGCGTATGAAGCTGTTGCCGAGCTTTATGTCGTCTACATCCATTCCTCCAGGCAGTTTGCCGGGAGATATGATTTCCACCCGGTTGTCGAAGATGAGCAGACGGATAGCGGCTGGTTTCAGATAGTCGCGATGGACGAGTGCATTCTGCAGGACTTCTTCCAAGGCGATCTCTGAAATCTCCAGGTGACCAACGGAATTGAAGTTCTGTCCGTCCTGTAAGGCATGCAGATTGCTTCGGAGGAACGACATCCCTTCGGAAAAGAGCCTTGGAATCGTCCCGTCAATGTCTCTGCTGTCCCGATAGCTGGTACTTCCGATGCTGTTGCCGTAGAATGAAACCGCCTTAATGACCATTTCCGGACGGAACATCTGCGGCATGTTGCCGAAATAGAGAAGTCCGGCCAAGGTCAGCCTGCCGTCTAAGGTCGTGATCTGCATGTTGCGCATCAGGGCTTCAAAAGGGAGGCTGAAGTCGGAGGCTTTCTTGTGGAACACTTCCATGAGGTACTTGTCTACCAGCCATTTGTCAAGGTCTGCGATGCTTGTATGCTTTACGCCTTCTTCATCAGGATGATAAGTACCAGATTCGTAGAACAGCTCCAGAAGTTCATTGTTCTCTGTAATACGTCGTTTGTCTGCTCCCTGTTTGACGAAAATATTCCCGCTGATGTCCTTGTAAGGCTTGCTTATGCCTTCCTTGACATGTATGACAAGTAGTTTCTTGCCTTCAATGGCTACGGTTTCACTTTCTACATAAAGCGTAGGGCGAATGTTCTCGTTGGCTGTATTGCCTACTTGGCCGCTGATTCTCTGTATCTCTTCGTAGCTTAATCCTTTGACTTTACCCGACTTGTCTTCTACACCGAAGATGAGGTAGCCGCCTTTGCTGTTTGCAAATGCGACAATCTCGTCTGCAATGGCAATGTCTTTGCTGAAGTGTTCTTTGAACTCAACGCGGCTGTTCTCTCCTAATGAGATGATTGTTTTTAGTTCTTCTGCATCCATGGGGGCTTATCACTTTCTGTTTGGTTAAGTACTTGCCTTTACTTGTCCACAAAGGTATATAAAATAAGCTTTTTCGGTTAAGTAAATCCTTTATTTAACATTAAATTAACAATATTCTTGTCTTTTTCTCTTGTTACTTAACCGTAAATGGATAGATTTGGTCAAGAAAATATGTTGTTGGCCAAGTGTGCTTCGTGTGTTTGTTTGGTTGGTTATGGATAATGGAGGGAATCTTGTAATTTTTATCCATAATTCTATAACGTACCTTTTGTTATATATATGTATCTTTGCAGTCGATAGGGGATGAGTATCCTCTATTGTTATGAATTGTATTAATGAAGAAAGGAACAGGAATAATGAAAAAGAAAGTATTTGCAGTAAGTGGTATGAAGTGTGTACATTGCAAGGCCAATGTGGAGAAAGCCTTAAAGGCTGTTGCAGGTGTCCGGACTGCTGAAGCCAGTCTTGAGGATGCTGATGTCACGGTGGAGTATGATGAGAACAAGGTGACTCCTGATCAACTGAAAGCGGCCGTTGACAATAGTGGACGCTATGAAATGAGTCTGTAAGCCGCTGCGATTCATCCGGATAGTTGGTTCTTCGTCTGGATGGAGTGTGCGGTCTAAAGAGACATATTAAGTCTGATGGAATCGTGGAAAGTGGTGGCGGATCCGCAGATGAGGTTTTACTTGTCCGAGTTGTTTGCCCACTTTCTGAGACTTCTGCAAAGCTCCCTTGCATGAGACCCTCGTAAAGCGTAGACTATTGATAATCAAATATATGGTTTTGAGACAAATAGAGTTTTGCAGGGGTCTCTTTCTGTGGATCTGGCAAGGGTTCTTTTCCCTTGTACAGAAGAATTATTCGATAAAAAGTGATAGATTATGAAACAGACCATTCCTGTTATTGGTATGGCATGTTCGGCATGCTCGGCCAATATAGAAAAGAAATTGAATGGACTTGACGGCATTAATTCTGCCTCGGTGTCGCTTCCGGCCCGGTCGGCTCTTGTAGACTATGATCCTGACAGGATTTCACTTGAGAAGATGAAGACCGAGATCAATGGAATCGGTTATGATCTGGTCATTGACAGGAAGACGTCGGCAGAGGAGATAGAAAAGCATGAGCACATCTTGCTGAAGCGCAGGACGCTGCTGTCATGGCTGTTTGCAATAGCCGTAATGTGTGTGTCGATGCAGTGGATAGACCTTGGTTCGCATGATGTTTCCAACCAGGTGTCATTGCTGATAGCCCTGGCAAGTATGCTTTATTGCGGCCGTCAGTTCTATGTCTCTTCATGGAAGCAGCTGCTCCATGGTGCTGCCAGCATGGATACTTTGGTGGCATTGTCTACCGGCATAGCCTTCTTGTTCAGCTCCTTCAATACGTTTTGGGGTGATGTGGCATGGACGGGTAGAGGTGTTGTGTGGCATACTTATTTCGATGCGTCGGTAATGATCATTACCTTTGTTCTGACAGGCCGCCTGCTGGAGGAGAAAGCCAAAGACGGTACGGCGTCCTCTATTCGCCAGATGATGGGCATGGCACCCAAGACCGCCCATGTCGTTGAGGGCGGAAAGATAGAGGAAGTCCCTGTCTCGACAATAGAAGTGGGGGATGTCTTGGAGGTGCGTCCCGGCGAGAAAGTGCCTGTTGACGGTGAGGTTATATCTGCGGAAAGCTTCATGACGGCAGATGCCGCATACGTCGATGAGAGCATGATTACGGGAGAGCCGACTCCGGCAGAGAAGAAGAAGGGTGCAAAGGTACTGGCCGGAACGATACCGAGTCAGGGAAAGTTCCGTATGCGTGCCTGTCAGGTCGGTGAAGACACGGCCCTGGCTCACATCATCCGTATGGTGGAGGAGGCGCAGGGGTCAAAGGCTCCCGTGCAGCGGGTTGTAGACAAGGCGGCTTTGGTATTTGTCCCAGTCGTAGCATGTATTTCCTTTGTCACATTCCTGTCGTGGTGGATTATCGGAGGAAGCGCTTTCCTTCCTCAGGCTATCATGTCGGCTGTGGCGGTGCTGGTCACCGCCTGTCCCTGTGCCATGGGGCTGGCGACCCCGACGGCTCTCATGGTGGGTATCGGAAAAGCCGCCCAGAAGCAGATACTCATTAAGGATGCCACAGCTCTGGAAAGCCTGCGCAAGGTGAATGTCTTGATAACGGACAAGACCGGGACACTGACCATTCCTGACAGGAACATCGACTTTACAAAGGCTGACAACCTTCCCCTTGAAGTACGCGAGACATTGAAGCCTCATGCCCGTGAAGCGATGGAATCCCTGCAGAAGGACGGAATAGATGTCTATATGATGAGCGGTGATAAGGAGGAAGCGGCCCGCTACTGGGCGGACAAGGCGGGCATCAGGCACTACCACAGCAGGGTTCTGCCGCAGGACAAGGAGAATCTTGTCAGGCAGCTGCAGGCCGAAGGGAAGCGTGTCGCCATGGTCGGTGACGGCATCAATGACACACAGGCTCTGGCACTGGCGGATGTAAGTATTGCCATCGGGAAGGGGACGGATGTCGCCATGGATGTCGCCCAGATGACGCTTATGGGGAATGACCTTTCTGCGATTCCGGAGGCGATTCGGCTGAGTCGCAATACGGTACGTATGATTTGGGAAAACCTTTTCTGGGCGTTTGTCTATAACATCGTCTGCATCCCTCTTGCCGCCGGTTTGCTCTATGCTTTCGGCATTGACTGGCAGATTACCCCCTCATGGGCAAGTGCCCTGATGGCATTCTCCAGTGTCAGTGTCGTGCTTAACAGCCTCCGCCTGAGGTGGACGAAATGAAAACAGGAATCCTGACAAACGGCAGTCTGCTGCCTGTCAGGATTCCTGTTGATTGTTGATGATCCTTTATCTTACCGGATAATCATATCTGCCGGTGTTGTAACAGCCGTTGCGTTGAGCGGGGACATGGTCAAATTCGACATTGACGGAGATGGAGTTCTGATTGTGGGAACCCCATTGATAGGTTACGCCGCCACCGATTCTGTCCATATAGCGGCTGATGCCGGCACCGTAGTCCCATCCTGTCGGGTCGTATCCGTATGCTGCCAGACCGTAGCCGAAGGAGGAGTATCCCCAGGTTCCATAGCCGCCCCAGTAAGGTGAACCGTAACCGGCATATCCAAAGGTATTCCGGAAGTTGTCTGAAGTAAAGGCTTTCTGTACGAATGCGTAGGCGCTCCAATGTTCATTGAACTGATAGCCGAGAACAGCATTGACACCGCCTACAAAGTAGTTGTCGCCGCGGTAAGTGAGATGATTCACATATCCGCCTACTGCCAATGTCGCTTTCTTTGACAGGTTGGTAACATACATCAGCGAGACATCCTGTGAGAAGCCTGCACCGTGATAGTCTCCATGCCCGAAGCTCGCAAAGGCCGATGCACCGAGGTTTACATTCAGTCCCTCATGCAGTCTCCATAGCCCGATGCCGTATCCCCAGCCCGGATAATAGAACCCGCCGGGTGTAACGGTTTGACCGTTCTCTGTGATGAGAGGCAGGTTGTTGTCTATCTGTGCCTGCTGTTCCCGGTCTTCTGCCAGTCTCCTCGCATACGCTTTCTCCGCTTCGGTGGCTTCACGTGGTCCTTGCAGACGTGCCGACTCTATGGGTTCCACAGCGGAAGTGTCACCGTTGTGTTCCCCTTCTGTGTTCTGTGCATACAGCGGTGTACACAGAACGGCTGCTATTATGAAAATATATTTTCTCATTCACTTGCAAATATAAGTATTCAGTAGTCACCCGACAAGTATTTTAAAGATAATTAGAGCTTTTTCAAGTTGCATAGGCGATGGATACCTGTAGGTAGGAACTTATAGGGAGCAGCAGGACGAGCTGGATAGTCCCGTGTTATTTTGTCCGCATAAGCAATGGAGGATCGGTGGTGAAGAAGAACACCGTAGCACCGTGGAAGACCTGCCCGGGCTCGAGTCCTTGGCTTATCTTTTCCATGCCGCTATTGTATCCTGAGTGGAGGGGCTGCAGGGAGATGCTGCTGCTTGCCTTGCCGTAAGTGTTGATGCAGAGTGTCGGTTCGCTTGAATAGACGGTCATGGCGCGGCCGCTCTGTGCGTCGAAGAGGATGGCGGCCGGCTTCTGCATATTGTCAGGATGGCGCAGCTGGTAGGCATTGTCATATCCGTTGTTCGTGCGCCTGATGCGCTCGCCGATCTCACGTGGTTTGGTAAAGTCGAACGGTGTGTTCCTTATGCGCTGCAGTACTCCCGTCAGCTGCTTTTGCTTGTTGTAGGCGTTGGACAGGAAAGCGTCGATCCACAGATGCTGCTTGAGGATGGAGCGGTGCATGTCTCCCGACAGATTGAAGCAGATCCCGTTTGTCACTTCCAGTTGTGTCCGGGCCGTCGTCGTGATGCGATAGTCCACGTCCAGTGCATTCTGATCCGACAGGGTATAGGTGACGGTCACATTCAGTTTCCCGTCCAGTCCGTTCTCTCCTTCGGAAGTCACATATCGCAGGCAGACGGACTGATTGTCCGAGCTGACCACTTCCCATGTCTTCCCAGACAGCGTCTCTTCATTGTTCTTCCCGAAGTAGACGAGGGTGGCGCCCAGGCTCTTGTCGTTCTGGTAATCATTGTCATGGGCATGACCTTTTACGACTGGCTCCAGTCTGCCGTTCCAGTTGTAGGCTGTCAGCGAGACGAGGCGTGCTCCATAGTTGCTGATGACCGCCTCCATGCCATTCCCGTTGACGATCCGGAACCGTTTCTGTTCCTGGCTATATGAACAGAGAACAATGCTGAGCATTGCTGCTGTCAGGATTGTGCGTAAATGCTTCATAGCTTGTCTGTTTTTATTCCTCACATTGCAAATTTACATAAAATCTGTGATTTCTAAGTCTTCGGGATAAAGAATTTGCTTTTCTCTTTAGAGGAAAGTCCATGAAAACGTTAGATGAAAGTTGAATACTGTTTTTATCGTCAACCATCCGGATCGTCATACTACAGGAATCCTCGTCGACCAGGTTTGAATGTAAGATGAAAGGTAGTCAACCTCAAGCATTGAACTTCATCTTGAAGTGTTCCCGGCTGTTGGGGACAGATGTCCCGGCTCCCGGGAAGACAAATGCGGTGCTGTAATTTATATGAGATGCTGTGTGCCGAATATAAAAGCCTGGCAGTGCTGCCCCTTCTGGGACAATACACTGTCAGGCTTCCGCTGGTCGTGATGAGTAAATGTGGCTCTATGTCATTTCACTTCGGCCGGTGCTTTCTCACGTTCTTCCACGCCCTTTCCTTTCTGGGAAGATTCGGCAGAAGTCTTGATGTAGTAGCGTCGGTGTGCCTCTTCCTGACGGGGAACGGAGAAGTTGCTGACGCGCTTCATGTAGCCGATGATGCGGGTGAGGTAATCCACGTTCTTGGAGTGACAGCGGGGACACTCATGCAGATAACGCTTGTCGATATAGCCGCAGTCGTTGCAGATGGTGTTGGGGATGTTGAAGGTGAAGTAATTGCAGCCTTCCTGTGCCGCAACACGCAGGAGCTGGCGGTACTGTGGTTCTGAGAGATGCTCCTCGAGGTTCATGTGGAGGGCGGAACCACCCGTAAGGTGTTCGATGTAGGGCGCACCGTGCAGTTTGAACTTGTCGAGGATGGTCAGCGAGTTGTCCTCTACGCGGTAGAAGTAGCTGTTGTAGCAGTCGCGCGGCACGAAGTATCCGTCCTCACGGTCCCATTTCGCATGTTTCACGCCCACGTTCTCGGCCGGGATCATCTCGCAGTTGAACATCGCCTCCTTGGTGCGGAAAGCCTTGTTCTGCTTCTCGATCAGTCCGAGTACCGTCTGTACGAACTTCTTGTAGCCGTCGTTAGGAGTTATGTCCAGACCCATGAACTCCGCAGCCTCTACCAGTCCGTTGATGCCGATGGTGAGGTACTGACGGTCGATGTTGATGTATCCTGCATCGAAGAGTGGCAGCATGTGGTTGTGCAGCAGCTCCTTGAGATTCTCGTTATACGCCAACTGAACTTTATGGCACAATACGATCACATGCTCCAGGTATTCCTTGTAGTCGAGGTCGTGGTTGACAGCATACTGGATGCAGCGGTTGAGATTGATGGTCAGTACGCTCTTTGAACCTGTCGAGACACCGCCTGCCCCGAGTGTATAGGAGAAGCCGTTATCCTGGATCTCGTTGCGCAGCCGGCAGCAGGAACTGAGTGAGTCGGCGTTGTCGCTCATATAGGTGAAGAAGCTGTGTCCTTCTGAGTACATCTTTGCGGCGAAGTCGCCCCATTCCTTGTCCTTGCAGTCACCGTTTTCAGCCAGCAGTGCCATGGTCTCTACCGGGAAGGTGAGCACGGTCTTCAGACGCTCCTGATTGAACCAGGTCATGAAACGTTTCTGCAGCCATGACAGGCTCTCCCAGTCGGGCTGTGAACCGTCGGGAAAGTAGAAGTTCCCGAAAAGCGACTCGAAATACGGACGGTCGTAATAAGAGATGTTCCAGAAAACGGCCTGGTAGTTGCGTGCCCCGGTAGGCTGGTTGAGCGAGTAGACAATCTGCTCGAAGTCATCGGTGATGATCTTGTCAATCGTACGCTTTCTGAGACTGAGGTCCACCACTTCGTCGGCCCGCTTCCAGTAGTCCTTGCCGTATTCTTTCTGGATGAAGTAGTTCATGTACATCAGGAACTCCGGTGTGGCGCAGGCTCCGGCAAGCATGGAGGAGACCATGAACACCATGTTGATGAATCCTCCGCAGAAGCTCTTGAGGTTGGTCGGTGCTGTGGAGTTGCCGCCGATGGAGGTTGTCCCGCCGATGAGCCAGGGGTACATCGTTATCGAAGCGCAGTAGTTGGCGAGGTTCGTCTCGTCGTTCTTGTAGATAAAGTGGTGGGTGAGGAGGTCGATATATTCCTCGGCCAGTTCCTTCCCGTACATCTTCTTGATGCGGTCGACGAGCAGACGGCGGTTCAGGCGGATGAATCCCTGCTTCGGCAGTTCGCCGATGAGGGTCGCGATGTTCTTGTGTTCGACGTTGGCATTGGCGTCAAACTTGGAGCCGGTGGCGGCGTTCTTGGCAATGCAGTAGTCCGAAAGGAACTTCATCTTTTCAAGTGTCTCGCGGTCTTCGGTATGCTGCTGGCGGTAGACGATGAAGCTTTTTGCTACCTTGTAGAAGCCTTCTTTCATCAGTGCCGTCTCCACCTGGTTCTGGATGTCCTCTACTTTGATGTCGTTCTGGATGTCCAGATCGGCGAGGATTTTCGACATGGTTCCCAGGTCGGTCGGTTCGTTGACGCTCTCAAATGCCTTGAGAATGGCATTCATGATCTTGTCGAGGGAGAACCGTTCCTTCGACCCGTCGCGTTTGGTAATTGTGAAGTTCTTTATTTCCATTGCTTTGCTTTTATTTTTAGGCGTCGGTGAATACTGTGTAGACATTGGACAGCATCAGTAGGGGAATGCGCCGGAGTCGGATGATATTTGCCGCAGCGTGCATGATGATGTCTTTAGTAGAGGTGAAAGTTGTCCGTTTTGGACAACTTTTTTGTTTTCTGTTCTCTAAAAGTTTTCCGTTTTGATAAACTTCGATGATGCAAAGTTAGATAAAAGTATTCATTCTTCAAAGTATTGTCTGTCTTAAAAATATTGAAAAGTTCGCCTCTTTCAGAGGGTCGGGATGTGCAAATGTCAGTAAGATAAAGGTTTAAGATTTAGAGTTGTAGTTGTACTTTATTCCGTGTGGGCGAAGTGTGCTGTAAGATGTCTCGGATACATGACATCCGTGCCTTCAATGCAGATTTTTACAATGGTAGTTCTGAAGCAAGCGATAGCTTCCTTCGCTGGAATTAAACGAAATAAGGGACAGCAGATGCTTTAAGGAATTTCCTTAAAACGCATGAAGCCGTATGTCGATGCGATGGAAGCCGTCGGTTTCGCCGCCTTGTATAACCGCCTCTTTTCATTCCGCTCTCTGCCAGCCGCCGTGTTGCCGGCTGTGTTCTCTCTGCATCGGCTTCATTCAGCTGTCGTATTGTTAGGAACGTGCCCTTTTTTGATGAAGTGATGCTTTTAGAGGCTGTATTAAATTTGTGCGCAATTAATTTTGAACACCTGTTTAAAAAACGTACTTTTGCAGTTTGAAATGTGAAGATTATGGGAGATATATCACTGATCGCCTTCGATGCTGATGATACATTGTGGGAATGCCAGTCTTATTTTGAGAAAGTGGAGGAGGAGTATTGCCGTCTGCTTGCCCCTTACGCACCGGCGGACAAGGTGTCGGAAGCGCTTTTTGCAACGGAGACGGCGAACATGCCCCTTTTCGGTTATGGCTGTAAAGCTTTTATACTTTCATTGCTGGAAAATGCCGCCCGGGTGAGCGGCGAGCAGCTGACGGCTGACGAAGTGACGAAGATTATCAGGCTTGGAAAGGGGCTGTTGCAGTTGCCGGCCCAGCCGATAGACGGGGTGGAGGAGACGCTGAAGACGTTGCATGATGCCGGCAAATATCATCTGGTGGTGTTTACGAAAGGAGAACTGCTTGATCAGGAAAGCAAGTTCAAGCGTTCCGGACTGCATGCTTATTTTGATGATTTTGTCGTGGTGTCGGATAAGACGGAATCGTCTTATCATCGGCTTTGCCGTCAGTTCGGCATAAAGGTGGGACAGCTGCTGATGGTGGGGAATTCCTTCCGGTCTGATATTGAACCGGTGCTGAAACTCGGCGGCTGGGCCGCTCATATCCCTTTCCGTACAGTATGGCAGCATGAAGTCGTTGAAGAGTATGATCATCCTCACCTGATGAGGCTGGATGATTTTTCGCAGTTGAAGAATCTTTTGTGAGACTTGACAGGGCGGCAGTGGAAGCACCCTCTCCGTCAAGATGTCCGTCAATATCCTGTCTGCTGTAAAAATCCCCCATGGCATCCTGTCGGCAGGATGCCATGGGGGATTCTGTTTCCGGCATTCCGGAAAGGCGGGGGCGGGACAGTCTTCTTTTTCTATTCCATCGTTTTCAGAATTTCCTGACAGAGCATGTAACCCTTGATCATCATCCGGGGAATGTGGAACGGGCCTTTGAAGAGATTTCCTTTGGCGGACTGTGCGACGGTCCCGTCACGGTGGAGATAACCATACCACTCCGGATAATCGGGGTCGGGGAAATGGGCATAGGTCCATTCGCTGATCCGCTGATGGCGGTAGAGGTATTCGTCGTCGCCCGTGGCGAGATAGGCATAGAGTGAAGCGATGATCGTCTCACACTGCGGCCACCAGAATTTCATGTCCTGTGAGTAGTCCTGCGGAGGGAGGTTGCGACAGTCGCGGAAGTTGATGATGCCGCCGTACATTTTGTCCCATCCCCAGTCCCACGACCAGTCGAAGATGGTGAGGGCGGTATCGAGCAGCTCCTTGTCCCAGTTGCGTAGTTTCGCCTCTTCCAGGATGAACCATGAAGTCTCTATGCAGTGTCCGGGGTTGATGGTGCGTGCCGCATTGGTATCGATGAACTCGCCATTCGGCCCCACCGTCTCCAGCAGTGCCTTGAACTCCGGGTGCATGAAGTAACGGCGGAGCAGCGAGACGGAGTCGTCGATCTGCCGGGTCAGCGTCGGGTCGTCGATGACCTCGCGGAGGCGTGATCCCACGTTGATAAGGATCATGACGATAGAGTGGCTCTGCATTTCCACACCTGCCTCGTATTTCGGGGGCAGGAAACCCGGCGTGGAAAGGAAACGCTGTGCATCGTGGAAGACCCGCAGGGCTCTCTCGGCGTAATGCCTGTCACCTGTCGCCAGTGCGTATTCTGCAAAGGCGATGGCTGCAAAGGTCTCTGAGAATACGTAACGGCGTTTGCGGAGCGGTTTCCCTTCTGCCGTTACTTCAAAATACATGTGTCCGTCTTTGTCGAAGCAATGTCTTTCGAGGAAGTCAATGGCGGACCGGGACGCATCGAGCCATGTCGGATTCTTCTCCACATTATTATATGCGAAGGCACAGATGAAAGCCCATCGTCCCTGGAACCATACCGACTTGGTGGTGTCCATCAGCGATCCGTCACGGTCAAGACAGGTGTAGATGCCGCCGTTCTCTCTGTCCCATCCGTGGTTCAGCCAGAACGGCATGATGTTGTTTGTCAGGTCGTTCCTGTAGGCCTCAGCCCATGAACGCAGATATTCTTTCTTATCCATATTTTTAGGTGATATTGACTATATCCTTTGTTTCTGGCAGGGTAACGCCGGAAGACAGCCCTTCCTTATTTAAAAAGCGATGTTGTTTACCATCAAAGTTCCGCAAAATTAGGATTAATTTGTCAATTAGCCAAGAAAAAGGAAAGGAAAATCCCTTTGTGTCAGACGGATTGCCGGCTTTCGCTTTCTCATGGCTCACCCGTCTGTCCGGGAGACTGCTGCCAATGGATGAATCGCCCGGTCGGGCGGCAGACAAAATGTTCCCATGGAAGACAGGATTTTATGCGGTCATTGACGGCAGAGAGCGGATTAAATCCAGTCGTGTCCATCCGGTTCAAGACGGAAAGCGCAGGGAACTGGTGGGAGAAAAGCTATGAAATAGTTTTACATATCGTGCCTGTCAGATAACGGTTTTCCTCCATGCCGGCACACAAAGAACAGAGGTTGGGCAGGTCGTGCTGGCAAGACGGCCGTTGTCTGTGTTCCAATCAGTGCCTGTCTGCCTGTCAATCGGTGCTTACTTGCAGGCCAACTGACGCTCTCTTGCATCGCAACTAAGCACCTGTTCTGATGGAAGGGTCAAGTTCCTGTTTATAAGCAAATTAACATTACACTATATTTCCCTTTTCTCTTCTATTTCGCTTACTTTCGTTGAACTTGTCGAAGATATATCCCCATACTCTATCCAATTCAGTGGGAAGTAAAAAATAAAGACAAAACGGAAAGACGTCTGGATCTCCTCCCGGTACGTCGGGTTTTCTCTCTATTAAATCAAGATGTATTGGGAGGTTCATTGAAAACCTGACGCACCTTGTACACGATGCGTCTCTGTGAATCTCCCACACGGGCGTGCGGAACTAAAAAAGGCAGACATCTCTGTCTGCCCTAAGTATTATTGTCCGGAACCTTGCCGGGCTGTTTCTGTTCTTCTTATTTGTGTGAACGGCCTCACTTCTTGATGAACTTCTTTCCGTTCTGGATGACGACACCCTTGTATTCCTTGCCCACACGCTGTCCTGCGAGGTTGTAAATCGGGGTCTCCCCGTTCAGAGAGGCATTGCTGATTTCCGCAATGCCTGACGGGACATCTTTCAAAGTAATGGTAAAGTTTTTTACACGTACCTGATGTATTGATGTCGTAAACTCAACCTTTTTTGTATTACCTTCCCATGTTGCAGTCTTCTTGTCTGAGGAAATGGTCTGTCCATGACCAGTCTTGAAACCATCAGCCAGATAGGCGCCGCTTGAATAATCATCGCATATCATAACGATCTTCACGATATCCGCCTTGGCTGATGATACGGTCAATGTGCTGCCCTTGTAGATTCGGTAGGCATACTTGTTGTCAAGAGCGCCTTTGGTAATAGCAATTGTAATGCCATCTTTGGTAACAGTTTTTGGTGTTGTTCCATGGTCTTGTTCCGCACTGAATGTCACAGTTTTCTGTGCAAAAGATAAGGAGCTCATTGCTGCAAGTATGGCAATGAACGTCAAACGTAGAATTTTGTTCATAATAATTTGTTTTAAAGGTTTATAATCGTACAAAATTAGGTATTTCCCATGAGGTATGCAACTTAATGACGTATATTTTTCCTCCATCCCAGCCGGATGACTTCCTCATCCTCTCCCGTACTGTGTGCGCTTACAATGTTAAAATCGCTATTTTCTTACTGTAAAATTTGCATTGTCGTTCAATTTGACCTATATTTGTGACGTGTTTTTCAAGATTTAGATTTTTTACTAAATCGCATTCGAGGTTGGTAGCTTCCTGCACCAACCTCTTTTCTTTTCCGTTTCTTTCCCGTCGGACTTGACATGTCGGGAATCTTTTTCTAACTTTGCAACACCTAATCGAATTCCTATCCTATGAAACGAAATCAACTGACAGTACTTCTCTTTTCCGCCCTCCTGCTTGTGGGGTGCGGGAAGACCGTCTTGCCCTCGGAAGACGACAAGGACGGGCCTGTGCCTGCGGCTTCGACAGACGATGAGGCTGAACAGGACGTGTATAGTGTGGCAGCGTTCCGCAGCGGTTCGTTCGGCGAAAGATATGTCTGGGTGCAAGGCTACATCGTAGGGGCATGCAGCAGAAGCATCAGGCAGGCTGAATGGGAGCCGCCTTTCTCGCTTGAGGCTGCCGTTCTTCTGGCAGACAGTCCCGGCGAGACAGACCCTGCGAAAGTCATCTCCATCCAGATGGTGGGAAAGAAGATGAAGCGAGAGATCGCTTTGGCGGACAATCCAGAGAACTATGGCAGGCCGATTGCCTTTTATGGTGTGAAGCAGAAATATCTGGGAATCCCCGGTATGAAGAAGCATGTCGTAGCGAGTGAATGGCTGGACGAGTGACTTTTTGCGTGAAACATTTGCGGTAAAAAATAAAAATGCTTATATTTGCAAGCAAAATAAGAACAAAAGTTAGAAAAGCCTATCGAAACATCTTTACTTCATCAGAAGATAATAGAAATGGAGAATCTGAATGAGATGACCGACGAGCAGTTGGCATTGTCATACATAGAAGGTAGTAACGAGGCTTTCGATCAGTTGTTATTGCGCAATCAGTCGAAGCTCTTTTCGTATATCCTCTTTGTCGTGCGTGACAGGGATGTCGCTGACGACCTGTTTCAGGAGACCTTTGTGAAGATCATTACAAAACTTCAGCAGAGGAGGTATTCGCCGACAGGGAAGTTTTCGGCATGGATTATGCGCATCGCCCATAATGTCATTATGGACTGGTACCGTTCGCAGCGTGCTGACAAGGTGATTGACGCCCCCAAGGACAATGATCTTTCGAATGTCAGAGGGGATGATACCGTGATCGCTGATGTTGAGTGCCAGTTTGTCAACAGCCAGACGCTCTCCGATGTGAAACGGCTGATGAACCTGCTCCCTGCCTCACAGCGCGAGGTCGTGTTCATGCGTTTCTACCAGGAGATGTCTTTCAAGGAAATTGCCGAGACGACAGGGGTCAGCATCAATACCAGTCTGGGACGTATGCGCTACGCCATCCTGAATCTGAGGAGGATGGTGCGGGAGCATAAGGTGAGCCTGCAGCTGGCATAGGGCAATATACGTAGGAAGGGGGACATCCCGGACGGGCATGCGGTCTGCATGCTCTCCCGGGATGTCCCCTTTCCCGTGTTTCCCCACTGCCGGTGTGTTCCGACGCCTGCCACGTGCAGGACGGGTCAGCATCCGGAACCGTCCAGCCTGCAGGAAGCTGCCGGCGTGGCATCCAGCCGTATGCCTGCCTCCTCCGGGGAAAGCGTTACGGTACCGTCCTCCAGCACGAAACAGGGAATGCCGGCATAGCCCTGTTTTCTGGCATCATCAAATACAGCATGGTTGTCGCGCAGGCGCAGAAACTCTTTCAGGTACTTTACGTGTGCGCCAATGTCGATGACCTCGTAGCGGTCATCTCCCTCAACCTGCCTGTCAACGGCAATGCAGTCGGGACAGGTGTTCATTCCATAAATCTTGATCATAATCTATACTGGGATTTGAAAGATATTCTAAAAAAATGATTTCTCTGCTATGTTGATACGATGGGAACCTTCGGCTCTTCGTGCTTTCCCTCATGATTGCGGTATGCCCGGCATACACTTTCTGCCGTATGGTCTGCTGTCCCTTTCACGGAAAGGGCCGGGGCTGATCGTCTCGGAAGCATGGAACCGCCAGAGCTGCCCGGAAGAAGCCTGTCTTGACTTAACTTACAGGTCTTGGCCGTTCTCCACCCGGACTGTGGCAGATGCCGATCTGATTCCTTCGCTTTAATGATTGCAGATTTTGCTTGCATCTACGGTAAAACCGTCTTCCGCAGGCATGAACTTGCCGCGGGCAGTGAGGAAGTCGACCAGTTCGGCGGCATCCATATTCTCAGCAGAACAGGTGTGGAAACGCTCGTCTTTTCCGAAATGTTCGATGATAGCTTTTACCAGTTCCTCTTTTGTTGCATAACTGTTTCCCTCCATCATGTGAAGGACATCATGTCCATGTGCCATATTTTCTCTTTTTTTTGTGTGTACTGTCTGACAAAGAAATTCTTTGTCCGGACTATCCATGAACAAATGCTGTGCCATCTGTTAACTTAGTTTATTTTTGATGGGGAATATTGGATAAGTCATTTAGAAAGACTACTTTTGTTTCCAAGGATGTCTTGGTGTGGCATTCTGTCAGTCACAGAAGTGTCATTCCGACATTATAGGAGAACAGGCATACGGGCGTGAGGCCACCTTATTATATAAAGGGTATTAACATTTATGTATAAAGAGAATTAACAATGAAAAAACTATTTGTTTCTTTCGTTGTGGCGACGATGCTGTTGACATCGTGCAGCACCGACAAATTCGTATCAGACAGTGTCAACCGTGTCCGTTTCACCGAAGCACGCAACTATTTCCATGTCGGGGGAGAGGCTGCACCGGTAGTAAAAAAAATCACTTCGCAGGCTGCTTTTGAAAAGGAGTTTGGCGAGGCAACCCACATGGGCAAGGGCGGACAGCCGACGAAGATCGATTTCAGCAAGAATTTCGTCATTGCCTATATCCTCCCGGAAACCAGCCTGGAGACGGAATTCTCACCCCTCTCGCTCACAGTGAAAGGTAGGGCGCACCTTGTCTTGAAGTACAGACTTAAGCAGGGGGAACAGCGTTCTTTCACCACACAGCCATTCTTCCTGATCGTGGTAGACCGGAAGTATGCTGATTATACGGTTGAGAAATAAAAAGGAGTGATCGGGTGTGTTCTGGAAGTCATCTCTGATGTCTTTCGCCTTTGAAGCAGCATATTCTGCCTTCACTTTCAGCCGTATAGCCTGCTCTGCGCTTTCAGGTAGAAGGCGGAATCGGGTCGTCTGAAAGGCAGAAATCCATCAAAGATGATTTTCAGAACCTGCTTTAAATTGAAAAATCACAATTCAAAATTTGGCTGTTTGTTTTTTTTGCCGTATCTTTGCACCGCAATACCGCCGATATGGCTCAGTTGGTAGAGCAACGCATTCGTAATGCGTAGGTCCCCGGTTCGAGTCCGGGTATCGGCTCCATGCGGAATTAGCACATCGGTAGTGCACGGGCTTCCCAAGCCTGGGAGGCGGGTTCGATTCCCGTATTCCGCTCAGCATCGTTTATCTTCAGCAAAGAGGCGACTCACACAGAGTTGTCTCTTTTTCTATCAGAACGTAATTAAATCTTCTTCTGTTCTTTGCTTTTCCCATTATTATTGATAACTTTGCAATCCGGAAGGGGGGGTGACGATTGGAAACGCTTTATCCGGAAATCGGATTCAATGTCGCCGCCGGACCGATGGATTTGGAGAAACAGAATTAATAACCCTGATTTAATGATTAACCTATGAGAAAAATCATCACTTTTCTGTTCCTGGCTGTTGCGCTGACTGCTGCGGCACAGGATTTTGACCGCTACTTTGAGGATGCGACACTCCGGCTTGACTACATCTTTGCCGGCAATGCGGAGCACCAGACGATTGCCGTAGACGAATTGTCGCGCATTCCACACTGGTATGGCAAGCACGACCGACTGGCCGAAGTGCCGGTAGAGGGAAACGGACAGGTGACCGTCCGCGACCACCGCACACAGAAGGTTGTCTACCGGAACTCTTTCTCAACGCTTTTCCAGGAGTGGCTGACGTATGATGAAGCAAAGAGACCGTCTGGGAAATCCTTTGAGAATGTCTTTCTTGTTCCATATCCAAAAGATACGGTGGATGTGACCATTGATCTGCGGAACAACCGGCGGGAGGTAACGGTTTCGATGACACATACGGTTGCGCCGAAGGATATTCTTATCCGACACATCGGCGAGCGGTCCGTGACAGCTTACGAGACCCTGCAGAAAGCCGCAGACCCTACACACTGCATCCATATCGCCTATGTTGCCGAGGGATACAAGGAGGCGGAAATGCCGACCTTTATCGAGGATTGCCGTACAGCAATGGAAGCTCTCTTTGCCCACGAGCCATTCAAGTCACTGCGACAGCGGTTCAATATCGTAGCAGTCAAGTCTCCGTCGGTGGAAAGCGGTACATCCGAGCCGTCTAAGGGCATCTGGAAAAATACCGCTCTGCACTCGCATTTCGATACGTTCTACAGTGACCGGTATCTTACGACACTTCACCTGAAAGACCTCCACGACTGGCTGGCAGGGACGCCTTATGAGCATATCATCGTACTCGTGAATACCGAGAAGTACGGCGGTGGCGGTATTCTGAACTCTTATAATCTTTCCATGGCGCATCATGCTTATTTCAAGCCGGTCGTCGTTCATGAGTTCGGCCATTCCTTTGCAGGACTGGGAGATGAATATGCTTATGACCAGGAGCAGATCAGCATGTATCCTACAGACGTGGAGCCATGGGAGCCAAACCTTACCACGCTTGTTGATTTCCATGGGAAATGGGAAAACCTCATTGACAAGAAGACTCCGCTGCCGACTCCGCAGCCTTCCGATCTGGACAAGCCGAATGCACGGCGTGACAAGTGGAAAGTGGGGGCTTACGAACCGGCCGGCTATTCCCAGCACGGTGTCTATCGGGCTTTCCCCGACTGCCGTATGCGCACCAACACGCATCCGGAGTTCTGTCCGGCTTGTCGTCTGGGACTGACGAAGCTGATCAAGTTCTATACAGGAGAGTAGGGCAGAACCTGGAGAAATAGTGGTTCCTAAAATAATAGGGGGCAGACATCCTCGCCGGTCCGATGAAGCCATCGGGCTGTGGGCCGGAGAGGGTATCTGTCCCTTGTCCGTTACGGTCGGTGTCTGATCAGAATTTTTATCTCAGGGTAATCCCCCCGGTGTGAGGGATGTTTGAAGGTTGCTGTCACTTCCGTCATGCACTGATGCATTGTAAGTAGTTTGTAACGTGTTTTTTATGTGAGGTAAAAAATGCAGCAACTGAAAAAGAAAACAGATCAGGGGTTTGATGGCATGTTCTGATCATCCATACAGGCATATTGATACAATGAAAAACGCCATCACTTTATGGACCGGTTCTAAAAAAGACCTTTGATGCCTTTTTGTCATTCGGGCGAGTATCAGTTTATCAGCTGAAACCAGAGCTGTTTTTAGGCTCTTCCGAAATATGGAGTGATAAAGTAAGACTACTACATAATAAGGCATACGGAGAAGCGGGGGGAAACAGAAGGAAAAACCATCACGGCGGTGCTGACGGCACAAAAGAGCGACAGAGAGGTAGCGTGCGGGTTTCTTTTTCCCCGGATAAACGCTATTCATGATTCTCCCGGACAAATGATCTGATAAAACTCTCTGATAATCTCCGTTGCACCGCGCGCCGATGGCGTCTCCGTTATAGAACCCTTAGAGTTCGCTCCCAGCCTCTGTGTGACAATTCACCAAAGTCATCAATCATGCCGCCATCACTTGAAACCCCTGAAGACCCTGTTTCAGAGTTTATCCGGGACAAGAAGTGTTCTTCCATAGTCCGGGGGTGTCTGTACTGACGATAAGGAAAGACTTATGGAAGGATTGATTCTTTTCTTATAGGACACTGATAATTTAGAGCTAATTTAGAATCAAGGTATCTATGTCAGGGGTCTGACAGGATTATGGTCAGAGACGGTCATGCCCTCCACGTTCCCGAAGTCTGAAGGGGAATGTTATCTGCAGCTCTGTAAAATCAGCTTTGGTGGCATGCGCATTTACGCTGAACCCCAAAGTGATGCCTTTCAGTTTCGGGAAGCTGTAGAAAACGCCGACCTGCTCGTGGTAGGGCTTTTCCAGTCCGTTGTGAGATTTATACCCCATGTGGCGGTAAAGGTAGTAACCCAGGCTGACCCGGGCAGACAGATTCCCGTAATAGACTTCGTGGCGCGCTTCTATGCTGGCTGACCATGGGCTGTGTTTCTCTCCGATATATCCGTTCGTCTCATCAAGTTGTGCGATCCGGCTGGCGTAATCTCCATAGAAGATGCCGAAACCGAGGCCTGATGCCCAGCGTCGGGCGTAGCGATAGAGCAGATGGGCATGGAAAGAATAGGCACCGTACAAGGTAAACCGTTCTTTCCTGTAATCAGGCTGTCCCTGTGGCGTTCCGAATTGTGTCTGCAGCCATTCCTCAAGCAGCGTCTTTCCCCCTATTCCCAGTGTCAGTTCCATGAACCAGTATTTTTGGAAAGGTTCTGTGACAGCCGTGTTCCGTTTTGCCGCTTTCGTCGTTTGTGCATCAGGTTCGTACACGACACCGACGAATGGCCCCAGGTAGTTTGCCCCTTTGTTCGGCCGTTCCATTGCACCGTTGCTGTGATGGGCAAAGTCCAGTCCGCCTTTGACACTCCATTCCTTTGCAAACTGATATTGCCCGTATAGTCCTGCCGTGAAGAAGATGTTCAGATGTGAACCGATGTACTCGTTGTCTATATCGTTCTGCCGGTTGTATTTTAAGGCCGTGTAGCCGATTCCTGTACCGAGGTAATAGCCCCATTGCCAGCGGCGGCCGCGATGGATGGGACGGTTAAAAGTGCCGTAGAGCGTGAGAAGATTCCCTAATTTGCTTGTATACTCCACAGGCTGGGCCTCTCCCCATGGGGTGTCACGGCGCATGGTCGTGCCATGATTCAGGTTGTAACGCAGGCCGACGGAGAAAATCGGATAATTATATTCCGCTGCAAAACTGTTCTCTGTCGGAGTGACATTCACCTGTGCTGCAATCGCATGTGTCTCTTTCGTCTTTGTCCAGATGCGAGGCTCTTTGCCCGGCGTGAGCGTCCGGGCAGGAGTATAGCGTATTTCTATACCGGTCTTCTGTATAGTGACGGAGTCGGAGGCTTCTGCTATCGCTGTCGGTGCAGGCACAAAGAACAATGCCGCAAGTAGTGTGAGGAGCATGGATGTGATACTTGTCAGAACATCTTGATTCTGTAGCCCAGAGTCACTTCAAGCATGTTGTTGTGCGCATTTCGCATCAGCACTTCGGCTTCATGGCTGCGTGCCAGCTTTCGGAAATAGAGATTATAGCGTGCTTCCAGTTGCCATTGCTTCCATTCGTAGCTGATGCCAAGCGGGAGGGCGAGGTCGCCACTGTGAATATCTCTTTTAATGTTTTTATCGGCCCCATGTTTCATTTTCGCATGGGCACTTACAATGTAACCCATGTGCAGACCTGTTGTGAAGCTCCAAGGCAGATCGGCCCATGGATACCAGCGTACCAGATAATTCGTGTTGATATAGTCTAATTTGAAGTCGTATGGGCCGTATTCACGGACAGTGGGGGTTCCTGCGGCATCCGTCGTATGCAGATTGCGGTAGACACCGGACGAGCCCTGGCGGCTGTACTGCATTTCTGCGTCTATGGCAATGTTCTTTGCAACGAATACTTCTACGTAGGCCGCACCCACAACGCCTAACTTGACGTTCCCGTCGATGCCAGGCAGATTGGACAGATCCAATCCTATTTTAGGAGCGATATAGATGTCCCATATTGTGTGCTCTCCCGACGGTCGGGTGTCTTGCACAAGAGTTTTCTTGATGTTCTGATAGCTTTCTTTTATGTTTTGTCCGATGCGCTTTGTGTTGTTCTTGTTGAATATCTGCCCTTGAGAACTCGTTAGTACGCCCAGAAAGATGACGACAGTCAATATAGTTCTTTTCATATCGTGTGGTTGGTTTTTGCTGCAAATTTAGATAAAATCCACGAACTATAAGCCTGTCTGGTAAAGAAAATGCTTTTTCTTTGGAAGGAAGATTACGATTTTCTCCAATTCTTTACAACATTTACTTTTTCTTTCGAGGGCTTCTATGCTTTCACTTACGCTGTTTTTGCATTGGCGGAGTTAAAATATCCGATTAAATCGTTTTCGTTATCAAAGATTTTGTTTAACTTTGTAGCCACATAAAAAAACAAAACTATAGAACCGAGATAATATTCTGCGAGCGGATTTATCGGTCTGTCCGTAAAACCAACTGACAGATTCATGACAGGACCTCGAATGGTTGTCCGTCGTTGTTCGTTCTAAGGCGGAAAATCCTCTAATAGTTTGCCAAACTTGCAGTAAGACCTTATCCTGCAGGGAGGAAGGGTTGTCGCCTGTCCTTTCAGACGGACGGTGATTCTGTGCTGTTCTTTAGGCAGTCTCTTTTCTAGTATCCTCCTTTCTCATCTTCGCCCTTACAGAAATATGTCCAAAAGTCGATGGTGGCATATCTGCAGTGTGAGATTTTTGTTAATCTGAGAACTTTCCCTTCAGGCTGGTTCTAAAAATAATCTTTGATGGATGTTCGCTTTTTAAGGGAGCAGATTCTGCTTTCTTCTTGGAAGGGAGGGACGGTTCCTGCAATGGGGATGTGATGCACTCCCAGCTGAAAGAAAAAGCTGAAGATGCGCATAAAAGCGAAGACACAAGGAGTTGACAATATCCCCGTCAGCGACGGATCGATGTGGAATTTTTAGAATATTTCCTTATATGGAGTCTGCGTTTGCTCTTTCAGCCGTATTTTACTCCCTGTTCTTTCATGAAGATGGAGTCGCTCATCTGAGAAGAAAAATCATTTAGAAGTGTTTTGAGGAGACAGGTCTATGAGATCGACATCATTCACCCTATTGGATGCGTTGCCTTAGTTTATCGGGTTCTATAGTATTCTTCGTTTATGTTCATTTAAATTAATATACCAATTAAAACATTCTTATTATGAAAAAACAAGTAACCTTGATCTGGGCTTTGCTGTGTCTTCTTTTGTTGGCAGCCTGTGAAAAGCCTGTGCTGGAAGATGCTGACGGTGTGAAGCCGACTGGTAAGTCTAAAAGCAAGTCGACGAGAGTTGTGCGGATTCATCCGGCAGAAGAACTGGCCGTAGAGACAATGGAGACCCCTATGAATGTGAAGGGACAGCCTTTGAGCAGGGCCGGAGACAAGAACCTGAAAAAGATTTATGCCGTCAATGTCTATGAGAAAAAAGCCGGTGGGGAAACCTATTTGAAGTATGCCTATGGATTATTTACCAGTCTCTCGAAGATGTCTGTAAAGATGGACGAGAGGAATCTTTACAAGGTGGAATGTCTGAAGATAGAAGAGGGGCCTGGGCGGCTGTTCGCAGTTAAGGATAGCTTTGATCTCCCGTTGGTGCATGGGACAAAGGAACTTACGAAGGTGTCTAACTCGTTTGTTTATTCCAAAGAGGCTAATCTCAATGAAATAAAGAAAGGTGAAACGAAGATCGAGGGCGGGCGGATTGTTCATTATCCTCGCCTTGTGAAGCTCTATGGAAGTCTTGCAGACTTCAGCCCCAAGGGGAAGACGGAACTGACGGTCGACCTGAAACGTACCGTTTTTGGGCTGCATTTCAAAGTGTCGCCTCCGGAGGAGGGGACATTGGTGGTTAATTATCCTTTTTGGCTCATCAGCTTGAAAAAGGGAGATGCGGCTTATGATGATGCGTCACCCTATTCTTTTTACGATATAGAAAGAGCCTGTCAGTCTGATTATCATACGGAATTGGACATGAAGATTACATGGACAAAGGCTGACGGTAGCGTTGAAGAGGCAACCAAGACCTTGACGGTCAAACGAAATGTGATGACTGTCGTCAATATCAAGGTGGAAGGCTCCAAGGGGCGGGGAATCTCGTTTAAAGAAGAAGCTGGAGAAATGAAAACAGAGAATGTAGACTGGCACATAGCAATGTAATGTGTGTGGGGCTTTTACAGGGGTGCGATCCCAATCTGCTGTACTGATTGTCTGACCATAACCTCTTCAGAAGGACTCACAGAACTACATATAAGCAACTTTAAAAATCTGGTGAATTTCATTTTCTGGGATAGTACGTACTATATACAACCTCTACTTTCGGGGTTACAGGCGGTCTGTCACCAGGGATTTTCGAATAGACCAATATTCTTATGAAAACAATGGCGTGAAACTTTGGTTACAAACTAAGGTCTCACGCCGTTTTGTGTTACGAAACAATTGAAGCAGCAATGAGCTATCCTTGCGGTAGTGAGATGTATGTGATTTCAATTGAAAAATTCTACAAATGAATTTAAGGATATTCTAGAAATTAATCGACTTAACAAAAAGATTCAGAGAACAAACCAGCTACAAAATTTATCAACAGAGTCCATTGGTTGTGTGCTATGTTTGTTACCGTATATGCCTATTTGTCATTTCGTTTTATGTGGAGAAACCGTGGTAGTCTCAACTTGCAAGCTGTTCATTGTTTGTAGGGGAAGTCTTGTTTTTCAATTCTGTTATTCTCAGAATTCTTGTTCCTGTCTTTAAAATTTTCAGTTAAGCAATATGTAAAGCATATATGTTTAGTTATTATTTAAATTCTTTTTTTTATGCAACCATATTTAATAACATTAGATAAACAGCATGAAATATTATTGAATATTCTTTGTAAAGTTGATGAATTTTGTAAGAAGAATAATCTTAGATATTCTTTAGCTGGAGGTACTTTGTTGGGCGCAGTTAGACATCAAGGATTTATCCCATGGGATGACGATGTTGATATTATGATGCCTAGAAAAGATTATGATTTTTTTAAGAAACATTTCAATGGATTCTGCGAAAATTTACATAGTTTTAATAGTGTAAAAACCGATTTATTTGAATGTTATTTTTTGTGGCAGAAAGTAGAAGATCTACGTACCCTTATGACAGAAGTTGGAATTCCATTCCCTTGCTATGGGATAAATATAGATATATTTCCTATAGATGGGCTTCCTAGTAATCGTAGGTTGCAGAAATTTCTTATTTTCGCTGTTGGCTATTTAAAAAGTCTTTTTTATTTATCTTGGCAGCAAAATAATTCAGGATATAATTTAAAGTCGAAAATAAAATACCTATGTGCAAAAGTCATCGGTAGAAAGGTTATTACTGCTGTAATAGAAAAAGTCACTACGATGTATTCTTTTTCTGAATCCAGTTTTGTTGGTGCACTTACAGGAAGATACGGAATGAAAGAGATTCATTCTAAAAATGTTTTTGAAGAATATGAATATCTTAATTTTGAAAACAAGAGATTTATGTGTATTTCTGCATATGATCTCTATTTGAAGCAACACTATGGTGATTATATGAAGTTGCCTGCTGAAAATGAACGTGAGACACATTCATCCACTGCTTTTTGGAAATAATTTGTAAGCCGGTGGAGGAAAAAAGAGGAAATAATCGACTAATAGCCAAAAATGCTTCCATGCTGTATATACGTATGTTTATCAGTATGGTAATTCAATTCTTTACTTCAAGAATAGTATTGCAGGCTTTAGGTGTAGAAGATTATGGACTCTATAATCTTGTTGGAGGAATAATCGTTTTGGTTAATGTTTTAAGTGGATCCTTGAGTAGTGCTACCTCACGTTATATAACTGTAGCTCTTGGTGATGGTGATTTCGAAGAATTGTCTAAGACCTTCTCTACGGCTCTTGTAATACATTTGGCTTTATCTGGAATATTTCTAATCATTGCAGAAACAGTAGGCTTGTGGTTCATAAATACTCAATTAGTAATTCCTGCAGATCGTTTAATAGCAGCTAACTGGGTTTATCAAGTTGCTATATGTAGTACTATTATGGGTATTACACAAGCGCCATATAATGCAGCTATCAATTCACATGAAGATTTCAAGATATATGCGTATATCGATATTTTATCCTCTTTCTTAAAATTGGGAATAGCATTAATTGTATTATTGAACAACTCGTTTGATAATTTAATTCTCTATAGTATCCTTTATGGTGTGGTTTCTATTGGTATAATGTTTTTTTATAGAAGATTTTGTGCCACTCATTATGCTGAAACTAAATTTAATTCTTCGTTTGATCGAGCATTATTTCCGAGAATGCTTTCATATTCTGGATGGAATTTGTTAAGTTCGGTTTCTTTAACATTTTGCCAGCAAGGAACTAATATTTTATACAATTGGTTTCTTGGTAATGCTATTATAGCTGCAGCTGGAATCGCTGGTATGGTACAAGCTACTTTAAATACTTTTGCTAGTAATATAATGACAGCATTTAATCCACAAGTTATAAAAGAGTATGCGCAAAAGAATTATCGTAGAGTAAATGAGCTAATAATAATGGGTGCGAAATTAACATCATTGATGACGCTCTTAATATCTATTCCCGTATTTGTTAAAATGGATTATTTGATGGGTTTATGGCTTGACAAAGTTCCGGAGGGTGCTGTTATTATTTGTCAAATACTTTTGATAAGAAATTTCTTTAATAATTTTAATCCGCTTACCTATACAGCTATAACGGCCAGTGGTAATGTTAAATGGGTGAATATACTTTGTGGAGCTCTGTATCTAATCAGTTTACCAATCACTTATTCAATTCTTTATTTTACTCATTCATACATTTTTGTAACAATTGCTGGCATTTTCACAGGGGCTTTTAGTACATGCTTTGTATATATATATATATTGAAGAAACAAATGAAAGAATTTAATATTTCTGAATATTTCCTACGTACAATATCTCCAATGTTCTTAATAGGTTGCTTCGTCTTAGGTTTATGTTTGGGAATAAATTCTTTTGTCAGTGATAATCTATATGCTTTAGTGATGATAACCATCGTTTCTAGTGTATTGGTTATACTATTGTCATTTTATGTGGTTTTTGATCATCATACACGGGAAATGACATTACTACTAATAAGGAAGAAATTGCACTTATTGTAACTTAAATGATTTTTGAAAAATTAAACATAAATTATGAGAGTGTCAGTAGTTATTCCTATTTATAATGTAAAAAAATATATTATCCGTTGTTTAAAATCAGTGCAAAGACAGACCTATACAGATATTGAATGTATCTTAGTAGATGATAAGGGGCAAGATGATAGTATGCGAATTGCCAAACAATTTGTTGATGCATACAAGGGGGCTGTTAAGTTTGTATTATGTGAACATTCTGTAAATCAGGGTTTATCAGCTGCAAGAAATACCGGTATTAATAAGGCTTCAGGCGATTATATTTTTTTCTTAGATAGTGATGATAGTATTCCTGACGATTCCATAGAGAAACTTGTTCATGAGGCAGAAAAATATCATTATCCAGAAATAGTATCCGGTATTACTCGACATATTTTGGCTGATGATAGTTATTATGATGTTAAGACGGAAAACTTCAGATGTAATGATGATGTTTTTAAAGGTTATATCCATAATAGTTGGAATATTATAGCATGTAATAAACTTATTCGTAAAGATATATTCAGTAAGCACAAAACTTTTTTTTTACAGGGAATTACACATGAGGATGTTTTGTGGAGTTTTGAGATCTCAACCTATGTTGAGAATATCATAGGTTGTCCTCATGTGACTTATAATTATTATCTGGGTGATATGAATTCTATAAGTCGTTCCTCACTATCAAAGAAAAGAGTTCTTGATAATCTTACTATTCTTGAAAAAAAAACATTATATTTAAAGAAGATAAATAATGTATATTTATTAAAGCAGCATATCAAAAATGAGTCTATCAATTTAGTTTACGTATTGGTACGTCATAAATTCTCTATTTCTTTCATAAAAGAAGTAAATGGAAAACTTCGAAAAATTTTGAAAAATAGTAGTTTAAATATGGTACGCAGTTCTGTCCCTTTATATAGAAAATTTATTTTTGCTATGGTAAGTTTATTGTGCCTTTTTTTATAAGTATAACCTTTTGGCGGAATTAAATTAAGTTGCCAAATATGCTTAAAAAGTTGCACATATCTTTGATTTTTAGCAACTTAGTGGTGTATAAATCATTAATTTCAAACCAACATATGCACAACCTTTACACAAAATTCGTCAAAATCCTCGAGATATGAAAGCTGTTTTCTGAAATTCTCGTCAATGAACATGGCAATATCTCTTGGCGTGGTCCAATTCCAAAGTTCTCGGTCTTGGAAGTTGTGGCATTGTCATTGGCAGCAGAGTCAGAAAGCATTGACAGCGAGAAGTGGTTGGTTGACTATAGGCTACAAGAGTATAAGGACAAGCTCCTCACCCTCATCTCACACAGGCAGTTCAATGATTGCAGAAAGGATACAGCAGGCTTATGCGAAGAAATATGCAGGCGGGTGGCTATGAAAATGGGCGGTGCGGAAGAACTGTTCTTTGTGGATTCCCAACCCATAGAAGTCTGCCGTGTCGCCAGGGGAAAGCGTTGCAGGATGGGAAGGACCGGTGATTTTTCACAAGCTCCTGATTTTGGCTATTGTGCTTCCGTAACACTTGTTATTTCGGGTATAAGTTGCACACTCTCTTTGGGTTGACCGGTATCATACATTCTTGCGACCTGTCAAAGGCCAGTGTCGCTGACCCAAAATACATGAAAGATGGGAAGTTGACTTATCACGATTGCAGCATATACGGAGATAAGGGATATATCGGCGCAGAAATACAACTCGACTTATTCGAGACGGTACACATAAGACTTGAATATCCGTATCGGATTAATCAGAAGGATTGGAAGCCTGCATTCATTCCATTTGTCAAGGCAAGAATATTCGATCGTTGTTAGAGCGCATTATTTGGTTTGTTTTTTCTTTATATAAGAATAAGAAGATTTGGCGTAGTAAGGGATTAATTCCGCTATCGTTGCTGAACTTAGGAAAGCGAACTTATATCCAATGTGTGGAAGTTTTATTCCTGTAAAAGTCATATTCATTAGATTTAACCTTAACATCCTTCGTTTTATTATGTGATTTTGATAAAACACTTTAGGCCAATTATATACTGACATGAAAATTGTTATGATATCTGTGATGATGCCTGCTGTGGAAAATATTCGCGGTACGAGTGCATTGCCTTACCATTTGCTGGCTGGTAGAGATAAAAGTATAGAGGTGATTTTGTATTCGTATAATTTAAATAGGTTATCCAAGGTACAGATAGACTCTGTCGCAAAAGAACTGAATATAAAGATCCATTTATTACCAGTACCGTGGTGGTATAATTTTGTACTTAGATTCCTTTTGCCTTTTAGAATCTTTTTGAAGAATCCTATTGGAAATTATATCTCTTTAAGTACAGTACAATTAGATATTATTGGCAAGGAGAATGCTGACGGTATATGGATTTATGGAGAAGAATTATCTTGTGTCAGTAACCAGTTAAAGGATTTTAAGCGGGTACATACATTGCCTGATTGCGAGTCTTTGTATTATTACAGAATGTTAGGGAAACGCTTTGCAATGCAGGACAGAAAGAGATATTGGAGATCTGCCTTTATGTATCCCAAGTTCCTGAACATGGAAAGGCGTTTTGACACTTCTTCGAATATACATTATCATTTGGTTGGTGAAGCTGACGTTAGATTCCTAAAGGAAATTATCCCCGGTATCCAAGCTCATTTCCTGCGTCATCCCCATTATCAGCTGGCAGACCCGCCCAAGGACATAGCTTTTTCTCCCAAAATAAAGTTGCTGATCGCAGGGCAATATAATTTGTATATGCAGCAGGATGCCGATGAATTAATCAATTGTCTTTGTTCGTCCAGATGCACAGAAGATTTGAAAGAGCACTACGTGATAACGTTCTTAGGGAAAGGATGGGATACCCATGTCCGGCATCTTGAAGAAGCTGGATACGAGGTACATCATATTCGGTTTGCACCGAACTATATAGAGGAAATTATAAAGCACGATATCCAGATAACACCGATCAGCATCGGTACGGGCACCAAGGGAAAGGTGCTTGATGCGATAGCAAACGGATTGTTGGTCATTGGCTCTTGGTATGCGTTGGAGAATATAGCTGTGGAGCACGGTGTTTCCTGTCTGCAGTACCGTACTGTTGATGAAGTCATTTCGATGTTGAGAAAAATATATTTATGTCCCTCGCATTATGAGGAAATTGCGCAAAGTGGCAGGAAATCGGTTCTGCGCTTTCATGATGGGGAACTTACCGCACAACAGATGTTTTCTTTATTGCAGGCATAACCCTTGAATAAGTTTTCTTGTTCTGAAGATGTTGGAACCAGCTGTGGGAAAAGTATCCCGACAGGTGTGTGCAGCACTGACTTTAAGACATGACCTTTTGTGCGGGAGGAGATTGTTTCGCTTTTTTATAAGCGAAGCCCGAGGGGGGCAGAACTGTAAATATGATAGGCTGATTCATCCGGAGGCGTAAGCTGAGACACAAGGCAGACGCATTTCCGTACTATTCTGAAATACGATGATAAATCTTTGGATAAGGCATGGCTCTATGAGTTCTCATGTGAAGACAAGACGTTGATGCAATCATATACCATGCTTCGTTCAATGTCTTCGGACAGCGTACCATGTATTTTATGTGCGGTAACCAGTATAGATAGTATCTTCCGGATTTATTGCTGCGCCCGGCATATTATGGTAATGTCTGTTTTTTTTAATCTTAAGTAATCCATGTTGCTGTATATAGGACTTTTCTTTTTTATTCTTCTTGTTAATTATCTGGCTGACAGACATAAGACCAGACAGATACAAGGATTGTTCCTTTCTTTTCTTGTTTTGTCGGTGTTTGTCGGTGTCTCTGACATGCTTGGAGGCTACGACCGGTATATATATGGAGAGTTGTTTGATGAGGTTGCTTATATTAATACACATATAGGAAGCAGTTATAATGATGCAACTATTCTTAAATTGTATCCTTCTGAGTTTGGATACGCCGGTTTTAACATCCTCATTTCAAGTATATCCGGCAACAGGTATGTCTTTATATTATTGACGACCCTGGTTATTTATACCTTGTATTACTATTCATTAAAGAAATATTGCATCAACTTCTTTTTTGCGGTGGCTCTTTTCCTGGGTCTTATGTTCTTCTTTACTTTTACCTACCTGAGGCAGATGATAGGAGTCGGGATTGTCTGGCTGGGGCTGCAGTACATATATAAAAGGAATCCGTATAAGTTCATTGGATGTGTCTTGCTGGCTGCCACCTTCCATAACTCAGCCATTATCGTGTTGCCTTTATATTTCGTACCGCTGAAACGCTTTAACACAAAGCATATTATGGTTTTTATGTTTTTCTGTCTGTTGTTGGGACTTTCGGCAGTACCTTCTGCTTTGTTCAATATATATGGTGATGTTGCAGATATGCAGTTGCGCTCCATTTCTTATGCAGATCAGGAAGTTGGCTTCAGATATGAGTATATTATCGAGGCATTCATCTTCCTTTATATTGTAATAAAGAATTATGATAGGATACCTGATACGGAAAAGGATTCTGTTTTACTCAATGTTATGCTTGGTTTTTGTGCGATACTGTTGCTCTTTGTGCAGTCTCTGAATGGGGGTCGTTTAGGATGGTATTACCTGATCGGCGTCATCGCTACTCTGTCAACCATTTGCAATGACATGCATGTAAGCAGGAGCACGAAAATAATTGTCTTGGCAATCTGTTTCGGCCTGTTTGCCCGAATCGTCATGCAATGGGGCTATCTGCTGTCACCTTATAAGACTTTCTTTACAAACGGTGTGCGCGACTATGATCCTGTCTACGACAGATTCGAATATGACAGTCGATATGCGGTTGATAAATTCTATAAGAAATGATAACAGTTCTCACCCCTTCTTATAACAGGGCAGCCTATCTGGAGAAGTTGTATATAAGCCTGTTGAATCAAGACTTTAATGATTTTGAGTGGGTTGTTGTAGATGATGGCTCAACAGATGCTACCGGAGTGACCGTGGACAGGTTCGTCTGTGAGGGCAAGATGAAGATTACTTATGTAAAACAGAACAATGGGGGAAAGCACAGAGCCTTGAACAGAGGTGTGAAGGAAGCCAATGGTAGTCTGGTTCTGATAGTAGATAGTGATGACAGTCTTCCGGAGGATGCTCTGTCAACGATAAATAAATACTATTTGAAGATTAAGGACAACCCTGCCGTAGGCGGAGTCTGTGGTGTCATGGCACATCATGACGGCACTGTCATAGGAAGAAGAAGGATAGCTGAGTCTATGGATTTAAGTTCCATTGACATGCGTTATAGGTATGGATTCGAAGGAGATGTCTGTGAAGTATTTAAGACCGAGGTTTTACGAGAATATCCGTTCCCGGAGATAAACAATGAGAGGTTCTGTCCGGAGGCTTTGGTGTGGAACAGAATCGCAAGGAAATATCAATTACGTTTTTTTGATAAGGTAATCTATTTCCGCGATTATTTAGCGGGGGGGTTGACTTCCAGGATTGTCCGGATAAGGATGGATAGTCCTGTTGCTTCGATGATATGCTATGCCGAATTGAATGAACTTGACATCCCTGCGAGGTATAAGATGAAAGCCGCAATTAATTACTGGAGGTTCCGATTATGTTTCCACGGCCGTAAAGAGTATCCGAGATTGCGGGGAAGATGGAATCTTGTCGCTCCATTAGGATGGTTGGCTCATTTGACAGATCTTTTAAGGATAGCATGTGTCTCTCACGCATAGTCCCCCGTGTCTTATACCGGTTTGCTTTCTGAATGATAGATTCTGCAGTGCGTAAGTTCCATTGGGAGTTGTGTTCCCGACCGGTTGGGAATCGGATTCCCAACGTCCGGGAATGACATTCCCGCTGCTTGGGAACACTATTCCCATTGACAGGCATGAGGCGGGCTTTTTGTCAATGGAATAAGATAAAGGCGAATGAGAATATTACAGGTCATAACATCCTTGGAGATGGGAGGGGCAGAGACCTTGGTAGTCAATCTGATACCACGGCTGCGGGCATTGGGACATACGGTGGATTTGTGTGTTTTCAACGGTACGGAGACACCGCTGATGCAGAGGCTTAGAAGCATGTGCCCGGAGGTGAAGATCTATTCGCTGGGACGTGGTGTTTATAATCCTGTCTACATTCTCAAACTGGCAAAGATCATGCGCGGATATGATATCGTCCATACACATAATTCCTCCCCGCAGCTGTTCGTGGCACTTGCCAGCTTATATAATACAACGAGACTTGTTTCTACGGAACATAATACATCCAACCGAAAGCGAAATTGGAAATGGTATCGTCCGATAGAAAGCTGGATGTATGGAAGATACGACCATGTGATATGTATCAGTGAGATAGCAGAAGAGAAACTAAGAGAGTATATGGGGGGAGAGTGGCTTGTCAATTCTTCAAACAAGTATAAGAGAATTACTACCATAAACAATGGAATAGACGTTGGTGTTATATCTGAGGCAGTCCCTTGCAAGAATCTCCTAGAATTAAAGGGAAATCGAAAGTCAATCTTGATGGTAGCTGGATTTCGTAAACAAAAGAATCAAGATACTATTATTCGGGCTTTGAAACTTCTGGATCAAAATAAATTCGAGATATGGTTTGCTGGTCTAGGTGAGCGAATGGAAGTTGTAAGACGGCTGGCAGTTTCCTTAGGTGTTGATAAATGTGTGAGGTTTCTTGGATTGCGTACGGACATACCGAATGTGCTGCGGGCAGCGGATATTATCGTGATGTCTTCACACTGGGAAGGATTGAGCCTTAGCAATGTGGAGGGCATGAGCGCGCACAGACCGTTCATAGCATCGGATGTGAACGGACTGCGGGAAGTGACAAAGGGCTATGGCCTCCTTTTCCCGCATGAGGATGCTAAGGTGCTGGCAGATGAAATTAATCATTTGTCAAGTGATGAAGCTTATTATAATGAGATAGCTGAACGCTGTTACAATAGAGCTTTGGAGTTTGATATCAACAGAATGGTGAGCGGATATAGTTTTGTTTATAACGACGTAATCTCTAATGGCAGAAGATAGAATAGCATACTTGGATCTGGTGAAGTTCACAGCGATGCTCCTTGTATGTGTGGGCCACTGCTATGTTATGGAACAGGCATTGGAGAGTTCTGTCAGAGCTGTTATTTATTCTTTCCACATGCCTTTGTTTATGTTGCTGTGCGGGTATTTCTCCAGTCGCAGCTTAGAAGTCCCTATAAGAACTCTTTTTATAAAAAAGTGTAAACAGTTGTTGGTTCCGGTTATATCCTGTACAGTTGCAACCGTTTGTCTATGTGGGGGGGGATTTGTAGAGAAATAATTGGGTGTGTTTGGTTTCTTAAAACTCTTTTTGCTTGCTATTTAATAGCAAGAGTTGCCAAATATATTAAAAAACCTGTAGGGATTACATTTCTGCTTTCATGGGTAGCACTTTTAATCATTCCATCGGGTGGAACCTTGATGATAAATTTCCTGTATTTCTATTTTTGTATGGGATATTTAATTCATAAATATCAGACGGGCTTTCAAACCTATCGGGTTGCTCTTTTCTGTGTTTCGCTTTTCTTTTTTGTTATTGCAGTCTGCATGCGTTGGGCAAATCCATGTGATAAGGTTGATCTCAGTTTACTTGTTTACAGTCCGATGAAGTTTATGATTCAACTTCTGGTAGGTTTTACTGGTTCAATAGTTGTCATAGGAATCTGCGAGCTGATTTATAAGATATTTGGGAATGAACAGATAGGAAGGCATGTCTTATCCGGGCTTAGTACGGTTGGAAGATATACTCTGGGCATATATGTCGTCCAGACTTTTATGATAGAGCGGACATTGACAGAATATGTAAAATGGAATGAAGTTTTTATTTCATCGGCTTTTACAGACTTTGTTCTTATCCCTCTGATCGGTAGTGTCATGTGTTTTGTATGTTATTATGTGGTTCGACTAACGCAGCCCATTAAGATAATAAACATCCTTTTTTATGGCGGACAGAAGTGATGCCCTTCTCTTTCTGATCCCCTCTGGAGTTGTGCCCGGCACGGTGTGGAGTGAGAAACATGTAAGATAATCACATTGATGTTTCCTTTTCCTATATGGAATTTAGGAGGATTTTTACTTGCAGTCGGGTCTCTATGGCTGAAATGACATGGGAATGTAGCCGATGGGTCAATGAATGAGTATTCCAAACTGTTTGTTTCAGCTTCAGATTGCGAGGACGAGAGATCCATTCGGGAGGAATTGTCAGACTTGAATATCTATATATGCTAAGAAGAGATTTTTTCGTCAAGCTCATAGATTGCTGTTATCGTGAACCGTTGATGAAGTTCAGGATAATGAAGGAGAAAGGGTTCTCTTTGTACAGAACGAGTAATACTTGTCCGTTTGTATTTATGGTTGACGGCAGGATTCCGCATGGTGGGATGTTCGACAGGCTTAAAGGACTTATCACTGTTTTTGCTGTTTCCAAAGCATTAGGTAAACCGTTCAGGTTGAATTGGAGCTATCCGTTTGTACTAAGCAAATACCTTGAGCCGAATAAGTATGATTGGATAATTGATGAAAGCCAAATGACCTTTGGCCTTCTGTCATATAAGAATATTATAGCTTACGGGGAAATCGTAAATCCTTCCCGCTTATGCAAGAAACGTTCGTCGGAGACGCATTTCTATTATGGCTATGACTCCTTGGACAAGGTGAATGCTCATTTTGGGACAGATTATAAGTGGGGGGAGTTGTATAGAGAACTCTTCCGCCCGACGGCTTATCTTCAGCGTTATCTGGAACGTTATCGGACGGAGATAGGAGACAGCTATATTGCAATTCATACCCGCTTTATGAATCTCTTGGGCGATAAGACCGAGACAGCAGTTAATCCGGAGCTGGATTCTGACAGCCAGAAGAATGCGCTGGTGGCTTCTGCCGTCAATGCTATAAAAAAGATCTCTTCGCAGCATTTCGGTATGAACGTCCTGATAGCTTCGGATTCTATGGTATTTATTGAGGAAATAAAAAAAGCAATGCCTGATGTATATATAGTGCCCGGAACGGTAAAGCATATAGATACTGCCGGTGAAACTGATGATTCGGAGAATATAAAGATGTTCACAGATTATTATTTGATCAGCGGTGCGCAAAAGGTATATAGCTTATGGCATGAAGGAATGTGGAAGAGTGCATTCCCTGAGTATGCGGCAAGGATCGGGAATGTGAGTTTTGAACGTGTTGAGTTCTAAAGTAGGTAGGGGAGGTTGTTTCGCATTACTGCTGCAGACCTATCTTGGGACAGTCTGTTGAAAGGGCTGCTGAAGTTGCTGGATCAGCACTTTGAATTTATCGGTGGAAAAATATACTGAATGTGCTTCGCATTATCGAGATGTCTTCACATTGGGAAGAATTGAATTTCAGCGGTGTGATTGAATGAGTATGTATAGACTTCTCATGGTATTGGTTTTTACGGCCTGCGTAATATGAACGTGCTTTTGTATATGAGATCCGGAGAAGAGGACTGTCCGTTGAAGAGCAATATCCGACGGACGTGTTATAAACAAGGAGCAACTTGATATTGGAAATTTCGTAGCAGATATGGCAGTCGAGAGCAAAGTAATTGTCGGGTTAAAGGCTGCTTCCTGTATTCTCAACAGAACATTCTGCTCAGTTAATAGCTGCCTGACTACAACCGGTATGGAAGCGGGGTATATTCTGGACTTCGGCAGAGATAGAAAGTTTGGGCGGCGGATAGATCCCGGCAGCCTTACAGGAGTATTTATTGTTTATGGATTACATCTTCAATTGTGAAATTACTAAGCAAACTTATGAGTGTTGTCGGCTGAGTTGCTTATATGTAAATTGTCTTCGACATCTTAATTTTAGAACCAGCCTAAAAAGAGTGCTATATTGATTTGTATAAGCCGTTATGGGAAAAAAGAAAATAGTAAGACTGACCACTGCAGGCGAGAGTTTAGATGACCTTTTGGTAGGACAGTTGAAGTACCTTAATCAGCATTTCGATGTTGTTGCGGTCGCAAAAGATGATGGTCGGTTGCAAAAGGTAAGAGGTAGAGAGGGAGTCAGAGTAGTCAATGCACCTATAGAACGTCCAATTTCTTTATGGAAAGATCTTGTTTCTTTAGTCTGGCTGTTTTTTTTCTTTCAGAAAGAAAAACCATGGTGCGTTCATGCCAATACACCCAAGGGATCTCTGTTGGCTATGGTGGCTGCCTGGTTCTGCCGTGTCCCACATCGGATTTATACGGTTACAGGCCTTAGGTATCAGGGAGCAACAGGGGGATTGAGAATAATCTTGCAGACTATGGAGAAAATAACTTGTGCCTGTGCGTCTAAGGTTATTCCGGAAGGAAAGGGGGTTCTTGAAACTTTAAAGCAAGACCATGTCACGAAGAAGCCACTGAAGGTAATCTGGAATGGTAATATTAATGGAAAGGATACTTCTTACTTCTCTGTCGAGAGGTTGCGTGAAAAATGCAGCTTAGATAATGGGAGGAAACTTTTGGATATTCCAAGGGAAAGCTCTGTGAAAGAAAGCCTCCGCAGGGAACTCGGCTTCGAGTCGGAGGATTTCGTTTTTGTTTTTGTCGGCAGAATTGTCAATGACAAAGGAATGCGGGAACTGTCTTTTGCTATGCAGGGCTTACTTGGAGGAAAACACCCCCTTCGGCCGAAACTGCTTCTGGTTGGGAACTTTGAACCAGAACTCGATCCACTGGATGCTGAAGATACATCTTTCTTCATGCATAATCCTTCGGTTCGATTTGTAAACTATCAGAAAGATGTGCGCCCTTATCTTGCTGCTGCTGATGCCTTGGTGTTCCCTTCTTATAGAGAGGGGTTTCCTAATGTGGTCCTTGAGGCGGGATGTATGGGATTACCGTCTATCGTAACTGATATAAATGGTAGTAACGAGATTGTGCGAGAGGGAATAAACGGACGTATTGTTCCTCCTCGTAATCCAGAAGCTCTGCTTGCTGTCATGGAATGGACGTTGTCGCACCCCTCAGATGTGGCACGGATGGCTCAGAACAGCCGTAGGATCATCCAGGAAAAATATGAGCAGAAAGATGTATGGAAGGCTTTGAAAAATATGTACACATCACTTGATTAGTATATGTATAGGTGTTTCTTCAAACGGGCAATAGATTTCAGCGCTGCACTTGTTGCATTGCTGGTTTTCTCACCTTTGTTGTTGACTGTCACGATATGGCTGCATTTCGCAAATAAAGGTGGAGGAGCGTTTTTCCTGCATTCGAGGGCAGGATGGCATAACAAGGTGTTTAATGTCATAAAATTCAAGACCATGACCGATGAGAGAGATGAAGAGGGAAATCTTCTGCCTGATGGACAGCGATTGACGAGAGTCGGCCGATTCGTCCGCAGCACTTCTTTGGACGAGCTTCCCCAATTACTCAATGTGTTAAAGGGAGAGATGTCATTAATCGGGCCAAGACCTTTGTATGCTGATTTTTTGAAGTGCTACGATAGTTTTCAGATCAGACGGCACGAAGTGCGGCCTGGCATCACGGGATGGGCGCAGGTAAATGGCAGGAATTTTGTGAAATACAGCAAAAAGTTTGAATACGATGTATGGTATGTTGATAATCTCTCTTTTTCACTTGACTTGAAGATTCTATGGATGACTTTTCTTAATGTCATAAAGAGAGAAGGAGTAGGAGAAGGAGAAGTGCAGGACGAGATGGTTGATGATTTAGGGTTTGGTGAAAAACTCAGGCAGTTAAGGAGGAATGGTAGATGAAAGAATATGGTTCTGATTTTCATTTTCTGAACTTTCCATGTGTTGCTGGTGGAAAAACTCTGTTTGATTATTACCCAAATGCTGTGTTCTTGGCTGATGGTCGACAGGCCATTGAATCCCTGATAAATTACTATAAATGGAAACGAATTTGGATACCTGAATATTTCTGCTGGGAAATCATTGCGTATATTCTCCTACATTGTGAGATTGAAGTAAAAACATATCAGGATAACCCTGTTGTCAAAGACCATCAATTTGTTGGTCATCTACCCTTCCAAGAAGGGGATGTTTTGTTGTGGATGAATTATTTCGGGTTAAGAGAAATAAAACGGATCAACGTTCCCATTCCAGTCATAGAGGACCACTCCCATAATATTTTCAGCGAGTGGGTCCGGAAAAGTAAGGCGGAATTCTGTATAGCGTCTTTACGGAAGACACTACCTTTGGCAGAAGGCGGTATACTCTGGAGTAACAGCAAGGATTTGTCAGAGCTAGGTTCAACAATAAAGGAGACCCTGTTGAACGAAAAGGTTGCTCGAACAAGATGGCAGGCGATGGCAGAGAAGGCACTGTATCTTTCCCAGGATAATGAAGCCTCCATCCCTGACCTGAAAGACTCTTACAGAGAAAAGTTTCTTCGGACAGAACAAAGTTTTGGTAGTCTGCCCGTTAGCCGTATTTCTTCTCTGGACAGACAGGTCTTAGAAAAAATTGACATTAAGGACTGGAGTGAGAGGAGAAACCGAAATTGGAAGATAGTGGTGAAGCAATTATTTTTCCTCCTGAAGGAAAACGGAATTCGATTGTTAGTGCCGGAAAGCGAATCCTTGATCCCTTTCTCACTTTTGCTTTTGTTCCCAGATAAAATGAAGCGTGAGCGGTTTAGGAAAGGTCTGATAAGCAAATCTATTTATCCGGCTGTCTTGTGGGAGATACCGGAGACCTGTTCTCGTGAGTCTAGAATTGTTTCGGATGGAATATTATCAATACATTGTGATGCTAGATATAGTGCTGATGAAATAGGAGAAATGGGATGCCAAATCTGTACTTTGCTAAAATCTTTTGAAGAATGACGAGGATAATTGATTTTGAAAATAGAACGGAATGGGACAAAATCGTCAGGTCTTTCCCTGATTATGATGTATATTTCCTTAGTGGTTATTTAGCATCTTTTAAAGTTCATGGTGATGGAACGCCTATCTTGGTTTATTACCAGAGAGGGGGATTGAGGGCCGTATGTGCCTTTATGCTCCGGGATTTAAATGATGAGGTATGGGCACAAAGGTATATTGGAAAAGGTGTTCTTTTTGATGCTATTACCCCATACGGATATGGCGGTTGGCTTTTAGATGGAAATATTTCAGAGGAACAGGTAGGAACTTTCTGGTCAGAAATAAGCACGTTCATGAGGGCGCATCATATTGTTGCGGCCTTTACCCGTTGGTGTCCCTGGTTGAAAAATCAAGAGCTTTTGAGAGGATGGTCAAATGTCATAAACCTGGGTAAAACAGTTTACATAGATTGTTCTTCGGAAGAGGTCATTTTCCAGAACCTGAAAAGCAAGGATCGTACAACCATAAGAAAAGCTATAAAGATGGGGATAGTGGTGGAGCATAGTGAAGACTTTTCTCTATTTGATAAATTCCGTAGTATTTATAATGCTACGATGGATAAAGATAACGCAGATCCGTATTATTATTTTGGATCTTCTTTCTACGAGTCTGTAGCCAAGGATTTGCCTGGAAATTGGAAGATGTTTTATGCTGTCTTCAAAGGTGAAATAATTGCCATGAGTATTATTCTTATGTGCAATGGCAGGATGCATTATCACTTATCAGGTAATGTGCAGGAGTATCGCAGTCTTAATGCTACAAATCTTATTCTTTATGAAGCTGCCAGGTATGGAGCTCGACATGGATATAAGATTTTGCATCTCGGAGGTGGCGTGGGGAGTGGTGAGGATCCGTTATATAAGTTTAAAAAAACATTTAACAAAAAAGGGGATTTAGGTTTTTGTATCTCCAAGGATTGTTTTGATAAGGAAAAATATTCAGATCTGATAAAGCTTCGGAAGATGTCTACGCCATCTTTTGATGTGACGGCATCCTTCTTCCCACTTTATAGATTGAAATAAAAGAAACAAAGATGGAACGAAAACGTATTTTACTTTGTCTCGCTCACATGAGCGGTAATGAGATGAGATACATCCAAGAGGCGTTTGATACCAATTGGGTGGTGCCATTGGGGCCGAATGTCAATGGGTTTGAAGCAGATCTGAAGCGGTTTGCGGCATCCTCCGGTCGTTCCCGGAGAGGGGACGCCTCTGTGAAGGAGGTATATCCACAGACGATCATGCCACATGAAAACAACCCGGAGGACCTGTGGAGGGAGTCCTTAAAAGGGATGGAGGAGAAGCACGTCGTGGCACTCTGTTCGGGGACGGCAGCCGTACATCTCGCTTTGGTGGCATTGGGAGTGACGGCAGGTGACGAGGTCATCTGCCAGAGTTTCACCTTCTGTGCCAGTTCACACCCCGTGACTTACCAGGGCGCTACGCCTGTCTTTGTTGATTCAGAGCAGGAAACATGGAATATGGATCCTGTGCTGCTGGAAGAAGCTATCAAGGACAGAACAGCCAAGACCGGTAAGAAGCCGAAGGCTATCATCGTAGTTTATCTCTATGGGATGCCTGCAAAGATCAGGGAGATCCTTGCCGTGGCGGAGAAGTACGATATTCCGTTGGTTGAGGATGCTGCCGAGGGACTGGGTTCAAGATATGAAGGGCAGGTGTGCGGAACATTCGGTGCCTATGGTGTCCTGTCGTTCAATGGCAACAAGATGATCACCACTTCTGGTGGCGGGGCTTTGGTCTGTCCTGATGAGGAAGCGCGCAATAATGTGATGTTCTATGCGACACAGGCGCGCGAGGGTTACCCTTATTATCAGCATGAGAAGATCGGTTACAACTATCGCATGAGCAATGTCTGTGCGGGTATCGGTCGGGGACAGATGACGGTGCTCGACGAGCACATCGCCCACCACCGGCACATCGCCCGTCTGTACGACGAGGCTTTCAGCGAGATAGAAGGCGTCACTTTCCATGGCAATCCTTCACCGGAATATGATTCCAATTATTGGCTGAATACGATTACACTTGCGCCTTCCGTTAAAGTGAAGGAGCAGGAGAGTGCCTACAAGACGACTGTGAAGGGTGCTGTCGGCGGTGCTGCCGGTGTCGTCCATTCCGTAGGCAACGCCCATACAGATTGCGAGCCGAATGCGAATGTCGAGGCGATGCGTGTCTTTCTTGACAAGGCGAACATTGAAAGCCGTCCTCTGTGGAAGCCCATGCACAGGCAGCCATGTTATCAGGATTGTCCTGCGTATGTCAATGGTGTCAGCGAGAGTCTTTTCAAGGTCGGCATGTGTCTGCCGAGCGGCCCGCTGGTCTCTGACGAAGATGTGAAGTATATTGTGGAGACAATAAAGGGCGCTATCGAGTAAGCATCCTCTTTAAAGAAAACAGTTTTAAGGGCTGACGTCGTAGATCTTCGTGTCTGCGGTGCCAGCCCTTCCTGTGTTTCCCCATAGATACTAGATTATGGCAATATCTTGTTTGCAAAATCTGTCAACTCAATGCAAGAGTCATTGGAATGTAATGCTGATGGTCGTAGGACTGAGAATTTGCTTATACTGTCAATCAACAGAAATGACAGACGGTTATATTTTAAGTGTAAATAGTTTGTCTAAAAGTATATGGCGCAAAAGTACTAAAAAAAAATGAACGGACGAAGAAAATACAAGAAAAGTAGTCGTCATTTTCGGATTATTTTTCTCTCTTCTTCCTTGATAATATCCTTTATAGCTATGGGCTGAAGGGACTGCAATAACATCGTAGAAGTCAATGATTTGAGAATTGTCGATATACTTTTTAATTGCGTCGTCACATTGTCTTTCTCCGTCGTGTTGTCCGATTCTTTCGACAAAGGATGCAGCGGCTGTTCGGCTTCGTAATTTGCCCGGCATGCAACTGCCATCCGACGGGTCTGTGCAAGTCTTGCCTGCACTTCTTCTCTCGTCCCATACTGTTGGTAGGCTTTCTCTGCGCTCATGTACAGGTCGTATGCCGGTCGCCATACCTGCAAGAACATATAGCACAGCCCCATCCGGTAGTACACATCCCCCTTTTCACGATCATAGCATACTGCAAGTGTCTTTTCATAATACGGGATGGCCTGTCTGTATTGTCTCATGTTGAAGAGGCTTTCCGCTGTGGTGAAATAATAGACAGACCGCTCATGCGGAGCGAAGGCATCCAGATAGGGGATTGCCGCTTCAAGGTGTCTGGCGGCTGTCTTGTAGTCCCATTCGTGGTAATAGCACAGACCGAGATAAGCCTTGAACCGTGGATTGAGGTTGTATTCCTTGTCCAGGCGTTGGAAAATCAGCAGGGCTTCATGATATTTGGCGGATGCGAAGTAGTCCAGTGCTTTCCCCAGTTCTTCCGAATCCTTGCTTTTCTGAGCGGAGACAGGAAAGCACATCCCGGAGAGCAGCAGGCAGAGTGCCAGTCTTTTGATAATCCCTTTCAGAGCCATGCGATTTTCCTTATCGTCTCATTGCCATACTGTATGAGGTCGATGTCTATCAGCACTTTCCCCAGCTGGTGGTTCTGGTGCGAGTCGCCCATGACCTGCTCTGTCCGCTTCAGTATTTTCTCTACTGCTGTGCGTGACAGTTCTGCCTCGAAAGTCCCTATGCAGTTCAGGAATCTGTCCGACTTTATTCCGATCGGTTCTGTCCATTCCGGTTCAGAGAATGTAATGCCGTCAAAGCTGTGTCCCAGCAGTTCCTTTGCTTTGAGTAGATTCTGTTCCTGATGGAGATTGGAACCAAGAGCAATGATCATCTTCATATGATACAAAATTAGACAAAATTCCCGAACTATAAGCCGGTCGGAGGGATAAAATGCTTTTTCTTTGGCGGAAAGTTACGGAAGGTTAAGTACAAGTTTTGAAATGTTTGTGAGAATTTAAGACAAATCGTTTCGGATTATGTGATAAAACGTGTACTTTTGCATTCATATAGTCCAAAAGAACTTTTTTATGAGGCGATATATCTTTATCCTTCTCTCATTCCTTTCGATGTTGTCTGCCGCGGCAGGCGGCCCGATCCGATGGAATCAGGCCTATCAGACGTATATAGACCAGTACAAAGACATGGCCATCGAGGGAATGCTGAAGTACGGCGTACCGGCCAGTATCACCTTGGCACAGGGTCTGCTGGAGAGCGGAGCCGGACGGGGTACGCTTGTCCTTCAGGGCAACAACCATTTCGGCATCAAGTGCCATGGCTGGACGGGGCGTACCATCAGCCATGACGACGACGAACTGGGAGAGTGTTTCCGTGCATACGACAGTGCGTTGGAAAGTTTCGAAGACCACTGCAAGTTTCTCCGCGACCGTCCGCGTTACCGGAGCCTGTTCAGCCTGGACAAGACCGATTACCGGGGGTGGGCATACGGATTGAAGCGCGCCGGGTATGCCACGAGTCCTACGTACGCACAGAACCTGATCAGTATCATCGAACTCTATAAGCTGTACGAGTATGACCAGGCGAAGCATTTCGATCATTTCATGGCCCGCCACAGTGGGGAAGATACAGCCGTCCGTGTTCCGGACAGCGGTCTGCCGGCAGCCGTCCAGCTGGCAGGTGCACATACCATCCACAAGTATAATGAGAACTACTATGTCGTTGCAAGGCCGGGAGACACCTTCAAGTCGTTGGGCAAGGAACTGGATATCAGCAGTCATAAACTGGCGAGGTATAACGAACGGAAGAAGAAAGACCGTCTTGTCTCTGGCGAGTTCGTCTGGCTGAAGAAGAAACGGCGGAAAGCTCCAAGGAATTTCAAACACCATCCCTATTACGTACGTAAATCGGAAAGTCTGTACGATATTGCCCAGAAGTATGGCATCCGGCTGAAGAGTCTTGTCAAGAAGAACGAGAAGATTGCCGAGCGTGGACTCCGTATGGGAGATGAAGTACGGTTGTACTGATTTTCCCCAGGGTCTAAAAGAGCTGGAGCAACCTGTCTCCTGAACAGAAAAAGCCGAAGGCGGGCATATTACGATAACATGATATGCCCGTCTTTTTCCTTTGCCGACCTCCTTAGAAGTCTGTCAGACACTTGTCAAGTGTCCGGGTGATCGCCTCTTTGTCGAGGTTCTGCCCGATGAACACCAGCTTCTGCATACGGTCGCCGTAAGGCTCTTTCCAGTCCTTCTTTATCTTGGGGTTGTTCTTCAGGAACTCACGCAGCTGGAACTGCGGCATGGTGGCATACCACTGTCCGGCATTGCGGAGATTCACCTGCTTGCCGGCCTGCTCAAAGACATAGCACACGTCTTTCTCATTGGAAAAATAGCAGAGCCCCTTGCAGCGGATAACCTGCTCCGGCCACTGACGTGCAACAAAGTCGTCAAAGAAATTGATATCAAACGGCTTCCGTGCGTAGTAGACGAAGGTCTGGATGTTATACTCCAATGCCTCCCCGCTCTCTTCGTTCTCCAGTCCGTGATGATGGTGATGATGGTGATGATGGTGGTGCCCGTCCTCCTCGTGGTCGTGGTGGTGTCCGTCCTCGTGCCCCTCGTCGCGTCCCTCAATCTCTGCAATCCATGAGGCGGAGGTGGCCACTTCGTCGAAGTTGAACGCCTTGGTATTGATGATCTTGTCGAGGCTGACATCGCCATAATTGCACTCGATGATTTCTGCCTTGGGCTGCAATGAGCGGATGATGCTCTTCACCAGCCCCAGTTCCTCCTGGTTGACGTCATCAACCTTATTGAGGAGGATGATGTTGCAGAACTCAATCTGCTGGATGAGCAGGTTCTCGAGGTCGTCTTCCTGCAGGTCTTTCTTCAGCAGGTCGTTGCCGGCGGAGAACTCGTCGCACATCCGCCGGGCATCCACGACTGTCACGATGGAGTCCAGTACGGCCTTTCCTTTCTTTGCCAGATTCGGGTACATCTGCGGGTAGGCGCAGATGGTCTGCGCTATCGGTGCCGGTTCGCAGATACCGCTTGCCTCGATTACAATATAGTCGAACTTGCCCTGTGAGACAATATCGTTCAGTTGCTGTACCAGATCCATTTTCAGTGTACAGCAGATGCAGCCGTTCTGTAAAGCGACGAGCGAGTCGTCTTTCTGGTCAACGACACCTCCTGCCTCAATGAGATTCGCGTCGATGTTCACCTCGCCGATGTCGTTGACGATTACGGCGAACTTGATTCCTTTCTCGTTGGCAAGTATCCTGTTTACCAAAGTTGTCTTACCGCTGCCTAAATAGCCTGTAAGCAGCAGAACAGGTGTCTCCTTTGTCTTCATTCTCTTCTATGTTTTATGTGATGGATTCTCAGCTGGCAAAGATACAAAAATTATGCCATGTAAAGCCCGCTCTTGCAGAAAATACATGAAGACGTGTTCTGAAAATCCACGTTGGTCTGTCGTTGAAAGGAATCTTGTCAACTCTTTGTGTTGTTGCGCTTCTACGCGGCATCTTCTGCTTTCTCTTTCGGTCGCACAGTCCGCTCCTGCCGTGTCCTTTCTGGAAGGAGGCGGCAGGAAATTTTTGAATCTGCCTTGAGGGAAATAAAAAAGAGCTGCAGTCATGTGACTGCAGCTCTTCCGTGGGTAGTGATGGATTCGAACCACCGAAGCTAGAAGCAGCAGATTTACAGTCTGCCCCATTTGGCCACTCTGGAAACTACCCCCTTTGTGGTGGGCGTTGACGGATTCGAACCGCCGACCCTCTGCTTGTAAGGCAGATGCTCTAAACCAGCTGAGCTAAACGCCCTTACTTTTCGTAAGCGGTTGCAAAAGTAGTCATTTTTTTTTAACTGTGCAAACTTTAGCAGGTTTTTTTGCTGATAATTCTCATGGGCGGGAACAGTAGAAACCTTCTCGTACACTGCCGGAGGAAGTGTTCTCCCATGCGGGTGTCAATGTGTGACACCGCCGCTTGACAACCCTTTTCTGGATGTAGATCTCCTGTCAGACCCCTCCTGTCCGAATCAGGGAAAAGACCATTTCTCTACTCAAAAAGCGAGTATGGAAATGGTCTCTTTTTATCAGGTTGTTTCAGACCGCAGGTTCAGAACGGCATCTGCTTTTCAAGACTTCCTCTGTGGAAAGCGGTGATGGGGGAGAAAGAACCGCAGCCGGCAAGAGCGGGGGCATGCCGTCCGGAGAAAGCAGCCTGTCGGGCACCCTCTACGCATCAATGACAAAGTTCAGGACAAAGAGGACTGCAAGGATGCAGAGTGTCCAGTTGAGGTCTTTCCACCGCTGGGTACATACCTTCATGATGACGAACGACAGAATCCCCAGGCAGATTCCGTCAGCGATGGAATAGCACAGCACCATGGTGATCATCGTGATGAAGGCCGGGAACGCTTCGGTAATATCCTGCAGATTGATTTTCTTCACAGAGTCGATCATCAGCACGCCGACCATGACCAGCGCTCCGCTCGTCGCGGCACTCGGGATGAGCATGAAGACAGGGGAGAGGAAGAGGGCGAAGAGAAAGAACAGCCCCACCGTGAGTGCGGTAACACCGGACCGACCGCCTTCGGCAATGCCGCTGGCGCTCTCGACGTAGGTGGTCAAGGTGGAACTGCCCAGCATGGCACCGCAGGTCGTACCGATGGCATCGCTCATCATCGCCTCCTTTACCCGGGGGATGTTACCGTTCGTTTCGACGATTCCCGTCTTGTCCGCCAGTCCCATCAGCGTGCCGATGGTGTCGAAGATGTTGATCAGGAGCAGGGAGAAGACCACCAGGACCGTCTTGAGATTCAGCAGTCCCGTAAAGTCAAACTTGCAGAATACCGGACTTATGTCCTGGGGAGCGGAGACGGGCATCCAGCTGCCGGGGATTACCGTCACCCCCATCGGAATACCGATGACAGTGGCGATGATGATGCTCCAGAACAGCGCCCCTTTGACATTCCTCGCCATGAGGATGCCGCTGAGCAGAATGGCGATGATGCCCAGGATGCAGGTCGGGGTGAAGGCACCTAGCCCGACGAGGGTCGCCTGCTTGTCAACGATGATTCCGGCATTCTTCAGACCGATGAATGCAATGAACATACCGATGCCTGCTGAAATGGCATAACGGAGGTTGGCAGGGATGGCATGGAGGATCATCTCACGCACATTGAAGAAGGTGATGATGATGAAGACGATGCCCTCGATGAGCATGATGGCAAGGGAGTGCTGCCATGAGTATTGCAACGTCTGGCAGAGCGTGTAGGCAAAAAATGCGTTCAGTCCCATGGAGGGCGCCTGTGCGAAAGGCAGTTTCGCCATGAATGCCAGTAGCAGGGTGGCGATGGCCGCCGCGAGTGCCGTGCCGGTGAAGAGTGCGCCCTTGTCCATGCCGGTAGACGACAGGATGGCCGGGTTGACGGCCAGGATATAGCTCATTGTCAGGAAGGTGGTCGCTCCTGCAATCAGTTCGGTACGGAGCTTCATGGACTTCGGATCAAATCCGAGGGTTTTTTCTAAGAAAGTCATCATTTTTAAATGGTTTAAAATATGCTTGGGTTTATTTCAGCGATTTTCCGGCGGCTCCGCATCGGCACGCCGCTGCGGCGGAGGCTGTCTGCGCCGTGTGCCTTCTGTCTCGGCTTCCTCCTCCGGACGTACCGCCTATGCGTTTTCAGGCAGGAAACGAAGGCTGCACGGCCGGCCGGAATGTGTCAGAGACACCGTTCGGATTCAGTTTTGGAAGTTTCCTTTATCCAGTCGTCGAGAATCATCCGGGCAATCGACAGCCGTTCCGGGATGTTGGGCAGATTGTCCTTTCTGAACCATGCCCCCTTGGACAGCTCACTGTGCTGCAGGTGGAGATTCCCGCCGTCATAATCGGCATTGAATCCTACCATCAGTCCGCAGGGATAGGGCCAGGGCTGCGAACCGAAGTAGCGCAGGTTCTTTATCCGGATGCCCGTCTCCTCTGCCACCTCACGGTGTACGGCCTCCTCCAGGGTCTCGCCTGTCTCTACAAAGCCGGCAACCAGTCCGTAGAAGTCGGACTTGAAGTTGCGGGCGTGTACCAGCAGCACCTCGTCGCCGCGGTGGATGAGGACGATGATCGCTGTCGTCAGTTGCGGCCAGACCTCCTTCCCGCAGTGGGTACAGCGTTTGGAAATGTCGGTGTGCATCTTCATGGGTGCGCCGCACACTCCGCAGAACCTGGTGTTCTGGTCCCAGTAAAGCAGTTCCCGGCATTTGCCGGCCTTGAGATAGAACTCCGTGGAAAGCAGGTAGAACGACGGCCGCAGGCCGCACATCTCATAGCGAGGGTCGTCTGTTACCGGCTGGTCCACCATGACGGCTCTGACCTCTGTGCCGTTCTCCATGTGCGTGATGTGCATGATGTGCATCCAGGGCTGCAGAGCGACCGGAGGGTCTTCCGCAAGGGGAATGGTATAATTGTCACCTGTTTTTTCCAGCAGGACATCCGTCTTGCAGAAAACAAACCAGTATTTTTCCATGTGTCGATGTCTGTGTTTCAGAAGGGCTGAAGGCATCTGCCTCCGCCCTCCTTATCATTTCTGTTCTCCGAACAGGAGTCTGCGGTCGCGTTCGGCGGCGGGCGCCGTCCATGCTTCTGGGACGAACTTCCAGTTGTGATGAGCCTGTGGGTTCAGCACGCCCGCTTTCTTTATTTCTTCCATGAGATAATAGCGCTGGTCTTTCGGACTTTCCCAGACGATGCGGCTCTGCAGGGAGTCGTGTGGGATGCCGGCGCCCTTCGTCAGCAGCTCTCCGCCGCCGTTGGCACGATAGCTGTTCACCGCCACCGTGTACCACTTGTTTTCATCGAACGGAGCGCCGTTGCTCATGCGGAGGATGTGTACCTTCTCTCCGTCAGGTTTTGTGACGTCCACCTCGTAGTCGATTCCCGCGGCAGAGTCGAAGTTGAACGAGAAGTTCTTGAAGCCCAGCCGCTGTGCGTCGTTCTGTGTGTCAGAGAGGAGCAGCAGATGGTCGTCCGGTGTCTTCATCGTGTTGCACCACAGGTCATAACTCATTTCAAGGTGCTTGCGGATTTCCTTGCCGGTGAGGCGCATGGTGCAGAGATTGTTCTCATATTTATAGAGGTTGAACATATCTGCCACGGTGACCGGCCCTGCCTGTATGGACGCGTTGAACTGCAAAGGGGCATTGAAGGCGATGTCTGCCTTGGTGATCTTCAGCTCCAGGTCGAGGATCAGGTCGTTGAAGGCGGAGTTGCCGAAGTAGCTGTCCTTGGTGTAGATGGTGTTTTCGAATCTGCCGATGACCTGCCCGCTCCATGCCTTTACGGCATCTATCTCGGGCTGGAAATGGCGGATGAAGGTCTCGTCAGCCTTCAGGTTTCTGACGTCGACAAGTTTGCCGGCCGCTTTCTTCAAGGTGTATTGCCGCTTCCCCTTCACCGTCTTCGTGCTGAAGGTCAGCGTGGCGAGGGCTATGCGCTGGGCGTTGTTGGCGGGGTCGAGGCAGACGACCTCCCTGCCGGCGACGTTCTTCTCGACGGAGTAGTGGGGGGTATGGTCGTGCCCGAAGAAGACGACATCGAATCCCGGCACTTCTCTTGCCACTTTCTTCGAGGCGTCTTCATCGTAATCCGGCGTCTTGATGCCGCCGTCCCATCCTGAATGGAACAGTCCTATGACGGCATCCGGTTTTTCCTTTGCCTTCACCTCGGCCATCGTCCGCTTCGCGCACGACACCATCTCCTCAAAGCGCATGCCGCTCCAGATCTTCTCCTTCAGCCAGTTGGGGATGGCCGGTGTCAGCATGCCGATGACGCATACCTTGATACCATTCTTCTTTCTGATGGTATGATAAGGCAGGAGGTAGGGCCTGCCGGTGCTCGTCCGGATGATGTTGGCTCCGAGGATGGGGAAATTCAGTTCCTTGAACCATTTGTCGTAGACGGCATGACCCGTCTCGATGTCGTGGTTGCCCACGGTCGCCACGTCATAACCCATATAGTTCAGCACGCTGGCGGCAATGTTCTCCTTCTGGGGAACCACATAGTTGTAATAGTAGGAAACAGGCTGCCCCTGGAGAATATCCCCGTTGTCGAGCAGATAGACGTTTTCTCTGCCGTTTTTCCGCCGCAGTTCTTCTATCAGGGTACTGACCCTCGCCATGGAGCCGCTTCTGGGCTTGCGGGTGATGAAGTCGTAGGGGAAGAACGAACCGTGAACGTCCGAGGTCTCTATGAGTTGGAGGGTAATGTCTTTCTGTTGTGCCATGGTGGAAGAACTGAGTCCTAACATGATGGTGAGTGCAATAGTTGAAAGTTTCATATTCTAATCTTTTGTCCGTTGCAAAAGTACGAAATAAAACGGAAACAAACGAACGCTCTGTACGCTTGTTTGTACGGCCTGATTAGGTCCCGGCCGTCGGGAACAGGATTCCCAACCGGCTGGGAACAGGATTCCCGACGGCCGGGAACAGGATTCCCGACGGCCGGGAACAGCTGTCCCATCCGGTCGGGTCGTTCCCTGTCCGGGCTTCTTCCGTATGATAATCGGGCGCATAGCCTTGCTTTTCCACCGGAATTGTGTAACTTTGCATCCGTTGTCATACGGAAAGAACCGTAGGGCAGGCATCCCCGGTCATGGGACGACGGAGGCCGGGTCCGGGGCTTTCCCAATGCCGTCTCCGGTCGAGGGAAATGATGAACGGAAGCGCTCCGGCGACACCTTTTTCGGGAAGCAGCCTTTCAGACAGGCAGGTTCTTCTTTCTCCTTGAAAGCGCAGGACAGGCTGTACGGCCGGGAGGTGCAGGGCCGGGAAGCTGCGACAAGACGAAGAGACGGAAGGGCTGAAGGCGGGCATTGGACCGGCCGGTCAATGTGGAATTCTTGGAATATGTCAGAACATAAAAGCGGACAAAAAATCATGAAAAAAGGACTCGTACTGGAAGGCGGGGCGATGCGCGGGCTGTTCTCTGCCGGCGTGATGGATGTTCTGATGGAAAACGGAATCGCACCCGATGGTGTGATCGGCGTGTCGGCCGGTGCGGCTTTCGGCTGCAATATGAAGTCGAGACAGCCCGGGCGCGTGCTCCGGTACAACCAGAAGCTGGCGCACGACTGGCGTTATGCCTCCCTGCGGTCGCTCCTGACGACCGGCGATTACTTCGGCGGCGAGTATGCCTATCATTATGTGCCCCGGCACGTCGACTATTTCGATGTTGATGCTTTCCGGGAGAATCCCATGGAGTTCTGGGCGGTCTGTACGAATGTGGGGACGGGCAAGGCGGAGTACCGGCAGCTGAAGGAGGTCGACGACGAGTGCCTGGAGTATATCCGCGCGTCAGCCTCCATGCCCATCGCCGCCCGCATCGTTACCGTGGATGGGCGGAAACTGCTGGACGGCGGCATAGCCGACTCCATTCCTCTCCGCTTCTTCCAGGGACAGGGCTATGCACGCAACCTTGTCGTCCTTACCCAGCCGGAGGGCTTCGTGAAAACGCCGAACCCGCTCATGCCCCTCATGCGGATATGGCTGCGCCGCCATCCGCGTATCGTAAGGGCATTGGAACAGCGGCACGTCATGTACAATGCGGAGCTTGACTATGTGCGCGAGGAGGAAAAGAAGCCCAATACGCTCGTGCTCCGTCCGAAAGGGAAGCTGGCCATCGGGCATATATCACACGACCCTGCTGAGATGCAGGCCACATACGACCAGGGCAGGGAGACGGCTTTGGAGAACCTGGAGAAAATCAAGGAACTCTTTGCCTGACAACCCGCCGCCGGGAGGGATGTGCCCATGCGCAGGAGAGGCGGTCTGTTGACACGATTGCCGGGGGAGATGCTGCCATTCTGCAACTGTCTACCCCCTCCAGAAGATGATTTGTCATACATTCTTGCGCCGATCCCAGACTTTCCGCCAACGGTACAGACTGGTCAGCGAACAGGCAGTATGCCTGTGACGGGTAGGTTTGTAATGTGGAGTTTGCAAAAACTCGTATGTTTTTCTGTTTTGTTTGCAATTGTTCTCAAATATTTTTGTATCTTTGCACACGTTTTAAAACATGTCTAACCAGGGCAAGATTGCACATTTAAATTATAGCTATATAAGTTTATGTATTTCACACTTTTTGTTACCGTTCTGATGACGGCCGCATTCCTGGTAGTGGCAGCGTATGCTATCGCCAAGCTGATCGGCCCGCGGTCATACAATCCGGCGAAGGGTGAGCCTTACGAGTGTGGTATTCCGACTCATGGAACCTCTTGGTTACCAATGCATGTCGGCTACTATCTCTTTGCCATCCTGTTCCTGATGTTTGACGTGGAGACCGTCTTCCTCTACCCGTGGGCAGTCGTTGTAAAGACAATTGGACCTTGGGCACTCGCCACAATCGGGTTCTTTATGCTGGTATTAGTATTTGGCCTTGCGTATGCTTGGCGGAAAGGAGCGCTTGAATGGAAATAAGGAAGCCAAAAATCAAGTCTCTTCCATACGAGGATTGGAAGGACAATGATACGCTTAGCAAGATGGCAAGCGAACTGAACGACGGCGGTACCAACCTCGTCCTCGGCAACCTGGACCAGCTGATCAACTGGGGCCGCAGCAACTCTCTCTGGTCGCTGACCTTTGCCACGTCCTGCTGCGGCATTGAGTTCATGGCGGTCGGCTGTGCACGTTACGACTTCTCGCGTTTCGGTTTCGAGGTGACACGTAACTCTCCCCGTCAGGCCGACCTGATCATGTGCGCCGGTACGATCACGAACAAGATGGCGCCCGCCCTGAAGCGTCTGTATGACGAGATGGCAGAACCGAAGTATGTCATTGCCGTAGGCGGATGTGCCATCTCCGGCGGTCCGTTCAAGGACAGCTATCATGTCATGCGCGGTATCGACGAGATCATCCCGGTAGATGTCTATATCCCGGGCTGTCCTCCGCGTCCGGAGGCGATCGTCTACGGTATGATGCAGCTCCAGCGAAAAGTGAAGATCGAGAAATTCTTCGGCGGGGTCAATCACAAGCAGACGGCGGAAGAACGTAAACTCGGAAAGAGCAACGAGGAACTTATCTTCGAGGAGAAGCTGGGCATCAACCCCGAAGAGATAAAGGAAAAGCGCGAGGCGGCATGGGAGGCTGCCAGGAAACCGGCTCCCAAGCCTGTACGTCCGGCCGCTGCGAAAGCCGCTGCCCCGGCAAAGCCGGCTGCTGCTCCTGAAGCTGCCGCTCCCAGAAAGGAGACGATCGTCGTGAACCGGCCGGTTACGAAAGAAGATGTGGAGAAACTGGGCAAGGAGATCGAACAGATCGACGCTGCCGGGAAATCTGCCGGCGAGAGTGCTACTAACAAATAATATATAAGGTACGCGAGAATGAAATTAGAAAACAAAGAATTCGGTTTTGATAGCTTTGCCGCCGAGATGGCAAAGCTGAAGAATGAGAAGCATTTCGATTACCTTGTTACTGTTGTCGGCGAAGACTTTGGTGCGGAAGAAGGTCTTGGATGTATCTATATCCTTGAGAATACGGACACACACGAGCGTTGCTCTGTAAGGCAGCTCGCTAAGAAAGTCGGCGAGGAGTCGGTGGTCCCCTCTGTCTGCCGGCTGTGGGCGGATGCCGACCTGCTGGAGCGCGAGGTCTACGACTTCTACGGCATCAAGTTCCTCGGTCACCCGGATATGCGCCGTCTCTACCTGAGAAACGACTTCAAGGGCTATCCCCTCCGCAAGGATTATGACATGGATCCCGCAAAGAACATGTACACGACGGAGGATGACGTGGAACTCGATACGACTACGGAGTGGAACCTGGACAAGAACGGCGAGCTGGTCGGCACGCCGCATCCTCTGTTCACGGACGATAATTTCGTCGTGAACATCGGCCCCCAGCACCCTTCTACGCATGGTGTGCTCCGTCTGCAGACGGTGCTGGACGGTGAGACCGTCGTGAAGATCTATCCGCATCTGGGCTATATCCACCGCGGTATCGAGAAGCTCTGCGAGCAGTTCACTTATCCCCAGACGCTGGCGCTGACCGACCGTATGAACTACCTGTCGGCCATGATGAACCGGCATGCGCTGGTCGGCGTGATAGAGGAGGGGATGGGCATTGAACTGTCCGACCGCATCAAGTATGTCCGTACCATCATGGACGAGCTGCAGCGCATAGACAATCACCTCCTCTATACGGCCTGCTGTGCCCAGGACCTGGGTGCGCTTACGGCCTTCCTTTATGGAATGCGCGACCGTGAACACGTGCTGAATGTGATGGAGGAGACGACCGGCGGCCGGCTGATCCAGAACTATTATAGAATCGGCGGCCTGCAGGCTGACATTGATCCGCATTTCGTTTCGAATGTCAAGGAGCTGTGCAGGTATCTGCGCCCGATGGTCCAGGAATATCTGGATGTCTTCGGCGACAACGTCATTACGCACCAGCGTTTCCGCAATATCGGCTTCATGAGCGAGCAGGACTGCATCAGTTATGGCGTGACGGGACCTGCCGGCCGCGCAAGCGGATGGAAGAACGATGTCCGCAAGAACCATCCGTATGCGATGTACGACAAGGTGGACTTCGAGCAGGTGACCTTGTCTCACGGCGACTCCATGGACCGTTACTATTGCCATATTCAGGAGATTTACCAGAGTCTCAATATCATCGAACAGCTCGTCGACAATATTCCGGAGGGCGATTTCTACATCAAGCAGAAGCCCATCATCAAGGTGCCGGAAGGACAGTGGTACTTCTCCGTGGAAGGTGCCAGCGGCGAGTTCGGCGCCTACCTGGACTCTCGTGGCGACAAGACGGCTTATCGTCTGAAGTTCCGTCCGATGGGCCTGTCGCTTGTCGGTGCGATGGACAAGATGCTGTGTGGTGAGAAGATCGCCGACCTGGTGACGACAGGTGCCGCTCTTGACTTCGTGATTCCTGACATTGACCGCTGACGGGGTTCTCATTAAAGTAATCAATTAAGAATTAAAATCATACTATGTTCGATTTTAGAATAGTAACAACATGGTTCGATGAGTTGCTCCGCGTCACTTGTGGCCTGGGTAACTTCTGGACCGTTCTGATTGAGTGCGTGGTGGTAGGACTGGCGATACTGCTTGCCTATGCCCTGCTTGCCATCGTGCTGATCTTCATGGAACGCAAGGTCTGCGCCTACTTCCAGTGCCGTATCGGGCCTGTCAGGGTAGGATGGTGGGGAACGTTGCAGGTCTTTGCCGACGTGCTGAAGATGCTGATCAAGGAGATTTTCGCCGTTGACAAGGCCGACAAGCTGCTTTATTATCTAGCTCCTTTCCTGGTCATCATCGCCTCTGTCGGCACTTTCTCTTTCCTTCCCTGGAACAAAGGTGCGAATATCCTGGACTTCAATGTGGGCATCTTCCTCGTGACGGCAATCAGTTCCATCGGGGTGGTCGGTATCTTCCTTGCAGGCTGGGGCAGTAACAACAAGTACTCTGTCCTGTCCGCCATGCGTGGAGCCGTACAGATGATTTCCTATGAGCTTTCATTGGGTATCTGTTTGATTTCAGCAGTTATTTTGACTGGTACAATGCAGGTTTCAGGTATAGTTGAAGCTCAGACTGGTCCTTTGCGGTGGTTGATCGTGCAGGGACATGTTCCTGCTACTTTGGCTTTCCTCGTATTCTGTGTTGCTGGTAATGCAGAGGCTAACCGTGGTCCGTTCGACTTGGCAGAAGCTGAGAGTGAGTTGACTGCAGGTTACCACACTGAGTATAGTGGTATGGGCTTCGGTTTCTATTATCTGGCTGAGTATCTTAATCTTTTTGTTGTATCAGGTATTGCAACTACTGTGTTCTTAGGCGGTTGGGCTCCTTTGAACATTGGATTAGATGGCTTCGATGCTATTATGAATTACATTCCAGGACTCGTTTGGTTCCTTGGTAAGACATTCGTTGTAGTATTCCTGCTGATGTGGATTAAGTGGACTTTCCCACGTCTCCGTATCGATCAGATTCTGAAATTAGAGTGGAAGTATCTTATGCCGCTGTCACTGGTTATCCTCGTATTGATGACTGTGTGCGTAGCATTTGGTTGGACTATTCACTATTAATGGTTAAAGAGAATGGAAGATAAAAAACAATCATATTTTGGTGAGGTCGGGAGTGCGCTCAAGACACTTGCTACGGGTATGAAGGTGACCATGAAGGAATACTTCACACCGAAGTCTACCGAGCAGTATCCTGAGAACCGCAAGACAACCCTGCACGTCGCCCAGCGTCACCGCGGCCGTCTGGTCTTCAAGCGTGACGAAGAAGGAAATTACAAGTGTACTTCCTGTACCATGTGCGAGAAGGCCTGTCCGAACGGTACTATCAAGATAGCATCGGAGATGGTCACCAATCCGGAGACAGGCCGTAAGAAGAAGCAGCTTCTGGATTATCAGTACGACTTGGGGGACTGTATGTTCTGCGAGCTGTGCGTCAATGCCTGCAACTTCGATGCAATCGAATTCACAAACGATTTTGAAAACTCTGTCTTCGACCGTTCCAAGCTGGTTCTCCATCTTGACAAGGAGGTCTATAAGGGCGGTTCGCTGCCGGATCTCATCGATGGCGGTGCAGACTGGAAAGTCGGGACATTCAATACTAAAAAGAAATAAAGAGGTAGAGATATGGCAAGATTGATTATGTTTGCGGTTCTCGCCGTGGTAATACTGGCTTCCGCCGTGTTCTGCGTGTCGACGAAGCGTATCATGCGGGCGGCGACAGCATTGCTGTTTGTGCTCTTTGGCGTTGCAGGTCTCTATTTCCTGCTCGATTATACTTTCCTGGGTGCAGTACAGATCAGCATTTATGCTGGCGGTATCACCATGATGTACATCTTCGCGATCCAACTGGTGAGCAAGCGAACATTGCAGGGACTCTCTGAACGTTGGCTGGGCAAGCGCACTATCCTTGCTGCCTTTATCGCCTTGGCGGGATTCGCGACGGTGGTCGTTGTTCTTCTGAAGAACGAACTTATCCGCAATACTGTCGTGGAAGGGGACAGCCTAAGCAGGGAACTGACGATGGATACTGTCGGACAGACCTTGATGAGTGCCGACAAATACGGGTATGTGCTCCCGTTCGAGTTCATTTCCGTATTCCTTCTGGCCTGCATCATCGGCGGTCTCGTTATTTTGAACCATAAGAAAAAGGAGGAAAGCAAATGATACCAGTAGGATATTTCTTTGTCCTTAGCGGACTGCTGTTCTTCATCGGAGTATTCGGCTTCGTAACCCGTCGCAACCTCGTTGCAATGCTGATCTCCGTAGAGTTAATTCTCAATAGCGTGGACATCAATTTCGCCGCGTTCAACCGTCTGCTTTTCCCTGACGGCTACGAGGGGCTGTTCTTTACGCTCTTCTCCATCGGTGTAAGCGCGGCCGAGTCGGCTGTTGCACTCGCTATTATCATCAATGTTTACCGTCATTTCCACAGCGATCAGGTGAACAGTATTGAAAATATGAAATTATAAAGAGAAAACAAATATGTTTGACTACGCATTTTTGATACTTCTTCTCCCGTTCCTGAGTGCGATTGTACTCGGATTGTTCGGAATGAAGATGCCTCGCAAGGTCGCCGGTATCATCGGCACCTGTGTGGTGGGTATGCTGTTTGCGCTCAGCCTTTATACCGCTTATCGCTATTTCTTCTATACCGGCGAATATGCGGCTATGGGCGAGACCTTCAGCGTGACTGACGGCCGTCTGGCAAGTGGTGTGTACCCGACTGTTACGACTTTCAACCTCACCTGGCTGAAGTTTACAGAGCTGTTGACCTTCAATATTGGCTTGCGCCTTTCGCCTATCAGTGTGATGATGCTGATTGTCATTACCACCGTCAGCTTCATGGTCCACATCTATTCGTTCGGTTATATGGCCGAACGGGATGAGCACTATAAGTTCGAGGAGTATGAGCACGGCTTCCAGCGTTTCTATGCTTACCTGTCGCTTTTCACGATGTCCATGCTCGGACTCGTGGTGGCTACCAATATCTTCCAGATGTATTTGTTCTGGGAGCTGGTGGGTGTATGCTCTTATCTGCTGATCGGCTTCTATTATCCGAAGCATACGGCGGTACACGCCAGCAAGAAGGCTTTTATCGTCACACGTTTCGCTGACCTGTTCTTCCTGATCGGTATCCTGTTCTTCAGCTTCTATGTAGGAACATTCAACTACGACCTCAATGTCAATCCCGGTCTTGTCGGAAAGCTGACGGCACTGGCCGCTAATCCGGCACTTGCCTGGGTACTGCCGACGGCACTTTTCCTGATGTTCATCGGTGGTGCCGGTAAGTCGGCCATGTTCCCGCTGCACATCTGGCTGCCGGATGCCATGGAGGGTCCGACGCCGGTTTCTGCCTTGATTCATGCGGCCACCATGGTCGTTGCCGGTGTGTTCCAGGTCGCTTCACTGCTGCCGATCTACGTACAGTTCGGTGCGCAGGAACAGCTTCACTGGATTGCGTGGATTGCGGCGTTCACCGCCTTCTATGCCGCTGCGGTAGCCTGCACACAGCGTGACATCAAGCGGGGTCTGGCTTTCTCTACCATCTCGCAGATTGCCTATATGCTTGTTGCACTGGGTGTCTGCTTCTATGACAGCAGGAACGGTTCGTTCAACAGTGCCGAGTATCTCCATCATGGCGGCCTCGGTTATATGGCAGCCATGTTCCACCTCTTCACCCATGCCATGTTCAAGGCGTTGCTCTTCCTCTGCTCCGGTGCCATTATTGTCATCATCGGCAGCAACTTCAAGGAGTATATGGGCGGGCTGCACAAGTACATGCCGATCACCAACATCTGTTTCCTGATCGGCTGCCTGGCAATCGCCGGCATTCCTCCTTTTGCAGGCTTCTTCTCGAAGGATGAGATCATCTCCGCCTGCAATGCGCTGCCGGGTGTTGAAGGTCAGGCGTTGAAATGGATCATGACCATCGTGGCCGGTATGACAGCATTCTATATGTTCCGGCTTTACTATGTCATCTTCTGGGGAAGCTCATATTACGAGCAGGATCCCGAGAACCGCCGTCGTCCGCAGGAAGTTCCTTTCGTCATGTGGGGACCTCTGGTATTCCTCGCAGCCGTTTCAGTCTGTGCGGGCTGGATTCCATTCGGCCACTTTGTCAGTGCCAACGGACTGAACTATGACATCCACATCGACTGGAGCATTGCCACGACCAGTATCATTGCGGCTGTCATCGGCATTGCGCTTGCCACCTGGATGTATGCCGGCAAGCAGCAGCCTGTTGCTGATGCCTTGCAGCGTACATTCCCACGCCTGCACAAGGCTGCCCTCAACAGATTCTATATTGATGATGCCTGGCAGTTCTTCACACACAAGATCGTGTTCCGCTGTTTCTCCATTCCCATCGCCTGGTTCGACCGCCACGTCATCGACGGTACATTCAATTTCATGGCCTGGGGTACGCAGGAGGCCGGAGAGTCCATCCGTTCCTGGCAGAGTGGCGATGTCCGCCAGTATGCCGTATGGTTCATCACCGGTACAGTAGCATTAACATTGGTATTACTTTGCTTGATTTAAAGAAATGAGTTGGATATTAACTGTATTTGTAATTATCCCCGTCCTGATGCTCTGCGGCCTTTGGGTTGCCAAGAACGATAATCAGGTACGCGGTGTGATGGTGGCCGGCTCTACGGCACTTCTGGTAGGTGCCATCTGGCTGACTGTCTATTTTGTCCAGCAGCGCAACGCAGGTAATCATGATGCGATGCTGCTGGCGAACTCCGTAATGTGGTTCAAACCGCTGAACATTGCCTTCTCGGTAGGTGTAGACGGGATTTCTGTCGTCATGATTCTGCTTTCAGCAGTCATTGTTTTCACAGGAACGTTCGCCAGCTGGCAGCTCGAACCGATGAAGAAGGAGTACTTCCTCTGGTTTGTCCTTCTTGCTTCCGGCGTGTTCGGCTTCTTTATCTCTACGGATATGTTCACGATGTTCATGTTCTATGAGGTGGCCCTTATCCCGATGTATCTTCTCATCGGCGTATGGGGAACAGGCCCGAAGGAATATTCGGCCATGAAGCTTACCCTGATGCTGATGGGCGGTTCGGCACTGCTGATTCTCGGTATTCTCGGCATCTATTATTTCAGCGGTGCCACTACGATGGATGTCACCGAGCTGGCACGTATGCACGCCATGCCGAAGAATGTTCAGAACATCTTTTTCCCCTTTGTCTTCATCGGCTTCGGCGTGCTCGGCGCGCTGTTCCCGTTCCACACATGGTCTCCTGACGGTCATGCTTCTGCCCCGACGGCTGTTTCCATGCTCCATGCGGGCGTGCTGATGAAGCTCGGCGGCTACGGCTGTCTGCGTATCGCCATGTTCCTGATGCCGGATGCGTTGCAGACATGGGCACCGGTATTCCTCGTGCTGACGACGATCTCTGTCGTCTATGGTGCGCTTTCTGCCTGTGTGCAGACCGACTTGAAGTATATCAACGCCTACTCATCAGTGTCCCATTGCGGCATGGTGCTCTTCGCATTGCTGATGATGACCCAGACCGCCATTACGGGAGCCATCCTGCAGATGCTCTCTCACGGTCTGATGACAGCCCTGTTCTTCGCCTGCATCGGTATGATCTACCACCGTGCCGGAACACGTGATGTCCGCTACCTCGGCGGTCTGATGAAGGTCATTCCGTTCCTCGCCGTGTCATACGTCGTTGCGGGTCTTGCCAACCTCGGTCTGCCGGGCTTCTCCGGTTTCGTTGCCGAGATGACCATCTTCGTCGGTTCATTCGAGAATGCCGGCATGTTCCATCGTGTGGCCACCATCATTTCCTGTACGGCCATCGTCATCACGGCGGTCTACATCCTCCGCGTTGTCGGAAAGATTCTCTTCCAGGCGATACCTAACAAGAAGTTCTATGAGCTGCATGATGCCACATGGGACGAACGCTTTGCCGTCGGCGCCTTGATTTTCTGCGTTGCAGGGCTGGGACTTTGTCCGCTCTTCTTCGAGAACATGATCATCGATGCCGTTCATCCTATCTTCGACCATATCATCGCATATGTACCAACACTGGGTAATCTTTAACAAACTGGCGAAATGAATTATAGTGATTTCTTTAAGATGATTCCGGAGGCAAGTCTCGTTGCCATCCTGATAGTTTTGTTCGTTGCCGACTTCGCAACGGCAAAGACTGAAGAGCGCAGGTGGTTCAATCCGCTGGCTTCTGTGCTCCTTTTGCTCAATACGTTCGTATGCCTGCTTCCGATGGAAGCACAGACGGCGTTCGGCGGTATGTACGTTACGTCTTCTGCCGTCAATGTCATGAAGGCGATTCTTTCTCTGGGAACGTTCATCGTTGTTCTGCAGAGCCGTGTCTGGGCAGGCAAGAGCGGGAAGGAAGCAGAGTTCTATATGCTCATAGTCTCTACACTCCTCGGTATGTTTGCCATGATGAGTGCAGGCAGTTTCCTCATGTTCTTCCTTGGACTGGAGATGGCGTCCGTACCGTTGGCATGTATGGTGGCTTTTGATATGTATCGCAACAACTCTGCCGAGGCGGCTGCCAAATTCATTTTGACGGCAACCTTTTCAAGCGGTGTGATGCTCTATGGCATCAGCTTCCTGTACGGCGAGTTCGGGACGCTCTACTTCTCTGATGTTGCTGCAAAGATGCAGGCGACACCATTGACGGTCATGGGGCTTGTCTTCTTCTTCAGCGGTCTCGGTTTCAAGATTTCCCTTGTTCCGTTCCACTTCTGGACAGCAGACACCTATCAGGGAGCACCGACAACCATCACGGGTTACCTGAGTGTTATCTCTAAGGGAGCGGCGGCGTTCACGCTGTTGAGCATCCTATTTCATGTCTTCGGCGGCATCATGGCCTACTGGCATGTACTGCTGATGATCGTAGTCGTTCTGTCTATTACCGTCGCCAATCTCTTTGCTGTACGGCAGAGCGAGTTGAAGCGGTTCATGGCTTTCAGTTCCATTTCGCAGGCCGGCTATATCATGCTGGCAGCCATCGGCAACGACTGGGCGAACTCGGTCACTGCCTTGAGCTACTATGTCCTGATTTACGTCGTGGCCAACATGGCGGTCTTCACGATCATTTCTGTCGTAGAGCAGAACAATGGCGGAAAGACCAATATCAGCGACTATAACGGCTTCTACCGGACCAATCCGCGTCTCAGTTTCCTGATGACGCTGGCCATGTTCTCACTCGGCGGTATTCCTCCGTTTGCAGGTATGTTCTCCAAGTTCTTCGTATTCATGTCAGGTGTCAACGGAGCAGACATCAACACGACGATGGGCGCATGGGCATACGCCGTGGTCTTCATCGCACTGATCAACACCGTCATCTCACTCTACTACTATCTGAAGATTGTCAAGGCGATGTACATTGTCCGCACCGACAATCCGCTGCCGGCCTTCAGAAGCGACTGCAACACCAAGTTCGCTTTGGCAGTCTGCATGGCCGGCATTCTCCTTTTCGGTGTATGCAGCTTCGTATATGAGTGGATTGCAGCCGCAGCATAGTGGCAGCATCCTTTGAGTTTCTCAAATACCATAACGCCCGGGTATCCTGTCGGAATCCCGGGCGTTTTTCTTTATCTTCTATATTGTCCAGAAAGTGACGGGCGGATGTGCAGTCAGGCAGTTCCGGCTTCCGCAATTGCAGGAAACGGACAGACTGTTAAGTCGGCTTAACAGTGATGGTGTAAATTGAGATCTGCTGCGAAATGATGTTAAATCTGACCGTAATCGTCAGCGGTGTAATGACTTTGTCCTATCTTTGCAGCATCAAACAGAAATTGGAATAATTACTATGTACGAATCTGTGCAGCATTCAGGGCATGAATGCTCTGTGTCTGGATGTAGGTTCGGTATAGGAACGGTTCTGTTGGAAATTTGGATGATAAGAAAACACTATTAGAATTAAACAAGGAAAAGAATTATGGCAACAGTTTACGATTTCAATCTGAAGGACAAGAAAGGCAATGAAGTAAGTCTCGAGACATACAAAGGCAAAGTGCTGTTGATTGTCAATACCGCAACCGGTTGTGGGTTTACCCCGCAGTATGAAGACCTGGAGGCTATGTACCACAGCCTGAAGGACAAGGGGCTGGAAATTCTCGATATTCCCTGCGACCAGTTCGGCCATCAGGCTCCCGGTACGGATGAGGAAATCCATGAGTTCTGTACGATGAAGTTCGGTGCGGACTTCCCGCAGTTCAAGAAAAGCGAGGTGAACGGTGCGAACGAGCTGCCCCTCTATACATGGCTGAAGAGTGAGAAGGGGTATGCCGGCGGTGCTTATGAGGCGAAGTTGGCTGCCATCATGGAGGATCTGTACAACAAGGCGAATACGGAGCCGCGCAAGCAGAATGATATTCAGTGGAACTTCACCAAGTTCCTCATCAATCGTAACGGCGAGGTGGTAGCCCGCTTCGAGCCGACAGTCGACCTCAAAGAGGTACGGAAGGCCGTCGAAGCAGAACTCTAAACCCGTACTTGCAGATGGCTCCGGTGCCGTCTGTATGGATTTGAAAATGAGGTAGTGATGGATGCGTTATGGCGGACGGCGGCAGGTGATGAAATTCATCCTATGCCCCTTCCGATCTGGCAACAGCAGATGATATAAGCGGGAAATCGAGTCCGCTGTATCGGATCAGTCCCTTTGACTCCCTCCGATTCCCGGTATACCGATGGCAGTAGACATTGCTTTGTTCCGCAAGGAGGTATATAGTGTTGTGGCCTCTATTCCCCGTGGAAATGTACTTAGCTATGGGCAGGTGGCCTGGCTTGTGGGCTGTCCCGATCATGCCCGTCTGGTCGGGAGAGTGCTGCATGGGACTGTGGTAGGCGCAGGGGTACCCTGTCACAGGGTCGTCAACAGTGTCGGCCGAATAGCTCCCGGCTGGCCGGAGCAGCGCCTCCTGTTGGAAGCGGAGGGCATCACTTTCCGTCCGAACGGATGTGTAGACATGAAGAAATGGCAATGGAAACTTGATGAATAGGTTTCCATTGCCATTTTTATTTCAGAGGGTCAATAAGGTATTCTCTCCCGGCTGTCCTCTCCCTGCTGCGCCGTCATTATGGCGGTCTCTTTTTCTTTATGCTTCCCGGCTTGTGGCTTTTGTTGGTTCTTCCGTTAAATGCGTAGATTGGAGAATAAAGGCTTATGCACTTGCAGGGCGTGGCTGTCCAAAATCAGATGATCTTACAAAGGAGGATAAACTGAAAGATAAGATGCAGGAAAGGCAAATAGACACGATGTCTGTCCATCAGCATTTCTTTCCGTCTTCTACAGACAACTTATTCTCATATCATCGCTGTTTGTAAACCATTTTCATGCAGTCCAAAGCAACACATGCTCTTCCGGCTTCTAAAAGATGCCTGATTGACCTGCAACAGGTGCTCTCTTAGCGTGTTATTAACGCCCTTTTGAAGTCCAATCAGGCACCTTTTACGAGCGGATTAATAACCAACTGATTGACTGCTTGTTACAGACTTGCTTTTTACACGTATTCTTTTTATTTGCAGATGATTTGTTTGAAATTATGTAATGGTTTTTCAAAATCATATCTGCGTTTTCAACGTGTTAAATTGAAAGGGCTTTTGTATCGGATGATGATGATAGAAAATACAGCCAGGACGGTCTTGGTCATGTCTTTGTTGAATGGATCACTTCGGTTCTCCCGTTAAAGCTATGTGAAAAGCATCCACGCATTTGACGGAAGAAACCTTTTGTTCTCATCTCTTGTAATCTTTCCGGTACTTATCCGTTTCAATATAGATATAGATGTTGTAGGCCGGGAAGGACGCACGTATATGTCTTTCAATGTCGTTGATCAGGTCGGGTGTCCGGGTCTCGTACTCGTCTCTCACGTCAATCTTTGCCGTGACGAGGATGTCCGTAGGACTCAGATGGATGGTCTTGATGTTGATGAGCCGGTCGACTTCCGGCCGGTCGAACGAGCCTTTGAGTCGGGCCAGGTCTTTCTCCGTGACACTCTCGCCGATGAGCAGACTGTAGAACTCGCGCGCAAGGAGAAGTGCCGCCGCACAGAGCAGTACGCCGATCAGCACGCCCGACAGTGCATCGTAGAACGGATTACCTGTGAAATGGCTCAGGAGCGTGCCTGCCAGAGCTATCAGCAGACCGACGACGGCGCAGCTGTCTTCGGCGAAGATGATGAGGATTTCGCTGTGACGGCTCTCCCGCAGAAACCGGCAGAGCGGAAGTCGGTCTTTGTTCAGCTCCTTTATTTCCTTGAAAGCGACGTGCAGGCTGGCACTTTCCACCATCAGTCCGAAGAGGAGAATCGCCATGACCAGCCATGTGTTCTCCACGCTGTGCTCCGGATGGAACAGCTTCTGTGCCGCTTCCATGATGCCCAGCGCGCCGCCGGCGAAGAAGAGCATCATGGCGACGACCATGCTGTAAAAATACTTCGCCCGTGCCTGCCCGAACGGATGCCGTTCGCTGATTTTCGCTTCTGCCTGCCGATTGCCCACCAGCAGGAGCAGCTCATTGCCGCAGTCCACGATGCTGTGGATCGATTCGTTCAGCATGGCGGCTGACCCGGAGACCGCAAATCCCACGAACTTCGATATGGCTACCAGTACGTTGGCACCCAGGGCTGCAATGACGCTCATCATGCCGCCCTTGTCTTTCTTCTTCTCTTTCTCCATATATTGTCTGTTTATTTCCCGGCTGCTCTTTTGACCTCTTTCAGCATCTCCATCTTCTCCTCATAGACCGGCTGCCACTTGTCGACTATTGCATGAAGATTTCTGCAGTGCCTTTCCTGCTCACGGTACTCATCCGTGTCCGTCTGGTGGTTCTGTTCTATTGCCAGCATGTGCTCCATCGTCAATATCAGCTGCTGCTGCGCGTTGCGTAACTGCTCGCTGAGCTTCTCGAGATTTTCCATGAAAACCAGCGCACGGTCGATATGGTCTTCTTTTTCCATTGTTTTCACTGTTGGTAGCTATGAAATGATGGCTGCAAAGTTACTGAAAAAGTTGCGATGGTGAAAGGTTTCCCCTTAAATGTCTGCCTGATAATTTATGTGTCGTATACCGTCTCGTTGCGGTTTTTTTCGTAATTTTGCAGCACAATAGAGTAAAAGAGGTATTGAAGGGTAAACCGGTATGGAATCACTGAGAGAAATATTCAGAATAGGAAAAGGACCGTCGAGCAGCCATACGATGGGGCCGCAGCGGGCCGCCGTCATCTTCGCCGGCCGTCATCCGGAGGCAGCGCGTTTCGAGGTGACACTGTATGGAAGTCTGGCTGCTACGGGCAGGGGACACATGACGGACAAGGCCGTCATCGACGTGTTGAAGCCGGTAGCCCCGGTGGAAATCAAATGGGAACCGGAGGTGTTCCTGCCTTATCATCCAAACGGCATGGTGTTCCGTGCGTATGATAGCCATCAGAAAATAGAAGACGAATGGACGGTCTACAGCGTCGGCGGCGGTGCTCTGTCGGAGGGAAAGGCTACAGACGACTGTTTCCATCAGGATTCTGTATACGGCCTGCACACGCTCAAGGACATCCAGTCCTGGTGCGAACATCATGGGCGGGGCTACTGGGAATATGTGAAGCAATGCGAGACCGATGATTTCTGGGATTATCTGCGTGAGGTGTGGCATGCCATGCAGGCGGCTGTCGAGCGTGGTCTTGACAGTGAGGGTGCATTGCCCGGACCGTTGAACCTCGCACGCAAAGCCCCTACTTACTACATAAGGGCACGCGGTTACAAGCCGTCCCTGCAGAGCCGTGGGATGGTTTACGCATACGCATTGGCTGTCAGCGAGGAGAATGCCTCGGGCGGGACAATCGTCACAGCTCCCACCTGCGGGGCCTGCGGGGTCGTGCCGGCAGTCCTCTATCATCTGGCGAAGGGACACGAGTTCTCCGAGACGAAAATACTGCACGCTCTGGCGACGGCCGGTCTCTTCGGCAATGTCGTGAAGTACAATGCGTCGATTTCCGGTGCGGAGGTAGGCTGTCAGGGCGAGGTCGGTGTGGCCTGTGCCATGGCATCGGCCGCCTCCTGCCAGTTGTTCGGCGGTACGCCCTCACAGATTGAGTATGCTGCGGAGATGGGACTTGAACACCATCTGGGCATGACCTGCGACCCCGTCTGCGGTCTGGTGCAGATTCCCTGTATAGAGCGCAATGCTTTTGCTGCCTGCCGTGCCTTGGATGCACAGCTGTATGCCTCGTTCAGCGACGGGCACCACCGCGTGTCGTTCGATCGGGTAGTGGAGGTGATGAAGCAGACCGGGCACGACATTCCGTCACTGTACAAAGAGACGAGTGCAGGCGGGCTGGCAAAGGATTATAAGTATTAGAAGACGTCCCACCCCATATAGACAAAGCGGGAGAAGTCCATTCCGGACTTCTCCCGCTTTGTCTTGTATGATTTTACTATATGGCTCTGTTCTCTGCTTTCGGTACCTCTCCCACCTTGGGAAGAGGATGCTGTGAATGCTTAGTTCCTGAAGATCAGTCCCTCACCGAAGCAGTCGATGATGACCGGCTTGTCACGGTTGACACTGCCTGAAAGCAGAGACTTGCTGAGGTCGTTCAGCACATACCGTTGGATAGCCCGCTTGACGGGACGTGCGCCGAACTCCGGATCGTAGCCTACTCCGGCCAGATAGCCGATGGCAGGGTCGGTCCACTGGAGGTTGATGCCCTGTGGTTCGAGCATAGCCTTCACACGCTCCAGCTGCAGCCGTACGACACCTCCGATCTGCTCCTTTGTCAGCGGTAGGAACATGATGGTCTCGTCGATACGGTTGAGGAACTCCGGACGGATGGTCTTCTTCAACATTTCCATTACGGCAGTCCTCGCCTTGTCGATGACTTCCTCACGGTTGGAATCGGTGAGATTCTCGAACTGCTGCTGGATATACTGCGACCCCAGATTGGAGGTCATGATGATAATCGTGTTCTTGAAGTTCACCGTCCGGCCCTTGTTGTCCGTCAGCCGTCCGTCGTCCAGTACCTGCAATAGGATGTTGAACACGTCGGGATGCGCCTTTTCTATCTCGTCGAAGAGCACGACCGAGTAAGGTTTGCGGCGTACGGCCTCGGTCAGCTGGCCTCCTTCATCGTAGCCTACGTACCCCGGAGGCGCACCGATGAGGCGTGTGACGCTGAATTTCTCCTGATACTCGCTCATGTCAATCCGCGTCATCATCGACTCGTCGTTGAAAAGATAGTCAGCCAATGCCTTTGCCAGTTCGGTCTTACCTGTACCTGTAGTTCCGAGGAAGATGAACGATGCGATAGGTTTCTTCGGATCCTGCAGGCCGGCACGTGAACGGCGCACGGCATCTGCCACGGCCGTGATGGCCTCGTCCTGTCCGATGACACGCTTGTGGAGTTCGTCCTCCAGATGGAGCAGCTTGTCCTTTTCGCTCTGCAGCATCTTCGTGACAGGAATGCCCGTCCAGCGGCTTACCACCTCGGCGATGTCGTCCTCGGTAACCTCCTCACGCACCATGGCCTGTCCGCCCTGCGTGGTCTGCAGCTGCTGCTGGATGTTCTTGATGTCGTCTTCCAGCTGTTTCAGCCTCGAATAGCGGATCTCAGCGACACGCTCGTAGTTGCCCTCACGCTCGGCGCGGTCGGCCTCATACTTGAGGTTCTCCATCTCCTGCTTGTCCTGCTGAATCTTGTTCACCAGGGCACGTTCGCCTTCCCATTTTGCACGGAAGCTGTGCTCCTGTTCCCTGAGTTCGGCAATCTCCTTGTCGAGCTGTGCGATCTTCTCGGTGTCGTCTTCCCGCTTGATGGCCTCACGCTCAATCTCGAGCTGTTTCAGCCGGCGGGTTATCTCGTCCAGTTCCTCGGGCACGGAATCGCGCTCCATGCGCAGCTTGGCAGCTGCCTCGTCCATCAGGTCGATGGCCTTGTCGGGCAGGAAACGGTCGGAGATGTAACGCTCTGAGAGCTTCACGGCCGCAATGCAGGCATCGTCCTGGATACGTACCTTGTGGTGGTTCTCGTAGCGTTCCTTCAGTCCGCGGAGGATGGAGATAGCATCCAGCTCGTCCGGCTCATCCACCATGACAGTCTGGAAACGACGCTCCAGGGCCTTGTCCTTCTCGAAGTATTTCTGGTACTCGTTCAATGTTGTCGCACCGATGGCCCTCAGTTCGCCACGTGCCAGAGCCGGCTTCAGGATGTTGGCGGCATCCATGGCACCCTCGCCGCCGCCTGCACCGACCAGCGTGTGGATTTCATCAATGAAGAGGATGATGTTGCCTTCGGCCTTCGTCACCTCCTTGATGACGCTCTTCAGCCGCTCCTCAAACTCACCTTTGTATTTTGCTCCGGCGAGCATCGCCCCCATATCCAGCGAGTAGAGCTGCTTGTCCTTCAGGTTTTCCGGTACGTCGCCGCGGACGATTCTTTCGGCAAGTCCTTCGACGATAGCCGTCTTTCCTGTGCCCGGTTCACCGATGAGAATCGGGTTGTTCTTCGTGCGGCGGGAAAGTATCTGCAGTACACGGCGGATCTCCTCGTCACGGCCGATTACCGGATCGAGCTTTCCTGCCCGGGCATCCTCGACAAGGTTGCGGGCAAATTTCTGCAGCGACTGGTAGTTCTCGTCACCGCTCTGCGTCTGTACCTTCTGCCCCTGTCTCAGGTCGTTGATAGCTGCCGTCATCTCTTTCTCTGCACATCCGGCATCTTTCAGAATCCGGCTTGCCGTTGAGTTGACCGCCAGCAGTGCCAGCAGCATCGGCTCGATACTGACGAACTCGTCGCCCATCTTCTGTGAGATGTCCAACGTGCGCTGCATCACCTGATTGGCTTCAGAGGAGAAATAAGGTTCACCGCCCGATACTTTCGGCAGATGGCTCATCTCGCTCTGGACGGCATTCTCTACGGTCTGTGCGTTCACCCCCAGCTTCTGGAAGACGTAGTTGGTCACATCCTTTCCCTTGTCCATCACGCCGGCAAGCAGGTGCAGCGGCTCTATGGTCTGCTGCCCGTTGCGCTGTGCGGTGTTCACCGCACTCTGGACAGCCTCCTGTGCTTTAATTGTAAATTTCTCAAATGTCATTCTTCAGTCTCCTTTCTATATTTTCTTCAGCCTTATGGTTATAGGCGTCGAAGTGTATTCGTTTTTTTATTTTATATTGTCTGTCACTCAAATCCTGTGCCTTTGGCCTTCGTGTGACATCGTGTCAGGCGAATGGGACAGAATGTCATAGTCGTTGATGGCTTCGTCTGTTCTTCCGTTATTCGGTCTGTGTTCGGTCTTCCTTTATACATTGTCCGTATTCATGTGTTGTCCGCATTCCTTTCAGATAATTGTGCAGGCGGTGGGTAAACTCATAGTTCTTCAGCCCCCATCTGGGCGCAATGAGCAGGTCGGCAGGGCTCTGGCTGACGAAGCGCTCGAGTACGAGGTCGGGGCGGAGCAGACGGATGTAGGCGGCAATGAGCCGGATATATTCCTCAACGGTGTAAAGATGAAAGGGATGGTCAGCATACATTTTCGCAAGGCGCGTACCCCGGATGATCTGCAACTGGTGGATTTTCAGCGTCGTCAGGGGGAGAGAAGAAATGATTGGCGCCTGCCGGAGACTCTCTTCTGCATCTTCACCGGGCAGACCGAGGATGATATGCGCACCGGTACGGATGCCGCGGTGGGCGGTCTTTTCTATAGCCTGGCGGGCACAGGCGAAGTCGTGTCCACGGTTGATGAGGCGCAGTGTACCGTCGTTGCAGGTTTCCACGCCATATTCAACGATGAGGAATGTGCGGCGGTTGAGTTCTTCAAAATAGTCTAAGAGGGTGTCATTGATGCAGTCGGGCCGTGTGCCGATGACGAGTCCGACGACATCCTCCACGGCAAGTGCTTCCTCGTAGAGGCCCTTGAGGCGGTTGTTTCTTCCGTAAGTGTTGGTATAGGCTTGGAAATAAGCAAGGTATTTCATGTCCGGGTATTTTCCGGAGAAGAACCGCTTGCCGTCTTCAAGCTGCTGTGTAATGCTCTTTCCGTTGTCGCAGTAGGCCGGATTGAAGGTCTGGTTGTTGCAGTAGATGCAGCCGCCGTACCCGCTCCTTCCGTCCCGGTTCGGACAGGTGAAGCCGGCATTGACCGATATTTTCTGTACTCTGAAAGGAAACTGGGTGCGGAGCCAGTTCCCGAAGTCACGATAATATTGTTCCATTCTTTTGCAAATTTACGGATTATTTTATACTTTTGCGATGTTAAAACTTGAATTTATGAAAAGAACAATCCTTATGTGTGCTGCTATGCTGACAGCTCTCCAGCTGATGGCAGGAGAGCCGATTTCACTGAAAGACATCACCAGCGGCGTATTCTGGGCGAAACGTATCTCGGGTGTCAATCCTCTGAAAGGTACTTCGGAATATGCACAGGTGTCGGCCGACGGCCGGCAGGTGGTGAAGTATTCCTTCAGAACAGGTAAACCGACCGGTGTCATCTTCGACCTTTCCGATGTCAAGGACGGGCAGCTCAAGTTTTTTGATGACTATCAGATTTCGGCCGATGGATGCCGGCTGCTGTTGCAGACAAATACCAACCGCATCTATCGCCGTTCGTTTACGGCAGACTTCTATCTCTATGAAGTGAAGACGAAACAACTGAAGAAACTTTCAAAAGAAGGGGCAGAACAGATACCTGTTTTTTCGCCTGACGGGCGGCAGATTGCATACGTCCATAAGAACAACATCTACATCACGGATGGCGAGAATGTCAGACAGGTCACCGCTGACGGTGCGTTCAACAAGGTCATCAACGGTCTGCCCGACTGGGTGAACGAGGAGGAGTTCGGCTTTAACAACGCACTTGCATGGAGCGCTGACAGCAGGACGCTGAGCTGGATCAGGTACGATGAAAGCAAGGTGAAGACCTATTCCCTGCAGCTTTTCAAAGGCTCGCATCCTGCATTCAATAAGTATGGGACTTATCCTGGAGAATACAGCTACAAGTATCCGAAAGCCGGCGAGGACAATTCACAGGTAAGCGCATGGGCGTATTCGTTAGGCGACGGCAGTGTGCGCAAGTACGACCTGCCTTTGGCAGCGGATGGTTATATCCCGCGCATCAAGACGACCGCTGATGCAGACAGGATCATTCTCTATACGATGAACCGCCATCAGGACGAACTGAATCTCTATGCCGTTAATCCCAAGACAGGAGCGTGCCGGCTGCTGATCAGGGAGCGTGTGCCCAAGTATGTGAAGGAAGAAGCGATGGAAGGCATCAGAATCATGAAAGATTACATTCTGCTGCCTTCCGACCGTGACGGCTATATGCACCTTTATCTATACAGCAAAGAAGGAAAGCTCCTGCGCCAGATAGACAAGGGCGACTATGACGTGACGGAAATCTATGGATATGATGACAAGACCGGCAACACCTACTTCCAGGCAGCTGCCCGCAAGCCGATGCAGCGGGAGGTCTATGTCGCCGACAAGTCCGGCAGGCTGACTTGCCTTTCTGCCCATGCAGGCTGGAATGCCGCTGCGTTCTCCGGTGATTACAGATACTTCCTCAATACATGGAGCGACCGTAATCATCCTTACGTCTATGCTATCTATGACAACAAGGGCAAGGAGGTACGCGAAGTGCTGAACAATGACGAACTGCAGACGAAACTTGCGAAGTATGGCAACGGCGGTGTCGAGTTCTTTACATTTACGACATCCGAGGGAGTGAAGCTCAACGGATGGATGGTGAAACCCGCCGGATTCGATGCAAAGAAGAAGTATCCGGTCATCATGCACCAGTACAGCGGCCCGGGCAGCCAGCAGGTGGTTGACAGCTGGGGTGTCGGTTCGATGGGCAACGGCGGTATGTTCGATTATTACCTGGCACAGAAAGGCTACATCGTAGTGACAGTGGACGGCCGCGGAACAGGTGCGAGGGGTGCGGAGTTTGAAAAGTGTACTTATCTGAAGCTCGGCGATCTTGAGTCGAAGGACCAGGTGGAGACGGCCCTGTGGCTGGGCAGACAGACGTATGTCGATGCGGAACGTATCGGTATCTGGGGCTGGAGCTTCGGCGGCTTCAACACGCTGATGAGCATGAGCGAGGGACGTGATGTGTTCAAGGTAGGCGTAGCCATTGCACCGCCGACCGACTGGCGGTTCTATGATTCCGTCTATACGGAACGGTATATGCGTACACCGCAGGAGAATGCTTCCGGTTACGCCGTCAATCCCATCAACCGTGCCGGGAAGCTGCACGGCAGACTGCTGATCTGCCATGGCATGGCCGATGACAATGTTCATCCACAGAATAGTTTTGAATATTCTGAGGCACTGGTTCAGGCAGACAAGGACTTCAAGGAGAATTATTATACGAACCGCAACCACTCTATCTATGGTGGCAACACACGCAACCATCTGTTGCGTCAGGTTGCTGAATGGTTCATGGAGAAACTTTAGGTGTGTCCTGTAAATTCCATGTAGGCATATCGTCACGATAAGATGCTGTCGGCTTCTGGCGTCTTGTGCTTTCTACGGCATACTCTGCCTCTTCCCTCGGTCGTACAGCCTGCAACACTCTTTTCAAGAAGCATATAGTGGCTGTTCGCCCAGAATTAGGAAGCCAGCAGAAGGGCGTTTTAGGTCACTTATATGAAAACTATACTCTCTGCCCAACTGGTGTCTGTGTTTATGACGGAAGAACCATTGGTAAGAAGTCTGCCTATGGGATGTCTCTGCGAAATGTCGTTGTAAGACACCGGGGAGCTCCCCGGGCCGTAGAGAAGGATTGTCAGTCAGTTACTCAGGGACGTACGAAAGGGTGCGTCCCTGTTTTTGTTGCATGCTCGGCATGAGCACTGCCTGATTTTCAAGTTCCGAGCAAGTACGGACAGCGGGAGTCATGCGAGAACAACTGGGTGAGGCTTCGTGAGGTGAAATCTGAAAGCTGCTGTCAGCAAACCTTTCCCTAACGGACAAATCATCATGCAAGGCAGGTCTGTCATTTTGATGGACAATGTCTCGAATGGTACTCAAAACAAGAACTGCCGTATGCGGAACGGTATGGCGGTGTAAAAGGTTGAAAATAAAAGTAGGAGTCAAACAGCTTCGTTTTACTCCTACTCAATGCGCTGTGATTCCGTTGGGGTTCGAACCCAAGACCCACAGCTTAGAAGGCTGTTGCTCTAATCCAACTGAGCTACGGAACCATTATGCGGCTGCAAAGTTACGGATTTAATTCGGTTCTACCAAATTCCATTTCATTAAATTTCTTGACCATCATTTCGGTGCGGTTTCGGTTTGAAGAGAGGGATCGGTGTCCGACCGATGAATGGCCGGAAGCAATCAGTCGTTGATGAGGGCCTGCGGGATAAATAGAAATCAAGTGCAACGGAAGAGGGAGAAGACAGCCTATTTCCTGTACTCCGGACGCAGCTCTACTTTGGGGACTTTCATGGTGTCGCCGGCCTGCATTGTGTTTCGCTTATTAAGTACCTGGAAGTAGCCGACCATGTCTGCACCGAGTGTCTTCCGGCTATAACTCTTCATGGTCTGTCCTTTCCTCAGCACGACGATCCTGTCGATGCCTACAATGTTGTAGGCCCCATAACGGATCCGGCGATCGCTGTTCATTGCAGCAAAGGAATCCGTCTCTTCTTTTCCGGCGGCTGTCGGGACATGAGATTCCCTGGCTGCTGTCGTAACGGTGTCAGCCGGTACGGTTCTGGCAGCCATTGCCGTCTTGTTGCCGGACGTATCTTCCTTCTGTTCCATGACGGCAGTCTGTCTGCCCGGCTTCGTCCTGCCAAACCTGACCCAGAGGAATCCGCCCAGAAAGACAATGACTATGAAGGCCGCCAGTGCAACGATTTTCAGCATGTTGTTTGTCGACCCTTCAACATCGCTGTCGTTTTCTTCTTCGGTCTCGGTTACTGTCCGGACAGGTTGGCTTTGCAGCTTCCCCGGCTCTGGCGAACGGCGGACGGAAGAGGACTTTTCCTCTTCAACATTCATTTTATCTTCTTCGTTCCTGTCCTTCCCGATGTGTGTCGGCTCGTCGTCTGTTACGGGTTGTTCTGCCTCCTTTATGGCAGAACTGTTCTCTGTCTCGGCATCAGGTTTCCTTTCGGCCTTTTCCGTAAGTTTCTCTTCTATGGAAGCAGACACTTTTCCGGACTCTGCGGAACTATTCCCGGTCTGTTTCTTGATAGCTTGTACAGAGTCTTCCTCGTGGATATTTCCGTTGTCCTTCTGTTTCCCGGCTTCTGTGCCGGACGACTTCGTCGGAATGGTTTCTGAAGGGTTCCCCTTCGCCTCATCTGCCGGGATCCTTTCCAGCGTCTCCGTGTCGACACCGTCGTTGATGACAACTGTCTCAAACTGGGAGAAGGGTTTGTTCACAAGTTCCTTCATTGCCGCATCCGGAGTGAAGGTAATCTTGTCATGCCCCTTTATGAGAACGCGCTCGCCCGTGTTGACATTGACGCTCTCCCGGGGTTTCACGGATTGTATCTTGAAGGTGCCGAGACCCTTGACCTTCACCGGTCTGCCATCTTTGAGCTCGGAGCTTATGATGGCAAAAACCGAATCCACAAAGACCGAAGCGTCGGATGCTGACAGCTTGTACTGCTTGGCCAGCGCACCCGTTATCATCTGTATTCCCGTCTTACCCATTTTCAGTTCCTCCTCTCCTTACTTGTCCTTTGATGTTTGCAGCAGGCTTGAAATTGAGCACGAGCTTGGGAGGAACAAGCATACGCTGTCCCGTAGAGGGGTTAACCATTACCCTCTCCAGCCGTTTCTTGACTTCAAACGTACCGAATCCGGAGACAGAGACGGGGTCGCCTGCCTCGAAGGATCTGCCCATCAGTTCGATGACAGACTTCACCATTCTCTGGCTTTCGTCCTGTGTATAGCCTGTCCTTGAGGCCAACTCGGCTATGAATTCCTTGTTATTCATTCTTCTTTACCCTTCATTTACTTATTGCTTCTGACCGTTGTCACCTTCCAAAGTCGGTGCTCCGAAGGACAAGGTCCGCATGTCCCGGTCTCATCCTTTCCGCATGCCTTCAGACTGTGATTTCCTTTCAGACAATCTCGCCGAAGAGGTCGAATTCGTCAGAGCCTGTGATGCGGACATCATAAAACCTGCCGATGTGCAGTGCCTTTCCTTTTGCGGGAACGAGAACCTCCGGATCCACTTCGGGCGAACAGAACTCCGTGCGTCCGATGTAGTAGTCGCCTTCTCTGCGGTCGATGATGACCTTGAATATGCCGCCGACCTTTTCGCTTTCCAGTTCCTCTGATATTCCCTGCTGGATTTCCATCAGTTCATCCAGTCGCTGCTGTTTGACCTTCTCTGGGACATCATCCTGGTAATGGGTCGCACTGTACGTTCCTTCCTCTTCAGAATAGGCAAAAGCCCCCATCCGCTCGAAGCGGGTCTCCCTGACAAATGCCTTCAACTCCTCGAAATCCTCTTCGGTCTCGCCCGGAAAGCCCACCAGCAGGGTGGTGCGGAGGTGGATGCCGGGTACCCGTCGCCGTATCTCGGCTATCAGGTCCAGTGTCTCCTGCCTGGTGACATGGCGGTGCATGCGTTCAAGCATGTGGTCGGAAATGTGCTGGAAGGCAATGTCCAGGTATTTGCAGACATTCGGCTTCCCGGCGATTACGTCGAGAAGATCCAGCGGGAACTGATTGGGATAGGCATAATGAAGGCGGATCCATTCCACGCCCTCTATGTCTGCCATGCGTGAAATCAGTTCTGTGATATGATGTTTTCCGTCGAGATCGACACCGTAGTAAGTCAGTTCCTGCTCGATGATCTGAAACTCTTTCACGCCTTGTCCTACAAGCCGCCTCACTTCATCCAGTATATCCTCAAGAGACCGCGAATGGTGCCGGCCTGTAATCAGCGGGATGGCACAGTAGGCACAGTGGCGGTCACAGCCCTCGGCAATCTTCACGTAGGCATAGTGGCCTGGTGTCGTGAGGTGGCGGACGCCATTGCAGGCCGGTACATCGGCCTTGCCGAGGTCGGTCAGCAGCTGCTTGTAATTGAACTTTCCGTAGAACTTGTCCACCTCCGGAAGCTCTGCCTCCAGTTCGTCCTTGTATCGCTGGGAGAGGCATCCCATGACGTAGAGCCTGTTGAGCTGTCCGTTCTTCTTCCGGTTTGCAAATTCGAGGATCGTGTTGATGCTCTCTTCCTTGGCCGCCTCAATGAAACCGCAGGTGTTGATGACCGCAATCTCTCCTTGCGGATGTTTCGTATCGTGTGTACAATGGTAGCCGTTGGCCTCGAACTGCTTCATGATAAGCTCTGAATCGACAAGATTCTTCGAGCAGCCCATGGTTACGATGTCTATCTGGTTCTTCTTCATTCGTGTGTGTTGAATATTGGGAGACGGACGAACGGCGACAGCCGGTCTGTCCCTTCCTTCCCGACCTTCCCCCTCATCGTTACTTGAAGAGGCTGTCGACGAACTGCGCCTTGTCAAAGAGCTGCAGGTCTTCCATCCCCTCGCCCAATCCGATGTATTTGACGGGAACTTTCAGCTGATCGCTGATGCCGATGACAACGCCGCCCTTTGCCGTTCCGTCAAGTTTGGTGATGGCGAGTGAGGTGATCTGTGTTACGGCAGCGAACTGTCTTGCCTGTTCAAAGGCATTCTGTCCTGTACTTCCGTCCAGTACCAGCAGCACCTCGTGCGGAGCGTCAGGGACAACTTTCTTCATTACGTCCTTGATCTTCTTCAGCTCGTTCATCAGGCCTATCTTGTTGTGCAGTCGCCCGGCGGTGTCGATGATGACGACGTCCGCTCCGTTCGCCTTGGCGCTCTGCAGCGTGTCGAAAGCCACGCTCGCCGGGTCGGCTCCCATCTGCTGCTTTATGACAGGGACTCCCACACGGTCGCCCCATATCTGTATCTGTTCGACGGCAGCCGCACGGAAGGTGTCAGCCGCTCCGAGGTAGACCTTTTTCCCGGCCTGCTTGAACTGATAGGCAAGTTTGCCGATGGTCGTCGTCTTGCCGACGCCATTGACGCCGACGACGAGAATCACATAGGGATGGGCATGTTCTGGCAGCACCCAGTCGGAATTGCTGCCTGTGTTGTTTTCGGTGAGCAGTGCCGTGATCTCGCTTTTCAGGATGTCATTCAGCTCGTTGGTCGATACATACTTGTCTCTTGCCACACGCTCTTCGATACGGTGGATGATCTTGATGGTGGTGTCAACGCCCACGTCTGACGTGACGAGGATTTCCTCCAGATCATCCAGAACCTCATCATCCACCTTTGACTTTCCCGCCACCGCACGTGCAAGTTTGGAAAAGACGTTCTGTTTGGTCTTTTCAAGTCCCTTGTCAAGTGTCTCCTTTTTCTTTTTGCCGAATAAACCGAATAATCCCATACAATTAGCTAATTTGCTTGCAAAGTTAATAAAAAGTTGGTGAAATAGCAAATGCCGTGTGTCAAGAATCCTTTTTGCAGCACACAGGTGTGTCTGTCGCCGGTCTGTCTACGGTCTGGACATCGTGGAAACCCTCCGCCAGCAGAGCGGTCTGTCGTCGTCGGCTGCATTTGTCATGGGGCAGTATTTTTTTTGTTTTTTGGGTGTCTGACATGCTTGGAAGTCGGTTATTTTATGTAAATTTGCCCAGTCGGTTCTGGAGGAAGCCTGTCCTCTGGAATCCGGAAGAAAACAATAACCAACAACCTAAAGCATTACGATTATGACCATCACGAAAGCGATTTATCAGGGAAAAGGAAGAGTCGAGGCTGACCATGTACGGTCGGCGGTAACCGTTAAGACCGATGCCGGCAAGGCGGTGGGCGGTCTGGGCGAGAACCAGACACCCGTGGAGCTGTTGGGCAATGCGCTGGCGGCCTGTGTGCTGACGCTCATAGGGCTGCAGGCCGAACGGAGCGGTGTCGATTTTGCCGGCTGCTATGCCGAGGTAGGCGAGTGCGAGGAAGACATGGAGGCCTTCACCGTCACACGTATCCCCATCACCTTCCATCTGAAAGCTGCCTTTGACGAAAAGCAGCGCAAGAAGTTCGAATATATAGCCAGAAAAGCCTGTTTCGTCGGGAATACGCTGACGGCCGAAAAGGTGTTCAGTTTCGTCTATGAATAAAGGGCAGTCCCGGTAAGGCAGGTTCTGAAAAACTCCTTTGATGTTTTTTGTTTTTCAGGCGGGCTGATTCCGTGCTTATTTCTTCTTGAACGTGCATAGCGGGTTTATGCAACTGGAAAGAAAAAGGTGAAGATGCCGCATTGAAGCAAATAGTTACAGAGGGTTGACGGTCTCCCGGCCAGCGACAGACCGGTGCGGAAACCTTAGGGTCTGCCGTAGTCCTATATCGGCGTCCCTGTGCCGAGGCAAGCCGCCGGTTCTTTGCTTCTTGTCGGCTTTCCTGCAAAAGGGAAGTCCGCCGGAGAGGATTTCCAACCTCCCGTTAAACCGGATGCGGGTGTGTCGGACATCAGGCTGATAGCTTGTCATCAGCCTGTCCGGCACACCCGCCTTCGGTCAAGACAGCTGGCTCGCATCGATGAAATGCGGGACAGGATACAGGTATTTCGTCAGGTCGGAGAACTTGGCGATGCGCAGCAGTCTCGGGTGTACATATTTCCGTTCCTCCTCATCATGCTTTATGTGATATGGTATGTGTACAGCCCATCCGCCGATCTTCAGTACAGGGTCGACGTCTGCTGCAAATGAATTGCCCACGGTCAGCAGCTGGCCCGTCTTGGCATGGTACTGCCTGCAGAGCCGCTGGTAGGCATCCGGTGTCTTGTCCGTCACGATGACGATGTCGTCAAAGTAGGGACGCAGTCCTGAACGCCGGAACTTGTTCTCCTGGTCCAGCAGTTCCCCTTTGGTAAACACGACCATACGGTACCTGCCGGTCTTCCGCAGCTTCTCCAGCGTCGTCTTTACGCCGTCGAACGGATGGCCGGGGAGCCGCAGCAATTCCTTGCCCAGTTCGATGACCTGCCCGATCTCTCCACCATTTATCTTTCCGTGACTGATGTTGACTGCATTCTCTATTAGTGAGAGCAAGAAAGCCTTGCTTCCGTATCCAAGGAGTGGTATGTTAGCCTTTTCAGTGGTGCGGAGAGCGTGGGACACCTTGTCGGCCGAAGCGTAAGGGGCAAGGATCTCACAGTACACTTTTTCCACCGTGTCATAGTAGGTCTGGCTACCCCACAGCGTGTCGTCTGCATCAAATGCGATCAGTGAAATCTCCGTCATAAGCCTGATTTTTAGATGTTATAGTTAGCTTGGAAACTCTCCCCCCGTTAGACGACGTGTCTGTTTCGGGGCAAATAGCAGGACGGTTAGCAATCTATTTCTTTCTTTTCAAATGTCTTAATCCTCCTTTTTTCTTCTTTACACAGCAAAGTTAAGTGATTTCTTCTGAACTCCAAAGATTTATGCAAGTTTTTTATCGTCATATATGCAAATATTTACCTTTTTTAATTATAGGCGAATACGGATGATTTGTCTATGAACGTGTCGGGTGTGTTAATGGATGTATCTTATTGTCTTATTCCCTTATTCTTTTCGGAATGAAGAGCCGGCTTTTCAAAAGGTAAAATTCTTGACGGAAATCCTGATGATGCCATTCTGATTTTCTTTCTATGCAAAGGGGAGGCAGGGGAGAAACCGGGAAAATCACCCTTTTTTTCCGTAGCTGTGCATTATGTTGGTGTGTAGAGGGTACTGAAAGATAAGCAGAGTCCAACGGAACGAAAACTCATTACAATTTCGTCGCAGACTCCTGCCTTCTCGGCAGGTCTGCAGATAGATGTACGCCCGGGAGAACAGCCCGGCCTGCCGGGACGGTTGTTCCCAACCGGCTGGGAACAGGATTCCCGGCCGTTGGGAACAGGATTCCCGGCCGTCGGGAGTCCGGTTCCCAGACCTCCTGTGCCGGTCAGCTGTCTGTGGCATACAACCGGGGCTGGTCTTCGTAGCGGTCGAACTCTACCTTCCCGGGGTAGCCGTAGTCGGCGAACAGCTGCCTGATCCATTGTTGCTGTTCCGGCATCAATGCCTGTTCCCCATGCAGATAGCGGTAGTAAGTGCCTCGTCCGCCAAGATATGCCCTGATGGCACTGCGCATATCGGCAATGTGCCTGCTCTTTACATCATAGAAGATGCGGGTGAACCCATAGGCGACGTGTTCGGTCTCTGTCTTCAAGAACCTCGGGCATCGTTCTTTTTTCAGTACTGACGGTACGACCGCCTCACGGGTCTCCACGTCGTCGGGCAGGTTCAGCCCCGCCTGATAGCGGAGACACTCTTGCTTTCGTCTGCATCCGGCCAGAAAGCAGACTGCCCATCCTGCCGGGATGTTCTGGTGTTTTGTTTCCATAATCGTATGTTTTGTTCGCTGCAAAGATACCCCTGCCTTTCCATACCGGCAAGGTTCTTCTATGTAGTTTGCAAGGTAGCCGGTGCATCTTTCTTTCCTGTCCCTCTCCGGCTCTGCGTACGAGAACGCCTGTTCTGTGGCTCTATGCCGCCGGACTTTCTCGGCGGACATACCCTGCAGGGGGAGGGGCTGTCCGCCACAGTCGTGTCACCTGCCGGAATAGTCCCTTTGTTGGTATCTGAAAGAAAAAAAGGCAATCATTTGTGGTTCTCAAAAAATAATCGTATTTTTGCAGAGGATATGTCGCGGCGGTGAAACGGAGCGCATGGATCCTGTTCATGGCCCCCGTCATTCCTGCTAAAATTAATGTTGATAGAAGACTACACGTTATTTGTTTAAATGAAAAAGATCATCTTTTCTGTCATAGTTACGGCTATGATGATGGCCATGGCCGGCTGTGGCTCAAGTAAGGACGTGCCTTACTACACGAATATTGACTCTGTCAGCCTGGCTGCCTCACGTGGTCTGTACGATGCGCGCATCATGCCGAAGGACGAGCTGACGATTACGGTAAACACGACCGATCCCGATGCTTCCGTTCCTTTCAACCTGCAGGTGCGCAACCAGTTGAGCGGCGGCAAGCAGATCAGCAGCAGCGGCGGCTCGCTGCAAGGCTATCTGGTAGACAATTCCGGTTTCATCAATTTCCCCGTCATCGGGAAGATACACGTCAGCGGTCTGACCAAGACGGAGTGCGAGGATCTGATCAAGAGCAAGATCCAGCCTTATCTGGCACGTACAGAGAACCCCATCGTGACGGTCCGCATGAGCAGCTACCGCATCACGGTCATCGGTGAGGTTACCCACCCCGGCGTGTTTCCGGTCTCCACGGAGAAGATCAGTGTGATGGAGGCGCTGGCGCAGGCCGGCGACATGACCATCTATGGAAAGCGCAACAACGTCATGCTGATCCGGGAGGATGCGATGGGTGAGAAGCATCATTACCGGCTGAATCTGAATGACGCCAACCTCATCAATTCACCTTATTATTATCTGCAGCAGAACGACATACTCTATGTTGAGCCGAACAGTGTGAAGGCCAAGAGTTCCGGTATCGGAAGCTCCACGACCATCTGGTTCTCCTTTATCGGCATCGTGACTTCCGTCGCCTCGCTGCTGGTAAACGTATTGAGAAAGTAATATTCTGTCTCCTGCCAGGATGTGTCTGCGGCATCCCTGGCTGTGGCGAAAACATAATTAGAAATGAGAATATCTTTGACATCCATGTCCTGCGCGCAGTATTCTGGACTGCCGGCTGATAAGAGGGTGTGAGGGATGTTCTCATTTTCGGATAAAGAATGTATTTAGGATATGTGTGGTATAGTAGGTTATATCGGAACGAAGCGTGAGGCTTATCCCATTTTGATAAAAGGCCTGAAACGGCTTGAATACAGAGGATACGACAGTGCGGGGGTCGCACTGATCAACACGGACGGCAGCCTGAATGTCTATAAGACAAAAGGAAAGGTGGCTGATCTGGAAGCGTTCTGTGCCGACAAGAACATAACCGGAACCGTCGGCATCGCCCATACGCGCTGGGCGACACATGGCGAACCGTCTTCTGTCAATGCGCATCCGCATTACTCGCAGTCGAAGAATCTCGCCATCATCCACAATGGAATCATCGAAAACTATGCCGAGATCAAGCACAGGCTGGTAGAAAAAGGAATCAAGTTCCGGTCGGAGACCGACACGGAAGTGCTGGTACAGCTGATCGACTACATACAGACACGGAAGAACCTCAGTCTGCTGGAAGCCGTGCAGCTGGCACTGCACCAGGTGATAGGGGCATACGCCGTTGCGCTGCTCGACAGGCGCAATCCTGATACCATCATTGCGGCGAGAAAGCAGAGCCCGCTGGTGGTAGGCATCGGCGACGGTGAGTTCTTCCTCGGTTCGGATGCCAGTCCGATCATCGAGTACACCGACAAGGTGGTCTATCTCGATGACGGCAACATTGCCGTTATGAAACTGGGGCAGGAACTGAAGGTGGTGAATATCCTGAATGAGAAGCTGTCGCCGGAGATCCACACCGTAGACATCAACCTCGGTCAGATAGAAAAGGGAGGTTATCCCCACTTCATGCTCAAGGAAATCTTCGAACAGCCGGAGTGTCTGACCAACTGCATGCGCGGCCGCATCAATGTCGACCACGACCGGGTGACGCTGAGTGCGCTGATCGACTACCGGAGCCGGCTGCTCAGTGCCAAGCGCATCATCATCGTAGCCTGTGGGACAAGCTGGCATGCGGGGCTGATCGGCAAGCAGCTGATAGAGTCGTTCTGCCGCATACCGGTCGAGGTCGAATATGCCAGCGAGTTCCGATATGGGAATCCGGTGGTGGGCAGCGGCGATGTTGTCATCGCCATCTCGCAGAGCGGGGAGACGGCCGACACGCTCGCAGCCGTAGAACTGGCGAGGGCGAAGGGCGCCTTCATCTATGGGGTCTGCAACGCTATCGGCTCCAGTATTCCGCGCGCAACGGACACCGGCACCTACATCCACGTCGGTCCGGAGATCGGTGTGGCCTCTACGAAGGCGTTTACCGGACAGGTCACCGTGCTGACGATGTTCGCCCTTGCCCTGGCGAATGCCAAGGGGACCGTCGGCCACGATGAGTACGTGAAGACCGTGAAGGGCCTGGCTGAGATACCGGCCATGATGAAGGAGGTCCTGAAAGTGAACGACAAGATTGCGGATATGGCACGCACGTTCACATACGCCCGCAACTTTCTTTATCTCGGCAGGGGGTACAGCTATCCTGTGGCGTTGGAGGGTGCGCTGAAGCTGAAGGAAATATCCTATATCCATGCCGAAGGGTATCCGGCAGCCGAGATGAAGCACGGTCCGATTGCGCTGATCGACTCGGACATGCCGGTCGTGGTCATTGCGACCCACAACGGAATGTATGAGAAGGTACGCAGCAACATCCAGGAGATAAAGGCACGGCAGGGCCGTGTAATCGCTTTGGTATCAAAAGGAGATACCACCGTTTCGAAGATAGCCGATGCCGTGATCGAACTTCCCGATACGATGGACTGCCTCGAACCGTTGGTGGCTACCATTCCGCTGCAGCTGCTGGCTTATCATGTTGCGGTCTGCAAGGGAAAGAACGTCGACCAGCCGCGCAACCTTGCCAAGTCGGTTACCGTAGAGTAGGAGAGAAAAGGAATGGAGGTAGAGGGAAGAAGAAGACGTGAGAAACGTTGAAGGAAGAGGAGGCTGCCGTCCGGGGCCAATATCCCTCCCTGCATGGATTCTTTCCTTCGGGTCTCCCCAGACCCACCTGACCTCCTGGATTTTTCCTGCTTTCTTGACCTCCCCCAATTAAAGACATATAGACTACCTTATAAATGGAAAAGAACATTCATGAAGATTGCGGTGTGGCAATGATCCGGTTGCTGAAGCCGTTGGAGTATTATCAGGAGAAGTATGGCACCTGGATGTACGGTCTGAACAAACTCTATCTGATGATGGAGAAACAGCACAACCGTGGTCAGGAGGGCGCCGGTCTGGCTTCTGTCAAGCTGGACTCCCTGCCCGGCAACGAATACATGTTCCGTGAGCGGGCTGAGGGAAAGAATGCCGTCACCGAGATCTTCGCCAATGTGCACAAGCATTACAGGGACTTCTCGCAGGAGCAGCTGTCTGATGTTTCTTTTGCGAAATCGAACCTTCCCTTTGCGGGAGAGCTTTACATGGGCCACCTCCGGTACTCCACTACCGGCAAGAGTGGCCTTTCTTATGTCCATCCGTTCCTGCGGCGGAACAACTGGAAGGCCAAGAATCTCTGTATGTGCGGCAACTTCAACATGACGAACATCGGGGATATCTTCGAGAAACTGACAGATCAGGGACAGTGCCCCCGCATCTACAGTGATACCTATATCCTGTTGGAACTGATGGGGCACAGGCTCGACCGGGAGGTGGAGCGCAACTTCGTGGAGGCGCAGAAACTCGGACTTGAGAAGCGTGCCGTCACCGATTACATCGAAGAGCACGTACAGGTGAGCAATGTCCTCAAGACGACCATGCAGGACTTTGACGGCGGATATGTCATCTGCGGACAGACGGGGTCGGGTGAGATGTTCGCTATCCGTGATCCCTGGGCCATTCGGCCGGCGTTCTATTACAGGAACGATGAGATCGTTGCGCTGGCAAGTGAGCGTCCTGTGCTGCAGACGACTTTCGACCTGGAGTGTAATGACATTCAGGAATTGGCCCCCGGTCAGGCACTGATTGTCAACCGCCGTGGCGAATGTTCGCTGCAGCAGATACTCGAACCCCGGAACTATTCAGCCTGTTCATTCGAGCGCATCTATTTCTCCCGCGGCTCTGACCGTGACATATATAAGGAACGTGAACAGCTGGGACGACAGCTGACAGAACCGGTGCTGAAGGCGGTCGGCTACGATACCAGCCACACCGTGCTCTCCTTCATACCGAATACGGCGGAGGTGGCATTCTATGGTCTTGTCCATGGTTTCAAGGAGTGGATCGACAAGAAGAAGGTGGAACAGATTGCAGCCTTGGGCACCGATCCTTCGGCAGAGGAAGTCTACCGCATTATTCATCAGGATGTCCGTTCGGAGAAAGTGGCGTGGAAAGACATCAAGCTGCGTACTTTCATCACCGAAGGCAACTCCCGTAACGACCTTGCCTCTCATGTCTACGATATTACCTATGAGTGCATCAAGCCCTATGAGGACAATCTCGTCATCATTGACGACTCCATCGTACGGGGCACGACATTGAAGGAAAGCATCCTCCGCATACTCGACCGGCTGCATCCCAAGAAGATCGTCGTCGTGTCGAGCGCACCCCAGATCCGCTTCCCTGACTACTATGGCATTGATATGCCTTGTCCTGACGAGTTCTGTGTGTTCCGTGCTGCCGTCGAACTGCTGCATGACCGTGGAATGGCCCCTCTGCTGGATGAGGTGTACGAGGCGTGCAGGAAGGAGGTTGCCAAGGCCAAGGACGAACCCATCGTGAATGCCGTCCGTACCGTTTACAAGCCGTTTACGGTGGATGAACTCAATAAGAAGATCATAGAGATGCTGCGTCCGGAAGGGATGACGACGCCTGTCGAACTCGTTTATCAGAGTGTGGAAGGGCTGCATCATGCCATCCCGGATCATCCGGGCGACTGGTATTTCACAGGCAACTATCCGACCCGTGGCGGTATGCGGCTCGTCAACCAGGCTTTCATTGACTATTATGAGCGTGTGCATCGTCATTCCGAAAGGATGAAATAGAGCTTCTCTGCAAGGAATGCTTCTCGTGTCGATGAGCGTGATTCATCCTGGACAGAAGGCATTGCTCCCAAGAGGATGTGTGCCTGTCGGCCTGTAAAGAATCGGAAAAAACAAACAACCCAACAATACAGAACAATAATGAGGAACGTAACTTTATTCCTGAGTGACGGAACAAAATTCCATGGAAAGTCGTTTGGATACGATGCCCCTGTGGCTGGAGAAGTGGTATTCAACACGGCCATGATGGGCTATCCGGAAAGCCTGACCGACCCCTCCTATGCCGGGCAGTTGCTTACAATGACTTTCCCCTTGGCAGGCAACTACGGTGTGCCGCCTTTCACTTTCGATGCGGATGGCATCCCGACTTTCATGGAAAGTGACAGGATATATGCGTCAGCCATCATCGTGTCCGACTATACGGAGCGGTATTCACACTGGAACGCTGTGGAGAGTCTGGGCGACTGGCTGAAACGGGAGCATGTACCGGGTATAACAGGAATAGATACCCGAGAGCTTACCAAGGTACTGCGCGAACATGGTGTGATGATGGGGAAAATACTCTTCGATGACGAGCCGGACAACATTCCCGAGGCCGACTATGAAGGCGTGAACTTCGTCGACCGTGTCTCCACGAAGGAAATCATCCGTTACAATGAGGGAGCCGGCAAGAAAGTCGTCCTGGTAGACTGCGGCGTGAAGGCCAATATCATCCGCTCCCTTATAAAAAGAGGCGTAGAGGTCATCCGTGTACCCTGGAACTATGATTACACCGATATGGACTATGACGGACTCTTCCTTGCCAACGGCCCCGGCGACCCGGATATGTGCAACGATGCCGTTGAGATTATCCGCAAGCAGATGAACAGAAGCAAGAAGCCCATCTGCGGCATCTGCATGGGTAACCAGTTGCTGTCAAAGGCAGCGGGTGCAACCATCTACAAGTTGAAATACGGTCATCGGGGACACAACCAGCCGGTGCGTATGGTGGGGACGGAGAAGTGCTACATCACCTCCCAGAACCATGGCTATGCCGTTGACGCATCGACGCTCGACAAGGACTGGCGTGAACTGTTCGTGAACATGAACGACGGCAGCAACGAAGGAATCTGTCACAAAGAAAATCCTTGGTTTACCTCCCAGTTCCATCCGGAAGCCTGCTCCGGCCCGGTAGATACCTACTTTATGTTTGACAAATTCGTAGAGACACTGAAATAATGAAAGACGAGTCAATAAAGAAAGTCCTGATACTTGGTTCAGGCGCATTGAAGATTGGTGAGGCGGGCGAGTTCGATTACTCCGGCTCACAGGCATTGAAGGCACTGCGTGAGGAAGGCGTTTCTACGGTTCTGATCAATCCGAACATTGCCACAGTACAGACATCCGAGGGCGTAGCGGACCAGATCTACTTCCTCCCGGTGCAGCCTTACTTCGTGGAGCGGGTCATTGAAAAGGAACGCCCCGACGGCATTCTGCTGTCTTTCGGCGGACAGACCGCATTGAACTGTGGCGTAGAGCTGGACAAGACCGGCGTGCTGGAGAAATATCAGGTAAAGGTGTTGGGAACCCCCGTCAAGGCCATCATGGACACCGAAGACCGCGAACTATTCGTGGAAAGACTGGACGAGATTGACGTCAAGACCATCAAGAGCGAGGCCTGTGAGGATATTCAGCAGGCCCGTACGGCTGCAAAGACACTCGGATATCCGGTCATCGTCCGTGCAGCTTATGCATTAGGGGGACTCGGCAGCGGCTTTGCCGATAACGAGGAAGAACTGAATACACTTTGCGAGAAGGCTTTTTCATTCTCTCCGCAGGTGCTTGTCGAGAAGAGCCTGAAGGGTTGGAAAGAGATTGAATATGAGGTTGTACGCGACCGTTACGACAACTGTATCACGGTCTGCAACATGGAGAACTTCGACCCGCTCGGCATCCATACGGGAGAGTCTATCGTCATAGCACCGTCCCAGACGCTTTCCAACAGCGAGTACCATAAGCTGCGTGCGCTGTCCATCAAGATCGTCCGCCATATCGGCATCGTCGGTGAATGCAACGTCCAGTATGCCTTCGACCCCGAGAGCGAGGACTACCGGGTCATTGAGGTCAATGCCCGCCTCTCCCGTTCTTCAGCACTGGCCAGCAAGGCAACAGGCTATCCGCTTGCTTTCGTAGCTGCCAAGCTGGGTATGGGGTATGGACTGTTTGAACTGAAGAACTCCGTTACGAAGACCACTTCTGCATTCTTCGAGCCGGCACTCGACTATGTAGTCTGCAAGATACCACGCTGGGATCTCAGCAAGTTCCGCGGTGTGGACAAGGAGTTAGGCTCCAGCATGAAGTCGGTCGGCGAGGTAATGGCCATCGGTCGTAACTTCGAGGAGGCGATTCAGAAGGGTCTCCGCATGATAGGTCAGGGCATGCACGGCTTTGTCGAGAACAAAGAACTGCAGATTGACGACCTCAATGCGGCACTCCGTGAGCCGACGGATAAGCGTATTTTCCTCATCTCCAAGGCGATGCACCGTGGCTACACCGTCGACCAGATTCACGACCTGACAAAGATTGACCGTTGGTTCCTCTATAAACTCCGGCACATCATCGACATTGACGAGAAACTGAAACGCAAGAATATCAATACACTTGACAAGGAACTGCTGCGTGCAGCCAAGACATACGGCTTCACCGATTTCCAGATAGCACGTGCCGTAGGACTGGAAGAGGAATGCCAGAACATGCACAAGGCAATGATGATTGTCCGCCGCCTGCGCAAGGGTTTCGGCATTCTTCCTGTCGTAAAACAAATTGACACCTTGGCTGCGGAATATCCGGCACAGACCAATTATCTCTATGTCACTTATGCTGGCGTGGCATCTGATGTCACGTTCTCCAATGATCGCAATTCGGTCATCGTGCTCGGATCGGGTGCATACCGTATCGGCAGCTCGGTGGAATTCGACTGGTGCGGCGTCCAGGCTTTGAATACCATCCGTCGGCAGGGCTACCGATCCATCATGATCAACTATAATCCGGAGACCGTATCGACGGATTACGATATGTGCGACCGTCTTTACTTCGACGAACTGACTTTCGAGCGGGTGATGGATATCATCGATGCGGAGAATCCTCACGGCGTGATTGTATCGACAGGTGGGCAGATTCCCAACAACCTCGCCATGTACCTTGATGAGGAGAATGTGCCCATCCTCGGTACGGCGGCAAAGGACATTGACAATGCCGAAGACCGTGCCAAGTTTTCGTCGATGCTGACAGAGAACGGCATCAACCAGCCTGAATGGAGCGCATTGACCAGCATGGACGACATCGACAGGTTCGTCGATCGTGTCGGCTTCCCTGTCCTTGTCCGTCCGTCATACGTTCTCTCTGGTGCGGCGATGAACGTCTGCTCCAACAAAGACGAGCTTACACGCTTCCTGCAGCTGGCAGCCAATGTCAGCGAGGATCATCCTGTTGTGGTCAGCAAGTTCATTGAGCACGCCAAGGAAATAGAAATGGATGCCGTGGCACAGGACGGCGAAATCATGGCATACGCCATCTCCGAACACATCGAGTTCGCCGGTGTCCATTCCGGGGATGCCACCATCCAGTTCCCGCCACAGAAACTCTATGTCGAGACGGTGCGCCGTATCAAACGCATCAGCCGCCAGATTGCGAAGAAACTGCATATCAACGGACCGTTCAACATCCAGTATATGGCACGTGAGAATGACATCCTTGTCATCGAGTGTAACCTCCGTGCGAGCCGCTCATTCCCGTTTGTCAGCAAAGTACTGAAGCTGAACTTCATTGACCTTGCTACGAAGATCATGCTCGGCGTACCTGTCGAGAAACCAGGCAAGAACCTCTTCGACCTCGACTATGTGGGTATCAAGGCTTCTCAGTTCTCGTTCAACCGTTTGCAGAAGGCCGACCCGGTACTCGGTGTCGACATGAGTTCTACGGGTGAGGTGGGCTGTCTGGGCGATGACACCTCTACGGCGCTTCTGAAGTCGATGCTCTCTGTGGGGCAGCGTATTCCCAAGAAGACGGTGCTGCTTTCAACAGGTGGTGCAAAGCAGAAGGCCGAGATGCTCGATGCGGCGAAGATGCTGAGACAGCATGGTTACGAACTCTATGCGACGGTAGGAACGTCTAAGTATCTTACGGAGAATGGCATTGAGAACACACTCGTCTATATGCCTTCCGACGAAGGGAAGCAGCCGCAGGCACTCGCCCTTCTGCACGGGAAGAAGATAGACATGGTGGTGAATATGCCGAAGGACCTCACGCCGCGCGAGCTGACCAACGGCTATAAGATCCGCCGCGCCGCCATCGATCTCAACATTCCGTTGATTACGAACAGCCGGCTGGCAAGTGCGTTCATCCATGCCTTCTGCAATGTCGGTCTCGACGACATTGACATCAAGGCGTGGGGGGATTATTGATGGCTTTCCGGAGGTTTCGGGGGTCAGGAGCGTTGGCTTGACTCCCGAGGCTCCTCTAAAAACATTTCTCATCCCATGAAATTTCTTCCATTCGCCTTTGCCGCTGTTACAGCGGCGGCATTCGCATCCTGCTCCGGCTGCACGTCACGTGGAGCAGGGCATTATGACACGACACAGGTCGACACCATGATGGCGGTCGATCTTGACAGTGCGTCTTCCGTTGAGGGCGCTTACGTCTCGGCATGGGCTTATCAGAACGATTCGGCGGTCGCCACGATGCAGAGCGCTCCGAACAGGAAGTCGCAGATTACGGCCTCCAACCGCATGACGATCCGTGTCCGTTACCTCGGCAGGGTAGGGATAGAGGCTTGCATGATACTCGGCGACGGCGAACAGTTCTCGGGCAACAGCTATGACAGTACCGATTTCGTGCGTGTCTATGCGCATGGCGACGAAATCGGCCGCTTCACCTATAAGCCCGGCGTCAGCAAACAGACGGACTCTGCTTTTGTACGGAATCCCGCAGCTTTTGTCGACTGCCTCCGTAAGAACCGCTCGCTCAAGATAGAGACGACAACCTTTACGAGCGGGACACTTGTCTACAGTTTCGATGCGGTCGCGGGGCTGGCAGAACGGCATCGGCGGTGACTCTGCAGAGGGAGACAGTGGGAATGCTATTCCCAACCGGTCGGGAACCGGGCTCCCAGGCGCTGGGAATCCGGTTCCCAAGTGCTGGGAACCGGATTCCCGTGTAGCTGGTTGTTTCTGTGTCGTGCAGTTTAATGATTTAGGTTGGCGGCATAGAGTCTTGCCTTTAGACTTGTCTGACGGTTTAGGACCGGTCGGATCATTGCCCGGTTGCAGCCGACTGTTTCTGATTGACTGCTTCCCGGCTTACTTTTACGGTTAACATTTGGTGTTTACATAATAAAACACTATCTTTGCAACATTAACATCTGTTATTTCAACCTAAGACCCTTTTTTCATTACCTAAATACAAAGACATGAGAAAAACAATTATCCTTACAGCAATAGTGTTGTGCTCGGCCTTCGGCCATGCGCAGACACAGAAATGGATCAACAACGTGAAGCTGTCGGGTTTCGGAATCGTGCAGTATCAGTATAACGGCCTGCACAACGGTACGACAAGCAAGTCGAATACCTTTAACCTCCGTCTGGGACGTGTCTCCCTCGACGGCCGCATTCTGGACGACTGGTTTTGGAAAGCACAGCTGCAGTTCAACGGTAACACCTCCACCCTCGGGGCATCCCCGCGCGTGCTGGATCTCTTTGTCGAATGGCAGAAGTATGATTTCTTCCGCGTGAAGGCCGGCCAGTTCAAGAATCCGTTTACTTTCGACAACCCGATTCATCCCATTGACCAGGGCTTCATGGGGGTGGCACAGAGCGTGCAGAAACTCGCCGGTTTCTCTGACCAGGCAGGGGCGCATCCCTCTAACGGGCGCGACATCGGTGTGCAGATTCAGGGCGACTTCCTGAAGAACAATGCCGGCCGGAATCTCATCCATTATCAGGTCGGCGTGTTCGACGGACAGGGCATCAATGTGAAGGATGTCGACCAGCAGAAGAACATCATCGGGGGTGTATGGGTAATGCCCATGGATGGTCTGCGTCTGGGCTGGTTCGGCTGGACGGGGTCGTATGCCCGGAAAGGAACGTGGACGGATGCGGCCGGCCTGCCACAGAGCGGCATACGCAGCCTGCAGCAGCGTCGGTATGCCTTCTCGGCAGAGTATAAGGCAGACGACTGGACAGTCCGCTCAGAGTATGTCCATTCCACCGGCTATGCCTTTGCAAAGCCCATTGCCAATACGAATGATGAAGCGGCTCATGACTGTAATATCAGTGCCGACGGCAGCAAGGCACAGGGTGTCTACGCCCTCGTCATCGCCCCGATCATTCCTAAGAAATTCCATGCGAAGGCCCGTTATGATATGTACCGGCCGTCGGACGGCGCACAGAAGCAGCGCACGCAATACGACCTGGGGCTCGACTATGAGTTCAACAAGAACCTTGAACTGAGCGGGATTTACTCCTATGTCCACGACCGTTCGCAGAACACTCCTACGGGGCATCCCAACTACTCGATGTTTGATCTGGAGTTGAGTTTCCGCTTCTGACAGCAAAAAAACACGGATATATGCAGCGTATATCCGTGTTTTTTTATAATTTTGCACCCTTTCAGGTAGAGATGTATACAGAAAGGAGATTCTGGCAAAGGCCTCTACGGACTGATTATCAAACACTAAAAAAATGACAACGACACACCATCATCATCACCATTCGCATCACAGGACGGGATTTCACGACAACGCTGCATCGCAGAATGCACGGCGCAGACAGAAGCTGAACAAGCTGATGAAAATCGTCATGACGGGCTTTGCACTGGCCATCGTGGCCTTCGTCTGCTGGCTGTACAGCAACTGACTGGGCAGTCGGTCCCCGCCTGCCGGCTTCCGGAGCCGTCATCTGTCTTTATGCACCGTGTGCAGATGATAATGCGAGCCGTCATAGTCTATCCGCATCACCCGGTCCTGTAATTCCTGCCGGGCCGACAGTGCCAGCGCCACATGACCCATCGTGCGGCGCAGGTTGATTTCCACGACCGGATGGAGGCCGAACCCCGTCTCCCGCCCGTCCGGGACACCGTCTTTCGCAACGACCATCATGTCCACGCCCAAGACACCCTGATAGATGCCTTGCAGCCGGCCGGCGAGAAGGTGCTCCAGCGTCTCCGCCACTTTGTCCAGCACGCTGCCGGGGAGATAGGCCGAGAGCATTGCCCGTTTTCCGGCCTCGTCTGCAAGACTGTTTCCTGCATACGCTCCGTTGACCGTATGGAAGACCGACAGGCCGGCATAATGAACCCCTCGCGCATCGGAGACGAACTCCATCCCGAAATCTTTTACCTTATTGTAATAGGGCTCTACCATCATGCCCCCTTGCCGCTCGATCGTCTTTCTGCTCCAGGCTGCCACGGCCGGTTGCAGAAGGGTGTCGACATAGCGTATGCCCCGTCCGCTGCTGCTCCATGGAGCTTTGATGACGGCCTTTCCGGTCTCCCGGACCCTTTGCTCCAGTTCCTCCATCCCCCGGGCATAGCATGCTGCTCCGGTCAGTATGGGGTCGTGCAGGCGGCTGCGGAGTTCTGTCAGCACCATCGAGGCAAAACGCCGGTTGCTGTCATTGCGTATCCTGTCCAGCAGACCGTCGGCCGGCAAGAGCGTCCTGCGGATTCCCAGCTGTTCCAGCTGGAATTTCACGGCGGCATCCCATCCCCAGGGGGATACCCGGCTGATTCTGTCCGCCAGACGGCTCACCTCGTTCCTGTCGGCGAAGCGGACCTTCCTGCCGTCACGCATGAAGCGGTGGGCATGCGCCTTGGCGGAAGCCACATTCTCCACCCATACGAGGTCGCCTTCCGCTGCCCAGAGTGCAGGAAGATAGTCTAAATCGTGACGAAGCTGCCTGCCGGCGTGCGGGGCTGTAAAGTGCTTGTTGTTATAAGCTAATGCAATGTCATGCTCGGGGTTGAATACATGAAGTGTCATAGAGAATGTTCGTTTGTTTCCTGCAAAGGTACGGGAAAGCAAATGTACATGCAAAAAATAAAAGCTGAAAAACATTTTTTTGCCATCCATAGTTTGCAAATAAGAGAAATAAGTAGTAACTTTGCATTTGCATAAAGTAGACAGCAACGCGAACAAGATGGACGCATTCTTTCACACTCATACAAATCTGGTGGAGCATGTCAATGCCCCTGTCCGCCGTCGTCTTATGGATGAGATAAACTGGAACGACAGGCTCATCGGCATCAAAGGTACGAGAGGCGTGGGGAAGACCACCTTTCTGCTGCAATATGCCAAGGAGCGTTACGGCTCTGCAGACCGGCAGTGTCTTTATGTGAACATGAACAACTTTTACTTCCAGGGCAGAGGAATTGCAGATTTCGCAGGCGAGTTCTGCCGCAAGGGAGGAAAGGTCCTGCTGATAGACCAGGTGTTCAAGCAGCCGGACTGGAGCAGGGAGCTTCGCCGGTGCTACGACTGTTATCCGCAGCTCCAGATTGTTTTCACCGGCTCGAGTGTCATGAGGCTGAAGGAAGAGAACCCAGAACTCAACGGCATTGTCAGGAGCTACAACCTCCGGGGATTCTCGTTCCGTGAGTATCTGAACCTGCAGGCCGGGCAGCATTTCGAGCCTTATACGCTGGATGAGATACTGGGCGGTCATGAGGAAATCACCCGCGGCATCCTGGCGAAGGTGAGCCCGATGAAACATTTTCAGGAATACATCCACCACGGCTTCTATCCGTTCTTTCTGGAACACCGGAACTATTCCGAGAACCTGTTGAAGACGATGAACATGATGACGGAAGTGGATATCCTCCTCATCAAGCAGATAGACCTGAAGTATCTTACCAAGATAAAAAAACTGTTCTACCTCCTTGCCCTGGAAGGACCGAAAGCTCCCAACATCAGCAACCTCGCCAAGGATATCAATACGAGCCGGGCGACGGTGATGAACTATATCAAGAACCTTGCTGACGCACGCCTCATCAACATTGTCTACCCTGTCGGGCAGGAATTCCCCAAGAAGCCGGCGACGGTGATGCTGCAGAACTCCAACCTGATTTATGCCATCTATCCCATTCAGCTGGACCAGCAGCAGCTCATGGAGACTTTCTTCGTCAACGCCCTGCAGGAGGAGTGTTCCGTGAACGACGGCGGCAAGCAGGGGACTTACATCATCAACGAGAAGGAAAAATTCAAGGTGTATGACGCTGCAAAGCCCAAGATGAGGTTCAACAGCGATACGACCTATGCGATATACAACGCCGAAGTAGGGAAAGGAAGACAAGTACCGCTCTGGCTGATGGGTTTCCTTTATTAGGCAAGACCAAAAACATTATAACAATATTCATTTAATAAATTTCAAAATGGCTAAAGAAAAGAAGTTTATCACTTGTGATGGTAACGAGGCCGCTGCTCATGTGAGCTATATGTTCTCTGAGGTCGCAGCTATCTATCCTATCACTCCTTCATCTCCAATGGCTGAGCACGTCGACGAGTGGTCGGCACGCGGACGGAAGAACCTCTGGGGTCAGACCGTAAGCGTACAGGAGATGCAGTCAGAGGGTGGCGCAGCAGGTGCCGTACACGGTTCACTGCAGTCGGGTGCCCTGACAACAACCTTCACCGCATCACAGGGTCTGCTCCTGATGATTCCTAACATGTACAAGATTGCCGGTGAACTTTTGCCATGTGTGTTTAACGTCTCCGCACGTACACTCGCAAGTCATGCGCTCTGTATCTTCGGTGACCACCAGGATGTGATGGCCTGCCGCCAGACAGGTTTCGCCATGTTCTGTTCGGGCTCCGTGCAGGAAGTCATGGATCTTTCTGCCGTTCCTCATCTTGCTTCGCTGAAGACTTCCGTTCCTTTCATCAACTTCTTCGATGGTTTCCGTACATCTCATGAGTATCATAAGATCGAGTGCCTCGACCAGGAGGACATCCGTCCGCTGGTGGATGAAGAGGACATCAAGCGGTTCCGCGACCGTGCCATGTCACCGGAGCGTCCGGTCGTACGCGGTACTGCCGAGAACCCGGAGACCTTCTTCACACACCGTGAGGCAAGCAACTCTGCCTACGAGAATGTGCCGGAGGTCGTGGAGCACTATCTCAACGAACTGACCAAGATTACCGGCCGTGAGCATCACCTCTTCGACTACTATGGCGCAAAGGATGCCGAGAACATCATCATCCTGATGGGTTCAGCCACAGAAGCCGCCCGTGAAGCCATCGACTACCTGATGTCCCAGGGCAAGAAGGTGGGTATGGTCGCCGTACACCTTTACCGCCCGTTCTCTGTCAAGCACCTGCTGGCAGCAGTGCCCGAGACCGTCAAGCGCATCGCCGTGCTCGACCGTACGAAGGAGCCGGGTGCAGAGGGTGAGCCGTTGTACCTCGATGTCAAGAGCGCATTCTACGATGTGAAGAACAAGCCGCTGATTGTCGGTGGCCGTTACGGTCTCGGTTCTGCCGATACCACACCCGCCAAGATCATCGCCGTCTACAACAATCTTGAACTGCCCGAGCCGAAGGACCACTTCACGGTAGGTATCGTGGATGATGTCACCTTTACCTCTCTTCCGGAGGTCGAGGAGATTCCATTGGGCGGTGAAGGAATGTTCGAGGCTAAGTTCTATGGACTCGGTGCTGACGGTACTGTCGGTGCGAACAAGAACTCTGTAAAGATCATCGGTGACAACACCGACAAGCACTGCCAGGCCTACTTCTCTTACGACTCCAAGAAGTCGGGCGGCTTCACCTGCTCTCACCTCCGTTTCGGCGACAGCCCGATCCGTTCTACCTATCAGGTGAACACTCCGAACTTCGTGGCCTGCCACGTCCAGGCCTACCTGAACATGTACGATGTCACACGTGGCCTGCGCAAGAACGGTACGTTCCTGCTGAATACCATCTTCGACGGAGAAGAGCTTGTAAACTTCATTCCCAACAAGGTGAAACGTTACTTCGCCAAGAACAACATCACCGTCTACTACATCAATGCGACCAAGATCGCACAGGAGATCGGGCTTGGCAACCGTACCAACACCATCCTCCAGTCGGCTTTCTTCCGTATCACGCAGGTTATCCCACTCGACCTTGCGGTAGAGCAGATGAAAAAGTTCATCGTCAAGAGCTACAGCAAGAAGGGGCAGGATGTTGTAGACAAGAACTTCGCTGCCGTTGACCGCGGTAACGAGTACAAGCAGCTCACTGTTGACCCTGCATGGGCAAACCTCCCTGACGATGAGGCCAAAGCCGACGATGCACCCGCATTCGTCAAGGAACTTGTACGTCCGATGAACGCACAGGCCGGTGACCTCCTGAAGGTGTCAGACTTCGTAAAGCACGACACGGTCGACGGTACATGGTCGGTAGGTACCGCTGCTTACGACAAACGCGGTGTCGCTGCTTTCGTTCCTACATGGGATGCAGAGAACTGTATCCAGTGCAACAAATGTTCATTCGTCTGCCCTCACGCTTGTATCCGTCCGTTCGTTCTGGACGAACAGGAGAAGGCCGGCTTCAACGAACCTACCCTCGACGTACTCGCTCCGAAGCAGCTCAAGGGCATGCAGTTCCGCATCGAAGTGTCTGTACTCGACTGTACAGGTTGCGGCAACTGTGCTGATGTCTGCCCGGGCAAGAAGGGCAACAAGGCACTTGCCATGACACAGTTTGTTGCCGGTGAGGAAGAGGCTGTACGTCGTGCAGCCGACTGGGAGTACCTCGTCAAGAACGTCAAGAGCAAGCAGAATCTGGTTGACATCAAGTCGAATGCCAAGAACTCCCAGTTTGCTCAGCCGCTGTTCGAGTTCTCAGGAGCTTGTGCGGGCTGTGGTGAGACACCGTATGTCAAGCTCGTTTCACAGCTCTTCGGCGACCGTGAGATGATTGCCAACGCTACCGGCTGCTCTTCCATCTACTCTGCTTCCGTTCCTTCTACTCCGTATACGACCAACGAGAACGGACAGGGACCAGCCTTCAACAATTCATTGTTCGAGGACTTCTGCGAGTTCGGCATGGGTATGGCTTTGGGCAACAAGAAGATGCGTGAGCGCATCGTCGTGCTGCTCGGTGAAATCATTGCCCGTGACGATACGCCTGCCGACTTCAAAGCAGCTGCTCAGGAGTGGATCGAGGGCAAGGACAATGCTGATGCATCCAAAGTTGCAGCAGCCAAGCTGAAGCCTTTCATCGAAGGAGGCTGTTCCATCGGTTGCGATATCTGTGCCGAGCTGAAGACCCTCGACCACTATCTCGTCAAGCGCAGCCAATGGATTATCGGCGGTGACGGTGCTTCCTACGATATCGGTTACGGCGGTCTCGACCACGTCATCGCTTCCGGAGAGGATGTCAACATCCTGGTACTCGATACGGAGGTTTACTCCAACACGGGTGGTCAGAGTTCAAAGTCTACTCCGCTCGGCGCCATTGCTCAGTTCGCTGCCAAGGGCAAGCGTGTACGCAAGAAAGATCTCGGTCTGATGGCTACAACCTACGGTTACGTTTACGTAGCACAGGTTGCCATGGGTGCTGACAACGCACAGACATTGAAGGCCATCCGTGAGGCTGAGGCTTATCCCGGGCCGTCGCTCATCATCGCTTACTCTCCGTGTATCAACCACGGTCTGAAGATCAAGGGCGGTATGGGTCGCAGTCAGGCGCAGGAGGCCAATGCTGTTGCCTGCGGTTACTGGCATCTCTGGCGTTACAACCCGCAGTTGGCAGAAGAGGGCAAGAACCCGTTCTCTCTCGATTCCAAGGTACCGGACTGGAGCAAGTTCCAGGACTTCCTCCGCAGCGAGGTACGCTTCCTCTCTGTCCTCAAGGCTTATCCGGACGAGGGGGCTGAACTCTTCAAGGCCTGTGAGGATATGGCGAAACTTCGTTACCAGAGCTACGTCCGCAAGACGAAAGAGGACTGGAGCGAAGAGGCTTAACGGCTTTTCTGAACGGAACACCTTATAGTCGAAGGACTATATAACTCATATTCCAACCCTCATTTTATAGGTACTGCCAGACTGTCTCTCAGTCTGGAACGCCTATAAGATGAGGTTTTGACGTTTTATAGGAATGGTGTCGGTCCTTCCGTTAAATGCGCAGATTGGGAATAATGGCTTATGCACTTGCATGGTATGACTGTCCAAAAGCAGAGGGGCTTACAAAGGGGGCTACACTGCAATATTAAGATGCAGAAAAGGCGAATTGATACGAAGCCTGTCCATCAGCCTGTCTTTCCGTCTTCTACAGACAACTTATTCCCCTATCATCAGTGTTTGTAAAATGTTTTCATGCAACGCAAAGCAACACATGCCCTTCTGGCTTCTAAAAGATGCCTGATTGGCCTGCAACAGGTGCCCTTTTAGCTTGTTGCCAACGCCCTTTTGAAGTCCAATCAAGCATCTTTTAAAAACGACTTGACAACCTGTTGATTTACTACTGGTTACAAACTTGCTTTTTTGTTTGTGTCTTTTATATTTACAGCTGATTCATTCGATATTATGTAATAGTTTTTCAAAACGATGTCTGTATTTTCAACCTATTAAATTGAGAAGGGCTTTGTTTAGGAGGATGATGATGGAATAGTCAGTTGACGGTCTTGGCTATGTTTTTGTTGAATGAATCACTTCGGTTCTTCCGTTAAAGCTATGCGAAAAGCATCCACGCATTTAACGGAAGAAGCGTATATAACACACATCGGAAACCGACTTCGCCGGTGTGTTGCGTTCGTTCTGTTGGTTAACACCACCCGTGTCGGGTCTTCGCATCCTTGCAGTCTATTGCCTGGATAAGAGCAACTTACGGTGAAAGAAGCGTTGTACTGCCTCGGTTGGAGAATTGAAGCACCCTCTGTATACAATGCACTTTACCCCGACAACGGTTTCTCTTAGCAGTTCTTCTTATAGCTCTGCACGGCTCACACGCTTATGCACAGCTTAGCAGTTTTTCTTATAGCTCTGCACGGCCCACATGCTCATGAGAAGTCCGATTCCGAGCAGGGCGAGTACCTGGCGGGAGATGCTTCCCATGTCGCCTCCGCGGATGCAGACCGTCCGCATGGCCTCGATGAAATAGCTTACCGGATTGACATAGGTTGTCAGATAAACTGCGTAAGGCATGGAACGTGTCGGTGTGAACAGGCCGGAGAGCAGCAGGAGCATCACGACGAAGAACCACATGACGAAGATGGCCTGCTGCATGGTGTCCGAATAATTGGAGACAATCAGCCCGAAGGACGAGAAGAACAGTGCCAGCAGCATCGCCAGCAGATAGACAAGGGCTATGCTTCCCGCAGGGACAATGCCGTATATCCCCCATGAAAGAAGCAGGCAGACGGTGACGACGAAGAAGGCGATGATCCAGTAGGGAATCAGCTTGGCAAGGATGAATGTCCATTTACTTACGGGTGTCACGTTGATCTGTTCGATAGTCCCTGCCTCCTTCTCACCTACGATGTTGAGCGTCGGCAGGTATCCTGTCATCAGCATCATCACGATGGCGAAGAGTGCGGGAATCATGAAGCGTTTGAAGTCCAGCTGCTTGTTGTAGAGATATAAGGTAGACACCTGCGACTGGACAGAAGCTACGGAAGGAGATGCGTGGGCGATGACAACCTGCGAGAGATAGGCAGACCCTATCGAGCCTTTTGTCCCGTTGACGGCGTTGGCTGCCACCAGCACCTGCGGCGTACGTCCCAGGACAAGATCCCTGCTGTAGTGCTGTGGAATGACCACTATGGCATCCGACGTGGAATGCTCTATGTTGCTGAGTGCTGCCGCATACGTAGGCTGCTGTCCATGAAAGACAAAGTAGTTGTTTGCTCCAATCTCATGCACCAGCCGCTGCGACTGTGTGGAGCGGTCGTTGTCGACGACATCTACCACGATATTCTTCACTTCCATGTTCATTACCCACGGCATGACACACATGACCATGATGGGGAAGACGATGATGAGCCGTGGCAGAAACGAGTTGCGGCGTATCTGGGTGAACTCCTTGTGTAAAAGATATTTCAGTACCATATAGTTTCTATTCCAGTCGTTTGTTGAACTTCGTAAGCGAGAGAGCCAGCAATATGACGAGCATGCCGACGAGAATCATCAGCTCACGGAACACCTGTCCGATGCCGGTGTCCATGATCATCAGCTTGCGCATGGCGCTGATATAGTAACGTGTGGGGACGATGGCCGACACATATTGCAGAATCTGGGGCATCGACTCGATGGGGAATACCATTCCCGAAAGCATGATGATGGGCATCAGCAGCACCATGGCCGACAGCAGCAGGGCGGCAAGCTGTGTCTTTGCGACGTTGGAGACCAGCAGTCCCAATGAGAGTGCCAGCAGAATGTAGACGTTGGAGATGGCGAATATCCAGAACAGGGAACCATGCAGCGGTACGTCCAGGACGTAAGTGGACATGAGGAGGATTGCCGTCAGAATCAGGAAGGCGAGTACCAGGTAGGGAACGACTTTGGCGACAATGATCAGCAGCGGACGTGTGGGCGATACGAGCAGCACTTCCATCGTGCCTCTCTCTTTTTCCCGGACAATGGAGATGGAGGTCATCATGGCACAGACCAGCATGAGCAGCATCCCCATGATGGCAGGCACGAAGTTATAGGCGGATTTCATCTGCGGATTGTAAAGCATCCGTGAATTGACGGCGGTCCCCTCCGCATTCATGAGCACGGCACGGGCATAGTTAGACCACAGCTGCGCCATGTTGGGATCCGCCCCGTCCACGATAAACTGGACTTCATGTCCCGGTTCTGTAAAGTCCTGTGCGAAGACAACCGCTATGTCTGCCTGCTGGTTACGGATCGTCTGCTCGGCTTCGGCAGGTGTGGCGACAGTCTTCACGATCGTGAAATACTCCGATGCCGCCAGACGGTCAGCCGCCTGCCGCGTCGCATAGCTGGCATTGCTCATGACGATGACAGTCCGCACGTTCCGCACGTCGTTGGTGATGGCGAATCCGAAGATCAGCATCATGACGACAGGCATGCCGAAAAGCATCAGCATGGTACGCTTGTCACGGATGATATGCTTTGCCTCTTTGGTGACAAAAGCTATGAACTGCCTCATACGTTATGGATTGGTTTCATTCTTAATCTGCACTTCTTGTGGCCTGCCGTGCCAGGAATGTAAAGACATGGTCCATGTCCGGCTGCCCCAGTTTCTGTTTCAGTTCTTCAGGTGTGCCCAGGGCTTTGATCTTGCCGTCTACCATGATGGAGATCCGGTCGCAGTATTCCGCCTCGTCCATGTAGTGAGTGGTCACGAAGACCGTTATCCCCTGCTTCGCAGCGTCATAGATCAGTTCCCAGAACTGGCGGCGTGTGGCGGGGTCTACACCTCCCGTAGGTTCATCGAGGAATACGACATGAGGGTCGTGGAAGATGCTGACCGAGAAGGCGAGCTTCTGCTTCCATCCCAAAGGCAGACTGGATACAAGCGTGTTTCGGTGTGCCGAGAAGTCCAGCCGATCGAGCAGGTCGCTGGTCTTGCGGCGTATCTCTCCGTCGTCCATGCCGTAGATGCCGGCGAAGAGTCTGATGTTCTCGGCAACGGTAAGGTCCTCGTAGAGCGAGAACTTCTGGCTCATGTAGCCGATATGCTTCTTTATCTGCTCGTACTCGGTACGGATGTCAAAGCCTGCTACTTTTCCGTTTCCATCCGTCGGCTGGCTGAGTCCTGTGAGCATACGCATGGCTGTGGTCTTGCCGGCTCCATTGGCGCCGAGGAAGCCGAAGATCTCTCCTTTCCTGACCGTGAAGGAAATGTCGTCTACCGCATGGAAGCTGCCAAAGACCTTGACAAGGTGTTTTACTTCGATGGCATTCTCGTTGCTCTTCGTTCCGGCTTCCAGCTTCTCGATGGCAGGAGGATTGAAGATGTCCCTGAAGGTGGTGAGAATTTCGTCCGGTGTACCGATACCCCTGATACGACCTTCCGAAAGGAAAGCGACACGCTCGCACATCCTCACCTCGTCCAGATAAGGCGTTGAGGCGACAATGGTCATCTCACGCTCCTTCAACTGGGACAGCATCTCCCAGAACTCTTTGCGGCTGACAGGGTCGACACCTGTTGTCGGTTCGTCAAGGAACAGGACACTCGGCTGGTGAACCAGTGCGCAGCAGAGTGCCAGCTTCTGTTTCATGCCGCCCGAGAGTGCTCCCGCCCTACGTTTTCTGAACGGTTCAATCTGTGTATAGATGGCCTTGATGGAGTCGTAGTTTTCTTCTATCGTCGTCCCGAAGAGCGTGGCGAAGAACCTCAGGTTTTCTTCTACCGTCAGATCCTGGTAGAGTGAGAACCTGCCCGGCATGTAACCTACCCGCCGGCGTATCTCTTTCATGCCGCTGACGACATCGTATCCGTTCACCGAGGCCGTGCCCTCGTCGGGGAGCAGCAGCGAGCAGAGAATGCGGTACAGCGTCGTCTTTCCGGCTCCGTCAGGGCCGATGATGCCGAATAGTTCGCCTCTTTCCACGGAGAAGCTGACCGCTTTCAGCGCCTGCACCTTGCCGTAACGGCGGGACAGATTGTTTACTTCGATTGTATTCATCAGCACTGACTAAAACTTCACCTCACCGTACATGCCGATTTTCACATAGCCGTCGTTGCGGAACTGTATCTTGACGGCATAGACGAGGTCGGCACGCTCGTCGTCGGTAAGGATGGTCTTGGGCGTGAACTCCGAACGGCTGGAAATCCACGTGACGATTCCGTTATAGGACTTCTTCTGCCCTTTTCCGTAGTCAGCCATGACCTTCACCCGCTGCCCGATCCTGACATTCCGGAGCTGTGCGGAGGTGATGTAGGCACGGATGAACATCCTGCCTGTGTCTGCCAGCTTGAAGAGTGGTCTGCCGGCCTGTACGAACTCTCCCCGTTCGGCATACTTCTCCAGAACCGTCCCTGTGATGGGACTCTTCACGAAAGTATGGGCTATCTGGTCGTCAATCTGTGCCTGCTGGGTACGTACGCCGGCCTGCTGGGCATCCACGCCGGCCTGTTGGGCGGCGATGCCCTCCATCTGTGCGGCGATTCCCTTGTCCTGTTCGGCCAATGCAGCGTTCTGGCTGGCAATCTGCTCTTCGGCTGCGGCGAGCTGTTTCTTCAGCACCTGGATCTGGTAATCGATCTCGTCAACCTGCCTGCGCGGTGCCGCCCCGTCCCGGAACAGTTCGTCAAAACGCTTCCGTTCCCTTTGCTGGTCGGCAATCTGCTGCCGTATGGCCTCCACCTGCTTCTCAAGGTCCAGCTGCCGGCTGACCGTTGCCTGCCTGCTGGCTGCGAGCTGCCGTCTGTTGGCTTCGAGCTGTCCATGGGTCGCCCGGAGCTGGTCATTGTCCGTAGCCAGCTGGTCTCGTTTCAGCGCCAGCTGACGGGCATCGATCTGCCCTACTGTCAGCCCGCCATTGAGCAGTTGTCCTTCTGTAACGTCAAAACTTACCAGCTGTCCCGAGGACTCGGCCGATACGGTCACCTCCGTAGCCTCGAACGTTCCCGTGGCATCATACTCTTTCCCGCTGTCTTTGCAGGATACCGCCCCAAGGGCGAGTGCGGCGAATAAAAATATCTTTCTCATTTCCGTCAGTCGTTTCATTCGTTGTTGGCATATTTCAGGTTGTACATTTCCCGTAGCATATCCATCTCGTGTATTGCCTGCCGTATTCTGGCCGCATTCTCGTTGTAGATTTCCTGCATCAGTCCGTGTGCGTCGATGATGCCGTGGGCCATCTTCGATTCGGCGGCCTTGCGGACGTGCGTGCGGAGACTGATGATTTCGTCGTCGGCAAGCATCATGCTTCGGTACCGGGCGGCGTTCTCCTCCGCCTGTATCTGTTCCAGACGGTTGTTGAGGAGGAACACCTCCCGCATATTCCCGATCTGTTCACGTTGCACTTCCAGCTTCTCCCTGTCGTTCTTCCGTGTATAGAGTGCGCCGACATCCCACGACAGCTTCACGCCGATGATGCCGTTGAGGCTCCACTTCCGGTTCATCATGTCGTCGAACATGTTAAGTCCCGGATAACCGTAAAAGCCCTGTGCGAAGAGCCCGACCTTCGGCCGCAGCCTTGCCCCCAGTGCTTTCTCCTGTGCGTCGACAAGCATCAGCTGACGGTCGAAGAGCCCGAGTTCCGGCCGGTTGCCGGTCTGCCCGGAAATCCTGACAGCGTCCGGTTTCTGCAGGTTGTAGATCTCTCTGCCACAGAAGACACCCAGCATCCGCCGCAGCATCTGCCGCTGTGCCCTGAGCCCGGCGTTCTGCTGCTCCTTGTCCAGCCGTCCCGCCTTTACATTCTCAAGGTCGCTTGCGGCGGCCGTACCGGCCCTGACCATTGCCGAAAGCGTCTTCTCGCTGGACAGCAGCAGTGCCGCCGCATCTTCGTTGAGCCTGATCTGTTCGTCGAGAAGCAGGAGTGAGAAGTACATCTCGTTGACACGTCGGCGTACCTGATAGAGGTCCACCTTGTTTTCGGCCTCCTGCACCTCTCCTTGTCTCCGTGCTATTCCCGCCTGGCTGCTGACCGCCCCGCCGTCGTAGAGCGGCTGGGTGACTTCTATGCCCGCCCTGTACTGGTCTTTGGACAGTCCTTTCATATCCAGTCCCATCCGCCGGTACGCCGTCCGTATGCCGTCCGGCCACGAGGCGACGCCGCTCTGGCAGGTCGCCTGGGCGGAGACGCTGATCTGGGGCAGCCATTCCTTTCTGATGTTGCTGACCGTCAGTTCCGTTGTCCGTGCAAGGAGTCCGTACCGCTTGATAAGAGGATAGTTCCGTCCGGCCGCCTGCTGACATTCGTCCAGCGTCTGTGCCGGAACGGCAATGGGAAAGACCGCCAGTGCGAGAAGTCCTAATTTCTTCTTCATGTGCTGTTTCTTCATCTCTTCTTTCTTGTCTAATCGGCTGTTTTCTTCTTCCTGTCGTGCAAAGATAGGACTATTATGCCATAGGAAGATGATGAAATACGAACAAAAACTTTCCCGATTGTATGATTTCCTGTGTCTCGCACGTATTATTACGGAGAATAATGTTAGATTTGCAATATAATCATACAATAAGGAAAGATGAAAGAGAAATCCAGAACCATCAACCCGTTCTCAATGGACAGCATCAATCCCGAAGAACTGCTGCCGCAGCAGGGACGTGTCACGGCAAATGACGAGGCCGTCCTCGTTATCGGCGGTCACATCCAGCACAGCCGTTTCCTCGAGGAAGGGAAGATCTACCAGATAGTAGAGCCGAGGCTGGTATTTGTCATGGAAGGACATGCCGACCTCTGCATCAACCTCCAGGACTGGCATCTCGAGAAGGGGATGCTGATGGTGCTGCCTGCCGATACCATTGTCGACATAAAGAAAATATCGGAGGAAACGCGCGTCGTTGCCATCATCTTCCGCAAGGGGGTGGAGTTGCCGGAGGAGAGCGTACTCACCGTTTCGCCCACAGAGGCCGACCGGCTGCTGCGCATGATTTACCTCGTCTGGGACTTCATGCAGGTCCGCCCTGTCCGCCGCACGGTGCTGCGGCATCTCCTGCAGGCACTCGTGGACAACGTCCAGTACATCAGGGACACTGCCGAGAAGGCTGCGGCAGACAGTATTCCCATGCGCATGCAGGAAACCTTCAGGAAGTTCCGGCGGCTGGTACATCGCCACTGTGTCCGGGAGCGTTCCATTCCTTTCTATGCCGGAGAACTGAACATGACCCCTCACTACCTGTCTTCCGTCATCAAGAAGGCGAGCGGTCGGAGCGTCATGTACTGGGTTAACCGTGCGACGGTACAGGAGGCGAAAATCCTCCTGGAGACCGGCGGCCTGACCGGCTGCGAGATTGCCTACCGGCTGCACTTCCCCAGTGCATCCGCCTTCTCCAAGTTCTTCCGGAGAGAGGTGGGCACGACCCCTCGGAAGTACCGGGAGGAATGCGGATGATCCGGAGAGGGACAAACGTCCTGCCTCTGATTGTATGGGAACCGGATTCCCAACCGTGTGGGAACAGCGGTACCAGCCCTTGGGAACAGCGGTACCGCCCCTTGGGAACAGCAGTACCAGCCACCGGCAGCAGCCGGTATCGCACAGAGTATTTTCCGCAGGAGGAATCTTTCTCCACGAAAAGTTTGGTGATAAGAAATAAAAGTAATAAATTTGCAGTCGAATACAAACGAAAATGAAGATTATGAGTACATCTAATGTATCTTTCCGTTACTTTTATTTTTTCTTTGCAGAAAGTTGCAAGGCGGGAGGTTGCGTGTAGATTTCAACTTATGACCATCACATAAAGCAAGAAACAGACGACGAAGCGGTCCCGCCCATTCCTGGGCAGGGCCGTTTTTCGTAGACCGGCCTTCTGACGGGCCGGTTCTCCACAAAACAGACGAAGCAGATGAAACGAATAGCCATACAGGGAGAACGGGGATGTTTCCACGACATTGCAGCCCATGCTTACTTTCCCGATGAACAGGTACAGCTTATATGCTGCACCACTTTTGAGAAGGTGTTCGAGGAGGTGGAAAAAGACCCGACGGTCATCGCGCTGCTCGCCATCGAGAACACGATAGCCGGCAGCCTGCTGCACAATTACGACCTCCTGCGCGAGTCGGGGACAATGGTCGTAGGCGAGCAGCGGCTCCATATCCAGCACTGCATCTGCTGCCTGCCTGACGACGACTGGGCAACGGTCACCGAGGTTCATTCCCACCCTGTGGCATTCATGCAGTGCCGTTCGTTTCTTGCCGGCCATCCTGCTCTCAAGGCCGTGGAGGCTGATGATACGGCCGGGGCGGCTGCCTGTATCGCACGGAAACGTTGCCGCGGCCGGGCGGCTATCTGCGCCGCGGATGCCGCACGGATCTACGGACTGAAGATCCTCGAGGATTCGATAGAGGACAACAAGCACAACTTCACACGTTTCCTCATTGCCTGCCAGCCGCAGAAGGCCGACTTCCTCCGTCCGCTGACGGATGTGGACAAGGCGAGCATCGTATTCTCGCTGCCGCATGAAGAGGGGTCTCTGAGCAAGGTGCTGACCATCCTCTCTTTCTATGGCATCAATCTCACGAAGATACAGTCTCTGCCCGTCATCGGGCACGAGTGGGAATACCTCTTCTATGTAGACCTGACTTTTGACAGCCTCACCCGCTACCGGCAGTCGATAGACGCCATCACTCCGCTGGTGAAAAGCATCAGGGTTCTGGGAGAGTACAGAGAACATTAGCAGCCGTCGGCGCGGGGAAAGTGCCCCGGCAGACAGAACATGAACAGTAGATGAAAAGGAAACAGCCTATGATACAGCCGGCAAGCCGTGTGCGGGAGGTGCAGGAGTACTACTTCTCGCGCAAGCTGAAAGAGGTGGCGGAACTGAATGCGGAAGGACAGGACATCATCTCCCTGGCTGTCGGCAGTCCCGACCAGCCTCCCTCGAAGCAGACCATTGACAAGCTCTGCGAGGTCGCCCGGGAGGCGGCAGGGCATGGCTATCAGCCCACCATGGGCACAGCCGAACTGCGCGGGGCGATGGCCGACTTCTATAAACGCTGGTATGGCGTGGAGGTGGATGCGCTGACCGAGGTACAGCCGCTCATCGGCTCGAAGGAAGGTATCCTGCACGTCACCCTGGCCTTTGTCAACCCCGGCGAACGGGTGCTTGTCCCGGATCCCGGTTATCCCACCTACACATCCCTCTCACGGCTGCTCGGAGCAGAGGTCGTGACCTACGACCTGCGGGAGGAAAGGGGATGGCAGCCCGATTTCGACGCATTGGAGCGGATGGACCTGGACCGTGTCCGCCTGATGTGGACGAATTATCCGAACATGCCGACCGGCGGTAACGCCCGCCGGGAGACCTATGTCAGGCTGGTCGACTTTGCCCGCCGGCATGGAATCGTGGTTGTCAACGACAATCCTTACTCGTTTATCCTCAACGAGGGAGAGAAGCTGAGCCTGCTGCAGGTGCCCGGTGCCAAAGACTGCTGCATAGAGCTCAATTCCATGTCGAAGGCTTACAATATGCCGGGATGGCGTGTGGGGATGTGCATCAGCAATCCTACTTTCATCTCGTGGATACTGAAAGTGAAGAGCAACATCGATTCGGGAACTTTCCGAGGCATACAGCTGGCTGCGGCGGAGGCCATGAGGACGAATACGGATGAATGGCATCGGCGGTATAACATAGAGGTCTATCGCCGGCGGCGTGTCCTGGCCGAAGAGATATTGACACTGCTGGGCTGCCGTTTCGACAGGGCACAGGTGGGGATGTTCCTGTGGGGAAAGATACCGGAGAAGTACGCCGATGCGGAGGAACTGACCGAACGGGTGCTGCACGGGGCACGTGTGTTCCTTACCCCGGGATTCATCTTCGGCAGCAACGGCAGGCGTTATGTCCGCATTTCCTTGTGTGCAAAAGACGAGAGGATGGCGGATGCATGCGACCGTATTGCCGCCCTGGAGTGGTAAGGCGGTATGCCGGATGCCGTGCCGTTGCCGCCGGTGCGGCTTTTGAGGAGGAACGGGACGATGCGCTCATCCCATCAAGTGAAACTAAAGAACAGATGATTATGGAATTAGACTTAGAACCTTTAAGACTCCCGAGCGACAATGTTCGCCCTATTGTCATCGCCGGTCCCTGCTCGGCAGAGACGGAAGAACAGGTAATGTCCACGGCACGCAGCCTGGCAGACAAAGGCTGCCATATCTTCCGTGCCGGGATATGGAAGCCGCGTACGAAGCCCGGTGGATTTGAGGGCAATGGCGAAACGGCCTTGCCCTGGATGAAGGAGGTGAAGGAAGAGACGGGCATGCTGATCTCTACCGAAGTGGCAACGCCCGAACACGTCGAACTGGCCTTGAAGTACGGCATGGACATACTCTGGATAGGGGCGCGTACCTCTGCCAATCCCTTTGCCATGCAGGCGCTGGCAGACACCCTGCAGGGGATGGACATTCCCGTGCTGGTGAAGAATCCTGTCAATCCTGACCTTGAACTATGGATTGGAGCGCTGCAGCGGCTGAACCAGGCCGGGCTGAAGCGGCTGGGCGTGATACACCGTGGCTTCTCAAGCTACGAAAAGAAGATCTACCGCAACGTGCCGATGTGGCAGATTCCCATCGAGCTGCGCCGGCGTATCCCGGGGCTGCCCATCATCTGTGACCCGAGCCACATCGGAGGCCGCCGTGACCTGATAGCGCCGCTCTGCCAGCAGGCAATGGACCTGGGATTCGACGGACTGATCGTCGAGAGCCACTGTAATCCGGAGAAAGCCTGGAGTGATGCGAAGCAGCAGGTCACGCCCGATATTCTCGATTATATCCTGTCGCTTCTGGTCGTGCGTGACCATACCTCAACGACTGAAGGACTCCGCCTTCTCCGTGCGCAGATCGACGAGGTGGACAACTCGCTGATGGGACTTCTTTCCAAGCGTTTCCGTATCTGCCGTGAAATCGGCACTTTCAAGAAAGAGCATAACATGACGGTTCTGCAGGCCGGCAGGTACAATGAGATACTTGAGAAGCGCGGTGCACAGGCAAGTCTTTGCGGCATGGATCCCAACTTTGCCGCACAGGTCTTCGAGCTGATCCATGAAGAGAGCGTGCGCCAGCAGCTGGAGATAGTGAACAGGTAGGAGCATCGGGTGTCGATGCTTCGCATTGCCGGCCGACGGGTATCGGGGGGATAAGCGGTGATTGTCTGTTGCCGATCAGCATCTTGGCTGTTATTGGCTGCTGCTTTTCTTCATCATGACAATCGGCTGGTAACGAGCAATGTCCGTCACCGAATCCCCCCTCTTGAAAAAGGAAGAATATGAAAATACTGATTATGGGTGCGGGAAAGATGGGAAGTTTCTTCATCGACCTGCTCAGTTTCGACCACGAAGTGGCGGCCTACGAAAAGGATGCCCGCCGTCTTCGCTTTACATACAACTGCCGGCGGTTTACCACCTTGGACGAGGTGGAAGCCTTCCGGCCGGAGCTGGTCATCAATGCCGTGACGGTGAAATATACGGTTCCGGCCTTTGAGGAAGTACTGCCGGTGCTGCCGTCCGGCAGTATCCTGTCAGACATCAGTTCGGTGAAAACGGGGCTGAAGGAATGGTATGGCCGCTGCGGGCATCCCTACGTGTCTACGCATCCGATGTTCGGGCCGACCTTTGCCAATCTCAACCAGCTGAGCGAAGAAAACGCCATCCTCATCAGCGAGGGAGACTATATGGGGAGAATCTTCTTCAAGGATCTCTACCAGCGGTTGGGATTGAACATCTACGAGTATAGTTTTGAGGAACATGACAAGACGGTAGCCTATTCGCTGAGCATTCCGTTTGTCTCGACCTTCGTCTTTGCGGCCGTGATGAAGCACCAGGATGCACCGGGCACCACTTTCAAACGGCACATGCAGATAGCGAAGGGCGTATTGAATGAGGATGACTACCTGCTCCAGGAGATTCTTTTCAATCCCTGCACGCACGACCAGGTGGCGCAGATCCGTACGGAACTGAAAGAGCTGCTGCAGATCATCGACGACAAGGATGCCGATGGCATGAAAGCTTATCTGGCGAAGATCCGCAAGCATGTGAAGGGGTAGGGGATCCGTCGGGAGGTGGATGATTCAGAGGAGGATAAGTCGTCACCATCGTAGGGGATGAACGGCCTTATGTCTTCATCGTGGTCTTCTCGCCGGAGAGGAAGTCCTCTTGTCTTCAGACAACACCCCTGCGGCTGATTCCCCTTTATGGATGGAATGCGGTAAAGGCCTGATACCTTTACTCACTTTCCCCTCTGGCTTCTCATCCTTCCCTCAACTACCCTGTCTGTCCCCGCAATACTTTTAACTCTTGATATTTAATTCCCAACGGCTTATGCGTTCAGCATTAATCTTTATCTTTACAGTACTGACCACCTTGCAGATCTTTGCACAAAGTCGCTTGACCGTCGTCGAACTCAATGCGGAGAACCTGTTTGACACACGGCATGACACGCTGAAGGAAGATCGTGAATTTCTGCCGGATTCTCCCCGGCATTGGACCCGGACCAAGTACTGGGAGAAACTGAACAGGACAGGACAGACCCTCATAGCCTGCGGCGAAGACGGCAGCGGCTGGCATCTGCCCGACATCGTAGGACTGTGCGAGGTGGAGAACGACTCCGTCCTGTTCGACCTTACCCGCCGTTCATTGCTCCGCAAGGCACGTTATGAATACGTAATGACCGCCTCCGGTGATGTGCGCGGCATTGATGTGGCTTTGCTGTATTCCCCTTTTTCCTTCAGGCTGATCAGAGTGGATACGATACGTGTCGCACCGATTCTGGACATGCGTCCTACAAGGGACATTCTTCATGTGGAAGGTGAAGTGGAAAACGGCGACACGCTGCACGTCTTCCTGGTTCATGCGCCGAGCCGAATGGGAGGTGAACTGTATTCCAGACCTTTCAGGAAACACGTGGTAAACCGGCTGTGCGATGCGGTAGATTCTCTCCGGCTGTGCCACTCGGATCCCAAAGTACTGGTGATGGGCGATTTCAATGATTATCCTGACAGTCCCTCCCTGCAGACCGCATATACGCACGGACTGGTCAATGTGTCGGCAGAAGCGCAGGGAAGCAACGGAGCCAAAGGAACCTATCGTTACCATGGTGCCTGGGGGAGTCTGGACCAGATTCTGGTGAGCGAGAACCTGCGTGAGCGTGTGGCAGGCTGTCATGTCCATGATGCCGTGTTCCTGCTGGAGCCGGATGAGAAATACGGTGGAGTGAAGCCACGCCGTAATTATAATGGTATGCGTTATAACAATGGATTCAGCGATCATCTGCCATTGGTCCTGCACTTAGAACTGAAATGAGGGGATGCTGGAGCTTGGCGGAATCAGCCTGTCGCAAAAGCCGGAGGCTGACATCCTTTTTCTGATGAGGGAGGACTTCTACCCGCCTCTTGTGCTGTGTATCTGCCTGATACACGGTCCTTCCGCCTGTAAGTGGCCTTAACGAAAAAGTCCGGAGTTCCGTTGCCGGACTTCGGACTTCGTTCCCCTGTTGTTACAGGATGCCTGTATTTATTGTTTCTTCAGCAGGTCGCGTATCTCCATGAGGAGCTTCTCTTCGTTCGTCGGCTCTGGAGCAGGTGCCGGCGCAGCTGTCCCCTCCTTTTTCTTAGAAAGTCTGTTGATACCCTTTACGAGGAGGAATACACAGAAAGCGATGATCAGGAAATCGAATGTCGTCTGGAGGAAATTGCCGTAGTTGATGGTGGCGGCCTCCATCTTCTCCACCCCCGGGATGTCGACGGTGGGGAGCGTGATCTTCAGGTCGGTGAACTTGACGCCGCCGATGAGCCATCCGATAGGAGGCATGAGGATGTCGTCGACGATAGATGAGACGATCTTTCCGAAAGCACCGCCGATGATTACGCCGACCGCCATGTCGACGGCATTCCCTTTTACTGCAAAGTCTTTGAATTCTTGAATGAGTCTGCTCATAATTTTATCTGTTGTTAAATTGTTGTTGTCCTGTACTTCTTTATCCTAAACATCCCGCTTTTGGCATACGGACGTTACAATCTCGGTCTGTAGGATTGCATCCATCCATCTGTATGCGTGTCGCACGTTAATTTTTATAATATTTAATACGCAAAGCGTCTGCAAAAATAAAAAAATAATTGTATCTTTGCAATCGTAACAAGGAAAATATTTCTACAAGGAGGTAAAAAGAAAATAGTTTTATAAACTTTCATAAATTAATTAAGGTAAAAAATGGTAAATGTAGCTATTAACGGCTTTGGCCGTATCGGTCGTCTCGCATTCCGTCAGATGTTTGAGGCTGAAGGTTATGAGGTTGTTGCAATCAACGACTTGACAAGTCCTATGATGCTTGCTCATCTTCTGAAATACGATACCGCTCAGGGTGGTTTCGCCGGCAAGTACGGTGAGGGCAAGCACACTGTAGAGGCAACAGAGGATTCTATCATCGTTGATGGCAAGGAAATCAAGATCTCTGCTGAGAAGGACGCTACAAACTGCCCATGGGCTGCTAACAAGGTAGACGTTGTTCTCGAGTGCACTGGTTTCTACACATCAAAGGAGAAGGCTTCTGCCCACCTCAAGGCAGGTGCCAAGAAAGTGGTTATCTCTGCTCCGGCAGGCAACGACCTTCCTACTATCGTATTCAATACAAACCACAAGACCCTGACAGCTGACGACAAGGTCATCTCTGCCGCTTCTTGTACAACCAACTGTCTGGCTCCTATGGCAGCTGCACTGAACGCATACGCTCCTATCCAGTCAGGTATCATGTCAACCATCCACGCTTACACGGGCGACCAGATGATTCTCGACGGTCCGCAGCGCAAGGGCGACCTCCGTCGTTCACGTGCAGGTGCCTGCAACATCGTTCCTAACTCAACAGGTGCTGCAAAGGCCATCGGTCTCGTCATCCCTGAGCTGAACGGCAAGCTGATCGGTTCTGCACAGCGTGTTCCGACTCCGACAGGTTCTACCACCATCCTCGTTGCTGTTGTCAAGGGCAAGGACATTACCGTTGAGGGCATCAACGCTGCCATGAAGGCTGCTGCAACGGAGAGCTTCGGTTACAACGAGGACCTGATTGTTTCTTCTGACATCATCGGTATGCGCTACGGCTCACTGTTCGATGCAACTCAGACAATGGTAAGCAAGATCAGCGACGACACATATCAGGTACAGGTTGTTTCCTGGTATGACAATGAGAACTCTTACACTTCTCAGATGGTACGCACAATCAAGTACTTCGCAGAGCTGAAGTAATATTGCTGGAAAGTGAATCTGCAATTCTCTCTTGCGCAGAGAGACATTGACGGATGAAATATTAATCCCTGCCGGTTCTCCGGCAGGGATTTTTCTGTTATCTTTCTTCTAAAGAAAAAATATTTTCTTTATCCGACCGGCTTATAGTTCGGGAATTTTATCTAAATTTGCGACATGAAGCATGAACATACGGAGAGCGGTGCGGATTATGGGACGGCTTCGGGAAAACGTATGATAACCATTCTCGGGCCTACAGCATCGGGCAAGACAGACCTCGCCGCACATCTGGCGGTGCGCACCGGTGCTGAAATCATCAGTGCCGACAGCCGGCAGGTGTACCGGGACATGGACATCGGCACGGGGAAGGATCTGGGAGATTATACGGTGGACGGACGATCCGTTCCCTACCACCTGATAGATATATGTGAGCCCGGGACGAAGTACAATCTCTTCCGCTATCAGCAGGACTTCCTCAACTGTTATGAAGACATACGGAACAGGGGGGTACCGCCCATTCTCTGTGGCGGGACAGGCCTCTACATAGAAGCGGTGCTGAAAGGTTACAGTCTGTCTCCGGTGCCCCAGAATCCGGAGCTGCGCCGGTCGCTGGAGAACAAATCGCTTGGGGAGCTGACACAGATTCTGACCGGATTGAAAGAGAGGAACCACTCCGTCATGCACAACAGGACGGATGTAGACTCCTGTCAGCGGGCCATCCGCGCCATAGAGATTGAGACGCACAACCTGTCGGCTCCGACAGAAGACCGGCACTGCCCGCCGATAGACTCGTTCATAATAGGTGTGGACATTGATCGTGACGAGCGCAGGCAGAAAATAACAGAGCGTCTGAAAGTCCGGCTTGAAGCGGGGATGGTGGAGGAGATAGACCGCCTCCTGAAACGTGGTATTCCTGCCGAAGACCTTATTTATTATGGGCTGGAATACAGGTTTGTCACAGAATATCTCGTCGGACGGCTGTCTTATGAGGAAATGTTCGGACAGCTGGAAACGGCCATCCACCAGTTTGCGAAACGGCAGATGACATGGTTCCGGGGCATGGAACGGCGAGGCTTCACAATACACTGGGTCAATGCCCGGCAGCCGATGAATGCAAAGATAGAAGAAATATTAAGTCTATGGTAGAAGAAGAGAGGTGGGGCGTCATCTATTGTCCCAAAGGCGGATTGCTGAGTAATCCTGTGAAACGCTGGGAACAGGCAGAACATTGTCTGCAATCGCATCATGTACTGTATGACATGGTACAGAGTGAGAATCCGCGCGGTGTGGAAAGGCTGGTACGTATGATGATCAACAACGGTTACAGGACCCTTGTCATATTCGGCGGGGACTCTGCCCTGAATGATGCGGTCAACTACCTGATGCGCATGGAACCGGAAGAGCGGGGACAGATCACGCTGGGGGTGATTCCGAACGGAGTGCTGAACGACTTTGCTCATTTCTGGGGTTTTGATGAATCCTGTCTGGACCGGACCATCCGATGGCTGATGCAGAAAAGGGTGAGAAAGATAGATGTCGGATGTATCCGTTATCAGAACAGAAAGAACGAGCACTGCCGGCGTTATTTCCTCAACTGTGTGAACTTTGGCTTTGTCGCTACCATTATGAGCCTTCGCCGCCGTACCCGCCATCTGTTTGTCTCCAGAAGACTGTCCTTCATCCTTTCGACTTTCCTGCTTCTCTTCCAGCGTACCGACTTCCTCATGCACCTCCATGTCAATACGGAGACGGTAAACAAACGCCTTATGACGGTCTGCATAGGCAATGCCTCGGGCTACGGACAGACCCCCAACGCCGTACCGTACAACGGTCTGCTGGATGTCTCGGTCGTCTCCCAGCCCAAGACCATGCAGATCATAGAGGGGCTTTATCTCCTCCTGCGTGGGAAAATTCTGAATCATAGGAGTGTGCATCCTTATCGGACGGCCGAACTGACATTGCAGGCAGAGAGCCATACCCCTGTCAGTGTGGATGGACGCCTGTTGAACGGGACGCCTGTCGCAACATGCAAGGTCAGTGTGGAGAAGGAGGTAATCAATTTCCTGATACCCGATTGACAGACGGTTTTCTGATGCCGGCAGCCCTGAATCCTTGTCAGGATGTTGTCTTGCCCGCAGCGGTGAAGGTGACCTTTTACCTTGTAAGACCGGAAACTTTCCTCATGGCGAATTTCCTTTAAACACATCGGCAGGAAAAGGGAAGACCGGTTCGCTCCTGCCATGGTCCTATATAGTAAGGTGCTGATGGCCGGATTGTGCGGGAGCGGTCTGCCGGGCACACGGATCGAATGGGCAGACAGACGCTTCAGATGTATAATGCCGGCATTTGCCGGAGATTATAAGCCTCTGTTTTTTCTCCTGTCCATGTATTTAACGGAAGAACTGAAAAATATAAGTAAGATTTTGACATTATCCTGATTTTTCTTCGTATCTTTGAAGTGCCAAACAGTGTAGTCGTACCGTGACTTCCTTTTGACTTGAGACCAAACAACAGAACATAAAACCTTTATAGACATGAGCTACTTAAAATTTGAAAAGGCTCTGATGACCAATCTTCAGGACTCGCTGCCACGAGAGTTGTTGCGGACCAACCGCTCGGGGGCATATTCCTGTTCTACAATCGTTGACTGCAATACGCGCAAGTATCATGGACTGCTTGTTGTGCCGGTTCCGGGACTGGATGACGACAACCATGTACTGCTTAGCTCGCTTGACCCCACCGTCATCCAGCATGGTGCTGCCTTCAACCTTGGGTTACACAAGTATCAGAGCGGCAATTTCAGCCCGCAGGGACATAAGTATATCCGTGAGTTCGACTGTGACACCGTGCCTACTACCGTGTATCGGGTAGGAGGTGTACTGCTGAAAAAGGAGGTCGTGTTCCAACACTATGAAGACCGTATTCTGATTCGTTACACATTGCTGGATGCCCACTCACAGACTACCCTTCAGTTCCGTCCTTTCCTTGCTTTCCGCAGCGTACGGCAGTTCACACACGAGAACTCCGTTGCGGACAGGTCGTACCAGGAGGTGGACAACGGCATCAGCACCCGCATGTATGCCGGCTATCCGTCGCTCTTCATGCAGTTCTCGAAGAGCAATGTATTCCACTTCGAGCCTTATTGGTACCGTGGACTGGAATATCCGAAAGAGCAGGAACGTGGTTATGCGTCCAATGAAGATCTCTATGTGCCGGGTTACTTTGAAATGAATATCCGAAAGGGAGAGAGCATAGTCTTTGCCGCTTCTACGGCGGAATGCCATACATCCTCATTGAAATCCCTGTTTGAAAAAGAGGTGGCGTCACGCAGTCCGCGTGACAATTTCTTCCACTGTCTTGTCAATGCTGCCCATCAGTTCCATAACCGTTCGAAGAACGATGAGCGTTATATCCTTGCCGGCTATCCGTGGTTCAAATGTCGTGCCCGTGACCAGTTCATCGCTCTCCCGGGGCTGACGCTGAGCATCGAAGAGCAGGAATACTTTGAACTGGTAATGCAGACGGCGGAGAAAGGGCTGCGTGAGTTCATGGAGGGGAAACCGGTCAGCGTCAACATCTACGAGATGGAGAAGCCCGATGTTCCCCTGTGGTGTATATGGGCAATACAGCAATACGCCAAGGAGGCTGGCAAGGCACGCTGCCAGGAACGTTATGGCAGTCTGCTGCGGGATATTGTTGATTACCTCTCTTCCGGCGGACATCCCGACCTCAGGCTGGATGCCAACGGTCTGCTTTATGCCAGTGCGAAGGGGAGAGCCGTCACGTGGATGAACTCCACAAACAACGGTAAACCTGTTGTTCCCCGGACGGGATATATCGTAGAGTTCAATGCGCTTTGGTACAACGCCCTGCGCTTTGTCGCTTCCATGGAACAGGAGAGCGGCTATGAGGCACGTGCAGCAGAACTCGAGAAGACCGCTTCCAAGTGCAAGGAGGCGTTTGTCGCCACTTTCCTGAACGAGTATGGTTATCTCTATGATTACGTAGACGGCAGGATGATCGACTGGAGTGTACGTCCTAACATGATCTTTGCCGTAGCGCTTGACTATTCACCGCTCGACCAGAAACAGAAAAGAGGCGTGCTGGATGTCTGTACGCGTGAACTGCTTACGCCGAAGGGACTCCGTTCTCTCTCTCCTAAGAGCGGCGGTTACAATCCGATGTACGTCGGGCCGCAGACACAGCGCGACCTGGCCTACCATCAGGGAACGGCCTGGCCATGGCTGGGAGGCTTCTATCTCGAAGCCTGTCTGAAACTCTATAAGCAGACGCGTCTGAGCTTTGTCGAACGCCAGCTGGTAGGGTATGAGGATGAGATGTTCAACCACTGTCTCAGCACGCTGCCCGAACTGTTCGACGGTAATCCGCCGTTCTGTGGGCGCGGAGCCATCTCTTTTGCGATGAATGTTGCTGAAGTGCTCCGTACATTAGAGTTGCTTGAGAAGTATAAATATTAAAATGGAGGAACCTGTATGAAAGTTTTAATGTTTGGATGGGAGTATCCTCCTCATGTATATGGCGGTCTGGCTACTGCCAACTTCGGTATCTCGGAGGGGCTTCATGCGCAGGGAGATGTCGAGACAATCCTCTGTCTGCCTCATCCTTTTGGTGACGAGGACCACACTTTTGCGGATATTGTGGCAATGGACCATGTGCCTATTGCCTATCGGGAGCTTGGCTACGACTATGTGAAGAACCGTCTCGGCAATCTGATGACACCGGAACAATACTTCGAACTGCGTGAGCACATCTATGCCGACTTCAATTATATGCATGTCAACGACCTTGGTGCGATGGATTTCGCCGGCGGCTATCCGGATAATCTGCATGAGGAAATCAATAATTATTCGATCATCGCCGGTGTCGTGGCACGTACATTCGACTTCGATATCATCCATGCACACGACTGGCTGACCTATCCTGCCGGCATTCATGCCAAGAGGGTATCGGGCAAGCCGCTGTGCATCCATGTCCATGCCACCGACTTCGACCGTTCGCGCGGTAAGGTCAATCCGACAGTCTATGGCATCGAGAAGGACGGTATGGACAATGCCGACTGCATCATGTGCGTGTCAGAACTGACACGCCAGACGGTCATCAATCAGTATCATCAGGATCCACGGAAGGTCTTCACGGTACACAATGCCGTCTACCCGCTGAAGCAGGAGATTGCCGAAATTCCGCGTCCCGACCACAAGGGGAAGGAGAAAGTCGTCACTTTCCTCGGCCGGCTGACAATGCAGAAAGGGCCTGAATACTTCGTCGAAGCCGCCAACATGGTGCTGCACCGTACACGTAATGTCCGTTTCTGTATGGCAGGATCGGGCGATATGATGGATCAGATGATTTACCTGGCGGCCGAACGGGGCATTGCCGACCGTTTCCATTTCCCCGGCTTTATGCGCGGCAACCAGGTGTATGAATGCCTGAAGGCTTCCGATGTTTATGTGATGCCGTCCGTAAGCGAGCCGTTCGGTATCTCTCCCTTGGAGGCGATGCAGTGCGGGACACCGTCCATCATCTCCAAGCAGAGCGGTTGCGCAGAGATTCTGGACAACTGCATCAAGGTAGACTACTGGGATATTCATGCGCTGGCAGATGCGATGTACTCCATCTGTCACAACGAAAGCCTCTTCGACTACCTCGCCGCTGAAGGAAAACGTGAGGTCGACCAGATAACATGGGAGAAGGTAGGCGCATGGATCCGCGAGCTTTACCTCCGTACATTGGGCTGGCAATAAGTCCGGATGATGGAAAACGAATGACCTAAATAAAACCAAAACAACAAGACAATGAAGACAATTTGTTTATATTTCGAGATACACCAGGTAATTCACCTGAAACGTTACCGTTTCTTTGACATCGGTACCGACCATTATTATTATGACAGCTTCGAGAACGAACGCACCATATCAGAGATTGCCGACAAGAGCTATATGCCGGCTCTGGAGGCCTTGCAGCAGATGATCCATGAGAGCGGAAAGGCTTTCAAAGTGACGTTCTCGCTCTCGGGCGTGGGCATCGAGCAGTTGGAGATACACGCTCCCCAGGTGCTGGAGAAACTGCAGGAACTGAACAGTACCGGCTGTGTGGAGTTCCTTGCCGAACCCTATTCCCACGGTCTTGCTTCGCTTGCCAATGAGGAAAGTTTCAAGTCGGAAGTAAAACGTCAGGCACAGAAAATCAAGGAATACTTCGGCCAGACTCCTAAGGTACTGCGCAACTCCTCGCTGATCTACAGTGATGAAATCGGTCTGCTGGCTTCCCGGATGGGCTTCAAGGGGATGTTGACAGAAGGGGCGAAACATGTACTGGGCTGGAAGAGTCCGCATTACGTGTACAACTGTGCGCTCGATCCGAAACTCAAGCTGCTGTTGCGTGACGTGAAGCTGAGTGATGACATCTCGCTCCGTTTCAACAATTCAGACTGGGAAGGGTATCCGCTGTTCGCCGATACCTATATGGACGAGATCGCGGCACTTCCCGAGGAAGAACAGGTCATCGGCGTTTTCATGAATCTGTCCGCTCTCGGCATTGAGCAGCCGCTTTCGAGCAATATCCTCGAGTTCTTCAAAGCGTGGCCGGCCTGTGCAAAGCAGCGGGGTATCACTTTCTCTACTCCGACAGAGCTATGTATGAAGCTGAAGAGTGTCGACCGGCTTGACGTGCCTGACACGTTGAGCTGGATGGATGAGGAGCGTGATGTCAGTACATGGCTGGGGAATCCGATGCAGCGTGAAGCATTTAACAAGCTTTACAGCATTGCCGACCGTGTGCGTATTGCCGACGACCCGCGCATCAACCAGGACTGGGACTATCTGCAGGCGAGCGACAACTTCCGGTTCATGTCTACCAAGCCCTCGCGGGTGGGAATGGACAGGGGCATCTATTCCAGTCCGTTCGATGCCTTTACCAATTACATGAATGTTCTGGGCGACTTCCTGAACCGTGTCAACAGTCTTTATCCTGCTGAAATCGACAATGAGGAGCTGAACAGCCTGCTTACAACTATCCGTAATCAGGGAGAGGAGCTTGAAATGAAGTCGAAGGAGATATCCCATTTGCAGGCAAAGGTCGATACGCTGGAAAAGGAAGAGCTCCGGCTGCGTGACGAAAAAGAGAAGAAAGCCTCGGGCAGAAAGTCCGCTGCGGGCAGGGCTGCAAAGAAGTCCGTATCAAGAAAGAAAACGGAGAAGCCCGTCCCTGCCGATGAAAAAGCAGGATAAAACCGCTTTCTGAAATCCGATCCATAACGCTCATACGGCACCTGATGGAAGTCAGCAGGTGCGGTATGGGCGTTTTTTCGTGTCCTTTCTTCATGACGGTTGCCCAAGACACCACCGGTGCCGGCCGTCAGAACATCGGCAGGAGACCCGATCCGTTCCAGTCACTGTCAGTAAAGCGGATGATACCCTGCATGTATGGAAAATGTTTACCGGACGGCAGTCATCCGTAGTCTTTTCGTTGACTTTCCTCCGAAGGAAAACCACTTTCTTTATCCAACAGGCTCATAAATCACCGTTTTTATGTAAATTTGTAGCATGAAACGATTGATCAACTGGAAAGAATTTATCGTGCTCTTCGTAGTCATCGGAGGCATCTACTATCTCACAAAGTCATTGCTTGTCACGGGCGGTATTCTTGCCATCCTGTTGCTGATAGACGGTCTGCTCCGCCAATATGACAACAAGAAACGGGGAGAGAAGCAGGCCGACGAGATAAAAAGAAAGCTGGAAGAATAAGAAGCCGTCCTGCTCTCCCCCGGTTCTGCCTTCTGTAAGAGGCTGGAGGAAAGACACTTAGCGGACTTTAATGTATGCAGGCTGTACCGTCGCCTATCTTCGGAGACAGCATTAGGAATAAGGGAATGGAGAAACTATTAGCACTGTATAAACGATGGAGAGGCAGCGAGCCTGCCGGTGTCGAAAAGCTGGAAGGGGCGGGGAGCAACCGCGCATATTATCGGCTGACGGACGAAGACGGTGAGTCGGTCATTGGCGTCATCGGTACAAGCCGCGACGAGAACCATGCTTTTGTCTATCTTGCCAGACACTTTGAGAAACGCCGGCTTCCGGTTCCACACGTACTGGCTGTCTCGGAAGATGAGACCCGCTATCTGCAGACCGATCTTGGGGACCGTTCGCTCTTTGAGGCCGTCCGTGGCGGACGAGAAGCCGGCGGAAGATATAATCTTGCGGAGCAGGAACTGCTTCGCAGGACGATCCGTGAACTGCCGAACATACAGCTGCGTGGGGCTCGGGGGCTTGATTTCTCCAACTGTTATCCACAGCCGGAGTTCGACCAGAGAGGGGTGCTCTTCGATTTGAACTACTTTAAGTACTGCTTTCTGAAAGCGACAGAGCTGGATTTCCACGAGCTGAAGCTCGAAGCGAATTTCCGTATGTTTGCCAAAGACCTGACCTCGGAGAAGATGGATGCCTTTCTTTATCGTGACTTCCAGGCTCGCAACGTCATGCTGGACAAGGAGGGGAAACCTTATTTCATCGATTTCCAAGGTGGCAGGAAAGGACCGTTCTATTACGACCTTGCATCCTTCCTGTGGCAGGCAAGTGCGAAGTATTCTTTCAAGCTGCGCAGGGAACTGGTGTTTGAGTACTACCAGAGTCTGAAGAATTACACAGAAGTGCCGTCGAAGCGGCATTTCGTCAACCGCCTGTCCCTCTTCGTCCTGTTCCGTACGCTGCAGGTGCTGGGTGCATACGGCTTCCGCGGTTACTTTGAACGGAAGAAGCATTTTGTCGACTCCATCCCTCCTGCCATACAGAATCTGTGCGATCTTCTGGCATTGGGAGAGGATGTATTTCCCTATCCTTATATGATGTCCATGCTGGAACGGCTTACCCGGCTGCCGCAGTTTGCACATATCGAGAAACCGGCGGCAAACAGGTCAGACGGTTTCAGGACAGCAGAGAAGGACATTTACAAGGCCAATCCGATGGACGGCCCTGCGACATTCTCCAAGTACGACGGGAAAGGCCCGCTGGTAGTCCGTGTGTTCAGCTTCTCCTATAGGAAAGGAATCCCCGAAGATACCTCCGGCAACGGGGGAGGCTATGTGTTTGACTGCCGGAGTACGCACAACCCCGGACGGTACGAGCCTTACAAAAAGATTACGGGACTGGATGAACCTGTCATTCGCTTTCTGGAGGATGACGGCGAAATACTCGATTTCCTCAAGCCCGTCTACAGACTGGCCGACCATCATGTGGAACGTTATATGCAGCGCGGTTTTACCGACCTGATGTTCTGCTTCGGCTGTACGGGAGGACAGCACCGTTCGGTCTACTGCGCACAGCATCTGGCGGAGCATCTCAATGAGAAGTATGGAATTGAAGTACACATAACGCATCGGGAGCAGGGAATCAGACAGACCCTGAATGCCCGGTGAGAGATTCCGGCTGTTGCCGGGGGAGACGGATTCATGCGGATATCCGGAATGACCTTTTGATGTCTTCTCTTCTTTTAGACGAACGGATCCTAAAATAACATAACGGACTCGTTCGGATGCTGGGAAGAAGGAACATGCTGAATAGGGGCGGAAAGCTGCGAAGGGGCGGCAGCCCCCTCTTAACATCACCATGACAATGAGGGTATTTGGGAAGATGTCCCGACCGGACCGGCTGGCCGGGGAGGAAATGAATGGGAAAAAGCGTATCAGGCTAAGCTGGAAGGCATAGTCTGATGCGCTTTTTCCGTAGACTTCTGTTTATTGGAGTTCCGCCACAATGTATTCAGACCTTGTCCCGATACGGAATTTCCCGCCCCAGATTCCGATTCCGGAAGATACGTAGTATTGCGTGTCTCCTTTTCGCAATGGCCCGAAGGCATCTTCGTAGATAAGGTCTTCGATCCAGCTGACAGGCCAGACCTGTCCATAATGTGTGTGCCCTGACAGCTGGAAGTCTATGCCGCATTGCTGTGCTTCTTCCAGATGGTAGGGCTGGTGGTCCATGAGAATCGTGTAATAGCCCTTCGGAGAGTGCCTCATCAGCTCCTGCAGGCCGGCCCGCCTCTTGTTCGTCCGGTCGTCGCGCCCCACGACAAGCAGACGGTCTCCGCCCGGCAGATGCACCAGGGCATGACTGTCGACCAGCAGGTGGATGCCTGCATCCTGATAGAATTTCTTTGCCTGTGATGCGCCTCCGAGATACTCATGGTTGCCCAGACAGGCGTAGACCGGGGCTTTCAGTCGCCTGAACTCTGCCGCCATGCCCTGTGCCGCCAATGCCCGGATGCTCCCGTCGACAATGTCACCTGCAATGAGAACAAGTTCGGGCTGCTCCCTGTTCACGCTGTCCACCCATTTCCTGAACTCGTCTGCACGGTTGTGGTAACCCAGATGCAGGTCGGTCATCATGACCATACGGTGCCGCCGGCGCATGGTCTTTGTAGTCTTCAAAGTCAAAGGCACACGTTCTTTATGCAGGTAATGCAGATAGCCATAGACAAACAGTCCGGTCATGACGACTGCGACTGAAGCCGTTCCGGCCCGGCTGTCGTAGAGCAATGAACGGGGGACAAGACGGAGCAGCCTCCCCATGTCGAGCACAAGGAAGAGCATCGCAAGATACAGACCGATGAAAACAGACGAGTTGCCCAGCTCATACAGCGTTATGGCGATGGGCATGGGCCTGCTGTCAAGTCCGAAGATGAAGTTGGTGAAGAAACAGACGATGAACAGCAGCAGAACTCCTACGACAATCCATCTGACAGGGGAAAAGAAAGGGAGGATATGCCAGATACGCCAGCCGACATATCCGCAGACTGACAGGAAGAAAAGTAAAAAGACGATGATGGCGGTGTATTTCATCTTTCGGAAAATTTAGATCAGATGATGATAGAATACCGGTGCATCCATAAAAAAGACGCGGCTCCTCTCGCTGCAAGGAACAGGAGGAAAGCTATCCATAAGGCATCATTGCCCAGCTGCCTCCAGAACAGAAAATACACGGTGAAGAATGTTGCCATGGCCACCGCCGTTGAAAACAGCATGCCTTTGGTGGCGGTCAGTCCGATAAAGACACCGTCCAATACAAAGGCCGACATTCCGGCCGCCGGTATCAGATAAGCCCAGAACAGGTAGGGGCGGGCGGATGCGATGACAGCCGTGTCATCTGTGAGCAGCCGCAGGAATCCTTCTCCGCCGACGACATACACGGCGGTAAAGAGCACTGCCATGAGTCCGCCGAAGGCGAACAGCCGGCGGACGATGATACGCAGTCCCTCCCCGTCGGCTGCACCATAGTATTTGCCGCTCAAAGCCTCTCCTGCATACGCAAAGCCATCCATCAGATAAGAGAAAAGCGTGAAGAGCGTCATCAGCAGTGTGTTGACGGCCAGCAGCATTGCCCCCTGCTTCCCTCCGGCCGAGGTGAAGAAGAAGTTGACGGCTACCAGACAGACCGTCCGCAGGAAGATGTCCTTGTTTACACGGAAGAACTCGCCCCATGCGTCTTTCCTCTTCTGCACGTGTCTGAACGTGGCGTGCAATTGGGCTCTGAAAAGCCTGCCTGCCAGCAGGTCGAACCCCCTCACGAGGCGTCTGATCCGCCGGCAAGCGGCAGACAGGGACACAATGAAGCCCGCCCACTGGGCCAGGACGGTGCCGGCAGCGACACCGCTTATCTTCCAGTCCAGGACGAATACGAAGAACAGGGAGGCAAGGATGTTGACCACATTCTGCAGTATGGCGACCATCATGGGCATACGGGTATCCTGCATGCCGATGAACCAGCCTGTCAGTCCGTATAGCCCCAACATGGCGGGTGCGCCCCAGATGACGATCCGGAAATAGGTTCCGACAAGCCCCCATGAGGTCTCCGGCGTGTTCATCAGCCGGAGCATACCCCATTCCAGACCCCGCTGTACGGCGACAAAGAACAGTCCTGTTCCAATGCCTATCAGCAGCGTGCGTGCAAGGATGTCCAGACATTCTTTACGGTCATGCCGTCCGAAAGCCTGTGAGGTCATGCCGCTTGTCCCCATTCGCAGGAACCCTAACAGCCAGTACATGACGTTGAAGATCATCGATCCGACGGCAATGGCACTGATGTAAGTCTCATTGCCTATATGACCGACGACCGCCAGGTCGACAAGTCCCAGCAAGGGGACGGTCACATTACTTATGACGGAGGGAACCGCAAGGCGGAGGATTTCCCTGTTCCATTTGTCCATCAGCGGCATCCTCTTACTCCCTTATATAATCCTTGGCTATGAGGTCATAGTACAAGGCCTCGAGTTCTGCCAGCGACAGCCGTTCTATCGAATGCTCCAATATACGGACAAGTTCCGCCCGGCGGGTGTCCTCCTCTCTCTCCTCAAAATCCATGACTTTCTTTTTTACGCATCCGAGGACCTATTCTATCGACTCCACCGTGACATCCTTGAACTCCATCATGAAGTTAAGCAGATGGCTTTGGTACCGGTTGCGTTTCAACTTCATTTCCATCGTCACGACGTAGTAGTGTCCGGAGGAGGTGTCCTTGCGCTGCATCTCATAGGAGTCGATGATGACTTCCTTCTCACGCAGCCGCTGGAGGACACGCTGGATGTCGGTCTCTTCGGGAGCACTGAAAGACACGTTGATGTTGCGTGTGCCGAAGTGCTGCAGGATGAAGTAAAGGGCTTCCAGGCAGAGCAGGACAAGCACGGTCGTGGCGATGGACAGTACGTACATGCCCGCACCGGCCGTCATGCCGATGGCCGAGGTCACCCAGAGGCCTGCCGCCGTCGTGAGGCCGCGTACCACGTGCTTCTGGAAGATGATCGTTCCGGCACCGATGAATCCGATGCCTGTCACCACCTGTGAGGCGATACGGCTCGGATCGAGCGACACCTGTCCGTAATGTCCCAGCACGCCGTCGAAACCGAACTGAGACAGGATCATGAACAGTCCGCTGCCCAGTGCCACGAGGAAATGTGTCCGGAAACCCGCCTCCTTGGCACGGTATTCCCGCTCCAGACCGATGGCCCCGCCCAGCATGGCTGCAATGAAGAGCCTCAGTACAAACTCGTAGGTTATCGTATCCATGATGTTTACTCCTTTCTTTGTCAAGATGTAGCTTAGTGCTGCAAATTTACAAAAATACTTTGTATTCTCCTTGTTTTCCGGTTTAAAATGAAGGGATGGACAAGCAGATCGTCTCGTTCCGTGATTCGGAATGAATGCCGGTACGGGACTGAACCTATGCGTCACCTTTGATGGGGTCTGTCTTTCAGACGGACTGTTCCTGCTTTCTTCCCGGACGGATATGGTGTCGGGCCATGCTGCTGAAAGCGGAAGAAGGTGCATGAAGACAGAGGAAGCAGCAGGGAACAGATGCACGGAGTGCCTGTATGTCAATACGGCTTTTGGGAAGTGACGGAAGTGATTTCTCATGAGATTGCTTGCGGAATCCGGTGCAAAGGACTATATTTGCAGAAAAGACTACCACAGGTTTACAGATCGGCGCACGTATGTGTCGGGCAGGACAGGCACAGGGGACCGACCGGTTCTTTTGTACCGACAGACCTGTGTCCTTTCAGAATCTGCCTGAATGGACATCTTTAAAATAAATCAGAAGACAATGACAGAGAAAGAGAAACAGCAGCGAGGAATGCTTTACCAGGCAAATGATCCGGAGGTCTTGAAGGACCTTTATTACTGTGAGAATGAGTGTTACGAAATCAACCGGATTCCTCCTTCACACAGGGAGGAACGCATGGAGCGGCTGCGGAACCTGTTCGGCAGGGCTGGTGACGGACTGTTCATCGTCGCTCCGTTCTTCTGCGATTATGGTTATAACATAGAGGTGGGGGAGAACTTTTTCGCCAATACCAACTGCGTGATACTTGATGAAGCCAAGGTGACGTTCGGCGACAATGTCTTCGTCGCACCCAACTGTTCGTTCTATACTGCGGGGCATCCGCTCGATGTCGCTCAACGCAACAGGAAAATAGAATATGCCCTGCCCATCCGCATCGGCAATGATGTGTGGATAGGCGGTAATGTCGTTGTCCTGCCCGGTGTGACCATTGGCGACGGGACCACGATCGGTGCAGGTTCTGTCGTAACCCATGACATCCCCGCCGGTGTGGTGGCGGCAGGCAATCCCTGCAAGGTCATCAGGAAAACAGGCGAGGAGTAAATACCGGTTTGTGATGCCTGCGGCCTTCCATGGACAAGAAGCTTTCCGCAGGAATCCGGCGTTGTAGAATACAGGCTGCCGGGATGTGCTGAAAAAGCCACGGACATACCGGTGCGATGGAATCCGTCAACGCTTTGCGGATTCCGTTTTGAAAACTGTCGGGAAGGGGGCTGCCGGGAGTCCTGTTCCCGACGGCTGAGAATCCTGTTCCCGGTATTTGGGAATGATGTTCCCAATCGGTTGGGAATCCTGTTCCCATGCAGATGCGTGTTGTATACCCTGTATCTTCCTGTTCTGGGCTGACGGGTTCTCGTCTTGTTTTTAAACTCGGTTGACGGGTGAAAGAACTTTTTTAAATGATTATCGTCTGTATGAGACTGCTGTAAAGCCCTGTTTATCACAAAACTGCATATTCGATTATCAACAGGTTACACTTTCCGGAAGCCTCGTGTAAGAGAGCTTTTCTGCGGCCTCGGTATGTTGTCTAATGTTTTCGTCTGGCAGTTTTCTGCCTCTGCCGGTTTCCCTGATTGAAAGCCTGAAAAAATCCCTGCCTGTCCGGCTGACGAGCTGACGTGACGGAACATGACTGTGGATAGTGGAAAATCCACAAAAAAAAATCCCACCGCAGCCAGCCTGTTATGCTGCTGCGGTGGGATTCAGCTATGGGCATATTCGCATCCCGCCGTCCTGTCAGAGACGGCGAGACACGGTACGGTCATCTGTTCAGCTGCTTTTTCAACAGCTCCGGGATTTCTCTTGTCTCACGTGCCACAGGTACACCGACGGCCTCGAAGGCGGCAATCTTCTCGCTTGCAGAGCCTGATCCGCTTGAGATGATGGCACCGGCGTGTCCCATCTGCTTTCCTGGAGGTGCCTGCTGCCCGGAGATGAACACGGCCACCGGCTTCGTCACGTGCTCCTTGATGAATTTAGCTGCACGCTCTTCGGCATCGCCGCCGATTTCACCGATGAGTGCGATGCTGTCGGTCTCCGGATCATCCTGGAACATACGGAGCAGCTCCTCAAAGTAGAGACCCACTACGGGGTCGCCTCCTACGCCTACGGCTGTTGACTGTCCCAGGCCGGCCTGAGTAAGGTTGTAGACCACTTCGTAGGTAAGCGTACCACTGCGGCTGATGACACCTGTATGGCCTTTCTTGAAGATGTTGGTCGGCATGATGCCGGCCATGCTCTCGTCCGGAGAAATCAGTCCCGGACAGTTCGGGCCGATGACGCTTACGCCCTTGATGCGTGCATAACGCTGTGCGGCGACGGCATCGAGGGTCGGTACACCCTCGGTAATGCAGATGACGAGCTTGATGCCGCCGTCAATCGCTTCGAGCATGGCATCCTTTGCAAAGGGGGCTGGAACGAAGATGATGGAGGTGTTGGCACCGGTTGCCGCAACCGCATCCTTGACAGTATTGAACACCGGAATGCCGCTCACTTCCTGTCCGGCCTTGCCTGGCGAAGTGCCGCCCACCACGTTGGTGCCATACTCTTTCATCTTGGAAGCGTGGAAACTGCCGTCACGTCCTGTAATACCCTGTACGATTAGTTTTGTATTTTTGTTGATCAGAATACTCATAGTTCTTGTGTTTTAAAGTTTTTTGCTCAGTTCTACAGCCTTGTGTCCTGCGTCGGCCATGCTTGTGCCGACGGTAAAATGAGTGCCTTCGAGGATGGCTCTTCCTTCGGCTTCATTGGTTCCTGTCAGACGGATGACGATAGGTATGTCGGTCTCGATTACCTTGAAAGCCTCCAGAAGTCCGTTGGCTACATCATCACATCGTGTGATGCCACCGAAGATATTGATCAATACGACCTTTACATGTTTGTCGCTCAAGAGAAGCTTCATCGCCTCGACGATCTTCTCGGGATTGGAACTGCCGCCGATGTCGAGGAAGTTGGCAGGTTCGCCGCCATACAGTTTGATCATGTCCATGGTAGCCATGGCAAGACCGGCACCGTTTACCATGCAGCCGATGCTTCCTCCGAGGTTCACATAGCTGAACCCTTTGTCCTTGGCTTCACGCTCCTTGCGTTCTTCTTCGGTCGGCTCGAAGAGTTCGGCCACATCCGGGTGGCGGAAGAGGGCATTGTCGTCGAAGGTCATCTTGGCATCGATTGCTTTCAGTGTCCCATCCTTCAGCAGGACCAGAGGATTGATTTCTGCCAGCGAGGCGTCTTTCTCTGTGAACAGCTTATAGATGTTCTTAAAGACGGGAACAGCCTGCTTCACCTGCGCCATGTTGTCGAAGAGCTTGAAGGCAGCCTCTCTGGCGAGGTAGTCGCTCATGCCGACAACGGGATCGATGACGATCTTCTCGATCTTTTCCGGTGTCTCCTTGGCAACCTGCTCGATGTCCATACCGCCGGCACGGCTCAGCATCAACATCGGACACTTCGATTTACGGTCTACAAGGATACTCATGTAGTACTCTGATGCGATGTCGACGGCCTCGCTCACGAGCACCCTGTCGACGATAAACCCCTTGATGTTCATGCCCAGAATCGCCTCAGCATGCTGGCGGATCTCGGCTTCGCTGCTGCCAAGTTTCACACCACCGGCCTTGCCTCGTCCGCCCGTGTGAACCTGTGCCTTGACCACGGCTTTCTCAACACCTAACTGCTTGTAGGCAGCTACAGCTTCATCGGGGGTGCGACAGATGATGTTGCGGTCCACCGGAAGTCCATAACTTGCAAAGAATTTCTTTGCCTGGTATTCATGTACCTTCATAAGATTTGGTTTTAAATTATAAAATGATAGTTGAATTGTTTAGGATTCCTGATCGTGACGGTGACTTTCGTCAATATTCCCGTGCCGTTCTCTCTCCGCACAGGACAGCCAGTGCATTCTCGGTCAGTGCCAGCATCTCGTCCTGCCCGGGATAGACGTGGATCGGGGCAAGATAGCTGAGCCGCCGCCTGAGCCTTTCGATGATATAGTCACATTTCGCCATGCCGCCTGTCAGAAGAATGGCATCGATTTTCCCGTACAGTACGGCACCTTCTGCTGCAATATTCTTTGCGATGTGCCATATCATGGCTGAAACAATGAGTTCGGCATGCTTGTCACCTGCTTTTATCCAGTTCATTATCTCCTTGAGGTCGTTGGTTCCGAGGTGTGCGATGAGTCCAGCCTGTCCGCTTACTTTCTTCAGCAGCTGGTCTTCGGTGTATTTCCCGCTGAAACAGAGACGGATCAGGTCGGCTGCGGGTAACGACCCGGCCCGTTCGGGAGAGAACGGTCCTTCTCCATCCAGGGCGTTGTTGGCATCGACAGCCCGGCCGTGGTCATGGGCCGCAATGGAGATCCCTCCGCCCAGATGGCATATAATGAGGTTCAGCTTCTCATAGGTTGTTCCCATGTCTTTGGCAAATCGTCTGCCTATCGCTTTCTGGTTCAGAGCGTGCCAGATACACATACGGGGCATCAGCGGAGAGCCTGAGATACGTGCCTCGGGCTCCATCTCGTCTACGACACCGGGGTCGGCTACGAAGCTCCTGCACCCCGGAATCTCACGGGCTATCTCGTCGGCAATCATGCAGCCGAGGTCGCATACGTGCTGGTGGATAGCCTGCTGCTGGTCGAGGATCATCTTTTCAGTAATGGAGAAGACACCGCTGGGAACGGGCTTGGCAAGTCCGCCTCGACCGATGACGGCATCGAAGTCAAGGGGAATATTGCGTTTCTTCAGCTCCTCTATGACAACCTGCTTGCGGAAGTGGAACTGGTCGGAGATGCGTTTGAATTTGCTCAGCTCTTCCTGGGAGTGGGTGATGTCCGCCACGAACACCGGCTGGTCGTCGTCAGCAAGGGAAATCTTTGTGGAAGTCGAGCCGGGGTTGATTGCTAATATCTTGTATGCCATAATGTCTTGTTGCACCTTAATGTAGAGGGGATATGCTACCTGGAAATCAGGCTTGCCAGTGCGAGGCTGTATAATTTGGATTTGACAGTGTCGCCCCGGCTGGGAAGTACAACGGGCGCCATTGTACCCTGAAGGACGGCAGCTGTCTCTGCACGGCAGAAGAGAGTGACGGCCTTGTAGAACAGATTTCCGGCTTCAATGTCGGGGAAAATCAAGGCATCAGCATCGCCTCCTATGGGGGAATCGATCCGTTTGACGCTCATGGCCTCAGGCGAGCAGGAGGTCTTCAGGTCCAAAGGGCCGTCTATCAGGCAGGAACCGAAAGCTCCGTTCTCCCCTTCCTCTCGGAGTGTCGCATAGGATGCGGTATAAGGGAAATGGCGTTCGTCTACCTTTTCAGAACAGTGGATAAGGGAGACTCTCGGGCAATCAATCTGGAAGGCATGGCAGAAATCGACAACGTATCTGACCTGTTCCCGTCGCTGTTTGTCCGTCGGGGCGGGGATGACCGCCGCATCGGTAAAGAACAGCAGCTTGTGGTATTCGGGCAGTTTGGCGACGGTGATATGGGTCAACACCGTGTCTTTCGGCAGGATTCCGACCTCCTTGTCAAGAATGGCACGCAACAGCACATCCGTGTTCAAGAACCCTTTCATGAGGACATCTGCCTGTTTCTCCCTTACCAGTCCGACTGCTTTCTGTGCCGCCTCTTCAGGTGTCCGGGCGATGACCGACTGAAAGCCATGCCTGCCGGCATAGCCTTCTGCGGTGTCTTCGGAACAGACCAGTATAGGGTTTATAAACCCTTCCTGCGCTGCCCTGGTGACAGCTTCCTGCGTATGAGCATCCTCCGGCCACGCCACGGCGGTGCGCTTGCAGACGTTCTTCTCCTTGAGAAGAGCGATGAGCTGGCTAAAGTCTTTGATCGTCTTTTTTTGTTCTGGCATAGTTAATCGATTTTCAGTTATAGTCTGATGACGTGACAAAGATACTACTTTGTTTTGAAATACAATCGTTCTCTGGTGAAAAAACACAGGAAAATTCTTTTTTTCAGCTTCATTGATGTATATTTGCGGTCGTATTAAAGATTTTATATGAGACGTTTGCACATTATTATATGGGTATGCGCCGTGTTTCAACTGGCCTCAGCCCAGAAGGTTTCACGCAGCTACATTCCTCATGGAGCTTTGTTCTATAACAGCCGGTGGCAGCCTGTTCCCAGTGCTGACAAGGCCTCCTATTATCGTGTTCTTGCTGTGGATGAAAAGGGGCAGAAGATGTTTTACGACTATTTCATCACCGGACAGCTGCAGGCCGAGAAGCATTATACAAGTCTTGACAGACAGAATGACCGCAGGACCGTACTGACCGGGGTATGCCGGACATTCCACAAGTCAGGCAGGGTAGAGTCCGTCATGCAGTACAGAAATGGCAAGGCGGACGGCAGGGCGCTGTCTTTTTTCCCAAGTGGAAATATTGGAATGAAGTTGAGTTACCGGAACGGTGTCCTCGACGGTCCATGTTATACTTATGATGAAAACGGACATCTGGAATATACAACCGTCTGGCGGAACGGGGCTAAGGTCAGAGAGATACAGGGCGGAAAAGACCACTATATAGACCGACAGACCAACGAGGATGCTTTCTGTGAGCGTTTCCGGCACGATGAGGCGCTGATCATGGCACAGTCGAAAACCATCTCCAGGACCCGGGAATCCGGCATACCGGAGCCAGGAGAAAGCGAAGACCGTCCGGAGAAGCACGTGACTTCAGATGTAAGACAGGAAGATGTGCGTAGAGATGCGGACTTCCAAGGATCCCATACCGCCGGAAAGACTCCTTCGAAAGCCCGTGATGGAAGACCCTCAAAGGACATGACAAAAGAGCAAAAGCTTGTGGCGGACGTGAAGTATCCAGACCGTCTGCCGGCCGACTCTGCCTCTGCGAGAGACGAAAAGACGGTCACCGCATCAGAAGACGGCCAGTCCTTTTTCCCTTTCTCCTATCTATATGGCCTTTTGAGCCGGGAAGAAGAAAGCTTGAAACGGATAGACGAATTGACAGGTTTAGGCAGACGCCTCCGGTTGGAAGACACCCAGACCGTCAACGGCTATGGCGCACAGAAGGAAATAATCCTCCATCACCATCTGCCTTATGATGCACAGACAGGAAAAGACAGGGTGACGGGTGACAGACCGCGGCAGGCGGGCTTTTTCGGTTCCTCCGTGGGCGACAGCCTTTCCATTAACCGCATTAACCTCTTTACATGGTCGGAAGCCGAGATGCGTTCCTTTGCCTGGAAGGCCGTAGAGTGCGGTTATGCTGTGCTCGGTGGAGGAGACTATCGTACCTTGGACGGGAATTTCATCCTTGAACGGAAAGGCAGCCCGACTGCATACGGCGAGCGTGAGGTCATCCTCACCTTCACCCATCAGTCCGGTCTCTACGCAGGACTTTATCATATCCAGATGGATGTGCGGTGATGGAAAAGCGCGAATCCGTTGCAGAGGGGCCAATTCTCTGCGACTTAAATTAGGACGTTTAAGTTTTTTTGCTTAAATTTGCAGCCTAAATTAAAACTAATAAAATGGATTTGCAGGCCTTCTTTCTGCATTCAGAGAGGGTTATGGCTTAATTTATGAATGGGATATGAAGGTAGTCGACAAGCTTTTCAACTGGTATCTTTCTGTTAATGCCCTTCCTTACTGGGTGGTGCTCGGCATGGACATTCTTATCTGTTACCTTTCCGGCATCTTCGTCTTCTGGCTGTATTATCACGGGGCGGTAGCCTTGGGAAACATCGCCCTGCTGACCAAGACCATCTTCATGTATATGGTCTTCAACCTGATAGGATTCAAGCTTTTCCGTACCTATTCGGGCATCATCCGCTATTCTTCCTTCGTCGATCTGCAGCGTGTGGGAATGGCAATGCTGCTCTCGCTGGGCATTGCAGAGGCCATGCACTACGTGGTCTATCATTGGAATCTGGAGTTTGTACGGCTCGAAGGACGGCAGATTGCTGCCATGTATCTTGTCGCGACCATCGGCATGATGGCGTTCCGTATCCTGACGAAGTCGCTCTACGATGTCCTGTTCAATACGGACAAGGGGATGCGTACACTCATCTATGGTGTGAGGGGCGGCGGTGTAGGACTGGCGAAAATCATCCGCAGCGAACGGCCTTGCCGTTTTCTGCTGAAAGGTTTTATCTCTCATGATCCGTCCATCAAGGGACGTGTCCTCATGGGCACGAAGGTGTATGTAGCGGATGACAAACTTGCAGAACACATCAAGGATATGAACATCCAGGCAGTCCTTGTCTCGCCCTTGCAGAATGAGTACTTCCGTAATGACCAGAAGCTGCAGGACACGCTCCTCGGCCTTGGCATCCAGATTTTCATGAGTTCGGGAGAGAAGGAATGGAAGCAGGATGACGACTATTCCCAGGTACAGCTTAAGGAAATCAGCATAGAGGATCTTCTGCCCCGTGAACAGATCCATGTGGACATGGACACCATCGGCCGTCTTCTGCGTGGGAAGAAAATCATGATAACGGGTTCTGCCGGCAGCATCGGCTCCGAAATGGTGCGCCAGATAGCTGTCTATGAACCTTCCGAACTGATCCTGATAGACCAGGCGGAGACCCCCCAGCATGACATCCGGCTGATGATGCACTTTGACTGGCCGGAGATAAAGGCGCACACCATCGTTGCCAGCATCGCCAACGAGGAGCGCATGGAAAAGATTTTCCAGACCTACCGCCCCGACTATGTCTTCCATGCCGCCGCTTACAAGCACGTCCCGATGATGGAGGACAATCCTTCGGAGAGCATACAGAACAATGTCTGGGGAACGAAAGTCATCGCCGATCTCAGCGTGAAGTATGGTGTCAGGAAGTTTGTGATGGTTTCCACCGACAAGGCCGTGAACCCGACCAACGTGATGGGCTGTTCCAAACGCATCTGCGAGATCTACTGCCAGAGTCTGAACAGGAAAATCAACGGGCAGGCCGGCAGCAGGCCGGTGACACAATTCGTAACGACCCGCTTCGGAAACGTGCTGGGCTCCAACGGATCCGTGATACCGCTTTTTGAAAAGCAGATTAAGGCCGGCGGACCGGTCACGGTCACCGATCCCGATATTATCCGTTTCTTCATGCTCATCCCGGAGGCCTGCAAGCTGGTGCTTGAAGCGGGCACTCATGGCGTCGGCGGGGAGATATTCGTATTCGATATGGGCCAGCCGGTCAGGATAGCCGATCTTGCCCGACGGATGATCAGGCTCTCCGGGGCCAAGGACGTCAAAGTGGAATACACCGGGCTGCGCCCTGGCGAGAAGCTCTACGAAGAGGTATTGAGCACGAAGGAGAACACCCTTCCGAGTTTCCATGAGAAAATCCGTATCGCCAAGGTATGCGAGTATGACTACGAGGCGGTAAACAGCCAGATCGTCTCTCTTGTCTCGTTGAGCCATACATACAATGACATGGCCATCGTTGGCAAGATGAAGGAAATCGTGCCGGAATATGTAAGCAACAACAGCAAGTACTCCGTTCTTGACAGGAAAGATGTATCCTGACGGGAGAAGGCGGTGCAAACGAATCGTCGCAAATGAATGAGAAAGAAATGAAATTGTCCGCCCTTTTTGCCGACTTCCTGCGCTTCTGTCTGCGGGAAGAAGCGGATGAACCGGCCGGGCTGGCCGAGATGGATTGGGACGCCCTCTATGACTTCGGTTACAAGCAAGCCATTCTGGGTGTCTTTTTCCATGGAATCAAGCGCCTTTCCAAGTCCGAACACCGTCCCGGCAGACAGCAGATCCTAAAATGGTATGGCAGCTGTTCGTTTATCGAACGGGCTAACCGGCAGGCCTACAAGGATGCCTCCATGCTCACGGCCTTGATGCTGAAGGAATATGGTGTGCATAGCTGTGTGCTGAAAGGACAGACAAATGCGCTTATGTATCCCGATCCGTATATGCGGACATCGGGCGACATTGATCTTTGGACGGATGCGGAGACACTGGATGTCATCCGCATTTCCAGAAAGCTGGACAGACACGGGGAAATCGGCTATCATCATATAGAGGTCGGGTGTTTCAAGACCCCTGTCGAAGTACATTTCTTCCCATCCTTCATGGGCAATCTATGGCATGAATACAGGTTGCGGCGTTTTTTCAATCAATGTAAGGCTTCACAGTTTGAAAAGCTGACGCAGCTGCCTGACGGATCAGGGTATATGTACACCCTGACCGACGATTTCAACCGGGTTTTCCAGATGTCACACCTCATGCACCATTTCTTCTTTGAGGGCATCGGCCTTCGTCAGATGATAGATTATTACTATCTGCTTCTCCACGGCTTCAGCGAGGAAGAACGCCGGAGAACGCTGCGTATCTTCCGGCAGACAGGAATGTACAAGTTCGCAGCGGCCGTGATGTATGTGATGAAGGAGACGCTGGGGCTTCCCGATCAGTATCTGCTGCTGGAACCGGACGAGAGGATCGGCAGGATGCTGGTATCCGAAATGCTGCAGGCAGGGAATTTCGGCTTTCATGACAGACGCTATTCTTTTGCGGGGAAGTCAGTCTATTCGCAGTATTTCGTCGAGATATACAGGAACCTGCATTTTGCCATGGACTTTCCCTCCGAGACGATATGGGGCCGTCCTGTTTCGCGCTGGTGGCACATGATTTACAAGGCTTATCTGCGGCGCCGCCTGCGTCAGCTGCAGAAGTAAGACGGTATTGTCTGCTTCCGCTCTTTTCTTCCGCCGGTGTTGACACGTATATTCACACAGGACCAATAGGGCTGAGTCAAGAGTGCATGTGGCAGCACAGGCAGGGACGGGCATCCCTCGTCTGTCCGACGAACAGTCGGTCTTGCGGACAGACGGGGGCATCGTTCCCTACGGTAGGGTATGCGACACTCTTCCGGTCTTTTTGGGCGGGTGACGTTTCCTGTACAGTCAGTGGGGACAGGGACGAGTGACATGATTTGCGAAGAAATCCTGACCTCTTGATATGGAAAAAGCAAGGAGGAGAATGCCATCTTTACATTCTCCTCCTTGCTTTTTTCTGTCTTGTCCAGAGAGTAGGTTCCATCCTCCGGGATACTTTGGGTCAGTCCTAAAACCCAGTTGCAAGCCTATACTCTTAAGCACATAATTCCATAAGTATTTATTACCTTTGCATCATGAAGAGTGACCAACTATTACGTTGCATCTTTCCAGATGTACTTGCCGACTACTTTGATGTTGTCGATATTCAAGAGAGTGTTTCCCAGTTTGACTTTTGGCTTGACGAGCGTAACTTTATGGAAAAGTCAGACCATAAGCTAGGCACTGTAAGCAGTTATGGTTTTACCAGCGAGCGTGTAATTCAGGACTTTCCTCTTCGTGGCAAAGCCGTCTACCTCCATGTTCGCCGTCGCAAGTGGCGTGACAGTTCCAACGGAGAGATATTTACTTATTCATATGATGACTTGACGGCCGAGGGCAGTAAACTATCCCCCGAGTTCGTTTCTTTTTTAAAAGAATAGAATTGAGTCCACTGCAGAGAGCATCGCAAGCATCGGTGCGCACTATGGCGTAAATGGCAAGCAGTTATCCACACAGTACAAGGAACATTTCAGTGATTATCGTAGCTGGGACCAGTTGGGGCATGCTCAAGACTGGCTATTGTTTGAAGATAACATAGGTGAGAACCTAAGTATTGATGAGACCTGTCTAAGCAGTGGCGAGGTTTATACTTTTCTGACCAACAAGGCGGGAAAGGGCAGAAAAGGGACTTTAGTGGCTGTGGTTAAAGGGACCAAGGCTGAGGACGTCATCCAGGTTCTCAAGACGATAAACCTTTCTAAACGAAAGACAGTCAAGGAGATAACACTCGATTTATCATCTTCTATGATGCGCATAGCCCGCTCTGTTTTTCCAAAAGCACTTATTACCAATGACAGATTTCATGTGCAGAAACTATATTATGATGCTCTGGATGACATGCGTATCGCTTACCGATGGATGGCAAGAGATAAAGAGAATGAGGAGATAAAAGAAGCTAAAAGTAAGGGTAAGGAATATATACCATTTAGATACAGCAATGGTGACACGCGCAAGCAGTTGCTCGCCAGAGCAAAGTTCATATTGACCAAGCACAAGACCAAGTGGACTGAAACACAGAAAGGTAGGGCGGAAATCATCTTTGAACATTATCCGACACTGAAAAAGGCATATGATTTGGCTATGAAACTTACCGACATTTATAACATCAAGAGCATCAAGGATGCTGCAAGGCTGAAGCTGGCAAAATGGTTTAATGAGGTTGAAGAGCTGGGAGTGGACAATTTCTACACAGTGATTGACACGTTTGAAAATCATTATCAAACCATACTCAATTTCTTTGTAAACAGAGCTACGAATGCAAATGCCGAGTCATTCAATGCTAAGGTTAAGGCATTCAGGGCACAGTTCAGAGGAGTTACAGATATTCCTTTCTTTTTATATAGGCTTATGAAATTGTGTGCTTAAGAGTATAGGCTTGCAACTGGGTTTTAGGACTGACCCGATACTTTCGTCCGTCAGTAAGTAGCCGGCCGGCCGGTCGCCGGTATTTCCCTGATTGCCGTGAAGAGTTGTGTCCGACCGGTCGGGACGGCTGTTCCCAGCGGCTGGGAATGTCGTTCCCAAGCCTTGGGAATGTTGTTCCCAAGCCTTGGGAATACAGTTCCCGTTTGGTCTGGTGTTTTGGGCTGACTGCTTTCCGGCTCGCTTCCAGACCTGATCGGCAGGTCTGACATGTGCGGCTTGCTCAGAGACTCCACCAATGCTTTTTTTTCGGCGGTTTATGATCCTCGAATGAATGATGTCCGAATCCACGGCTCTCCCAGGTCTCATGGTGCGTAATCATCTGATAGATGGTCCCCCAGTCGGGCAGCCCGCCGAAGTTGCGGTCGTCGATGAACATATCCGCCTTGAGTTTCCTTGAGAAGTGGTTGTTCTTGTCTTTCTCTTCCTCCGGGTAGTCCTTGTTGACGGCCCAGAAGTCTACACCGCGTGCATGACACCAGTCGACCGCTTCCTGAAGCAGGTCGCCCTCCCTTACGCTCCACATGATCAGCCGGTGTCCGTCCTTGATCAGCATCTTCAGTGTATCGGTGGCGAAGGGTACTTCGTCACCGATTTTCGGGTATTTATGTTCTACGATGGTTCCATCGAAATCAACTGCAATTGTCATCTTCTTCTATGTTTATCTCTTTATAGAGTGATCATCCTTATTGCCATAGTGGCTGCTGCTATAGTTGCCGTAGTTGCCGTAGTTGCCATAATGTCCGTACTGTCCGTATCCATAGCTGCTGAGTCCACGTCCGTAACGTCCGTACTTACCGTATCGGCCATAGCCGTAGTAGTAGCCGTACTTCTTCTTGGACATGTCGATACCGTTCAGCACAACCGCCATATTAGGCAGTTTCTTCTCGTTGGCCAGAGCGTTGATCATCTCGAAGTTCGCCTTCGGCGTGTAGTCTGCACGGCACATATAGATGGAAGCGTCGGCCACGCGGGAAATCTGCAGCGTGTCGGTGACCAGACCGACAGGCGCCGTGTCAATCATGATGTAGTCGTACTCGTCTTTCAATATTCCGATAATATCCTCCAATGATTTGCGGGCGATAAGCTCGGCAGGGTTAGGGGGAACGGGGCCTGCCATAAGGAGATCCAGATTCTTGTTGACACCGGAGGGCAGGATCTGTTCCCGTACTTCTGCGGCTGTCGGAGACTCCTTAACAAGGAGGTTGGTGATTCCATGCCTGTGGTCCTGGATGCCGAAGAGCTCGGCCAGACGGGGACGGCGGATGTCAAGACCTACCAGGATGACCTTCTTGCCCAGGAGACCGAAGCTGACGGAGAGGTTGGCGGCCGTGAAGGTCTTGCCCTCGCCGGAGGTAGAGGAGGTGAAGAGCACCACTTTCTGTCCTTCATGCAGCATGAACTGCAGGTTGGTGCGCATGGAGCGGAAGATCTCTTCCATCTGGTTGTTCTGATTCTCGTGCACGACAATGTCGGCCTTTCCCTTTGCGGTATTGCTTGCGATGGCCACATCGGCGATGATCGGGAGTTTCGTAAGCCGTACCACATCCTCGTGTCCTTCGATCTTGTAGCGGAACAACTGCTGCAGGAAGATGATCAAGGCCGGAATAGCCAGTCCGATCAGCAGGGCGATCAGCAGGATGATAGAAGACTTCGGACTGATCTTCCCGCCGAGCTGCGGGTCGTCGATCAGCTTTCCCTTGTCGGCTGTAGCGGCCAGGGAGATGCTGTTCTCCTCACGTTTCTGGAGCAGCATGAGGTACAGTCCCGACTTGACTTCCTGCTGGCGGCCGATCTGTGTCAGCATACGTTCCTGCTGAGGAGTCTCGGCGACCTGTTCGTTGAACTTGCTGACCTGGGCTGCCAGGGCATCCCGCTGGATCTGCAGATTCTGCCGGGCCGCCGCAATGGCGCGTCGGATGTTCCCGTTCAGTTCGCGGATCTGGGCCGTGAGCGGCTCTACGACCGGCGAGTTCTCGGAAGCACTGCGGAGCAGACGGTTGCGTTCGAGCACCAGCTCGTTGTACTTGTTGATCAGGGAGGTGGAGCTCTGGTCGTCCAGACCCACATTAGAAGGGATTACCTGTGAGAGGTTTCTCGACGAACTTTCGACCTCCTGTGCGATGGTTCCGAAGAGCTCGATCTGTGTCTGCATGTCCGCCAGTTTCAGTTCGGACTCGTTCTGGTTGGTGACGGCATTGCCGGCGTTCAGCTTCAGTTCCACCATGCCGTTCTGCTGCTTGTAGTTCTGCAGCTGTCCTTCCGTCTTGCCGAGTTCGGCGTTGATTTTCTGCAGACGGCTGTTGATGAACTTCTCGGTACGCAGGGCGACGATGTTCTTGTCCTCATTGGCCTGCCGGTTGTAGACGATGGCAAGCTGCCTGAGGTAGTCCAGCGAACGCTGCGGCACCTCGTCCGTCAACTGAAGCTGTGCGATAGAGGTGGTCTTTGAAGTCTGTGCGACCTGTAGCTCGCTGACGTACTTGTCTGATGCCATCTTCGGCGAGAGGATTTCGACCTTCAGGGTCTGTCCGTCATGCAGGCTGTGTCCGTTGTTGGAGCTGATGGTGATGATGCCGGCACGGGTGGCGATGGTTGCGGGAAGCGAAGTGAACTTCCTGTTGAGGGAGAAGGGGCCTTCGCTCTCGTTTTCGTCCGTCGGAACAGAATAGATCCCGCTGACACTGTACGTTGTGCCGTTCCTCGTAATGGCCAGGTCGATTGGCATATTCAGCTTTTCCAGATGTGCTCTATCCACATCCACGTTGAGCGGCTGGTCGCGATAGAGTATGATATTCTTGATTCTGCCCTTCGTCGAATAGTCTACGTAGAGTTTCAGGTCTCTGATGGCATCTTCGGCGATAGAGTGCGAGCTGAGGATTTCCATCTCGTTGTCGATTCCGGCGGAATTGGAGATGATGCCGAGGTTCGTCATGTTCTGTAAAGACTGCCCGCGCTTGCTTCCGTTGTCATCATCCTTGATCAGCAGCTTGGCAGAGGACTGGTATTTCGGAGTGGCGTATCTGAGGTAAATCGCGCCTAAGCCACCGCAGATGATCAGTGACAGGATGAACCAGTACCAGTTGAGTATGATGGTTCGGTAGAGGGCTGCGAAGTCAATGGAGGATTTGGTCTCTTGTGCCTCCTGCCCCTGTCCTTGTTCTAATTTTGTTTTCTCTTCCATATTTCTTTTCGTTCTTTATTTTCTGATGTCGATCCGTAAGGGGTTATACGTCTTCTTCTGCAAGCCGGAGAAGATACTTCCCGTAGTTGTTCTTTGCCATGGGCCGGGCTTCTTCTCTCAGTCTTTCTTTTGTGATCCACCCTTTCTTGTAGGCGATTTCTTCCAGACAGGCCACCTTAAGTCCCTGCCGTTTCTCTATACATTCAATGAATGTACTTGCCTCTGACAGGCTGTCGTGGGTGCCTGTATCGAGCCATGCAAAACCGCGCTGGAGTGTCTGTACCATCAGCGCGTCCTGATTCAGATAGCGCTGGTTGACGGTCGTTATCTCCAGTTCGCCTCTTGCGGAAGGCTCGATGCGGCTGGCGATTCCGACGACACTGTTGGGATAGAAGTAAAGCCCTACGACGGCATAGTTGCTCCTGGGGTGTTCCGGCTTTTCTTCTATGCTGAGGCATCTTCCGTTCTCATCAAACTCCGCCACACCGTACCGTTCGGGGTCGTTGACATAGTAACCGAAGACGGTTGCCCTGTTTTCCTTCTCTGCACGTTGCACGCTGCTGTACAGCAGGCTGCTGAGTCCTGCTCCGTAAAAGATGTTGTCGCCTAAGACCAGACAGACGGCATCGTTTCCGATAAACTTCTCGCCGATGATGAAGGCCTGTGCCAGTCCGTCGGGTGAAGGTTGTTCTGCATACTCGAAGTGTACACCAAAGCTGCTTCCGTCACCTAACAGCCGCTTGAAACCCGGCAGGTCGAAAGGGGTGGAGATGATCAGTATTTCTTTGATTCCTGCCAGCATCAGCACAGAAATGGGGTAATAGATCATCGGCTTGTCGTAGATGGGGATAAGCTGCTTGCTTATGCCTTTGGTGATAGGGTAGAGGCGGGTTCCCGATCCTCCTGCAAGAACTATACCTTTCATAATGGTGTTGTTTGAAATCTGTTTTTATTTAGTAGTTGTTTCTTTTCCTGTACGGCATCTTCCTGTATGGGGCGGCATGGAACGAAGTCAATACGCATGCTTGTCCGGATGGACGATGCTCCATGCTGTCATGAGGATGATTTTCATGTCGAGCCAGAAGGTCCAGTTCTCTATGTACCAGATATCATGCTTTATCCTTTCCTCCATGAGCCTCGGGTCCTTGGTCTCGCCCCGGTATCCCGTGACCTGCGCCCAGCCGGTAATGCCGGGCTTTGAGAAATGCCTTACCATGTACTTGTCGATTATCTCAGAATAGAGTTCCGTATGGTAGAGCATGTGAGGACGCGGTCCTACGATGCTCATGTCCCCCTGCAGGACGTTGAAGAACTGCGGGAACTCGTCGAGATTTGTCTTGCGCATGAAATTGCCGAAGGGAAATTTGCGCGGGTCGTCCTTCGTTGCCTGTGCCGTGTCCGCCTGCCTGTTGACGTGCATGCTGCGGAACTTGTAACACAGGAAGGTCACCCCGTTCAGCCCCGTCCGTTCCTGTCTGAAAAACACGGGACCGGGACTCTGCAGCTTTATGCAGAGGGCTATGAATGGGATGAGTGGAAGGAGGAGGCATACAAACAGACTGACGATGATGTCGAAGGATCTCTTGATGAACTTGTTTCCCATGTCAGACAAAGGTTCGATATGATTGGTGAAGAGATCCAGACTGCCTACACGTTCTGCCGTCAGCTTGAGCTGGTAATTGGCAAACATGCGGGGAACATAGTGAAAGTGGATGACATGGTCGTCGCAGAACCGCATCAGTTTCACAATCTCTTCTGCATCGTTGTGCGACATGCTGCAGAAGATCTCGTCGTAAGGTCTGACGTTGACAGAAGGAACCATGTCCCTGTTGAGGTCGGCAATGGTGCCCATATACGTCAGAGCCACCCCGTCCGGAAGGTTGCAGATGGGGGCATCTGCATAATAGCCTTTGATGATGTATCCCGTAGAAGGGTCGTTCGTCAGTTCCCTGTAAACGCTGATGAGCGCCGGGTCGTTTCCGACGAGCAGGACAGAACGGCTGTTTCCTCCTCTCTGCCGGTACCGCCTTAAGAGCCAGCGCTCGATGATTCTTGCAAGTATGATCAGCGTATAGAGGCTAAGCGCGAATTCGGCCGAGAACGTGAAAAGGTTCTGTGCGTCTTTCATGAAATGGAGGAAGACCGCAGCGACTGCAACTTGCGTGATGACGAGTTTGCAGGCACGTGTCAGAATGTCCTGGAAGGTAAGGTGCCGGAGATTGATGATTGTCGAGAAAGCAAGCTGGGCGAGAATCATGGTAGCGTTTCCGACAAAGAAGAAAATCCTGGGTTCCGTGTAGATAAATTCCGGAGCGTGTTCTGGGGGGAGAAGCAGAAACGCCATCATAGTTATGTTCAAGATGATGAAATCATTGAAGATAACTAACCATTTGATAAAATCGTTGCCGTTATACTCTCTCATTTGGAAAATCGGATATCTCTGCGTGCAAAGGTAATAATTAAAATCGAATTAAAGAGTTTTTAAAAAGAGAAAACATTTGCTTGTCGGGTACTTTTCGTGTTTCTTATTAACTTTCCTATTAAGGAAATAAACATTTTCTTCACCTCACTGGCTTATAAATCACAGTTTTTGTGTAAATTTGCAATCGGTAAACGAAAAGGGTACTCCTCAATTACTTTTAAAACTTCAAAAAGAATATGGGATTTCTATCAAAGATCTTAGGAAAGAAAGAAAATGCACAGGGCAAGACCGGCGGCATGGAAGACTATATGACACTTGTACGGGTGTACTTCCAGGCAGCACTTGCAGGACGGTTGGGCATCAACAACTTGGCGACACTCCCCGACCTTCGTACTTATAAGCAGACCTTCCGTGTTCCGACATTGAACAACAAGCTCGGTCCAGGAGAGAAGGCAAGCGTGCGCAAGACGATGAAAAACATTTATAAAGTTGACGACGATTTCTTCGATGAGATAGATGCGAGCATCAAAAAGAATTGCAAGAAGATGCAGGATGTACAGCCCTACCTGTACATGTTCCAGGGCTTCACCCAGGACCTGATGATGCTGGTAGGAAATCTGATGAAGTTCAAGCTGCGTGTCCCGGGATTCTTCAAGAAGGCCATCTACACCATGACCGAGAAGACCGTGAATGACATTTATGAGAAGAACAGCTTCTCCGACCCCGGCGTCATCAAGGCTGTCATGTCCATTCGCCAGTACGACCATCGTCTGGGATTCAGCCGGAAATGGACAACGGATTTTGTCTACCAGATGGTGATCCTGGCAAAGAAAGAGCCCAAACCGGCCGAAGAGACACCGGCAAAATAATCAGAAAGATGTTTGCTTAAATAAAAACTTTAATGTAATTTTGTAGCCAAAACGAACAGATTAGCTATGAATGCGAATGAGAAATCTCTGAATACGTTTGCGACGCGTGTACGTCAGATGATCCTTCAGTACGAAGCACAGAGAAAGGAGAATGACGAACTGTATACGCTTGTCGACCAGCGTGACCGGGAGATAACGCAGCTGCAGAAGGAGCTGGCTCAGGCGCATGCCGACTACAATACGTTGAAGATGGCTAAGATGCTCGAGATCACGGATGGGGACATGGAAACGGCACAGAAGCGCGTCGCCAAGCTGATCCGTGACGTGAACAAGTGTATCACGCTTCTAAGTGAGAAATAAAATAGAATGTAATGGCAGACGATAAGCTACACATACGATTGCACGTTTACAACGCAGAACTCTCCGTGAATGTTCCACGGGAAGACGAGGAGTATTATCGTTCGGCAGCCAAGCTCATTACGGACACCATCAATACTTATTCCACGCTCTTCAAAGGCAAGAAAGAGAATCGGGACATCTTGTACATGGCGATGCTGGATATCGCATTGCGGTATAAGAAAGAACGTGCACGTAATGATACGGCTCCATTCAATGATATTCTCGGAAAACTCACTTCTGAAATTGAAGATGCACTGAAGAAGTAACGGGAATATTTAATTTAAATCATAATCAAGAATCAATGAGTCCAATAGTAACAGTCATCATAGCTGTGATTTGCCTCGCAGCAGGGTGTGCCGGTGGATTTGCGGTCTTCCGTTATATCCTGACGGGGAAGTACAGAGACACCATGGAGAAAGCAGAGAAAGCTGCAGAGGTAATCAAAGAGAAGAAGCTTTTGGAGGTGAAAGAGAAATTCCTCAACAAGAAGAGTGAACTGGAAAAAGAAGTGCAGCAGCGTACGCTGAAGATACAGCAGGGTGAGAACCGGCTGAAGCAGCGTGAAGTCGCACTGAACCAGCGTCAGGAGGAAATCAACCGTCGCAGGCAGGATGTCGACCAGCAGCAGCAGCGTGTCGACAATGAAAAGAAACTGTTGCAGGTGAAGCAACAGGATCTCGAGAAGATGCAGGAGCAGGAGCGTACGAAGCTCGAGGAACTCTCCGGTCTCAGTTCGGAAGAGGCCAAGAAGCGCCTGGTGGAAAGTCTGAAAGACCAGGCGAGGCTTGATGCTGCATCTTATGTCAATGAGATCGTAGACGAGGCAAAGCTCAATGCCAACCAGCAGGCGAAGAAAATCGTCATCCAGACGATCCAGCGGGTTGCCACAGAAACGGCGATCGAAAACTCCGTAAGCGTATTCCACATTGACAGTGACGAGGTGAAAGGCCGCATCATCGGCCGTGAAGGACGGAACATACGTGCCCTTGAAGCTGCGACCGGGGTCGAGATTGTCGTTGACGATACGCCGGAAGCGATTGTCATCTCCGCTTTCGACCCTGTCCGCCGTGAGGTCTGCCGCCTGGCTCTTCATCAGCTGGTAGCAGACGGCCGTATTCATCCTGCACGCATTGAGGAGGTTGTCGCCAAGGTCAAGAAGCAACTCGACAACGAGATCATCGAGACCGGAAAGCGGACAGCCATCGACCTCGGCATCCATGGGTTGCACCCGGAGCTGATCCGTATTGTCGGCAAGATGAAGTACCGGTCTTCATACGGTCAGAACCTCTTGCAGCACGCACGTGAGACCGCCAACCTCTGTGCTGTCATGGCAAGCGAACTGGGACTGAACCCGAAGAAGGCCAAACGCGCGGGACTGCTGCACGATATCGGCAAAGTCCCTGATGAAGAGACCGATCTCCCGCACGCCCTCTATGGTGGCAAGATCGCCGAGAAGTATAAGGAGAAACCGGATATCTGCAATGCCATCGCAGCCCACCATGATGAAGTGGAAATGACAACGCTCCTTGCACCGATCGTGCAGGTCTGTGATGCGATTTCCGGTGCCCGTCCTGGTGCCCGCCGTGAGATCGTCGAGGCTTATATCAAGCGTCTGAACGACCTCGAGGCCATTGCGATGAGTTATCCGGGCGTGACGAAGACCTATGCCATCCAGGCCGGTCGTGAGCTTCGCGTCATCGTAGGTGCTGACAAGATGGACGATGCGGAGAGTGAGAAGCTCAGTTCTGAGATTGCAGAGAAGATTCAGAACGAGATGACCTACCCTGGACAGGTGAAGATCACGGTCATCCGTGAAACCCGCTCTGTGGCCTATGCCAAATAAGCGACGACTTGCTTACCGTAAGACGCATGAAGAATGCAAATGCTTTCCCGTGCCTCTTACATCTTGAAACAATCCAATAGAAAAGACCATTTCCTGTTTCGTTTTTCGAGTAAGGAAATGGTCTTTTTTGTTTTCTGCCGTCTCTTCAAGCGTCTCCGGAAGATAGTCCCTCTCCGGATCAATCAAAGGGAATCCGAGGCCTCTGCAAGACAGTTCTGTGAAGAGACTATAAGATATGCGACGTATGGATTGTCAATAACGCTTTTCTGTACGGATGGAGTCAGGCAGGGCTATTCCATCCGGGGCATCCGAGTTATAGCCTCCTGGATCTTTCGCCAAGCTCATCCTATCCGAAGATCCGTCTGAAGAGACCTTTTTTCGGAGCCTGTTCACATTCTTTCTGCTGCTCTTGAGAAATGCCTTCTGCTGAAGGCTGGACTTCCTCTCCGACATTCTCAGCAATCATCTCCGGAATGTCCTCCCCTTCGATGATTCCTGCAACGCCCCATTGGGAAGCAAGCGCGGTGGCATCTTTCCGGGCAGTAAGTTTGTCGATTTCATATTCACCGCAGAGCAGTTCCACAAGATCCTCTACTGTGAAGGAACTCCGTTTCTGCACTTCTTCCCACAGAAAAGCGGAACTCTCGTTCATAGAGATGATGTTGCTGAAATCAATGTTTTCATCCCCTTCAGCGACAATGATATGCTCCCCGCATACTTCACGGAGTTTAAAACCGTTTTTTACTTTCATACTTAACTGGTGATTTTCTTGTTCTTACTGACATTAAACCGGCCCGAAGTACGGAATCCACAGGCGGCGGTAAATCCCAAGGAGGTATCGCCGCAGGGGGAGAAGCCGTATCCAGAAAAAGCTGTACAGCCTCCATTTCCACCCGTCTGTGCGGTCCATGTGCGACCGCCCTTTCCGATAAAAACCGATGATGCTGCCGACGATGTTCTCCATCCTGCAATGCTCGACACCGAGATTCCCGTCACCGCGCAAGGTGACATGATTTCCCTCTATCCTGTCAATCCGGTGCAGGACATAGTGTCCGGGAGAATCTTCTGCCAGGACAGGATCGCCCACTTTTACGGCAGAAGGCTTCACCAGAAGAGCCTTGTCACGGTCGTTCTCAAGGAAAGGACGCATGGAAAAGCCACGCAGTCGTAGTGTGACCGTATGGCCTTCGTTCAGCATTTTGACCACCTCGGGGAGGAAGTCGGCATTGGCGAACTGAATCTCAGAGGCTGTAAGAGGTATCTTGGGCATATAGCCGGGTCTTTATGAGTTTTCTCCTTCTGTCACGGCCTGGCAGCACACTTCGGCCGCTTCCCGGTCGGGCAGACAGTGCAGCGTGAATATTCTCCCGGTCTCTACCACCTTCGTAATGGTGTCACAGATGGCGTTGTAGATTGCCGGATCCCATTTCATGCTGGAGCAGGAGGGCAGGAGAGAGGCGAAAGCCGAAATAGGGTCGGGCTTTTCCACCGAATTGGCTGCTGCTCTGTCAATGCGTGTGAGCGCACCTAAACGAGCCTTTACATTGCGGTAGCAGGGGGTCTTCCCGCTCCATGGGCTGCCGTATATCCACGCTTCACCTTCTATGATTCTCACGATGGGATTGTCATCGTTCATCAGGTCGCACCCCGGGATATAGCGCAGCCACATGCTGACCTGTGTGGACTTTCCCGTCCCGCTCTTGGCAATGAAGGCATAGCCGTAGCCGTTGTGGCGGACAAGGGAGGCATGGATCAGCAGGACATTCCGGTGTGCTCCGGCAAAGGCGAAGATGAGCATCAGCGCATTGTTCAGTCCGAATATACGCATATTCGTACTGCCGTTGAGCGCACAGCGGCAGTCGGTGAAGTCCTTGTTGCACTGCAGCAGGCAGCAGCCTGCACCGTTGATGTCCTTGATGATATACTGATAGCCGCCGTCATCCACACGGTCGACGATCGTGTCACCGTTGCCCGTGTCAAAGGTGCGGATGCGCTTTCGCCGTTCTTTCGGGATAGGTCGGAGCGTGTCGTCGACCGTCAGCCGGAAGAACAGTTCCCCGGAAGGCCTGCCGGTCCTGAAAGGTTCAAGAGAATGCAGCAGCTGCTTTCCGTTGACAGCCGTGTCACGGAAAGCAATCTGCACGTCGAGGTCGGCTATGTTGAAGTTATTTTTCTCCATCTTCTTCCGGCCGTATCTTCTTTTTCGATTTCCTGGTCTTCTTCCCCGGATTCTGTGAACTGTTGTAGACGGCGAGTTCGTCGGGTTCAACGGTCTTATAGCCGAACTGGCTTTCCGCGATCCCCTTGATGACGTATTTCTTTTTGGATCTCTCGTATCTGCTTCTCAACTTCACGTATTTCTTCATGGCCTGTTTTTCGTTCTCTGCGAACATCGTCACACAGGTAGGGTAGTGCTCCAGACCGTTGTCCTGCAGATAGGAACGCAGCTGGTAAGAGTAATCCTCGCGGTTGGCAAGGAAATGCGTGCGGTCATTGAAGAGATAGGCGTCGACCTGCTGGATGTCAGTCATATAGACGGTCGAGTCGTTGAAAGAGGCTGCAAAGCCGAACACATAGACTTTGGCGGGTTTGTATCCTTTGGCGTAACTGCTGTTCACCCATCCCAGCAGCAGTGCTGCAATGACGAACATCTGACGGAGTCTCATCTTCATTATAATCTATCTTTCTGTGTTGATTTATTGTCCTAAATAAGCCTTCAGAACCTTGCTGTTGGTCTGCTGCCGCAGGCGCCGGATGGCTTTCTCCTTTATCTGTCTCACCCTTTCACGTGTGAGGTTGTATTTGCTGCCGATCTCTTCCAGGGTCATTTCACGCTGGTTGATGCCGAAGTAGGCCTCTACCACCATCTTCTCCCGGTCTTCGAGAATCTGCAGGACTCTGCCGATCTCCTCCCGCAGGCTCTCTTCCACCAGCCCTCTGTCGGTAGACGGCGCATTGTCGTTGGGAATGACATCGAGCAGGCTGCTCTGCTCGTCGTCGTAGAACGGCGCATCCACCGATACGTGCCGCGAGTTGGCCTTCATCGCGTCGGCGATCTTGTCTTCAGGTAGGTCGGTGCTCTGGGCGATCTCATCGATGCTGGGCCGGCGTTCGTTCTCCTGTTCAAAACGGTTCAGGATTTTGTTGATCTTATTGACCGAACTGACCTGATTCAAAGGCAGTCTGATGATACGGCTCTGCTCGGCGATGGCCTGCAGGATGCTCTGCCGGATCCACCACACGGCATAGGAAATGAACTTGAAGCCACGCGTCTCGTCGAACTTCTCCGCAGCCTTGATCAGGCCGAGATTCCCCTCGTTGATCAGGTCGGGCAGGGAAAGCCCCTGGTTCTGATACTGCTTGGCGACAGAGACAACGAATCGCAGGTTGGCTTTCGTCAGACGTTCCAAAGCCTTCCGGTCACCTTTCCGTATGCGCTGGGCAAGTTCGACTTCCTCTTCGATACTGATCATTTCCTCGTGACCGATTTCCTGTAGATACTTGTCGAGAGAGGCGCTCTCCCGATTCGTAATCGATTTCGTGATTTTCAATTGTCTCATGTGCGTGGCATTATGTAAAGTGACGGCAAATTTACACAAATTCAACGAGTTGAACAAATAAAACGGAGAAAATGTTACCTTATTATAATATGGAAAACCTCCATCTTCATGTCGTGAACATGAGGATGGAGGTTTCCCGCATGGCTGATTCCGTCCCTTTCAGGACACCGGAATCCGTGTTCAATCGGACAGCGGAACGGCGAAGTAGGCCTTCTTTCCAGTCGGATAGATTCCCTGGATATAGAGTACCGGATCCTTGCTGGTGGAAGCCTTCTTGACGAGGTTCTGCAGGTCGTCGATGCTCTTTACCATCGTGTCGTTCACGTTCTGGATGATGAAGCCGCGGTTGATGCCGGCGGTTTTCAGCGCACCGTTGCTGACCTTCAGTACTTCAAGTCCGTAGTTGATGCTCAGCTGCTTCTTCAAGGTCTCGGGGACAGGACGGAACTGTCCGCCAAGCACGTCGATGTCCGCCTGCTCTATGAACTTCGTTGTCCCCTGTGCATTCTTCAGGGTGATGGTCCGGGTGATCTCTTTCTTGTGACGGAGGTAGGTCACAGAGGCCTTGTCGCCCGGACGCTTGCTGTTAAGCGCCTGCTGGAGCTCGGACATGCGTGTTATCTTCTGACCGTCAAACCTGATGATGACATCGCCTTTCATCAGGCCCAGGGAAGAACCGTTGCCGTCCTCGGACACCTCGTTGACATAGACTCCCTCGTTCGTGCCGAGGTCGACGTTCTTGCCGTCTTCCTTCTGCGCGTTGATGTAATTCAGCACGTCGCCGCCCTGAATGCCGAGCATGACACGCTGTACGCTGCCATACTTCTTGATGTCGTCGACGACCTTGTTCATGATCGTCGTCGGGATGGCGAACCCATAGCCGCTGTATGCGCCTGTCTGTGAGTAGAGCATGGCGTTGATGCCGACAAGTTCGCCCTGTGTGTTGACCAGTGCGCCGCCCGAGTTGCCGGGGTTGATGGCAGCATCCGTCTGGATGAAACTCTCAATGCCGTTCTGGGTGGCACCCAGCCCACGCGACTTGGCGCTCACGATACCTGCGGTGACGGTAGAGCTGAGGTTGTAAGGATTGCCGACAGCAATGACCCATTCGCCCACTTTCAGCTTGTCAGAGTCGCCGATGGGCAGTGTGGGAAGGTTCTTGGCGTTTACTTTCAGCAGGGCGAGATCGGTCTGCTTGTCCGTCCCGACGATGCGGGCGGAGAACTCCCGGTTGTCATTCAGTGTGACCGTCAGCTCGTCGGCCCCCTCCACCACGTGGTTGTTCGTCACGATATAACCGTCCGGTGAGATGATGACACCGCTTCCGGTAGCTTCTTTCTTCGGAGTCTGCACCTTCTGGCGGCGGGATCCGCCGTTGCCCTGCCCCGGATTGCCGAAGAAGCCGAACGGGTCGAAGAAGCCGCCGAACGGGTCGTCCTGGACATCGACGGTCTGTGTCTTCGAGTTCTGGACATACTTGATGTGAACTACAGCCGGGAGTGCCTTCTCGGCCGCATAAGTCAGGTCGACAGGCTGTCCGGGAGCTGTAACGGGTGCTTCAGCCGCATAGACTTTGATGAAAGCACCTGTGGAAAAGGCGAGGGCGGTCACACAGGCTGCACCTGCCAGATACTTTGATAAATTCTTCATATTCTTTTCTGTTCGTTAATTTCTATTGAATGTTCCAACGGGAATCTTTACAAAACGCCTCCCGAAGATTTCGGTGGGTGCAAATATAGAGGCAAAAAACGTAAATCCGCCATTCTGTCAGCTATCTTTATCCGATTTTAACACTTCAAAATCACCCCTTAACGGCTCTTAATTAGAAGTGTGGTTAAATTTACATTCATTCAGCTTACCCTTTCCTCCGCCCCCCTCTTCGGATCCGGGGGCACTCCGTCTCCGGACAACCCGGAAAAAGTAAACCGCACGGGAATCCGGTTCCCAACCGGTCGGGAACAGCATTCCCAAGGCTTGGGAACAGCATTCCCAACGTCCGGGAATCCGGTTCCCGACCGTTGAGAATCCTCCCGTCGTGCAGGAAGCGGAGATGATTTCACCGGCAATTCATCTTGAGGATGTACTTAACCGGCAAAAAATTTTGCCTTTTCCATGTTTTCCACTATCTTTGCACGCATGATAAGGCAGTGCCCCGGCTCTGTCGCTGGCATCTGTAACGGATGCGAGAGGAAAGTCCGGGCAGCATAGGGCATCCTGCTTCCGAAAACAGAAGCTATTGGTGACAGTAGATGTAGGCAGAAGAAAACAACCGCCATCCGGCAGCGGATGGTAAGGGTGAGAAGGCGGTGTAAGAGACCACCGGCAGGCGGGTGATCGTCTGGCTGTGCCGTTCAGGAGCTGCAAGTTCATGTAAACCGTTGTCTGAGGGCTGCCCGCCCGAGCGCAAGCACAACGGAGGGTAGAATGCTTGAGTTGCAGGGCGACTTGCAAAGTAGATAAATGACAGGCATCTTCCTATTATCGAAAGATGAGGAAGAGACGGAACCCGGCTTACAGGGGCACTGCTTTATTTTTTTCTTTCATGGCAGGATCCGGAATCCACCTCTGGCGGTTTCCTGTCTGTCAGACGGGCAGATGCGGCCTTTTCTTGCAAGGAGCATGGCGGACCATGCAGCCGAAGGGGGAATGCTGGAGATGCCGCATAAAGACAAAGAAGCCATGAAACGCCGGCAGGATCCGTACCGGCGGAAGACCGGCGGTTTTTTCTGGGCGTGCCTCCCTGTGTCCCCGGTTCCGTGCAGTCCGGCAGGAAAGTCAGGGGACGGTTGTTGTGGGCAATAAGATTTTTACGTACATGAAAGATTTAGAAGAGCAATACGTGACGGTACTGGACGATTTCCAGCACACGGTGGAGAATAAAATCAGAAACCACATGGACGAGGCGGGATTTCCGCAGATGCCGGCAGGTGTGGATGCGGAGAGCCTATCCGATTACCTGTTCGACTATCAGGCGGCCTTGGACAGCGAGGGGACGGAACGGTCGCGCTACACGGTGGCGGGCATCCTGCTCTGTCTCCCGATTCTGGTGATGTCGGCTTTCCCCGACTCATCGCTGCCGTTCAAAGGGGTATGGAATGTACTGGCTGCCATAGCGGTGGGGCTGGTTCTCTTCCTGGTCTACAGGATCCTGATGAAAGCACTGGTGCGGCGGCGGATCCGACGTGCCGGCCGTGATTATCCGGAGGAAAAGGCCTACGTCGACCGGGTGCTGGCCTTCAAGTGAGGCTACGTCAGGAAAAGATGCGGCGTACCTGCATCCACGGCCTTCTGTCCGGGGGCGTATGGGTCCGTAGATACGCTGTAAGTGCAACCAAATATTGACAACGATATGGAATTACCCGATTTGCAGAAATACAAAGACAAGTTTTCCCAGCAGGGGTTTGTCGAAAAGATACAGCGCATTGCGAAGCGCGCCGGCGCCAAGCTGGTCTATGTGGCCTTTATCCTGTATTACCTGATACAGAGCGACAAGGTGTCGCTGAAGGACAAGGCAATCATCATCGGCGCACTGGGCTATCTCATCTCACCGCTGGATGTCGTGCCGGACGCGATTCCCATTGCCGGACTGGGCGATGACCTTACGGTACTGCTCTATGCGCTGGGCAAGGTGTGGACGTCGGTAGATGAAGACATGAAGGCGAAGGCACGTGAGAAACTCTCGAAATGGTTCGATGAAGACGAGCTTCATTTCACCGAGGACCTTTTCTCCGAGGATCCGACCGACACGCCCGTCTGATGCAGAAAGGAGGCTGGTATGTGGCAGTATATTGTCTTGGCCATCGTGCTTCTCTGCGCCCTGGGGTACGTAGCCTGCCGGGTGTGGGAGACTTTTCAGACGGCGAATGATCCGTGTCATGGCTGTGCAGGCTGTGCCCTGCACGACCGGTTGAAGGCGCAGCAGAAACTGAAAGGGCGGAAGAAGCCGGTCTGCTTCAAGACGGATTCCGGAAAACACCTTTGAAGAATCTGGCGTCGGACTCCCTTCCACAACACCTGCATGGCACCAGTTTCATGGAACAGGCCTTCAGCTGGACGGCAGAGACACCTCGGGTAGGGCGGTCTCCAATGGACCGGTCTGTCCTTTCTTACAGGGAAAGCTGCCGGGAGATTTGCCCGGAAGGGGTTTGTGTTGTCTTTCTTGAAAAAAGTCGTTGAAATATTTGGCAGGACCGAATAAAGTGCTTATCTTTGCACTCGCAAAATCAAAACTGCAATGGTGCTTGGGCCGGGAGGTTAGGCAATGGTCTGCAAAACCATGTAGAGCGGTTCGATTCCGCTAGGCACCTCACGAGGAGATTCCTTATTCAAGGAATCTCTTTTTTGTATCAGGATGATTTCCCGGACCGTCCCTGTATTTCCGCTCATTTCCGTTCTATCGATGACGGGGAAATGTCCCGGACGGCAGAAAACCTTTCTTCTATTCTTCCTTGTAAGCCTTGTAAACAGTTTCGTTAATAACTGATAATTTTCCAATGGAAATTTGGCAGGGTAATATATAATGATTACTTTTGCACCGTTTTCCAATGGAAACAAAATTGAAAATACACAGTCGGATGGCCTACACGGCTCTGGCAAGTATGAACAGGAAAAAGTATGAATAAATGAAACGTACAGCAATCCTCGTGGCAGCCGTGATGGCATTCGCACTGACCGCCTGCACACAGAACAGCAGACCTGCCGCTTCGGGCAAGCAGGCGGACGTACCACAGCCCGCGGCACAGGCAGAAGTAAATAACCAAAAAGAAAGAAAGGGAAAAAAGATGAATGTACAAGAAATGACCGCAGCGATGTTCAAACAGAAGGTAATGGACTTTGAGAAGAACCCGGAGAAATGGGTCTTCAAGGGGGACAAGCCTGCCATCATCGATTTTTATGCAACATGGTGCGGCCCCTGTAAGGCTACGGCTCCCATCCTTGAGGAGGTCGCAGGCGAATATGCCGGCAAGATCGATGTCTATAAGGTTGACGTAGACAAGGAAGCTGAACTGGCCGGCCTCTTCGGCATCCGTTCCATACCGTCTCTGCTCTTCATCCCTCTGACCGGCGAGCCGACGATGAACACCGGGGCGATGAGCAAACCGCAGTTTGAGCAGGCCATCAAGACGGTCCTGCTGAAGTAAGGCATTAGATTCGGTAAATATGGACAATCATTGCATGGGCAGGATTCGTGACATATTCCGTGCCATTACGGCGTTTGAGAGCAGTCTGCAGCAGCAGCTGGGATTGAATATCAATGAAATCATGCTGCTTTGCCTGCTCTCTGAACGCGAAGAACCGATGCTTGCCGGTGAGATTGCCGACGAGATGGGGTTGACGCGTTCGAATGCCTCCAAGGTGATTGCCGCACTGGAACGTGTCTCTCTGATCCGCCGCCGGGCCTGTTCGCAGGATGGGCGCTGCCAGCGTTTCCACATCACCAGACGCGGGATGGAGAAGCTGGACCGGCTTCATTGTGATTCCATTTGTGTGCCGGATGCACTGAGAGATATGGTGTAGGTGTGTTTCATGGTCGGCTTTATCTTAGTCTGGGCAGCAGCAGGTATAAATCGGACAGGGCGCAAGTGCCGTTCAGAATCAGCCTCAATCCAGCAGCAATACGGTGCGGACAGGGCGGTTATTTTCTGTCCTCTGCCGGGACGCAGCACCAGCGTGACACCTTGAGCATGACGCCTATGCCGGGGACTTCCTTCAGGAGGTAATACTTCTTGCTTGAGCGCACCAGCCGTCCGCTCAGACCTTTCAAGGGTCCGAACTTTACAAAGACTTCGGTTCCGGCTTTCATCCGTGCCTCCTCCGAAGAAAGAAACTTGCGCATGGTAATTTCCGGGTTGCACATCAGGCGGAACTCATACATCTGTTCATGGGGAATCAGGGCGTACTCCTGGGAATCCTTTGATTTCCGCAGCACGCTTATCTTGTAGTCGGCATCCTGGATGATTTTCCGGAACTGTTGCTCCCCGGCAGCCTGTTTGACGAAGATAAGATTGCGGACCACGGGGCGCAGTATCTCATGCGGTCTGCCGTTGGATCCTTCTACAACCACATACTGCTGCGGGACAAAACACTCCAGACCATTCTCTATGAAAAACGCTTTCACTTCCTCCAGCCGGATGGTAAAGAGTCTTACCGCATACCAGGAGGTCCCGTCATCGACGATTTCATCTATATGTTTTGCTGTCTCTGCCATTGCTCTGCAAAAATAATAAATATAGATTAAATATTTAGCCAGTTGGCCATGATTCTTTTTCCATCGGGAGTCAACACGCTCTCCGGATGGAACTGGATGCCGTGGATGTTGTAGGTTCTGTGGTGCAGAGCCATGACCAGTCCTTCGCTGCTTTCTGCCGTTATCTCCAAGCAGTCGGGCATGCTCTCACGTTCTACAATCCAGCTGTGGTATCTTCCCACAGGGAAGCATTCTGGCAGACCGGCAAACAACGGCGTGTCGGCAAGCCGTTTCACAGCCGTGGAGACACCATGGAACACGTCGGGCAGGTTCGACAGTCTGGCACCGAAAACTTCGGCGATGGCCTGGTGTCCCAGGCATACACCCAGGATGGGCCTTACTCCTGCATAATGCCGGATGACCTCCTCCAGCAGACCGGCCTCTGAGGGGATGCCCGGTCCCGGACTGAGGACGATGCGGTCGAATGCGGCCAATTCCTCGAGACGGAACCCGTCGTTGCGGACGACGGTCACGTTTGCTCCGATTTCCTTGATGAGATGGACCAGATTATAGGTAAAAGAGTCGTAATTGTCGACGACGACACATTTCGTTTCCATGGGCATTATTTACGCGCTTGTCGTTCAGTCAGACTATCTCATCTTTTTGAGGAAATCCTCCAGCAGTGTTGTGTCTTTGAGTCCCGGTGCTGTCTCAAACGGCTCGTTCAGGTCAATGCCATAGAAACGAGGATGGGAGAAACACCTTATCTTCTCTGCCTCCTCCGTCCTGATATTTCCACCCACAAGGAAAGGAGCATTTCCCCTGTAAGCCTCCAGCAATGCCCAGTCGCTCGCTCCATCCTGTAGATCGAAGAGGAAGTAGTCCACCACGCCGGCGAACGGTTCGCATTGCTCTATATCCTTGCGGCTACCTGCTGCAATGCGCTTCATGATCCGTATGCCCGCATGGATGTCCGGGTCGAGGGTACGGCGCAGGTTGTCTATCATCACTTCGTTCTCGTCTCCGTTGAGCTGGACGATGTCCAAGCCGAAGTTCACGACGCGTGTGACGATGTTCTGCGGCATGTCATCCGCAAAGACACCACAGAGCAACGCCTTTTTCTCCCGACCGGACAGATTGTGCTGAGACAGAGACGAAAGGCTGCTGTAGTCGGGTATGATGCCGGCACATGAGGGAATCTGGCTGACGTACCGTCCGCTCTCCGGCCGGAAATCAAGTCCTATCCAATCAACACCCGACTGCAATACGTCGTGAATATTCTGGGCATCACGCATGCCGCATACCTTTATAATCATAATACCGTAAGATGTTCTGTATGGTTTCAGGTTGCAAACTTACATAAAAATCTTGGATTATACACCGGTCAGCATGATAAAACACCGTTTCTTTTCGGTGATGAACGGGTACATGCGGATGGCGAACGAGTTGATCGGGCGGAAAATCCCATGCGGCTTCCTTTCATTACGGTGAGGGATAACAGCATCTGCCGGCATGAAAATATTCTGGGAGGACGATATAATAATCTCCGTATGCAAGCGTTTAAAGAACAGAATGACTCTCTATATTTAATATTCAACTGGCCTATGGTAAGATTATTTACTTCTGAAGAACTGAAGCCGTCCGAGAAGACGCTTCATATCATCCGGCAGATAGCCTACAGCTATCGTGTCATTAAAATCGACGGTAAAATGCGGTCTTTGTATCTGAACTGACAAAATGATGGAAACAATCGTATCTCCTTCCCTGCTCTCTGCCGACTTCCTCCATCTGGACAAGGAAATTGAGATGATCAACGAGAGCGAGGCCGACTGGCTCCACATGGATGTCATGGACGGTGTCTTCGTACCCAATATTTCGTTTGGATTCCCTGTGCTCAATGCGGTGGGAAAAGTCTGCAGGAAACCCATGGACGTGCATCTGATGATCGTGCATCCCGAGAACTACATCCAGCAGACAGCTGATGCAGGAGCCGCCATCATGAACGTACACTATGAGGCGTGCATCCACCTGCACCGTACACTTCAGGCTATCCGTGCTGCCGGCATGAAAGCCGGTGTGACCCTGAACCCGTCGACTCCAGTGAATGTCCTTGAGGACATCATCGGCGACATTGACATCGTTCAGCTCATGAGTGTGAATCCCGGCTTCGGCGGACAGAAATTTATTGAACACAGCATCAAGAAGGTGCAGCGGCTCCGCCAGCTGATTGCCCATGAGGGAAGCCATGCCCTCATCGAGGTAGACGGCGGTGTACAGGCAGAGACGGCACCGCGGCTTGTCGATGCCGGTGCTGACATTCTTGTCAGCGGCAGTTATGTGTTCAAGGCCGGTGACCCTAAGGCCGTCATTCATGCGCTGAAAAGCCTGCAGAGATGAACTTGTCCGGACAGAGGTCTGAATTACAGCAAATCAAGAAGGCACAACGACAGTCCCCTGCCAGTTGTGCCTTTTCGTAGCTGTCGACAGACAGCCCATTGTGTTTCTCCTGAACCTTGATCAGATTGACCTTAAAGTTACTGATAGCTTGATTTCCTCTGAAACAATCATTTGAATCTACCTAAAATAACTAAAACCTAATCTATTTACTACTAACCTAAATGATTTCTTTCTTTTACTCTCCGCAAAGTTACAAATTGGCGGGTGTCTGTACAAATCAGAACGGATAAATGTCTGCTGAGCATTTAGTTATTGACATAAATCAAGTATGCAAAGTCAAAATATACGTTCTCGTAGGTAAAAAATGTTGGAATGTAGATGAAACTCATGACCAGCAGACTGTAAGAAACCATCTTGAAGTCCTCTGCTTGATGTAGGAACATTGGCAGATGGCAGACCTGGAGGAAGCCCATTCCGATTTATGATTTATGTCCTTCATTTCTTTTGCAGACTGAAATAAAAGCCGTAATTTTGCAGTCATAAAAAGAGAAGCTAATGCAGACAATGATTTTCGCAGCCGGGCTCGGTACCCGTCTGAAGCCGCTTACCGACACTATGCCCAAGGCATTGGTAAGGGTAGGGGGCATGCCGCTGCTTGCGTATGTCATCAGAAAGCTGACCAAGGCCGGGTGCAGCCGGATGGTTGTCAATGTACATCATTTTGCAGATCAGATAACAGACTACTTAGAGACACACGACTTCGGCGTGAAGATTCTTGTGTCTGACGAAACGGAGCGGCTCCTTGATACCGGCGGCGGTATCAAGCGAGCTGCTCCGCTTTTCGACAGGTATCAGCCTGTCCTAGTCCACAATGTCGATATATTGAGCAACGTGGATCTGGCCGGCTTCTACCGGCACGCCAGTATGTCAGAGGCCGATGTACTGCTGCTGGTCAGCCACCGTATTACCCAGCGTTACCTCATCTTTGACAAGAGGATGCGACTGGCAGGCTGGACGAACGTGGCTACCGGTGAGGTGAAGTCGCCTCATCAAGCGATACGCCGGCTGCACTTCGTGTCGCCGGAAGTCGGGACTTATTGTCAGAACAACTGTTTCCTCTGTGCCTTTTCGGGAATCCATGTGCTTTCGCCTTCCGCCGTACAGGCTGTAGAAGCGGAGCAGGATGATGTGTTCCCCATCATGGACTTCTACCTTTCCCATTGCGGCCGGATGGAGATACATGGCGAACTGAAGACTGATCTTCAGCTCGTGGACGTCGGCAAGCTGAACACTCTGCAGGCCGCCGAGGACTTTATCGTAAATTCAGGACATCAGGTCTCCAGGGCGGAGGACTGATATGCCCCTCTTTTAAAATATCATTATTCAATGCAACAGAAGATTATCATTTTGGATTTCGGCTCACAGACGACACAGCTCATCGGGCGGCGTGTGCGAGAGCTGGATACCTTCTGCGAGATTCTGCCTTACAACAAGTTTCCCAAGGATGACCCGTCGGTGATCGGCGTGATCCTGTCCGGATCGCCTTATTCCGTCCACGACCCGGAGGCTTTCAAGGTAGATCTCAGCCAGTTCATGGGAAAGATTCCGGTGCTCGGCATCTGCTACGGTGCCCAGTTCATTGCCTATTCGAATGGAGGCAAGGTGGAACAGACGGGCACCCGTGAATACGGGCGTGCCAATCTGGAGACCATCAACCTTGACAACCGCCTCTTCTCCGGCTTCGAGAAAGACTCGCAGGTATGGATGAGTCATGGCGATACGATTACGGCGATCCCGTCAGATTACGAGATCATTGCCTCGACAGGTGATGTCAGGTATGCCGCCTTCGCCTCCAAGAAGCAGCCGGTATGGGCGGTACAGTTCCACCCCGAGGTGTATCACACCTTACAGGGCAGGCAGCTGCTGAAGAACTTCGTCGTTGACATCTGCGGAAGCAGACGGGAGTGGAGCGCGGCTTCTTTTGTGGAGAGCACCGTACAGGAAATCCGCAGGCAGGTGAGTGACGACCGTGTGATTCTCGGTCTTTCCGGAGGTGTCGACTCTTCCGTGTGTGCGGTATTGCTCAACAAGGCGATCGGCAAGAACCTGACCTGTATCTTCGTCGACCATGGCATGCTTCGCAAGAACGAGTTTGCCAAAGTGATGGAAGCCTACAAGGGACTCGGACTGAACGTGATCGGCGTAGATGCTTCCGAGAAGTTCTTCAAGGATCTGGAGGGCGTGACGGAGCCGGAACAGAAGCGGAAGATTATCGGCCGTGATTTCGTCGAGGTGTTCAATGCAGAAGCCAAGAAGATAACGGATGCCAGGTGGCTGGCACAGGGCACCATCTATCCTGACCGCATAGAAAGCCTGAGCATCACGGGGATGGTCATCAAGAGCCATCACAATGTCGGCGGACTTCCCGAGGAGATGCGCCTGCAGCTCTGTGAGCCGCTCCGATGGCTTTTCAAGGACGAGGTGCGCCGCGTAGGCTACCAGCTGGGGATGCCTGAACGGCTGATCAATCGCCATCCGTTCCCCGGACCGGGTCTTGCTGTCCGTATCCTGGGCGACATCACCCGTGAGAAAGTGCGGATCCTCCAGGATGCCGATGACATCTATATTGAAAAGATGCACAGCTATACGATGCCCGACGGGACAAGTCTCTACGACCATGTATGGCAGGCAGGCACGATTCTGCTCTCAACCGTCCGGTCTGTGGGAGTCATGGGGGATGAGCGTACGTATGAACATCCGGTAGCCCTGCGTGCCGTCACATCGATGGATGCCATGACTGCCGACTGGGCGCATCTCCCTTACGATTTCATGGCCGATGTGTCCAATGAAATCATCCGCAAGGTGAAGGGGGTCAACCGGGTTTGCTATGACATCTCTTCAAAGCCGCCCTCGACTATCGAGTGGGAATAAGGACTGAACTGTATCAGAAAAAGACAGGGACGTACGCTTCTGCGTACGTCCCTGTCTTTTTCTGATACGCCCCGTATTTGAACGGTTCTCCCATGACTATACGGCTGACGGTACACTGCCGCCTGATAGCCACCCTCCGCATCAGGCTGCCACCGTCTCCTTACGATATATATCCTGTCGATTGGAACGTTCTCGTGCTGACGGCGAACACGGGGCGTTTCGAAGGACCGCACGGTTTCAATCTGTTGTTGGAGGTGGGACAGCTTATCGTGAAAGAAGAGGAATCTATTCAGTATCTGCCTGTACACAGTTGACCGTACAGGCAGATACATTCCGTCTGGCTCATTTGTTTGACACCGCCACGCCTAAGAGTATCAGCGCACTGCCGACATACGCAATGGCCGTCATAGGCTCGTTGAGGAAGAAGGCACTGGCGACGACAGTCGTAATGGGATTAAGATAAAGATAGTTAGATGAAGTCATCGCACCGATCTTTGCTATGACCAATGTCCAGAGGACAAAGCAGAGGAAAGAGGCGACGAGACCGAGAAAGAGCAGGTTCAGGACGACCTTCGGCGTCAGAAGCATGGCGGGTGTAGCCGTCCACGGATCGAAGAGGAATGCCGGCAATACGGTCACAAGCCCGTAGAAGAAGATTTTACGGGTGATGAAGACTGCGGAATAATCGTGCGAAATCTTCTTCATCAGCAGGGAATAGACCGCCCAGCACACCGATGCCAGCAAAGCCAGCAGGTCGCCCCACGGATTGAGGTGCAGGACGAAGCTGCCATTGAAGATGACGACAGCCACTCCCAGCAGCGCTGTCAGCGACCCGAGTATCAGCGACCAGCTTGCCTTGATGCTCTTCACGAAGGTGATTCCGAGGATTACGGTCATCAGAGGCGCAGTACAGACGATGAAGCTGACGTTGTTGACGAATGTGAGTCCCACGGCATAGTTCTCGGCAAGGAAGAAGACCGAACCGCCCGTGATGCCCAGCAGCACCATCAGCAGTTCGTCGCGCCAGGTCCGGGAAAACAAGTGACGCGGCGAGATGAACCATATACAGATGTAGGCGATGACGAAGCGGAGGAAGAAGATTTCCAAGGGTGTCAGCCCGCTGTTGTAGAGTACTTTCGTATTGACGAAGGTTGTTCCCCACACACCGACGATGACGGTGGCGAGGAAATGCCAGAGGAGGGGCTTATTCTTTGTGACGGGCATATTTCTGAAGTGGATTAGGGAGGGACTTTCCCTTGGTGATAAGAATCAGTACGGAGGTGATGATAAGCATGAAGCCGATGAAGATAGAGGTCGTGAGCGGTTCTCCCATGAGCGTAATGCCGATTGCCATGGCCGTCAACGGCTCGAAGGCACCGAGGATCGCCACGCTGGCAGAGTCGATCAGCGTGAGCGAACGTACCAGGGTCACATTGCTGACGGTGGTCGGAATCAGTCCCAGGAGTATGAGCGACAGGCACGATGCACCATCAGGAATCCGCTGTACGCCGCCTGTGGTAAACGAAGCGTACAGGACTAACAGCAGCATCGCCATGAAAAAGATGTAGAAGTTCAGTTTCAGTGCGGGAAGTTTACGGATACGCATGTGCGGGAAGATGACCATGTAGATGGCATACAGAAGTCCCGAAGACATGGCGAGGACTACCCCCCACAGCGACTTGATGCCATCCGTCTGTCCGATGCCTCCGAGAAAAAACACGCCGGCGATAGCCAGCAGGATAGCCAGAGTTATGCGAAGCGTTATCTTCTCATGGAAGAACAGGATGAGCAGGACTTCCGTCCATACGGGATAGGAGAACAACAGCGTCGTGGCGACACCGCCCGGCATGAACTCGTAGCTGCTGAACAGGCATACCGCCGACACGGCATACAGGATGGAAAGGAACATGATGCGCATTCCGTCGCCCCACCGGATGTGCAGGCTCTGCCTGCGCCAGAGCAGGATGGCCATCATGGAGAGACAGCCAAAGGCGAACCGATAAATCAGTACGGACGGCAGCAGCATCCCTGTTTCCATCACGGGTATGGAGAAAAGCGGAATCGTACCGAAAGTAATTGCGGACAGGCTGGCATAGCCATAGCCCTTTAGGGTGGATGAGTAATTCACGACCGATGTATGTTTGTTACACTTTGCAAGGGTGCAAAATTACACTTTTTTCCTTAATCTCGGTATGGAAAGGGTATATAAAAATGACAGCAACCGAAATCAAAAGGTTCTTCCGTTAAATAGATAGATTGGAAAAAGAATAAAGGCTTATGCACTTGCAGGGTATGACTACCCAAAATCAGATGGGCTTGCAAAAGAGGATAAACTGAAAGATAAAATACAGAAAAGACAAATAGATACGATGTCTGTCCATCAGCATGCTTTCCATCTTCTACAGACAACTTATTCCTTTACCGTCGTTGTTTGTAAACATTTTTGTGCAGTTCAAAGCTGACACATGCTCTTCTGGCCTCTAAAAGATGCCTGATTGACTTGCAACAGGTGGTCTTTCAGCGTGTTACTAACGCCCTTTTGAAGTCCAATCAGGCACCTGTTAGAAATGACTTAATAACCAATTGATTGACTGCTGGTTACAAATCTGATTTTAGCACGGATTCTTTTTGTTCGCAGATGATTTGTTTAAAATTATGTAATGACTTTTCATAAACTTATCTGTCTTTCCAACGTATAGAAATGAGAAGGTCATTGTATCGAAGGATGATAACAGAACAGGCAGTTGACAGCCTTGGCTATGTTTTTGCCGAATGAATCACTTCGGTTCTTCCGTTAAAGCTATACGAAAAGCATCCACGCATTTAGCGGAAGAACCAATCAAAAATAATATTGTGAGAAAACGGTCTCTTCAGGAAGGTCATGGTGCAGCTTATAATCCACTGCCCATAGAACAATATTTCGTATTTCAGGCAGCCCCTGTCACATCACTTTGCCTGATGAGCCGGTAATATGACAGTCCACAAGAACAATATTTGCAAATATTACAAATAATATGTACCTTTGCAGTGTCTTCATCAGAAGGGCGGATAACTTTAACTGCAACAATTGCCGAAGCACAGGAGGATTGCAGAAAGGTGTTCTGTCGATGGAGAAATCTGAAGAGAACGCAAAGGGCTTTCCTTCATCACCGGTTCCGGCATACCAATGTGGAATCATCTGGGATAGTCCATGTAAGAGAGAAATTCCCGGACACTTATAACAACTTAAAATTCAAAAGAAAGATGGCAGTAAGGATAGCTTTTTTCGATGCAAAGTCGTATGACATTGAGTCATTCAACAAAGTAAACGAAGATTATAATTTCGACATCCGCTATTATCAGGAGCGTCTCAGCCTCAGTACAGTCCCTTTGGCAAAAGGGGCTGACGTGGTGTGCATCTTCGTCAATGCTGAGTGTGACGCACGGGTGATAGACGAACTGGTAAAAGGCGGTGTGAAACTCATCGCACTCCGCTGTGCCGGTTTCAACAACGTAGACTTGAAGGCTGCCGCAGGACGCATTAAGGTGACGCGTGTTCCGGCTTACTCGCCACACGCTGTGGCAGAATATGCCGTTGCCTTGATGCTGAGCCTGAACCGCAAGATCTACCGGGCGGTACACCGTACGCGTGACGGGAACTTCACACTGAACGGGCTGCTGGGCTTCGACATGTACGGCAAGACTGCGGGAATCATCGGAATGGGGCGCATTGCCAAGGAACTGATCAAAATCCTCCACGGATTCGGGATGAACATCATGGCCTACGACCTTTACCCTGACAAGGAATTTGCAGAACGGTATGGGGTAAAGATTGTCCAGCTCGACGAACTGTATGCGCACAGTGACATCATTTCGCTTCACTGTCCGCTGACACCCGACACCAAGTTCCTCATCAATCGGGAGAGCATCGCCAGGATGAAGAAGGGGGTAATGATCATCAATACAGGCCGCGGACAGCTCATCCATACCGAGGACCTCATCGAGGGACTCCGCACCAAGCAGGTGGGGTCGGCTGGTCTCGACGTATATGAGGAAGAGAAAGAATACTTCTACGAGGACAAGAGCGGAAAGATGATCGACGACGATGTACTGGCACGCCTGCTGATGGTACCGAACGTTGTCCTGACTTCTCATCAGGCTTTCTTCACCGAAGAGGCGCTTCATAACATCGCCGTTTCCACACTCAACAGTGTAAAGGAACTTGCAGAGGGAAAGGAACTGAGCTGCGAGGTGAAATAAAGTATCTCCCCTATATATAATAAGGTGGACATTGAAAGATTATCTTTCTCTGTCCACCTTTTCATTGAAATCAATCAGCAAAAACACAAGATAAATACAATTTAACACAAAACGCTTTGACATTACATCCGTTTCCACTATCTTTGCCCACGAAAGATATTTGATAATACATGATTCGGAAGACACCTGTACGTACAGAGTGCCACGAGATAGAAAGGACAACATATTGACAACATTTATACCTAATTAAAAACAAAGAGTTATGAAAAAAGTATTGGTAGTAGCCGCATTGATGTTTTCATCAGTCGCTACATTCGCACAGCACGCAGTAGGTTCTATCAACCTCCAGCCGAAGGTCGGTGTGAGCATCGCCAACCTTACTGACAACAACAGTTCTGACGCACGTGTAGGTCTCGTCGCTGGTGTCGAAGGGGAATACCAGGCAAGCGACATCTTCTCTGTCAGTGCAGGATTGCTCTATTCTATGCAGGGGGCTAAGTTTGACGCTTTTGGTGCTAAGTCCACAGAAAAGCTGGACTACATCAATGTACCTATCATGGCAAACGTCTATGTTGTCAAAGGTCTCGCCGTGAAACTGGGTGTACAGCCGGGCTTCAAGGTTAATGACAAGCTTGATCTCAGGATGCCTGTTTTAGGAGGAGCTTTAGTCGATCTGAAGGCTAAGTCGGTGGATTTCTCTATCCCTGTAGGCATTTCTTACGAGTACAATAACTTCCAGGTAGATGCCCGTTACAACTGGGGACTGACAAAGGTGCTCGACGTAGACAAACTTGACCAGAAGAACAGCGTATTCCAAATTACTTTGGGTTACAAATTCGACCTGTAATTCATTCCCATTTGGGTTTCACTATCGGGGAGGGGACTTTATTGTCTCCTCCTTTTTTATTGTGGGTAGGTCAAATGCCGATAGATGAGAGCAGATGAGGAGAGCAGCCCTTTTACCTCAGCAGGTGCATCTGCGTCTTTTCCGTGAAACAGTTCCCCCCTTCTGTAGGAACTTGTAGGGAGTGTGGGAGCAGCCTTACGGAAAGCAAGCCATGAACTATGCATGGAAATACGCTTTTATTTCGTACCTTTGCAGTTCCGTTATCATTTATACAGAAACAAAAAGGTATGTCTTATCAATTTTCAAAATACGAAACACACTATCGTAATCTCACTTATTTAGGCGTTCCCATCATCATCGGACAGTTGGGAAACCTCATTCTGAACTTTGCCGACACACTTATGATCGGGCATCACAGTACGGAAGAACTGGCGGCAGCGGCGTTTGTCAACAATATGTTCACGCTGGTCATTATCTTTGCCATCGGCTTCACCTATGCTGTCACGGCCCTTGTCGGAACGCTCTACGGACAGGAGAAGACCCATCGCATCGGCGAACTGATGAAGAGTGCTGTGGCAGCCAACACCTGTATGGCGGTATTCCTGTCAGTCATCATGACCGTCCTCTACCTGAACGTCCACCGGCTGGGACAGCCGGAGGAGCTGCTCCCGCTCATACGCCCTTACTTCCTCATCCAGCTTGTCTCCCTGCCGTTTGTCTGCTGGTTCAATACTTTCCGGCAGTTTACGGACGGAATTACCGATACGAAAGTAGCCATGTGGATACTTGTCAGCGGCAACGTGATGAACATCTTCGGCAACTGGATACTCATCTACGGCCATTTAGGCATACCGGAGATGGGATTGATCGGTGCCGGTCTGTCCACGATGATTTCACGGATTGTGATGGCAATCGTGATGGCCGGTGTCTTCTTCTTCGGCAGGAAATACAGGGAATACCGGGAAGGATGGCGACTGGGGCACACGAACCGCACGGATTTCAGGCAGATAACTGTCCTCGGTCTTCCTCTGGCACTGCAGATGGGGATGGAGGCGGCTGCCTTCAGCCTGTCGAGTCTGATGGTGGGATGGTTCGGTACGACATCCCTGGCGGCACATCAGGTCATGCTTACCATCTCACAGCTGGGCTATATGATTTATTACGGGCTGGCAGCTGCCGTGGCGGTACGGATCAGCAATTTCATGGGGCAACGGGATTATACGGCTGTAAGACGCACGGCGACTGCCGGAATCCATCTGGTCTTCCTGCTTGCACTGTCTACATCCGTTCCGGTTTTCCTTTGCCGTCACATTATCGGCGGTCTGTTCACTGATAATGCCGATGTCATTTCAATGGTCTCCATGACGATTGTTCCATTTATGATCTATCAGTTCGGAGACGGTATGCAGTGCAACTATGCGAATGCCCTGCGCGGCATTGCTGTTGTGCGTCCGCTGACATGGATTGCCTTCATCGCTTTTTTTGTCGTGTCATTGCCTCTGGGCTATTTTTTCGGAGTCGTAATGGACTACCGGCTGCTGGGTGTCTGGTACGCCTTTCCCTTCGGGCTGACGACGGCAGGAATACTCTATTACGTTTATTACCAGAAAGGATTAAAGCGAATCGAAAGTTCAACGGAGAAACGATAGGTACGCCCCAACCGGAAAGACGGTAATGAAAGTGTGTCACATATCCCATATGGACTTTTGACACAGCCTTATTACCGTCTTTCTGCAATTCGTCAGCATGCTCCTTTTGCGGTGCGGACTTTACTCCTTGTAATGTATGGCTTCCATAAACCTCTTGATGACTTCGGGCCTGCCCGTATGCTTCCCCTTGTCCTCTGAAATCTTGCAGGTGTCGTTGTAGAAGGGCCACGACTCCGTGATTTTCACGGCAACCAGCTTGATGACGATGTTCATCGGCTTCACATGGGGGAAGTCGTTGGTGAAATGCGTACCGATGCCGAACGACGGCTTTACACGTCCCTCGGCATAATGCTGTATCTCGATAGCCCTGTCTGTGTCCAGTGCGTTCGAGAACAGTACCTGCTTGTCACGGGAATCAATGCCGAAGGACTTGTATTTGGCGATGATTTTCTCCAGCTGCTCGAAATTGTCTCCCGAGTCAATGCGGAGTCCTTTGAACTGATTGGCGAAGTCTTCCGAGAAGTTATAGGAGAAGATGTCCCAGCCGAAAGAGTCGTAGAGGTAAGTCCCGAGTGCGCCCCGATAGGTCTTCCGCCATGCCTCCATCGCCATGTAATTGGCCATCTGAGGGCCGAACATGCCGCCGATGGCGCAGATGAACTCGTGAGCCATCGTGCCGACAGGCATCAGATCGTACTTCATGGCAAGGTGGATATTGCTCGTTCCGACAAATCTGCCTTTCCATTGGCGGCTGTCGTAGCAGTCCTTCATGGCACGGACGGCTGTATCCTCGGCTACCAGACTCGCCCGACGGCGTGTGCCGAAGTCGGAGAAGACGCAGCCAGCTTCAAGCAGCCTCTCGGTCTTGTGGTAGGTCTTGTCATAAAGTTTTTGGTAATCAAATCCCTGTGCCTGCTCGTTAAACATATAGAACAGCTCTGAGATTATCGCCAGCACCTTCACTTCAAGCAGAATCGTGTCAGCCCACAATCCCTCGAACTCGACATGAAGATGCCCCTGGTCATTCTGCCACACCTTCACCCAGTCACGTGAAAAGCGGAAGCCGCGGAGGTAAGTCAAGAACCATTCAGGCAGATAATAACACTTCTGGCGAAGAAAACTTATCTCCTCATTGGTAATGACTACCGACTCCAGCAACTCTATCTGGTGTTCCACTTCACGGGCGAATCCATCAGGATAGACCATGTCATCACGGTCTACAAACTGGTAACGCACGTGCGCACGTGGATAATTGTCAATGACGGCACAGCACATGGTCAGCTTGTAGAGGTCGTCGTCTGTGAAATGGTTAATGATCTGTCTCATTCTGTTATTCTTGATTTCTGCTGCCAAAAGTATAAAAAAGATATGGAAAGACAAAGTGATTTGTAAGAAATATGATTCTGGAGGAAGATAAGCGAACCCTGTGTGACAAGCCCGGCAGGCAAGGCGGCAAGAAAAGGGACTTTGTCCTGCCGGCAGACAACAAGCAGAGGGAGCGTCAATCTGCATCGATGCTCCCTCGGCTAATAGGATATGTTCGGTCTGTAAAGACCGCCGTCAGCGTGCAGCAGTCTTCTTTCCCCAATATTGCTTAATTGGCGAATCTCACGTTCTGTGCGCTGTAGCCCACCTGGATATTCCCCTGGATGAGCTTGCCTGCCGGCGAATAGTAGAACACTTCGCTCGGTGCCTTGTAACTCGGGTTGTCAATGACATAAATCTGACCTTTGCTGTCTACGTTCACCTGCTGCGGACTCTTCAGTCCCGTCATGGCGATGTCGGCCTCCGCACCGGTCTTCAGATCATAGAAGAAGAACCGCTTAGCCGTATCATAGTACGTTGCGTATAAGCATACGAGTGCTTTCTTCGGTGCATCATAGGCAATGGCACTTGCCTTGCAGACGCTGGTAACCTTGTCGGTTGTTGCATCAATCTTCTGCACGAGGGCATTCTCGCTATGGTAATTGGAAACAAAATAAATGTCATTGCCCACAGCAATACTCTGGTTGTAAGGGTTCAGCACTACTGCTATCTCCTTGACTTTCTTGAACGAACCGAGGTCGACAACGGAAATGGATTTACCCTTGTTGTCAAAGTTGTGGTCAGACATATTCGCATAGAGCTTTCCGTTTGCAACAGAGATCGCTTCCGGATATGGACCGACTTCAACAGAATCGATGATCGGCTTCTGCAGATCATTGGGATTCATCTTGTAGATTTTCCCGCTGTATGCCGAGAAGTAAACATACTTTCCGTCTGTAGCCAGATAGCGTGGCTCTACCTTCGGCATGAGGATTTTCTTTTCAAGCCGTCCTAAACGGTTCAGGATTTCTATCTTTGAAGAAGTCGTCCCGGTTATGACCACCTTGTCGCCGACGACGATCAGGTCCTGTGCATCGCCCACCTCTTCCCCGTTCTGTGCAGTATAAGCATCGTAATAACGGAAGGGTGATGTAGGGCGTGCCGTAGCATTATAGAAGAGGATGCCGACAGTGCCGTCGTTGGCTTTGAAATTGCCGGCGCAGGCAACGTAAGTTGTAGGATTGGCGACTTCCGGCTGTTGCCTGCCGTCATCAAAGTCATTGTCATCGCTGCAGGCGGTGAACGTAAGCGCAGCCATCAGGATGATGCCCAGCGCAAGAAGATTCTTTTTCATTGTTCTTGTTGTTTTAAATATAATTGATTTTAATGCTTCTGCTTTCACATCTTACTTTTCTCCATTTTCCTCCTCGCATCTTTTTCTTTTTCCTTCCCCTTTTTCCTTTTTACCTTTTTACTTTTCCACGGCCTTTCCAGCTTATAGAGAGCCGCCAGTTCGTACCGGGCATGGGGTAGAACCTTACTATCTCATAGTTTTTGTTTCCAAGATTGCGCAAGTCGAATCGTATGCGCAGCTGCTGACGGAAGACACGAAGTTCCTTGGACAGTGTAATGCAGTGGTCGGCAAAGCCTGCCATTCGGTTCTGCGGAATGGCATAGCCCAATGAGTAACGCTCTCCCATCCACAAGACATTGTAACCAAGGTCGGCCCATGATGTGTGCAGCAGTATGCCCGCAGCCCCTGAATGGCGTGGAGTATAGGCGATCTGGTCACCATAGTAGACATCGGCAGGGTCGGTTCTGTCAGTTGCCTTCAGGAAGCTGTAACTGCCGGTCACTGCAAGCGACGTTTTTCCGCCCCATCGTCTCTCTATATTCATAGACAGGTCGAGGCCTGTCTGATGCACCTTTCCCGCATTCATCATCTGCCAGTAGAACATCTTAGGGACTGCGATAATCTTGTCGGTGACGTTGCCCAGATAGCCGTCGGCTGTCAGCGAGAGCTGCAATGTCTGCCGGAAAGTCTGGCAATAGGTTGCCCCAAGATTCCACTGACGTGATGTTTCGGGTTCAAGACACCGGTTGCCTACGCCTGTATAATAAAGTTCGTTCAGCGTGGGCGTACGGAAAATATCCTTATAGCCCAAGCGGAAACGCAGATGTCGCAGACAATGCCATTGCAGGCTGAAGGCCGGTGAAAGGCGATGGAATCCGCCGGAAGCCCGGCCCAGTTTGACTTTTTCTGTGATATTCGTGGCAAGAACCGAAGCGTTGAAAACAAACCGCCCTGTGTGGCAGTTGGCCGCCAAGGCTGTCCACAGAGAATTCCGTGTAGGATCAGAAGCCTGCGGAAGTGTCATCGTCAGGTGGTTGTAGGCATAATCCTGTGCCAGCGACAGATGAAGTTCCCGAAGCGGTTCGCACCATAAGGTAGCTGTCAGATATGCTTCCTGCTGCCGGTAGGTATCCTCTTTGTATCCGCCGGCAGGGTCGTCAGAGTAGCGTGTCCACGCATAATTCCACTTGGCTGCCGTCTTGAACCTGATGCGCGGTTTCAACCGGTTCTCATAAAAGACCTGTGTAAATACGTTCTTGTCCGTCAGACGTTCTGCAGAGTGGGGATTGTCGTAAATGACAGCCCCCGGCAGCCCCCGGTGTGAGGTGAATCCGTAAGCCTTCCACTTGAGAATCTGACGGCTGTCTGTCTGCCAAGCCATATTCAGTTCACCATGCCAGGTCTCTATATCGCTGTTGCTGCGGCGTTCCCGGATGGTCTTGTTACCGTTCTTCAGCTTAAAGTCATAGACACCGTCTGCTCTTTCATGGTTTCCATACACACCGATTCGAAGACGGGAATACTGCTGATGGAAGAGAAGGGCAGGGGAGAGGAGGCCATAGCTTCCCGTCCGGACGGTGGCAGAAAGGCGTCCTGCGGTGTCGGAATCCTCCAGTGTACGGATGTTGATAAGTCCGGCGGAAGCGTATGCCTTGGCGCTCTGATAGATGTCATCGGCCTGACCGACCTGAAGACTGACGAGCGATACATTGTCAAGCGTGAACCGGGAGAGGTCCACCTGTCCGCTCTGACAGTCGCCTACCTGCACATCATCATAGACCACTCCTGTGTGTCCTGCCCCCAGTCCGCGGATGTTCACGGTCTTCATACCGCCCACACCGCCGTAGTCTTTCACCTGCACGCCGGCAAACCGCTTCAGGGCATCCCCCATATCACGGATGCCGAGCCGTTCCATGTCGGTGTGTGAAAGGGTCTGGACAGGTGAACTTGCCCACACGTTCCCGGCTATGCGGAACCCGCTGACCACGACTTCCTGAATCGTATGGACGGAGTCTGTATTGGCAGTCTGTGCCATCGTACCGAACGGGCACAATAACAGTATGCAAGAAGCCAGTCGCCTCATGTCTTTTCTTCAAGGATTCTATGCAGTGCCCTTCCTCGAGGGATGCAACGACTTGCAATGGCAGGTCTTCTGACTTGTTATCCAAGATGGGCAAACGCCTTCCCGGTCTGATGATGCCAGTGGCTTCTGTTTGCCCGAGCAAGATGACTTACAGCTGCGGGACAGTAGCGGATTCGCACCGCTTTCCCTTTTTAATCATGGGAGTAATGAACCTATTGCGATTGCAAACTTACATAAAAATATCGGATTTCATGCCTGTTCTGTTAAAAAAGTCCATCCGGACCTCCTCTGCCGAATATGAAAGCCTTATTATGCCCGGCTACTCTCAAGGCTTCAAACCGATGCCCCGGTAGGGAAAACAAAAGAGGGTGTGCAGGAAATCCTGCACACCCTCTTTTGTTTTGTATCTTTCAGATACTGCAATGATATTGCCCTTAGTAAGCGAAGAGCGGATAATCCTTCATCGTCTCATTCACCTTCTCACGTACGCGTTTGATGACCTGCTCGTTCTCCGGGTCTGCCAGCACCTCGTCGATGAGGTCGGCACAGAGCAGCATCATGTCTTCCTTGCAGCCGCGGGTCGTCATGGCTGCTGTTCCAAGACGCAGACCGCTTGTCTGGAAAGCAGAACGCTCGTCGTACGGAACTTTGTTCTTGTTGGCCGTGATGTCGGCTGCAACAAGAGCTGTCTCAGCCACCTTACCTGTAAGATCAGGATATTTCTGGCGCAGGTCGAGCAGCATGGAATGGTTGTCCGTACCACCGCTGACAATGCTGAATCCCTTGTCAATAAGCGCCTGGGCCAGAACTGAAGCATTCTTCTTCACCTGCAGGGCATATTCCTTCCAGCTCGGCAGCAGGTTCTCACCGAAACCGACTGCCTTGGCGGCGATGACGTGCTCCAGCGGGCCGCCCTGGTTTCCGGGGAAGACAGCAGAATTGAGGAGCATGGACATGGGTTTCACGACACCTTTCTTTGTCGTCAGCCCCCATGGATTCTCGAAGTCTTTACCCATGAGAATCACGCCGCCACGAGGACCGCGGAGTGTCTTGTGGGTGGTTGTGGTAACGATATGGGCATATTTCACGGGATTGTCAAGCAGGCCTGCCGCGATGAGTCCTGCAGGGTGAGCCATGTCGACCATCAGCAGTGCGCCCACCTCGTCTGCAATCTGGCGCATACGCTTATAGTCCCATTCACGGCTGTAAGCAGATCCGCCGCCGATGATGAGCTTGGGTTTGTGTTCGCGTGCGAGCCGTTCCATCTCGTCATAGTCGACGCGTCCGGTCTCACGGTTGAGCGTATAGCCGATGTGGTGATAAAGGATACCTGACGTATTCACCTCGCTGCCATGAGAAAGATGTCCGCCCTGGTCAAGGTCAAGACCCATGAAGGTGTCTCCGGGCTTCAGAACGGCAAGCAGTACCGCCTGGTTGGCCTGTGCGCCGGAATGGGGCTGCACGTTGGCAAATTCTGCACCGAAGAGCTGCTTTATACGCTCAATGGCAATTGTCTCTACTTGGTCTACCACCTGGCAGCCACCGTAGTAGCGCTTGCCGGGATAGCCTTCGGCATACTTGTTCGTCAGGTAGGATCCCATGGCCTGCATGACTTCGTCACTGACGAAATTCTCCGATGCAATCAGCTCCATCCCCTTGAGCTGGCGTTTGTGTTCCAACTCGATAAGGTCAAAAATTTCCTGGTCTCTTCTCATGTGTATTTGAAATGTTTATGGGAGGATGTATTAGCCTATGTCCTCCGTGGTTAGTGATAACGCTGCAAATATACGAATTAATGTTCTAACTTGCAAGCGTATCAAAAAAAATAATGTAACTTTGCATACCGACAGATTTTCCACCGGCTTCCCGAAAGGATCTGCAGGATTGGGAAATGTTTACATGTCAATTTTCTGACAGCAAATAAAAGAACGGAATAGTATGAAATTGAAAGAGTTGTTCCAGGCTTATGATTTTGACGAGATCTATCCGCAGATAGGTCTTATGTTTCCCAAGGGGCGCCGTCTGCGCGCACAGTTCCGCCATGCCTACGACCTGCTGCTGGACATCCCGCCAGTGATGTCCAAGAAACAGATCCGGTATCAGCTGATGGAGGATCCTGGTACCAACGAAATGTTCTTCGGGGCTGATGACCGTGATTTCAACGGACCGTGGAACGTGCTTCTCGGAAAAGAAGTCAAGAAAGACCCGAAAGTGGATCTGTCAAGCGAGGAGCTTGTCGCCAACTGCCTGCTTAACACCGTGCTGATGGGACGCCATCCGCAGACATTCGATAAGGACTATCACGACATAATAGGGTAGACCGTCCGGCATCGGTTCTGCCACAGAGATTCTCCTGACAGCGGGCTTCACCGAACGAACTGCCGGCCGTTGAGTCTGCAGAACAGCAGGAGAATGAGCAAAAAACAAACTTTTCAAGCCGTCAACTAAGTTTGAAAACAAGATGATAGGTTGTCAACTAAATGCAAATTTATAACTTGGCAACTTTCAAACTTTCTTCTTCCAAGTGTGACAGGTCTAATAGCTTGTTCCATGAGATTGTTGTCTATGTTGAAGTGCCCGCCTGAAACGACTTATCGTTAACAACTGTTAAAACGGATTCTTAACTCATCCAACCGGGCTTGAAAATAAGACGGAAGGTAGTCAATCAGAAATATTAAACTACACAACCAACAGCATTAAACTGCAATGGGAATGTGATTCCCAAGCCTTGGGAACGGCAGTCCCGACCGCTGGGAACAGGATTCCCGACCGGTCGGGAATCCTGTTCCCAGCGATTCAAACGAAAGGATGTGATGGTGAACCGTGGAAGTTGTCGCCCGTTTCAGCATAAATTCACATTGTCATCTCAATATCATAGCTTTCTCCGACTATCTTTTTTTATAGTCCTTATGCGCTGTCTCTAATTTTTCTCTTTCATTAGCATAGTCCGCTGTATTCTGACAAGAAAGATGTCGGCTCAATGCGCCTAAAAGGAATCCCGTCTGCCAAACATCAGATTGAATACGTGTCTGAGATGCTATTCTGAAAAAATGTTGGACAAACAGGCTTGCAACGATACAGAAGTCTTTGAAAGGAAAGATCCCAGCTTCTTTCAATATTACTCCACACTTTTTAAATAATGGGAGTTATGATAAATAAGCGTTTTGTCATGCAGCACTGCTGCCAGGATTCCTTCCAAAGAATCAATCTGCTGTCTGTCTTCGATTTTCATGGTCCGCCCATGTAGTGTGTATGAGAATTTATCGGGAAAGAAAAAAGGGATCCGTGGCATCACTGCTAAGATCCCTTCAAACAAATTAGAGAGTTATAAAAAATCAGGTTTTTCCTTTATTCTTAGAGCAGCATGGAAAGGTCGCCCCTATCCGTTACTGCTGCTCAATGATCTTCATACCTTCTTCCACTGCCTGCATATTCAGCGGAATAAGATTATGATGCCGTTCAGGAAGACTCTTGAACAGAGCCTTCTTCAGGCCATCGGTACTGACCACCGGACATACTTTCAGCAGCCCGCCCAGCACTATCATGTTGAAGACCTTGGCATTCTTCATCTCTGCGGCCTTGTCCATCGCATCGACCCGATAGACGGAAATGTCCTTGCGGGTCGGAGGATTGAAGACACCGTAGCCGTCGTAAATGAGAATCCCGCCCGGTTTCACTTTGGGTTCAAACTTATCCAGCGAAGGCTGGTTCAGAACGATCGCCACATCATACTTGCTGAGGATCGGGGAAGAGATGCGCTCGTCGCTTACGATGACCGTCACGTTGGCTGTACCGCCACGCTGCTCGGGACCGTAAGCCGGCATCCAGGTTATCTCCTTATCTTCCATCAGACCGGAGTAAGCCAGAATCTTGCCCATTGAGAGCACACCCTGACCGCCAAAGCCGCTAATAATTATCTCTTTTTTCATTTTACACTTTTTTAATATGTAGGAGATTGCTGATGTTCACGAGGAAAACACCCTGACAGGACGCCCGTTCTCATGAATCAACGGACAGACAGCGGGCTGCCCTCCCGACGGATTTCTCCTGTTACTTGTCAGCGATACATTGCCATGGGCTCATCAAAGCCCTGTTGTATCTTTCAGGTCTCCTTTTTCGTATTCCGGGAACATATTCTCACGCATCCACTCATTCGCCTTTACCGGCGTGAGCTTCCAGCCGCTGTTACACGTTGACACGATCTCTACCAGGGAGCTTCCCTTTCCTTGCATGCTTGCTTCGAACGCCTTGCGGATAGCCCGTTTCGCCTTGTTGATGGAAGCCACGGAGTCGACGCTCTGACGAGTTACAAAACAAGTACCCTTCAGATGGCTTGCCAGTTCGGTAATGTTCAGATTGTAGCCATGCAGCTCCGGATCACGCCCATAAGGACAGGTTGCGGTCTTCTGACCGATAAGAGTGGTCGGAGCCATCTGCCCGCCCGTCATGCCGTAGATGGCATTGTTGATGAAGATGATCGGGATATTCTCGCCGCGGTTCAGTGCATGGATGGTCTCGGCCGTACCGATGCAGGCAAGGTCACCGTCGCCCTGATAAGTGAAGACGAGGCGGTCCGGCCACAGCCGCTTGATGCCTGTCGCCACAGCCGGAGCACGCCCATGGGGAGCTTCCTGCCAGTCAATGTCAAGATAACGATAGGCGAAGACAGCACAGCCGACAGGGCAGACCCCGACGGCCTTGTCGCTCATTCCCATCTCTTCGATCACTTCTGCAACCAACTTATGAACCACACCATGCGAACAGCCGGGACAATAGTGCATTGTCGTATCGTTCATCAAGGCGGGTTTCTTATACACCAGATTCTCCGGTGAAATAATATTATTTGCCATAATACAGTCCTCCCCTCCTTACTTTACTAACGTTTCCTTGAGTGCTGCGACGATCTCTTCCGGGTCGGGAACAATACCGCCCAGACGGCCGAAATGCTCCACCGGCAAGGCTCCGTTGACGGCAAGACGGACATCCTGTACCATCTGCCCGGCATTGATTTCACTTACCAGCACACCCTTTTTCCCCTTGCAGAGTTCCGCAAGCTGTCTGCTCGGGAAAGGCCAGAGCGTGACAGGACGGAACAGGCCGGCCTTCAAACCGTCCTCCCGGGCCAGTTCGACAGCCTTCTCGCCGATGCGTGCGGCACTGCCGAAACTGACGATGATGTAATCGGCATCATCACACTGCTGTGTCTCGAAACGTACTTCATTCTCACGTATCTGACGATACTTTTCCTGTAAGTGGAGGTTTCTCTGCTCCATCACCTCCGGTTTCAGTTCCAGGGATGTGATGATGTTCGGCTTGCGGTCCGGTGTGCGCCCGATCGAAGCCCATGGACACTCTTTACGGATTTCCTCCTCCGTACGGCGAGGTTTTATCGGCGGAAGGACAACCTTCTCCATCATCTGTCCGATGACTCCATCAGACAGAATCATAGCAGGATTGCGGTATTTGAAAGCCAGCTGGAACGCCAGATCGACAAAATCGGCCATCTCCTGAACGGAACTCGGAGCCAATACAATCACATTGTAATCGCCATTGCCGCCGCCTCGCGTCGCCTGAAAATAATCGCTCTGGCTCGGCTGGATAGTACCCAGACCGGGGCCGCCGCGCTGCACATTGACAAACACGCCCGGAAGTTCCGCGCCAGCCATATAACTGATACCTTCCTGCATCAAGGCAACGCCCGGCGACGACGAACTCGTCAGCACACGCTTGCCGGCTCCCGCACCGCCATAAATCATGTTGATAGAGGCCACCTCGCTTTCGGCCTGGAGAACGACCATGCCGGTCGTCTCCCATGGTTTCAGCGCGGCCAGTGTCTCGATTATCTCACTCTGAGGGGTAATAGGATAACCGAAGTAACCGTCCGTGCCACAGCGGATAGCGGCATGGGCGATCGCCTCGTTCCCCTTCATCAATTTTACTTCTTGTTCTGCCATAAATCATTCCTCCACTTTCTTGCGATAAACCGTAATACAGCCGTCGGGGCAGACCATTGCACAGGCTGCACAGCCTATGCAGGACTCCGGTACGGCAGACTCGACATACGGGTATCCGTGGACGTTCACCTTTTTCTGAGCCAAGGCAATCACATCTTTCGGGCACGCAACGATGCACAATTCGCATCCCTTGCAGCGGTCAGTGTTTACTACGATGGCACCTTTCATCTTGCTCATAGTTTTTGTATTTTAAGGATTATATGCATCCTTGTTATAGAAGTTGAGAATACTCTCCAGCATCTCTTTCGCAACGACAGCCGGAGACTCAGGGTCCAGCTCGATAGCCTCCATATAGTTTGCCAAGGCATTCTGCCAGTCTCCTTTCTTCCGGCATTCGTTCCCCAGCTGGAAATATTCTTCTGCTGTCATCTATTGATAATATTCTTTCTTGCCCGCAGCAAGCGTATTCTTCATCAGCGAGCAGATCGTCATCGGCCCCACTCCGCCCGGTACCGGAGTAATGAAGGAACAGCGAGGAGCGACCTCGTCGAACTTCACATCTCCGTTCAGCCGGAATCCGCTCTTGCGCGAAGAGTCCGGCACACGGGTCGTACCGACATCTATGACGACAGCCCCCGGCTTTACCATGTCGGCCGTTACAAAGTCCGGTCTGCCGATTGCCGCGATGATGATGTCGGCCTCACGGCATTCCTTCTTCAGATCCCTCGAATGGGAATGGCAGACCGTCACAGTGGCATCGCCGTACTGTTTCTGCATCATCAGCTGTGCCATAGGCTTGCCGACGATGTTGCTTCTTCCCAGCACGACGCACTTCTTCCCGGACGTTTCAATCTTATAATGCTGCAGCAAGGTCAGGATGCCCAGCGGTGTAGCGGATATGAAACATGGAAGCCCGATGGACATCCGTCCGACATTGATGGGATGGAATCCATCCACATCCTTGCGATAGTCGACCGCCATGATGATCTTCTGCTCATCGATATGTTTCGGCAGCGGCAGCTGGACGATAAAGCCGTCTACATCCGCATCTCTGTTCAGCTTCTCCACACAGGCCAGAAGCTCCTCTTCGGTAACATCAGCCTCGAAACGGATCAGCGTGGATTTGAAGCCACATTGTTCACAGGCAATCACCTTATTCTTCACATAGGTTTCACTTCCCCCGTCGTGTCCCACCAATATGGCGGCCAGATGAGGCTGCTTTCCACCTGCGGCTACAATAGCCTTCACTTCCTCGGCAATCTCCTGCTTGATGGCAGTGGCGGTTGCCTTTCCGTCGATTAACTGATATTCCATAGTAAAGTATTAATTGATAAATAAAAGTCTGTTACAGCTTGGGCATCTTCGGCATGCCGGGCATGCCTTTCATGCCCTTCATCCGTCCCATCATGCCGGCCATCTTCGATCCGGTGACCATCTTCATCATCTTGCGGGTCTGGTCGAACTGTTTGATCAGGCGGTTAACTTCCTGCAGATTCGTACCCGACCCCTTGGCGATACGCTGCCGGCGGGAATTGTTCAGCACCTCCGGGTGCGATCGCTCCTTCGGCGTCATGCTCTGGATGATGGCCTCAATGCCCTTGAAGGCATTGTCGTCGATGTCTACGTCGCGGATGGCCTTGCCCACTCCGGGAATCATCGAGGCCAGGTCCTTGAGATTGCCCATCTTCTTGATCTGCTGGATCTGGTTGTAGAAATCATTGAAGTCAAACTGGTTCTTCTGGATCTTCTTCTGCAGGCGTTTCGCCTCTTCTTCATCAAACTGTTCCTGCGCACGCTCGACAAGGGAAACGACATCACCCATGCCCAGAATGCGGTCGGCCATACGCCCCGGATGGAACACGTCGACCGCCTCCATCTTTTCGCCTGTACCGATGAATTTGATAGGCTTCGTCACGACGGTGCGGATCGACAGGGCTGCTCCGCCACGTGTGTCACCGTCGAGCTTTGTAAGGACTACACCGTTGAAATCCAGCCGGTCATTAAAATCCTTGGCTGTATTTACCGCATCCTGCCCCGTCATGGAGTCGACGACGAACAGTGTCTCGTCAGGATTCACATGGTTCTTGAGACTTTCTATCTCGTCCATCATCTCCTCGTCCACCGCCAGGCGACCGGCGGTATCGATGATCACCACGTCATTTCCCCGTGCCTTTGCCTCGGCGATGGCATGATCGGCTATCTCGTTCACATTCTTGTTCCCGGGTTCGCTGTACACAGGTGCACCGACCTGTCCGCCGACAACCTTCAACTGCTCGACGGCGGCAGGACGGTAAACGTCACAGGCGACCAGCAGAGGATTCTTATGCTCCTTCGTCTTCAGCATGTTCGCCAGCTTCCCGGAGAATGTAGTCTTACCGGAACCCTGCAGACCACTCATCAGAATGACCGCCGGACGTCCGGAAAGGTTCAATCCTACGGCCTCGCCGCCCATCAGCTCCGCCAGTTCGTCATGTACGATCTTCACCATGAGCTGACCGGGCTTGACGGCTGTCAATACGTTCATGCCCAATGCCTTCTGCTTGACGGTGTCAGTAAAGGATTTGGCGACTTTATAGTTGACATCGGCATCGAGCAGGGCTCTGCGCACGTCTTTCAGGGTTTCCGCTACATTTATTTCTGTTATCTTTCCTTCTCCTTTAAGAATCTTAAAAGAGCGTTCAAGACGGTCGCTTAAATTTTCAAACATTGCTTTTAAAAAGAGTACTTATTTTGTTCTATCATACAAAGATAGTAAAAAGGGAAATAAAATGACAAGTATGCCGCCCCTATTTTAAAGTATTTTAAAACACTTACCTTATAATCATGCGCACATAAATAGGCTTTGTGCAAGAATAGAAGAAAAACAACGGTGAAGGCAGCTGGTTGTGGCCGTCAGCAACCGTCTGTAATGATTGCCGACAGCCATAGCCAGCTGCCTCCATCTTATGCTGCTTGCTTCAGGGAATCCCCGCCGGCGCACTGCTTAGGGAGGCTCCGGCTTTCCCCGGCCCGTCCATGCGGGAGTCCTGTGCAGATTTTCCCGATGCCCTTTCTTCCTGCTGATGCCTCAGAAGGAAAACGGCAGGCCTATACCTGTGCGTTGTCCGGGTCTATCTCATCGGCATCCACCCCGTCTTTTCCGCGCTTGACATGGCCTTCGAACGTGACAAAATAAAAACCCTTCCGGGGCGTCCATTCCATGCAGAACAGTTCCGAAACCCCCTTGAACCCGTTCCGCTTGATGGCGCGCAGTACCCATGCCTGCGACTTCCCGGCCTGGGCGAGGCTGCTCTCTACAATCTGACCGTTGTTCACCAGCAGGACAGAATAGGAGGTCTCTCCCGGGGAAAGTACCGTGACGGCACCGTTTGCTTCAAAAAGAACATCCTCGACATCAAACATCGAGAAGATCCCCTTCTGCCTCAGCATCAGTCTGAACTGCTCCATTTCAAGGCTGTTCCGCTTGAAATTCTTGAAATTGATGATACCGTCTTTCACCAGGAAGACGCTTTCTCCTTTTATAAGATGGCGCAACATGGACGAGCGCATGGCAAAGCGGACGAGCATATTGAAGCCTGTCCAGACGGCAAGGGCAAAGATAAGATGCCATATCGTCATGTCCGGATTATAAAGCACACCGCCGACCAATGCGCCGATGACGAATGCACTTACCGTATCAAGCGGTGTCAGCTGTCCCATCTGGGCCTTGCCCGTGATTCTCAGAAAGGTCAGAATACCAATCATACCCGTGATGAGTTTCACGGCAATCGCCACGTATGGCTGTATCAGTTCGATCATTTTCCTTTGTTTTTTAGATACCTAATTGAGTTGTCTGAATATATATGGCCGCAAAATTATGCTTTTCTCCTAAAACGTGCAAACAATATAACAAAAAAACCGCTCCGCTTCCACCTTCGGGAAATCAAAACTGCAACGCAGAGGTAACAAAAGACCATCGCCCCCCACCCTGCCTTCAGCGCTCATGCGTTGCATTGACCCAAGAGACTGATGTACATGACTGCCGGTGTGCCGGGCGGGTATTTCCTGCTTGCCGGCGGAAGTTTTACCACAACCGGGCATACCAGCAGCCCCCTGCCATGCGGCATGCCTTCGAGGAGGCTGATGTGCAAGGGAGGAGGCTGTCTTTCCCGAATGTCCACCCATTCGGTCTTGTCCGGTTGACGGAGATATTGCAGCCGATGAATGTGAAACAACTTTACAAAACATCCTTCCGGGGCACTGATTTTACAGCTGGAAAACGCATACTTGAATCCTGCCGACATCTCCCTGTTTTGCAACCAAGCACCGTCTGACTTCCAAGTAACGCCCGATTGGACTTCAAGTAACGACCGATTGGAGCCCGGGTAACGCCTGTTTGCAACGCAAGAAAGCACCTCTTCAGATCCGCATGACAATCCGCTGTCAATAAGGGATTTACAGAGTCGGCCGATTTATCCCTTCCTTTGCTTTCCATCCTGCGTTGTCAGACAGCCCGGGGAGAAGGAAGCGAGAGAGACAACAGCGGATGAGGCGAAGAAAATACCTTACAGAATAACCATTGCCTTCTATGTCTGTCCCCATACCAATATTGCCCTCAAGGACGGACGGGACAGGCGGGGCGACTTTTCCCCGTTTGGATAAGCGGCAAGGTCAGGAGGACATGGGTATCCGACGGATCGGACTGTTCTCATGTCAGAATATAGAAAAAGGGGAGAGTTTTTTGCCAGTTCAGGAAATAATGTTTATCTTCGCACCCTCAAAAACCGGCTGGGGGGAAGTAAAGAGATACGGATGCTTTTCTTTTTCGCTCCCCGACTTTCAAAAACAAAAAGAAAATGGAGTATTATATCAGTGCTGACAATGAAAAAAGAGGTCCTTACAGCCTCCGGGAATTGGCCGGGCGAAAGCTGCAGGCAACGACCTTGGTGATGCCGGCTGACGGAACACAGTGGATTCCGGCCTGGCAGATAAAGGAGCTCCGCACGCTTTTAGAGGAAAGCGAACACTCTGACAGAAAACCAGATGTGGAAGGAGTCCCCTTTGCAGAAGCCTCCCCCGTCACCCCCTCCGCCGGGACGGCACCTGCCGGGCGGCCTTCAAAGAAGAGCCATGCGGGCTGCCTGGCGGGAGGCCTCGTCGTGCTTGCCGCTGTTTTCTTCGTGCTGGTTCTTACCTGTCCCAAGCCGGAGCAGCACCGGGAAGTGCTCGCAGATGTGATAACGGCAACGGTGACGGATGCAGCCAACGACACCGCCAACACCACCGGCAATGAAGTCATCGACAATGCCTTCCGCACCATCAGCAATGTGTTTGCCGGCAAAGTGATCAGGTCGGCCATTGACGACCTCGTGACCGTCGACAATTATGTCGTCTGCTCTCTGGGAAAAGTCCACTATAACGGCAAGGACTACATCGTTTCCTTAGGTCTTCTGGGCCATATCTTCACGGTCGACGAAGACGATCTCCGGAAAGCCGCAGAGCAGTATTACAAGAAATCGGAGATAAACGTGAAAGAACAGCTCAAGCAGAAAGCTCAGAAAATAATACAGGAAAACGTGGTCGATCCTGCCGCGACAGCCATTAAAGGGATACTGGGAGGAGCGCTGGACGGACTGCTGGATGACATCGGTTTAGGCACGAGGCATCCGAAAGACGACAGAGGCAGACAGCCGTCGACAGACAGCCTCTGATGCCCCTGCCCTGTCCGTCAGCATGGGCAGGAGGGCTGAACCTGTTCCAGCAGAAAACTCTCGTCTCCCGTATCCGCAGAGAGATTTCGACTATACAACCGAAAAAATTGTGGATAAATCTTTGTTGATCCACGATAAATACGTATATTTGCAACATAATTTTAAATAGACTTTAAATATGAAAAGATTATTATTGATGGGGATAATGACATTGTCAGTCCTTACCGGCTTTTCCCAGAACACCGCAATAGTCAACAACCTGAAAGAGCAGCAGAAAGTGCTCGATCTGACGGCAAAGCTGAACAAACTCCAGCTCGATTACGAGAAGGAAAAGGCCAATTACAATGCCATCAGCGAAAAGGCCGCCAGTGTCAATGCCGATGCCAACAGCGCCACAACCAATTTCACGGCATCAGACCCTTCAAGCACTGTAAAGCAGGCCAAAGACACCGTCAAGAAACTGAAGGAGACAAAGGCCGTCAACAAGAAGCTGGCGAAGAGTCAGAAGAACATGACCAAGATGGAGCAGAAAATGGCCAAGCTCCAGTCTAAGATTGACGAACTGAACAAGAAAGTCCAGATCATCGACAAGTAAGACTTTCAGGGAACGGTTCTGAAAACACCTTTAAGGGCAGACGCTGAAAGCTGCCTTTGAAGGTCGTCTGCCTTTTAGACTGGCAGCTTCTGCTTTCTTCTTCAAAAGTACGGCAAGGCCCATGCGAGCGAAAGAGAAAGCAGAAGATTGCTGTATAAAAGGGAAAAGACCCGAAGGTCTGGACGGCTTCATCGTATCCGGTCTGCCGACATGGGGTCAGGGGTTGCCTGCAAGGGAACCCCGTCCGCATATATGATAAGGTGCATCAAATTTGACCGTATCTGACAGGCGGCGGGAAAAGCCCCCCGCCGGTCCACTATATAGGGGTGGTTCTTGAAAAATCCGGTGATGGTTTCAGGACTATTAGGCGGACAGATTCTGTCTTCCTTTCTGAAGAGCATGACAGCTGTACGCTTTGAAAGAGAAAGCCGGAGGTGGCGCATGAAGGTAAAAGAGCCACAAGAATCCGGCAGATGTTCAACTGTATCAATACGCCGACGGGGATTTTCAGAACAGGCTTATCTTGAATTATCAGACAGGCGGACGTATCCTTCACCATCAGGACCGACGGTCTGACTGCTTTTTCCACAGCACGGTTTCAGGATAGACGGGTGTGCCTGTCCTTATATTTCAATGAACTTCATATTCTCTAAGAAAACAAAAACCAATGACAAAAAAAACACTCTTCTCTTTATTATCCGCACTCTTGTTTCATCTCCCCTCCTATTCGCAAATGTTGTTTTCGGAGAATCTGACGATGGATATAGACAGCACGAAGACCATACAGGGGTCTCTGCAGCCGGTACTCTACTTCAAGACCGAAAAGGAAAACGTACTAACACTCAAGAATACCGCCAATCTCAACCTGCTGATCAGGCACAAGCGTGTCATCAACCTGATCAACAAACTGGAGTTCTCGACCTATGGCAAGAAGGCGACCGTCAGCGGCGGTTACGTACATGTCGAATACCGCTATCTGTTAAGCCGTGCCTTTGAAATCTATCCTTACGCAGAATCACAGTGGGCTGAGAGCCGGGGGATGGAGTATAAGATCTCTACCGGACTACAGTCGCGCTATCGGATGGTGAACAAAGAGAAGTTCCTCATGTTTGCCGCAGCGGGACTGTTCTACGAGTTTGAGAAATGGGATGATCCCTCTCCGAATCCTTCCCGGCTGCACGCTTACAGCCGCAGCATCAAGAGCCACCTGTCAGTCAGCTGCAAGCATCATATCGGAGACCATTGGGAACTGACGACCACGGTCATCCATCAGGCAAAGCCAGACAGTTACTTCAAAGCAGCACGCTTTGGCGGGGCCGTCGACCTGAAATACAATATTACACCCAAGATTGGAATCAACGGCGCCTACCGCTTGATCTACGACACGGACCCTATCGTACCGATCAGGAAAACCTACACCACGGTAGAGGCCGGACTTAACATTTCGTTTTAGGAAGTCGTAGCATTGTCATCGTACATGTGACGGTGAAGCGGCCGCCGTCGGGCTGTTTACAGCGATGGGGGGCCGCCTGCTGTAAGAATCGCCGTCTGTCTATCCATAAGCCGGACGGGGGAATCCGCAGGTCACATAGCGATGCCCATGTACGCTATCCGAGAATATCCGGTGAACCGGCCGTAAACTGATAATCCCCACGCAGCTCTGTCCGTCTACGTGGGGATAAGCATGTAGTATGGATAAGTCCCGGTCGGATTCCGGCCGGGTTTTATTCGGCTTTCAGAAAGTGCAGCCTATCATTTTCATTGTTTTTAATAGTTAGTTCAAATAAAAGCAGTATCTTTGTAGCTTGAAGGATTCACAAACTACATGACAAAGGCAAACATTGCATATATGACAACGGACAAGACAACCACACGGAAGGTTACCCGCAAGCGCGGGGCAAAGGCCCAGAAAGCTCCTTTGAAAAGCCGTACCATCTCGAACGACCTGATCCCCATAGAAGAGGAGACCTGGCTTCTGCAGCCTATCGCCGTGACGATGATGCGCCACGACTACTCCCTGATCCAGGTGAGGATTCTGGTGTCTATCGTCGAGAGTCTGCAGTCTATCCTGCATGGAATCCTGAACAACAAGCGTAGCTTCCAACTGGATCTGTTCCAGACAGACGAGCTGGATGAGGACGGCCGCATGCCTATCAAGCTCCCTTTCAAGGAGCTGGGAGTCGACCCGAACCATTATCCCCAGCTGCGCAATTCACTGAAAATGCTGGCCTCTATCCCTGTCGAAATACCCTATAAAACGGCGGAGGGAAGAAAATACACAAAGGCGACCAACCTCTGTGATGTCTATATCCCGGAGGACAGATCCTATAACAAATACGCGATCCTGAAGCTCGACCATACTGTTGCAGAGCGTCTTGTCTCCCTGGACTTCGGCTATCACCGCTTAGGGAAGCAGATTGTCTTCGCCTGCAAGAACCGTTATACACAGCGTATTTACATGTTCATCGAGTCATGGATAGACAAGGGACGTACGGTCATCAAGACTTTGGAGTTCCGCAAGATGCTTCGTCTGGAAAACAACTACAAGAAGTTTTCCGATTTCTGTCGACGTGTCCTCGACCCGGCCATGCAGGAGCTTAAAGAACTTTCAGAGAAGGGATTCTGCGATTGCTACTTTGAGTATGGGAAGAAGTATGACCGCGGGCAGCGTGGTGGTGAACCGGACGAGCTCGTCTTTGTCATTCATCGCACGAAAGACAAGATGAACCTGCAGCTCCAGGAGATGACCCAGAACCAGCGTCGACAGTTCCAGCAGTATCTTGTACAATACTTTGACTTCACTCCGACAAATGCGAAGTCGATGGCAGAACGCATCACCGCCGAGACCTATCAGGAAGCCGTACAGAAGCTCATGAGTCTGCGTGACCGTTTCTCAAAGACCTTCGTAAAGGACAAGGCCGCCTATACTTTCAAGAGTCTGGATGAGATGTTGAAATCAAAAGAAGTACCCAATACCGTTGTTGAAGAAGTGGAATAAGAGAAAGGAAACTTCCCTTTCTATTGATCCGCTGTTCAGCGATGGAAACCGTGTATGAAGTGGAAGAGAAGAAGGGAAATTCCCCTTTATTAATCTGCTGTTCAGCGATGGAAAATGTGTACGAAGTGGAAGGAAAGAAAGAAACTTCCCCTTTTCAGGGTCAGTTGCTCTGTAATGGGTGTTGTGGAACAGATGGGTATGAAATGTAGGAACTTCCCCTTGCAGAATAGGAATTTACCTACATGAAATTTGAAGCTAAACGACTATTTTTGCGTCAGACAGACAACAGAAATAGTCACTTTAAAGGTTACAGATATGAAAAAGAAAGTTCTCTATACGTTGATCGGGGGCTTCACAGCCCTTTCGCTGACTTCCTGTGGCACATTCTTCTCTATAGGAGGAGGAATTGGCGGACCGATGGCTTCATCAGATGCAGTTTATGATGACGGTTACAATGTGGAATATGGAAGCAGTTACGACAGGCTGTCTTATGAGGATGCCCGCCGGGAGGCATTCTTCCTTTCGGACAAGATGGCTTATGAACTCGGACTGACCGACGCACAGTATGAAGCAGTCTATGAGATAAACCTCGACTACCTTCTGAACATGCAGGGGGAAAGTTCTCTTTACGGAAGCTACTGGTCGCGACGGAACAGCGACCTGTTCTATGTGCTCAATGCCCGGCAGTATAACCATTATATAGGTGAAGACTACTTCTACCGTCCAGTCTATTGGTACAACCAGAACTACGCATACCGGGTTTATAACCGTTATACCGACCGTGATCGCTTCTACCGTTCACGTCCGGCAGACTACTTCACTTACCGTGGAGGACGCAACCAGTCTGCAGAAAGTTATTATGCGGGGAGATTTGGCGACCGGCAGGGGAGACCGGCCATGACCAGCCGTTCCGGAACCGGCCGGGAAGTCTATCAGAACGACAGGGCATGGGATGCGCCACGGCAAGACGACCGGCACTACAGCTTCGGCAATGCAAGCCGGAACAGCACGGACGTCGCCTCAGACAGACATTCCAACCAGAGTTTCGGCGGTTCAAGGCAGCAGACGACAAGCCCGGTCTACCAGCCCCGACAAAGCACGGTACCGACCCGTCAGCAACCGGACAGCAACAACGGTGTGTCTTTCGGCAATGCCTCCCGTCCGTCCGTGACAAGTTCTCCCATGCCTGCAGAACAGGCCCGATCCACGCAGACACGTCCCAACATGCCGAATAACTATGGCAGCTTTGGCGGTCATAGATAAACAACAGAAAATGAGGATAAAAGATATAAACCGCTCAAGGGTAGCTTCTGCAATGGTCAGAGGCTACTTTCATGCTTTCTTTTCGGGTCAGGCTGATGCCCTGTTCACCGGTAAAAAGAAGCTGGAAGCAAAAGAATACAAACAGCTGGTGATGGACAATTTAGACCGGCTCTCACACCATTTCGTTTCCGTTCTCTTCCCTATTCTCATCCGTCTGAACTATCAGAACGTCGAGGAAGTGACCGACGACATGAGAAAACGACACTTCTCTGATTCGACCCCGGCAAAGGTTCTCTTGCGTTATGCCTGCGCCAGCAAGCCGTTGTACGACCTGATAACTTCCGAATATCAAAGACACATGTACGCTCTGCTTGAGGGACACCTCCAGTCAGCCGAGGCCTATTTTTCAGACTGCCCGCCCTTGACCGATGAAGACAGCGTACCTGTCTCTCTTGCCATCCGTTCCCTTGTCCGTGTCCAGATGCAGGCTTATGCGGCCGGGATAACCCTGGCGGCTGCTGAAAACGGAAGACTGCGTCAGACCACCGTCTATCGACTGATGCTGTCGGGAATGGTCTCTCTTCTGCACGAAACGCCACTCACCTTCGAAGAAGAAAATCTGGAGCTGATGTTCAGGAAAGCGGCTTTGAATTCCGACAACTTCGAGACACTGATGAATGAGATGAACCAGGCTTATGAAGATCTGATATAGCTTCTCCATAAGTTTCATGATAAACTCCAGATTCCCAAGAAAGCTTTACGCACAAGACAGCATCCACCTTCATGAGAAGCCAAAGCGCGCATAGAGGAATGATACAGCACAAAGAACGCACTCGATCTGCAAGATGGAGTGCGTTCTTTACTCAACAAGGTAGATATACAAATGCTCATGCAACTTCTCAGTTGTACCAAATCTCTCCACCGAGTAACTGACGTACATCGGTGCATTCTTGACTGTTCTGATTCTCGAATTCATACTCATCGAAGAATTCCAAGGTCTTAGTTTCTTTCATTATAATGCCCTCCTCTTAATTAGACTAATTAGTTGATCTTTTATGTTCTATGTTAAATGACTGATACAAAGATAGGAAAAAATAAAATAAAAAGTAAGGAATTTTCCCTTATTCCCGATTATTTAAATATTTTTTACCACATCTAACTGTTTTTTGTTGTGTTTTATGCGTTTTTTATTGACCAAACACTAACCCCACTTACTTTATTGAGTAAATGGGGTTCTTAACCAAATCAACAAAAATCAATCACAGATTATCAATCTTACCCTTGGCCACCAAAAACATCGGAGACAGATTGAATCCTTTAGAAGGAAGCGTCCTTTCCGCAATCCGACAGCCCGGATTATCCTGAACAATCAGTTACCTTCGATGGCGCAAAAATACAAAAGGATTGATGAAAAATGCGCAATAAAATACCTTTATACAACAAAATCATTGGGCAAACGATTGCACCAACATCCCAAAAAACAGATGCAATCGATTGCAGAAACGCATTGACGGAACGTATCAGCACCAGGCATACGTCAGCAGGAAAGCCTGGTTCTCTTCGCACCTGAACTGAAGTGTGACATTGCGGCGGATATTCGTCATCAGTCTTTCCGTCGGACTGACTCTCATCTCCTGATACCCTAAATGGTCAGAAGAGAAGAGCTTGTACATGGTTTCCTTGGCACACCATGCGGTAAGCAACTGCCTGCAGTCTGTAAAGTTTTCATCATTCCGGAGAAACCGTGCCGCAATCCGACCGACCCGTTCGGAAACGTATTCGATATCGATCCCCACTTCATAATCCCGCGAAAGGATCACAGCGACATAACCGACGGTGTGCGAGATACTGACATGGTAAGCATCAATCACTGGTTTCCCATCCGCATTATGAAGAACGACCGGTTCATACCCCAGCAAAGCTTCCAGAACCCGAAGCTCTCCTTCTTTTTCCGCCTTTCTGCCCTTGGCTATTTCGAGCAGTCCGATACGGACCTTTCCATCCGCATCACTCGTTATTCTCACCACAGACCGTCACCTTCACCTTACTGATTCTACGCTCTTCGATGGCCAGCACCTCAAATCTGTACCGCTTGTAGACGAGGACCTCATGGACAGCCGGGAAATCCCCTTTGATTTCCAACAGCAGACCTGCCAGAGAATCAGCATCGCCTGCTATATCGTCAAACTCGTCATCAGAAAGTCCCAGAATCTTCACGAAGTCGTGCAGGAGCGTCTTTCCCTCAAAGATATAGCTGTTGGGACCCAGCCGTGAATAGTGGTGTTCTTCCTCGTCGTACTCATCATTGATTTCGCCGACGATCTCTTCCAGAATATCCTCCAGCGTCACGATACCGCTCGTTCCGCCGAACTCATCCACAACGACGGCAATATGCACTTTGTTCTCCTGGAACTCTCGCAGGAGGTCGTCAATCTTCTTTGTCTCAGGGACAAAATAAGGCGGACGAATCAGGCTCTGCCACCTGAAATTCATCGGTTTGGACAGATGCGGCAGCAGGTCTTTGATATAAAGGATTCCGCGGATGTTATCCTGGTTGTCCTGATAGACCGGTATCCGTGAGTAATTGTTGTCGACAATACATTTCAGCACGCCTTCATACGAGCAGCGGATATCCAGATCCACGATGTCCTGCCGCGATGTCATCACCTCTTTGGCAGTCTCATCACCGAACCGGATAATGCCCTGAAGCATCCCCTGTTCATCTTTGATGTCACTTTTGTCTGTCAGTTCCAATGCCTGTTCCAGATCATCCACCGAAAGCTGACGGTTTTCCTTCTGGATCACTTTCTCCGCAAAGGCGCCGCTCTTCAGCAGAACCGTTTCAATCGGCCAGAACAGCCGGCGGAAGAAGACGATGCCCTTTACCCCCCTGCGGCAGAATGCCAGCGGATTGGCCCTGCTATATACTTTCGGGACAATTTCGCCGAACAGCAGGAGGATGAACGTCAGGAGAATCGTCACACAGAGAAACTGCAGCCACTCTACCTTGAAGTCAAACAGACTGTCAAAGATGTAATTGCACAGCATGATAATCGCCACGTTGACAAGATTGTTCGTGATGAGAATCGTCGCCAATGTGCGTTCGCTGTCCTCCCTGAGCTGCCGGATAAGCTGGTCGGAGGGACGCTTGTCCGGATCCAATGCGTCGACATCCGCAGGAGACAGACTGAAAAAAGCTATTTCAGAGGCGCTGGCAAAAGCAGAAAGCAAAAGAAGGAAAACCGCAAACAGGATTGCAACTACAACACTGAAATCAACAGGATTAACGCTGATATAAGAAGATATATCCACTAAAAAAGAATCCATCAGAAAGGTAATTTAGATTTCCCTGAAGTCTCGCTGGAGCTGTCGTCCACCGACTCTTCAGACTTGTTTCCGGCTTTACGGGGAGCAGACAGCCATTCAAGGCTCTCTCCATAGATTTCGGTGACATACCTGCGTTGTCCCTTCTTGTCGTCAGACGAGCGATACCGGATGCGCCCCTCTATATAAAGTTTGTCCCCTTTATGGATGTACTGTTCGGCATACTTTGCCAGCGACTTGAACAGTACGATGTTGTGCCAGTCTGTATGGTCGGGTACGGCGATGCCGTCCGGCAGTGCAAAGCCACGTTCCGTCGTCGCCAGCGTAAACGAAGCCACGCACTGGTCGGCCTCGTAGTAGCGGATCTCCGGATCACGGCCGACATTGCCGATCAACATCACCTTATTCATAAGCAATCTATGACGAAAGGTATGTGGAATCTACTTCCACATACCTAAATATCTGAATCTGAAGTTCTTGCCTTTCGCCGACGGGAACTGGCTTCTGTTGTCGACCCGTCCTTTCAGGTACTCTACAATACGGTTGTAGCAGTCCCATCCCGACAGTGCCTTGCAGCGCGCTACAAAATGCGTGTCCCGGTATTCGTGCTTGCCCGATGCCGGAATCAGGACGACACGCTTGAAGTCGAGCTCGCCTTCATACCATCCCTCGCGTTCCTCATTGAGGTGCATGATTGCGGGACTGTCCTTGCGCGACATTCCTTCGGCGACAGGACGGAGCGCCTTCTTCTGCTTGAAATCCATCATATTGGCGGCCTCGGTCTTGATGACGATAAAATAGACGCGGGGACGAACCTTGTAGCGTTTCGGGTAGAAGACATCATTCGATGCATAGTTCCTGATGTCCTCTTCCAGTTCCGGCGTAAGCTGGATATCAGGAATTGAACTCAGAAAATCCAAGGCTTCTTCAACAGTATGCACTAATACTTCATTGTCGAAATATCGCAGATATAAATTCATAAAGAAAATGCTAAGTATGTTTCTCTTCAAAAAAGAGCGGCAAACGAGACTCGAACTCGCGACCCCGACCTTGGCAAGGTCGTGCTCTACCAACTGAGCTATTGCCGCATCAACCGTAAGTAACAACTTACCCTGAACGAATTATGTGAAGAGGAGGAGACTCGAACTCCCACGAAACAATTTTCACTACCCCCTCAAAGTAGCGCGTCTACCAATTCCGCCACCTCTCCAACATATTTCTGACATTCTGAAAACATTGTGCCCAGAACAGGACTCGAACCTGCACGTCGTAAAACACACGCACCTGAAACGTGCGCGTCTACCAATTCCGCCACCTGGGCATGATGCTAGAAGCAAAACTTCTATATGTATTCCAGAATGTCAATGAGCGGCAAACGAGACTCGAACTCGCGACCCCGACCTTGGCAAGGTCGTGCTCTACCAACTGAGCTATTGCCGCATTTTAACGCTTTCCCCTTCTCTAAAGGGCCAGATTGAGGTCGGGGCGACAGGATTCGAACCTGCGGCCGCCTGGTCCCAAACCAGGAGCGCTACCGGGCTGCGCTACACCCCGCTGCTTTTTTCCGGATGAGCAAGCTCATTTCCGAATTGCGAGTGCAAAGGTAGTACTTATTTCTGACACCGCCAAACTTTTCCTCTCTTTTTTTCAACAAATATCGTCACACTGCATTCTGCCAAGTGCTCCTTCCTGTCATGGGGGCACGGACTCTGCGCTGATAAAACTCTGATTGTCAAAGAGGAGATCCCGACCGGCCTCCGTCTGATCTGCTGACCGGACATGGCCGGCACAGGCATCCTTGAAAGGAAGGACGGGACTTGATGCAACCGGATCCGTCCACGTCTGCTCCATGGCCGCTGCCGCAACAGCTTGTTCCCCGCTGCCGGGAATCGCATTCCCAACGGCCGGGAACAGGAGTCCCAACACCTGGGAACAGGATTCCCGACCGGTTGGGAACCGTCGTCCCAAACAGCCGGAAACAGAAAAGCGGAGAGTCTGCTCCTGATGAAACAGTCCCTCCGCCTCTTTTGCATTGCGTTCTCTTATCTTTTTACCGGATGATGCCCTGTGCCCTGAATATCTTAGCCAGTGCCTGTACACCCCGTTCGACCTGCTCTTCGGTGTGGGTTGCCATCAGGGCGAAACGTACCAGCGTGTCCTGCGGCGCACAGGCCGGAGGGATGACCGGATTGATGAATACCCCTGCCTCGTAAGCCAGTTTGGTGACAAGGAAAGTCTTGTCTATGTCACGGACATAGAGCGGGATGATCGGGCTTTCCGTGTCCCCGATCTCAAAGCCCTCTTCCTTGAACCGTCTCAAGGCATAGCGGGTGACCTTCCACAGGTGTTCGATACGTTCCGGCTCCTGCTCTATGATGTGCAAGGCCTCCAATGCAGCCGCAGTGGCGGCAGGAGTATTGCTTGCAGAGAAGATATATGTACGGCAGGTATGGCGCAGATAATTGATCGTATCCTTGTCGCTGGCAATGAAACCGCCGATGGAAGCCAGGCTCTTCGAGAATGTCCCCATGATGAGGTCAACCTCATCCGTCAGTCCGAAATGGTCGCAGACCCCTCTTCCCTGGCGGCCGAAGACACCCAGTCCGTGTGCCTCGTCCACCATGACGGAGCAGTTGTACTTATGCTTCAGTTCGACGATTGCCGGCAGGTTTGCAAGGTCGCCCTCCATGGAGAACACGCCGTCCACGACAATCAGCTTGACAGCCTCGCGGGGAAGTTTCTGGAGTACGCGCTCCAGGTCTTCCATGTCATTATGCTTGTAATGCAGCTGGGTGGCGAAACTCAGCCGGCGGCCGTCTACGATACTTGCATGGTCGCGGTCGTCACAGATAATATAATCGCCCCGGCCGACGACTACGGCAAGGACACCGGCGTTCACAGAGAAGCCTGTGGAGAAGACAAGAGCCTCGTCTTTTCCCTCAAAGGCCGCCAGTTCCTTCTCCAGCTGCACGTGGAGGTCGAGCGTACCATTCAGGAAGCGGCTACCGGCACAGCCAGAGCCGTACTTGTCAAGGGCACGGTGTGCGGCGGCAATCACCCGCGGGTCGTTCGGCAGCCCCGTGTAGGCGTTCGACCCGAACATGAGAATCTCATTGCCGTCAATATCTGTGACTTCTGTTCCTTGCTTACTGGTAATCTCACGGAAGTAAGGGTAGACGCCTGCCTTCATGAACTTCTGCGGATCGCGGTAGCTTTTGTACTTGTCTTGTAACTGTCCCATTATATTCAATAAGGTGTAGCCAATGGCCACATAAAATTATTTTTCAGGCTGCAAAGTTACTAATTTAGAATGACAAAACGGATATTTTGATTGGAAAAGTGTTTTTTAAAGTTTTTTTCACCCATATCCACCAAGGATATAGCCGATAAATACGTATCTTTGTCCGGACAAACCATGCGCTGATGAATTTGGCACAATGAATAAGAAAAATCTCATTTTCATCCTCAATCCCATATCGGGGACCGTCAGCAAAGCCGGTATCCCCGGCCTGATAGAAGAACGGCTCGACAAGGAGAAATTTGACTACCGCATTGCTGAAACGAAATATGCCGGCCATGCCACGGAACTTGCAAGGGAAGCGGCGCGGGAAGGCACCGACATCGTCGTCGCCGTGGGCGGAGACGGCACGGTCAACGAAGTCGGCAGAGCACTTGCCAGCACAGAGACCGCCATGGGAATACTGCCCTGCGGATCGGGGAATGGCCTCGCAAGGCACCTGAACCTGCCGATGAACCTGAAGAAGTGCATCGACATCCTCAACACCTGCGAAGTGCATACACTCGACTACGGCGTCATCAACGGGCATCCTTTCTTCTGCACCTGCGGGATGGGCTTCGATGCCTTCATCTCCATGAAGTTTGCGGAGGCCGGCAAGCGGGGACCCATCACCTATATGCAGAAGATCCTCGAGGAAGGACTGACCTACAAGCCCGAGACCTACGAGATAGAGGACGAAGAGGGGACGCACAGCTACAAGGCTTTCCTCGTCTCGGCAGCCAATGCCTCGCAGTACGGCAACAATGCCTACATCGCCCCGCAGGCTTCCATGAGCGACGGACTGCTCGACATTATCGTCATGGAGCCTTTCGACCTCATTGACGCTCCCCAGGTAGCCATAGAACTCTTCAACAAGACGCTGGACAAGAATCTGAAGATAAAGACTTTCAGAGCCTCGCACATCCATATCCGCAGGAAAAAGGAAGGATACATCCATTATGACGGCGACCCGGTCATGACAGATGCCGACGTGGACATCTCCATCGTCCCCAAGGGCATCAACATCGTGGTGAACCCCACGGGGAACAAAGACTACCGGCAGCCGAATATCGTGCAGACGGCCTTCTCCGAGCTTTTCTACAACATCGACCTGATGCGGCAGGATATTTCAAGACAGAGCCGGAAAGTGCAGGCCCTCAACAGGAACCTGCTGCGCAAGCTGAATATCTAAGGACTGCCCCGACGGGTCGCCGGCGCATGGCGTACCGCTCCCTCCCCCTATCCGACCGGCCTGCCTCCGGGCGGCAACGGTCTGTACAACCCCTCCGGGGAAAGGTCGGGCGACGGAAATGCAAGGTCTGAAGCGACCGGAAAACAAAGAGAAAAGGCCGGGCGGAGACCTTGCCTGTATTCATTTCTGATAGACTTGCCAAGATGGGCTTCACATTCAAGAAATTTCATATTACCCAGCACCGGACGGCCATGAAGGTCGGGACGGACGGTGTCCTGCTGGGGGCATGGGCGGAAGGAGGCGCACACATCCTCGATATCGGAACAGGCACAGGACTTATCGCCCTGATGATGGCACAGCGGTTTCCTTCGGCACATATTGATGCCATAGAGATGGACGAGGGGGCTTTGGCTGATGCCCGGCTCAACATCATGCGGTCGCCGTTCAAGGACAGGATAAGCGTTATCGGCGTGACACTGCAACGCTACCGGGCACAGGCAGACAGGCCATACGATGCCATTGTGTGCAATCCTCCCTATTTCATCAATTCATTAAAGAATCCCTTACAGCAGAGAGCTGCTGCAAGGCATACGGATACGCTCTCGTACGGAGAGCTTGCCCACCATGCGGCAGGACTTCTCAAAGAGGGCGGCACACTCTCGGTGATCATCCCTGCAGAGAATAAAGGGATACTTGAACCGGAAGCATTATTCAACGGATTGTCAATGCAGAAGACCGTAAGGATAAGAACCAAAGGATCGAAGCCGGTAAAACGTTGTCTGTTAGAATTTACAAAGGGGATGCCGGATCATTGCACCGTGAGCGAGGAGACGCTCTCTCGGCCTGACGGCACCCGGACAGAATGGTATAAACAGCTGACAGACGCCTTCTATATCCGGTAGGGCGGACGGGAAACGATACGGCAAGGCGACAGACCACCGACAAGTCCCGGAAAACGCTACACCGGCCTGCCGGAACGATGCCGCCAGTCAGCCCTTCCGCCCATTAGGCCTCATGCCTCTCTTCGGCTTTCTCTTCCATCGCATAGCTTACAACCCGCTCTCCAGAAGACGGCAAAATCCGATCCCCCAGAAGGGAATTATCCGCCAAAAGTGGTTTCCAGGGGCTGCCTTACATAGTTAAAGCCGTTCTATTCTTTCAGTCTTTCGGTTTTATTTTGTAACTTTGCACGCTAAAATAGGAATAAAAGAACTTTATGAAACAAAACAGCTCTATACAGATGATCACGGATTACGAGGGTGAGATGCCCGACCTGAACATACAGGTCGACGGGGAAGTCCCCATCTTCGTCACCCGTAATCTCGTGATGTTCCCGGGCATCCTCTCCCCCATCCTCGTTGGCAGGAAACCGACCTTGGAGCTCGTCAAATACCTGGAGGAGAATCCGAATGCCGTCATTGCCATTGTCAGTCAGAAGGACAGCAATGTCAATGATCCACAGGCAGACGACATCTACATGACGGGAATCTATGCCCGCTTCGTCCGCGCCTTTGACATGCCAGGGAACTATGAGGGCAACAACCGCACGGTAATCCTGCAGGGACTTGGCAAATGCCGGATCAAAGAGGTTACGGCCGTCGAACCTTTCATGAAAGGCCTCACGGCCTCCTTGCCTGAAGAACCGGAACCGAAGAAAGACACGGAGTTCTCGACAGCGGTCGAAGACATGAAGATGGTGGCAAAGGAGTATATCCACGGCAGTGACGACATTCCGGACGATTCGCAGTTCGCTCTCGACAACATCAACAATCCTGTCGTTGCCGTGAATTACGTCTGTGCGACGATGCCTTTCCCCGTAACCGACAAGATCCGGCTGCTGGAAGAAAATTCCATCAAGGATCGACTGTTTACATTGATGAAAGTGCTCAACCGTGAGATACAGTTCCAGCATCTCCGTCAGGACATCCGTTCCAAGACCCGCGAAGACCTTGACGAGCAGCAGCGTGAATACTTCCTGCACCAGCAGATCAAGAACATCAAGGAGGAACTGGGCGACGGTGACGCCGCACCCGACAAGAAGGAACTGATCGACAAGGCAAGGGACAAGAAATGGCCGGACGAGGTCGCCAAGACCTTCCAGAGAGAACTGGACAAGCTGGATACGCTGAATCCGCAAAGCCCGGACTACAGTGTGCAGGTGAACTATCTGCAGACGATGGTCAACCTGCCCTGGAACGAATATACCAAGGACGACCTTGACCTGAAACGCGCAAGGCGCATCCTGGACAAGGACCACTATGGCATGGAGAAAGTGAAGGAACGTATCCTTGAATACATCGCCGTCCTCCAGCTGCGCGGCAGTCTGAAGTCACCCATCCTCTGCCTCTACGGCCCGCCGGGGGTGGGCAAGACCAGTCTGGGAAAGAGTATTGCGGAAGCCATGAAGCGCAGGTATGTACGCGTCTCCCTGGGCGGACTGCATGACGAGTCCGAAATCAGGGGACACCGCAAGACCTATATCGGCGCCATGCCCGGACGCATCATCAAGAACATCCAGAAAGCGGGCTCTTCAAACCCCGTGTTCATCCTCGACGAGATAGACAAGGTCACTCAGAACACCATCAACGGTGATCCGTCGTCCGCCCTGCTGGAGGTGCTCGACCCCGAACAGAACTCTGCCTTCCATGACAACTACCTCGACATGGATTACGACCTGTCGAAGGTGCTGTTCATCGCAACGGCCAACGACCTCAACACCATTCCCCGCCCCCTGCTCGACCGCATGGAACTGATAGAGGTGTCAGGCTATATCACGGAAGAAAAGATAGAGATTGCCAAGCGTCATCTGATTCCCAAGGAACTTGAGAACACCGGTCTGAACCAGTTGGAAGAGAAACCGAAGTTCGCCAAGGCTACCTTGGAAAAGATCATTGAAAGCTATACCCGTGAGAGCGGTGTGCGCCAGCTGGAGAAGCAGATCAACAAAGCCATGCGCAAGCTGGCTTACAGACAGGCCTTGGACGGGCAGCTGCCTTATACGAAGATCACGCCGGACAAGCTGGAGGACCTGCTGGGCAAGCCGCCTTTCACACGCGACATCTACCAGGGGAACAAGTATGCCGGTGTCGTGACAGGACTTGCATGGACCAGTGTCGGTGGTGAGATTCTTTTCATCGAGACCTCGCTTTCAAAGGGAAAAGCCGGCAAGCTGACGCTGACAGGAAACCTCGGCGATGTGATGAAGGAGTCGGCCGTCATTGCACTGGAGTATGTCAAGGCGCATATTGATGCACTCGGTGTCGACCACCGCATCTTTGAACAATGGAACATTCACATCCATGTGCCGGAAGGGGCCACCCCGAAGGACGGGCCGTCAGCGGGCATCACCATTGCGACAAGTATTGCCTCGGCACTCACACAGCGCAAGGTCCGCAAGAACACGGCCATGACGGGTGAGATAACCTTGCGTGGAAAAGTATTGCCGGTCGGCGGTATCAAGGAGAAGATTCTGGCTGCCAAGCGGGCCGGCATCACCGACATTGTCATGTGTTCAGAGAACAGGAAAGACATTGAGGAGATACCTGAAGTCTATCGCAAGGGACTGGAATTCCATTTCGTAGAAAACATCCAGCAGGTATGGGACTTTGCATTGACTGATGAGAAAGTCAATCACCCGGTAGAGTTCACCATTACTGAAGACAAGAAAGAGAGCATCAAAAAATGACATTTGAATTACAGCATACGGATACTGCCAGTGAGGCCCGGACAGGTGTCATTACGACCGACCACGGACAGATAAGGACCCCTGTCTTCATGCCTGTCGGTACTGTCGGCTCTGTAAAAGGGGTACACTTTGAGGAATTGCGCCGGCAGGTCAAGGCACAGATCATCCTCGGCAACACTTATCATCTTTATCTGCGGCCGGGACTGGATATACTCCGGGCGGCCGGAGGTCTGCATGGCTTCAATGGCTGGGAGCGTCCCATCCTGACCGACTCGGGCGGTTTTCAGGTGTTCTCGCTGACGGGTATTCGCAAACTGACGGAGGAAGGCTGTGAGTTCAGAAGCCATATCGACGGTTCCAGACATATCTTCACCCCAGAGAATGTCATGGATACCGAACGTGTCATCGGTGCTGACATCATGATGGCACTGGATGAATGCCCTCCCGGCAAGAGCGACTATGCCTATGCCAAGAAGAGCCTGGGACTGACGCAGCGCTGGCTGGATCGCTGTATCAGACGGTTCAATGAGACAGAGCCTCTCTATGGTTACAAGCAGAGTCTCTTTCCGATCGTGCAGGGGTGTACCTACAAGGATCTGCGGCGTGAGGCAGCCCGGTTCGTGGCAGACAAGGGGGCAGACGGCAATGCCATCGGCGGTCTGGCAGTCGGCGAACCGACGGAAGTGATGTACGAGATGATCGAGGTGGTCAATGAAATCCTGCCTAAAGACAAGCCCCGTTATCTGATGGGTGTCGGCACACCGCAGAACATCCTGGAGGCGATTGAGCGGGGAGTGGATATGTTCGACTGTGTCATGCCGACCCGTAACGGCCGCAATGCCATGCTCTTCACCTACGACGGCACGATGAACATGAAGAACAAGAAATGGGAAGATGACTTCTCGCCGATAGACCCCGAAGGCTGTGACGTGGATCTGGTGACAAGCAAGGCCTATCTCCACCACCTTTTCAAGGCTGGGGAACTGCTTGCCATGCAGATTGCCAGCATCCACAATCTGGCCTTCTACCTCCGTCTCGTGACGGATGCGCGGACGCATATCGAACAAGGCGACTTCGTGCAGTGGAAGGCCTCCGTCATCGACCAGCTGGGAAGAAGAATCTAAGGAGAAGTGAAATGAGTAAGGTCAAAAAGATTGTCGACATAACAGGCCGGTTCGTCCGGCTCTCCGGACAACACGCTGCCGGGCACCTGCCCTTTCTGAAGAAGATCGGACATATGCTTCGTCTGCTCTCCCCTACTCGTTACATCGGTATTCTGGACTGGTACATCATCAGGAAGTTCATCGGTACATATATCTATGCCATCCTGCTGATCATCTCCATTGCGATTGTATTCGACTTCAACGAGAATCTATCGAAGTTCACACAGTACCATGCACCGTGGCGGGCGATAGTATTTGACTATTACGCCAACTTCATCCCTTATTACTCAAACCTCTTTTCACCGCTGTTCGTATTCATCGCCGTCATCTTCTTCACCTCCAAGCTGGCCGGAAATTCGGAGATAATAGCCATGCTGGCGGCCGGTGTGTCGATCAAGCGGCTGATGCGTCCCTACATGATTTCATGTGTCCTCATCGCCGGGCTGACGTTCTACCTGAACAGCTTTGTCATACCTCATGGCACGGTCATCCGCCAGAACTTCGAGTCGCTTTACCGCAATTCAAAGAAGAACACATCGGCGGAGAACGTCCAGTTGTATGTTTCAAAGAACACAACGGCCTACATCCAGCATTATGACAACCAATACAAAAGGGGGTACGGGTTCTCGCTGGTGAAGATCAAAGACAAGAAGATCGTCAGTCACATGACGGCAATGGAAATCCAGTATGACACGGTTGCCGACACGAAATTCCATTGGAGACTTAGCAACTGGAAGACAAGAACCCTCAAGGGACTGAAGGAACATATCCAGAGCGGTGCCTCAAAGGATACTGTTCTGCTTATGGAGCCTACCGACCTTGTCTATTCCAAGGGACAGCAGGAGACCTTCACTTCGCCGGAACTGCTGGATTATATCTCCAAGCAGACAAGCCGCGGGTCAGGCAATGTGGTGCAGTATGAGGTGGAGTTCCACAAGCGCATAGCCATGTCGTTCTCGTCCTTCATCCTCACCATCATCGGTCTGTCTCTCTCTTCCCGCAAGCGCAAGGGCGGCATGGGACTGTATCTGGGCATCGGCCTGGCATTGAGTTTCAGCTACATCATGCTTCAGACAGTATCTTCCACCTTTGCCATCCAGTCGGACACACCGCCGCTTCTGGCAGCATGGATACCGAACATTATCTTTGCCGTCATCGCCTACTTCTGCTACCGCCATGCGCCGAGCTGATCAGGCATATAGAACAAAACGAATTAAGAACACCCCTTTGTGAAGAAGGGAAAAACAGTAGAATATGTATTTTGAAGATTTAGATTTAAACGATAACGTACTCGACGCACTCTATGACATGCGTTTTGATGAATGCACACCGGTTCAGGAGAAGTGCATTCCGGAGATTCTGAAAGGGAAGGATGTATTGGGCGTTGCCCAGACAGGAACGGGCAAGACAGCGGCCTACCTTCTTCCGGTTCTTTCCAAACTGGCCGATGGCGGCTACCCGGAGTCGGCCATCAACTGCGTCATCATGTCGCCGACCCGGGAGCTGGCACAGCAGATCGATCAGGCCATGCAGGGTTTCGCCTACTATCTTGACGGTGTGTCATGCGTTGCTGTCTATGGCGGCAACGACGGCAACCGCTACGATCAGGAGCTGAAGAGCCTGTCGCTCGGAGCCGATGTCGTCATCGCGACACCGGGACGCTTCATTTCCCACATCTCTCTTGGCAATGTCGATCTGTCCAAGGTGAGCTTCTTCATTCTCGACGAGGCCGACCGCATGCTCGACATGGGATTCTCCGAAGATATCATGACTATTGCCAAGAAGCTGCCGGCCTCCTGCCAGACGATCATGTTCTCGGCCACAATGCCGAAAAAGATTGAAGAACTGGCCAAGACACTGCTGAAGAATCCTGTAGAGATAAAACTGGCAGTCAGCAAACCGGCAGAGAAAATCCATCAGATGGCATACGTGTGCTACGAGACACAGAAGATCGGCATCATCAAGGACATCTTCAAGGCAGGCGACCTCAAGCGTGTCATCATCTTCTCTGGATCGAAGCAGAAAGTGAAGCAGATCGCAGCATCGTTGAGCCGCAAACACATCAACTGCGGAGAAATGCACTCCGATCTCGACCAGGAACAGCGCAACGACGTGATGTTCAAGTTCAAGAGCGGCCAGATAGATGTCCTGGTGGCTACGGACATCGTGGCACGTGGCATCGACATCGACGATATCACCATGGTCATCAACTATGATGTGCCGCACGATGCCGAGGATTATGTCCACCGCATCGGCCGTACGGCCCGTGCCGACCGTGACGGAAAGGCCATCACCTTCGTGAGTGTCGATGACATCTATTATTTCCAGCAGATAGAAGCCTTCCTGGAGAAAGAAATAGAGAAGATCCCGCTCCCTGAAGAACTTGGCGAAGGTCCGGAATACAAAAGCAACGGGAAGCCGAAGAGAGGAGGATCCGCCAAGAGTCGTCGCAGAAAAGACCGTGACCAGCAGAGCCACAAGGACAAGAAACAAGGCGGCAACAAGCAGCGCAGCCGGCGCCCGACGGCACAGGACCAGAATGTTTCCGATGACCGCAATGCTGACAAGCAGGAACGCGAGACATCCGACAGGCAGAACGGTAACAAACAGAAACAGCAGGAGAACAGACCGGAGGCAGCTGAGGAGAAGTCCGGAGACAAAAAGAACGGCAGACAGTCAAAAGGCAGACAGCAGGATCGGCAGCCAAAGGCCGACAAGGAGAAGCGTACCGCCAGAAAGCCTGCCAGCAGCAGGGATGCTGCCGAAAAGAATACCGCCCAGCAGGCAAAGAAACCGAACAGCAGACGCAAGAAGCGCAACAACCGGCAGCGGACACCAGAAGAGAAAGCCGTAAGACGGAGCACCAAGTATGACATCCGTGAAGAACTGCCGACAGCTTCCAAAAACGGCTCTGGTCTGAAGGCACTTATCAAGAAGCCTCTGAAGTGGCTTCGTGGATTCGGCAAGAGATAAGCATAAAGCGACAATCCGAGCATCATGCCCGTAACCACTTGAACCTTGGTTACGGGCATTTTCATATCGTGAAACCTCCGCCGAACTCCCTTACACGAGATGCTCGAGAGGTGTAGGTTGTTGATGATCATATATATGGCTTTGAGACAAATAGAGCTTTGCAGAGGTCTTATCGTGAACAGGAACCGCCCGTGCAAGGAGAAGGTCTGAGCGCACATCGGCCGGTTTCCCACAGTACACCGGTCTGCCTGCTCTTCTCCCTCATCCGGTTCCTGTCTAAATGACAACCAGTCATTGTACATCCGTCTGATAAACCCAAATCAATCATTAGATTAAATCGATTTCATTTTTACCAAAAAAACGTCGAGTACACGCAAATAGTCAGCTTACCATACACCTTTCAGACAGCAGAAGAATATCTTTGTAACTGTTTGCTTTTGAAAATCTCTAATGACCGATTGGGGTAAGCAGACTTACAGATGCACAACAAAGAAGTCCGTTTCTTTTCTTACAGACTGGAATCCGTGAAGAAAGCCTCCACCCAGATACATTCCCCCTACATATAATCAATGATGTATAAGGAAAAATGGACCTCCTTCCCTTTACGAAATTAGGCTGCAACCCCTTGTTTTAATAAGGAGTCACAGCCCAATACACTGTATTGTAAGAAATCACTACATTTCTTCCACTGCTGCCTGCGCCGCTGCAAGTCTTGCAATCGGCACACGGAATGGAGAGCAGCTCACGTAATTGAGTCCTACACGGTGACAGAACTTGACAGAACTGGGCTCACCGCCATGCTCACCGCAGATACCACATTTAAGGTTCTTGCGCGTCTTACGTCCTTTCTCAACGGCCATCTTGATCAGCTGACCGACACCTTTCTGGTCAAGAACCTGGAACGGGTCGACATCAAGGATCTTCTTCTCCAGATAGCTTGGCAGGAAGCTGGCAATGTCATCACGACTGTATCCGAAGGTCATCTGCGTCAGGTCGTTTGTACCGAAGCTGAAGTATTCCGCCTTCTCCGCAATGACATCAGCCGTCAGGGCTGCACGTGGGATCTCAATCATCGTACCTACTTTGAACGGTACTTCTACCCCCTCCTTCTTGAAGAGTTTGCTTGCCGTCTTACGGATGATGTGCTCCTGAATATCAAGCTCGTTTACGATACCTACCAGCGGGACCATGATTTCCGGTTTAGGATCAAATCCCTCTTTCTTCAACTGGATAGCAGCACCAAGGATTGCCTTTGTCTGCATGGCGGTAATCTCCGGGAAGGTATTTCCCAGACGGCAGCCACGGAGTCCCAGCATTGGGTTATGTTCGGAAAGCGAGCTTACCCGCTCCTGAATAAACTGAACACTTACACCCATTTCCTCTGCCATGGTTTCCTGCCCCTTCAGGTCGTGAGGAACAAACTCGTGCAAAGGCGGGTCAAGCAGACGGATATTTACCGGCATGCCGTCCATACACTTCAAGATGCCATAGAAGTCCTGCTTCTGATAAGGCAGGAGCTTGTCAAGCGCTTTCTCACGATCTTCGGTACTGTCAGCAAGAATCATCTCGCGCATGGCCTTGATTTTCTCGTTCTCGAAGAACATGTGCTCCGTACGGCAGAGACCGATACCTACAGCACCGAAGTTGCTTGCCACCTCAGCATCGTGTGGCGTATCAGCGTTCGTGCGGACAACGAGCTTCGTGTACTTCTTACAGAGATCCATCAGTTCGGCGAAATCACCTGTGACCTCAGCCGGACGTGTCTTTACCTCACCGGCATAGACCTCACCGGTCGAACCATTCAATGAGATGTAATCTCCCTCACGGATGATGGTCCCGTCGATCTCAACCGTCCTTGCCTTGTAATCTACCATGATCGCTCCTGCACCGCTGACGCAACACTTGCCCATACCACGTGCCACCACAGCTGCATGAGAGGTCATACCGCCACGTGCGGTCAAGATGCCCTCTGCTGCGGACATGCCGGCAAGATCCTCTGGAGAGGTCTCGATGCGGACCATGATTACCTGGTGACCGTCTTCATGCCACTTTGTAGCATCGTCGGCAAAGAACACCACCTGACCGCAGGCTGCACCTGGGGATGCCGGCAGACCACGCGTCAGCACGCGTACCTGTGCCAATGCCTCCTTGTCGAACACCGGATGGAGGAGTTCGTCGAGCTTATTCGGCTCACAGCGCAGAAGTGCCGTCTTCTCATCAATCTCACCTTCGTGAAGCAGGTCCATGGCGATCTTTACCATCGCCGTACCCGTACGCTTTCCGTTACGTGTCTGGAGGAACCAGAGCTTGCCTTCCTGTACGGTGAACTCCATATCCTGCATGTCATGGTAGTGCTTCTCCAGCTTGTCCTGAAGTGCATACAGCTGTGCGTACAGCTCGGGCATTGCTTCCTCCATGGACGGGTATTTCGCGCTGCGCGTCTTCTCGTCTATGTTCTGCTGTGCAGCCCAGCGGAGAGAGCCTTCCTTGGTAATCTGCTGCGGTGTACGGATACCTGCAACGACATCTTCCCCCTGTGCATTGATAAGGTACTCTCCGTTGAAGCGGTTTTCGCCTGTGGCAGCATCACGTGAGAAGCAGACGCCGGTAGCGGAAGTATCTCCCATGTTGCCGAACACCATTGCCATGACAGTAACGGCAGTACCCCACTCCTGTGGAATCCCCTCCATCTTGCGGTAGAGGATGGCACGCTCGTTCATCCAGGAATCAAATACAGCGCAGACAGCTCCCCAGAGCTGCTCCATCGGATCGGTCGGGAAGTCCTTCCCTGTCTGTTCCTTGATGGCCTGCTTGAAGAGAACAACCAGCTGCTTCAGTTCGTCAACGGTCATCTCATTGTCGAGTTTGATGCCACGCTGGCTCTTTACCTTCTGTATGATGGCCTCGAACGGGTCAATGTCTTCCTTGTTCACCGGTTTCATGCCCAGCACCACATCACCGTACATCTGCACAAAGCGACGATAGCTGTCGAAAGCGAAACGCTCATTGCCGGTCTTCTTGGCCAGTCCCTCGACGACACTGTCGTTCAGACCAAGGTTGAGGATGGTATCCATCATGCCCGGCATGGAGGCACGTGCGCCCGAACGAACACTCACCAGGAGCGGATTGGCCGGATCGCCGAACTTTGAATTCATCAAAGATTCAATGTGTTTCACGCTTTTCTCCACATCCGCTTTCAGCAGACCCACTACAGTCTCTTTACCCTTCTCAAAATACTCGTTACATACATCGGTAGTAATTGTAAAACCCGGAGGAACCGGCACGCCGATAAGATTCATCTCGGCCAGATTGGCACCCTTGCCACCAAGGAGATTCCGCATGTCAGCCTTACCTTCTGCCTTACCGTTACCGAAGGTATAAACTCTTTTTTCGCTCATAGTTATAAAATGATAATAAATTTTAGTTATTCATCTTTAGTGCAAATATACCAAAAAACAGGTAAAGCAGCAAACTTTTTAGGGAAAATTGCTATCTTCACCTTACATTTTTGTATTGTTTGCGTACACAGAACCGATTGGGAACTGCCAAGCAACGTGCAAATAGAAAAAAAAGCCGTACCTTTGTCCCGAAATACAAAACAGATTATGAGTAGAAAGAGAAAGCCATTCCCCCTTCTGGAGAACATCACCATAGAAGCGGTGGCAGCCGAAGGAAAATGTGTCGCCCACGTAGACGACAAGGTCGTTTTCGTCCCATTCGTCGTTCCGGGAGACGTCGTAGACCTCCAGATACGCAAGAAGAAACGCACTTACTGCGAAGCTACGGTTGTCCGGTTCGTCAGCAAGAGTGCTGTACGCGAGACCCCCATGTGCGAACACTTCGGCATCTGCGGCGGGTGCAAATGGCAGAATCTGCCTTACAACGAACAGCTGAAAGCAAAGCAGCAGCAGGTCTATGACCAGCTGAGCCGTATAGGGAAGGTGGAGCTTCCGGAGTTCCGTCCTATCATGGGATCCGTGCATACAAAGGAATATCGCAACAAGCTGGAGTTCGGGTGCGCCAACAAACGATGGTACACGGCAGAGGAATTGCAGGCTCTGCCGGAGGATGCCGGACTGTCAGAGGGAGCCATCGGCTTCCACATCACAGGAGCTTTCGACAAGGTCTACCCCATTGAGAAATGCTGGCTGATGGATGATCTCTGCAATCAGATCCGCAATGACATCCGCGACTATGCGCTCGGAACAGGCATGACATTCTACGACATCCGGGGACAGCATGGCCTGCTGCGTGACATTATGGTGCGCAACTCCAATACAGGCGAGTGGATGGTACTCATCCAATTCCACTACGACGAGGAGGGAGACGAGGAGCGTGCGAAGGCGCTGATGCAGCATGTCGCCGACCGTTTTCCGCAGATCACCTCCCTCTCCTATGTAGACAACCAGAAGGGGAATGACACTTTCAACGACCTCGACCTCATTACCTTCAAAGGCAACGACTACATCTTCGAGACAATGGAAGACCTGAAATTCAAGGTAGGTCCGAAGAGCTTTTACCAGACAAATACCGAACAGGCCTACCATCTCTATTCCGTAGCCAGGGAGTTCGCCTCCCTTACAGGCGACGAACTCGTTTACGACCTCTACACCGGAACAGGGACAATCGCCAACTTCGTCGCCGGTAAGGCACGGAAAGTCATCGGTATAGAGTATGTACCGGAAGCCATTGAAGACGCCAAGGTCAATTCTGAGATCAACAACATCAGCAACACGCTTTTCTATGCAGGAGACATGAAAGATATTCTGACAGAGGATTTCATCAGCCGTCAGGGTCGTCCTGATGTCATTATCACCGACCCCCCACGTGCCGGCATGCATCCTGAAGTCATCAATGTCATCCTCGGAGCAAGTCCGGAACGTATCGTTTACGTCAGCTGCAACCCAGCCACCCAGGCACGCGACCTCGCCCTGCTCGATGCAGACTATCAGGTTGCGGCCGTCCAGCCGGTTGATATGTTTCCGCATACGCCGCACGTGGAGAACGTTGTCCTTTTAGAGAAGCGGTGACGTGTGCTACGAGATCTCCGCAAAACTCTTCCCATCCGGTTTCATAATTGTTTATCGGTCAGCAATACCGGTCATAGGCATCTTGGCGTGCGTGCCTCAGAGATTTCGTTCCACTATTTCCACTTTGCAGGGCAGACAGGTGAAGTCCGGGAGCATGCTGCATAGACTTTCCCCGACAGGACAAGGTGATCAGAACCCATCCCGTACGAAAAAGTACTGCCCGGCAGACACCTCCCGCATAAGTCATCGTTTTCTTACGATACATCACCGTGACCGGGACGGCTTTGTCTATCCTTTTCCGGTAGATGTATCGGTGTCCGTCACATTATAGAGTTGGCAAACACCATTCGTGCTGAACGCTCCGCACCATTCGTGTCGTTGGCAAACACCATTCGTGTTGAACGCTCTGCACCATGACGATCCATGGCCAGTACGGAATGCGACTTGCAGTAGAAGGATAGCCGTACAGACAAGGGCTGATTGATCAGGGGAATACCTTTCTGTAAAAAAGAGATTATGGGATTTCGCCTCCCTATCCGAAAAAAGAAACCAGAAAACAATAAAGGCAGACATCTCATCCCGCCCACATTCCTATCTGTCAGAAGTGGGAGGAATGGCATGTCTGCCTTTATCTTGACATTCGTCCGTAACCGGACGCTGCTTGCAACCGCATCCGAACCCGCCGGACGGCATTGTCATCTGCCATAACAGCGACCAGGGTTTGCCGGCTGTCTATGCGGGACTACAGTTCCCACCCGATAGCAGAAGCGCCGAGCACGGCCGCAGCCGCATCGTCAAGCGAACTTACCAGGAACTTCGGCTTGTCCTTGAATATTTCCAGGGCATGTTCCTTGTAGGAGCGGACAATAGGCTGCATCAGCAAGTCGCCGGCTTTTGTCAGACCGCCGAAGAAGATGAATGCCTCCGGCGAAGAGAATGTCGCAAAGTCGGCACAGGCCTCACCCAGCATGTTCCCGGTGAACTCATAGACGCGTTTGGCAAGTGCGTCTCCGCGGCCAGCAGCAATGGAAACGTCCAGAGAGGTGATCTTCGCAGGCTTCAACTCGCGCAGCAAAGAATCTTCATCGCTCTCCTTCAGGAACTCCCGGGCTGTGCGTGCCACGCCGGTGGCGGAACAGTAAGCCTCCAGACAGCCTGTGCGGCCACAGCCGCAGCTGCGTCCTTTCTCTCCACGCACCATTACCACGTGCCCCAGCTCACCGGCGAAGCCGTCTGATCCATACACCATCTGTCCATTGATGACAATGCCCGAACCGACTCCAGTACCGAGGGTGATCATGATGAAGTCTTTCATACCGCGTGCCACACCGTACTGCATCTCGCCGATGGCAGCAGCGTTCGCATCATTGGTAAGACCTACCGGAATTCCCAGTTTCTCTGAGAACAAATCTCCCAAAGGCACGACACCATCATGCCCCCACGACAGGTTCGGTGCGAACTCGATGGTCCCGCGATAGAAGTTGCCGTTAGGAGCCCCGATACCCATGGCACGGAACTGACTGATACCGCCGTATTTTAAAACAAGCGGCCTCAATGCCTCCACGCCGGCTTCCACGAAATCATCGACAGTCTTGTAAGCCTGTGTCTTGATAGAGTTAGTAGCGAGTACCTGTCCGCGCTGGTCAACAATCCCGAAGACAGCATTTGTTCCCCCCAAATCCAAGCCAATGACAAATGGCTTTTCCAAACCAGCCACAACTGGCTTCTGTTCTGTAATGTCCATGACTATATAAGTTTTTAGTTTGACTATAATATGCGCAAAGTTATGAAAAAAGTGCAATACCACAAAGTTTTGTCAGGTAAATTTGCTTATCTCGTATTATTTTTGCAATTTTGCACTCAAAATTACAAGCATGCAGTTTCCTATTCAATTAGATATTCTGGATTTCATTTTCAAAGGTCTGCTGATCGGCATAATCGCCTCGGCGCCGATGGGGCCGGTCGGAATATTGTGTATTCAACGCACGCTGAACAAGGGTCGTTGGTATGGCTTCATCACCGGAATCGGAGCAGCTGCCAGTGATACGATTTATGCGCTCATCGTAGCTTTGGGTATGGGATTTATTGTCAGCTTCCTGAAGAACCCCACCTACCAGCTTGTCCTTCAGATCTCAGGCAGCGTCATCCTCCTGCTCTTCGGTATCTACTGCTTCAAGTCCAACCCGATGAAGAAGATGCACAAAAGCGGGAACACCAAGGGGACTATCTTCCAGAATGGCCTGACAGCATTTCTTGTAACATTTTCCAATCCCCTGATCATCTTCCTCTTCATGGCGACCTTTGCCCAGTTCGCCCTGATACAGCCCCATCGTATGTTTGAGACCATCGTCGGCTTTTCCTGTATTCCGGTCGGTGCCCTGCTGTGGTGGTATGGGCTGACCTGGCTGGTCGACAAGATCAGAGGAAAGTTTGATGTCAACGGAATACTCATCATCAACAAGGTGATCGGAGCCGTTGTCATCATCTTCTCGATCATTATTCTATTGGGTACGATATTCAACCTCTATCACCTGCCATCCTATTATTAGATGGATTGACATGGACAGCAAGTTGCCGGATTCTGAAAGAGAACGTTGTCTGTCAAAAGGCTGTCCATCAGAGAGGGTACAAATCAGATACATAGTTACGCACCGTTCAAAGATGTTTGTTGCAAAGGAATTAAGAAAAAAGAACATAGCAGAATACTTGCTTTATATGTGGCAGATAGAAGATACTATCCGTGCCTACGGCTGTTCACTGACACGAATCCGCAAAGAGTACATTGACCGTTTTCAATATACCGAGGAGCAAAAAGAAGAAGAGGAAGACTGGTTCGGCGATCTTGTACGCATGATGAACCGGGAAGGCTGCCGAGAGAACGGACACCTGCAGATCAACAAAGTACTCATGCAGGATCTGACAGAACTGCACGCACAGCTGCTGCAATCGTCAAAGTTCCCATTCTATTCCGCCGAATATTACCGTGTACTTCCTTTCATCGTCGAACTGAGAGGTAAGGCAAAACGCACGGCGGACAAGATGGCACGCACGAATGACAGACGGCTGAAGAGTGTCGCCTCCCAGTTAGCAGAGAGCGAGGTGGAGACCTGCTTCGACCTGCTGTACGGGGTGATGATGCTACGCCTGCAGAAGAAGGAGGTGACACCCGAGACGACCCGTGCGCTGAAAGAGGTGACGACATTCATCGGAATGTTGTCAGACTACTACATAAAGGACAAGACGGAAGGACTGGACTTCGGCGAAGAATAAAGAGGAAGACAATGAATATTTTAGTAACAGGAGCCAACGGACAGCTTGGCAATGAAATACAGCTTGTCGCGAGAAACAGTAAGGACAACTACATCTTTACAGATGTATGTGAGGGATATACGAAGCTCGACATCACCAATCTGGAAGACATCCGCAAAATGGTGCATGACCACAACATTACGTGCATCATCAACTGTGCGGCATGGACAAATGTGGACAAAGCCGAGACGGCAGGCGAGATTGTCGAAACGCTCAATGCCGTCGCCCCCGGCAATCTTGCCAAGGCCATGAAGGAGGTGGATGGCCTGCTGGTCCACATCAGCACGGACTACGTCTTCGGCGGCGATCCTTACAACACTCCCTGCAAGGAGGAGATGAAGGGGACTCCCACCGGAGTCTATGGGCTGTCCAAACTGCATGGCGAAGAGAAAATACAGGCTACCGGCGTGAAACACATTATTCTCCGCACGGCATGGCTTTACAGTGAGTTCGGACACAACTTCGTCAAGACAATGATGAATCTTACGGCGACCAAGCCCCTGCTGAAGGTCGTCTTCGACCAATGCGGAACGCCCACCTACGCCGGCGATCTGGCAGAAACGATCTATGATATCATAGAGAATCGCAAGTATGAAGGCAAAAGCGGAATCTACCACTTCTCCAATGAAGGCGTATGCAGCTGGTACGATTTCACCATCAAGATTGCAGAACTTGCCGGCAATACGACCTGCGAGATCCTGCCTTGCCACAGCGACGAGTTCCCCTCTCCGGTCAGGCGTCCGGCATATTCCGTACTCGACAAGACAAAAATTAAAGAGACCTTCGGCATGAAGATTCCTTATTGGGTCGATTCTCTGAAGAAATGTGTGGAATCCTTGCAGAAACAAGGTTGACAAAAGAAAGGTAAAAGAAAACAGAAGGCAAGACATTGCCTGAAGTTCTGGAGAAAAGGAAGTCATCGCTCTCACTTCCAATACATTCCGGAAGAGAAACTGCCGGCTTGACTCTTCAACTCCATTAACTCCCCAAATAAAAGCAAATGAACGAAATAGAACGCAGGCGAACGTTCGCCATCATCTCCCACCCGGATGCCGGTAAGACGACACTGACCGAGAAATTCCTTCTCTTCGGCGGGCAGATACAGGTTGCCGGTGCGGTCAAGAGCAACAAGATCCGCAAGACAGCCACATCCGACTGGATGGATATAGAGAAACAACGTGGCATCTCTGTATCAACTTCCGTAATGGAATTTGACTACGAAGGATACAAAGTGAATATCCTTGACACCCCCGGCCACCAGGACTTTGCCGAAGATACCTACCGTACACTGACAGCCGTAGACTCGGCCATCATCGTCGTCGACTCCGCCAAAGGTGTCGAGGCACAGACACGTAAGCTGATGGAGGTGTGCCGTATGCGTAATACGCCGGTCATCATTTTCATCAACAAGATGGACCGCGAAGGACGCGACCCGTTCGATGTGCTGGACGAGCTGGAAGAAGAACTCCAGATCAGCGTGCGCCCCCTGTCCTGGCCTATCGGACAGGGACAGCGTTTCAAGGGTGTCTACAACATCTACGAACAGCAGCTCAATCTCTTCACGCCCAACAAACAGCGTGTGACGGAGAAAGTGGAGGTAGACATCAACTCAGAGGAACTGGATGCACAGGTCGGTGCAGACTTTGCCGGACAGCTTCGCAACGACCTCGAACTGGTCAACGGTGTCTATTCCGACTTTGATGTAGAAGCCTATCGACGTGCAGAAGTCGCCCCCGTATTCTTCGGCTCTGCACTGAACAACTTCGGCGTACAGGAGCTGCTCAACTGTTTCGTGGAGATTGCTCCCAGCCCGCGTCCTACCAAGGCCGAGGAACGCATGGTAGAACCGACAGAGCCTAAGTTCACAGGCTTCATCTTCAAGATCACGGCCAATATCGACCCCAACCACCGCAGCTGCATCGCCTTCTGCAAGGTGTGCTCTGGAAAGTTCCAGCGCAACCAGCCTTACCTGCACGTCCGCAACGGAAAGACAATGCGTTTCTCCTCCCCTACCCAGTTCATGGCACAGCGCAAGAGTACGGTCGAGGAGGCTTACCCAGGCGACATCGTAGGTCTGCCGGACAATGGCGGTGTCTTCAAGATCGGTGACACGCTTACCGAGGGAGAACAGATTCATTTCCGCGGTCTGCCGAGTTTCTCCCCGGAACTGTTCAAGTACATTGAGAACGACGACCCCATGAAGTCCAAGCAGTTTCTCAAGGGTATTGAGCAGCTGATGAACGAGGGCGTGGCGCAGTCGTTTGTCAACCAGTTCAACAACCGCCGCATCGTCGGCACTGTCGGACAGCTTCAGTTCGAGGTTATCCAGTACCGGTTGGAACATGAGTACAATGCCAAATGCCGCTGGGAGCCGGTACATCTCTACAAGGCCTGCTGGATAGAAGCGGATGACGAAACGGAGCTTGAGAACTTCAAAAAACGCAAGTATCAGTATATGGCAAAGGACAATGAAGGGCGTGATGTCTTCCTTGCCGACTCCGGCTATGTGCTAAGTATGGCACAGCAGGACTTTGAACACATCCGCTTCCACTTCACAAGCGAGTTCTAAGATACTTCCAGGAAATACATAAAAGGAAACATAAAAGGAAACATAAAAATCGAAAAAGAGGGTGTGTCAAAATGTACACATCCTCTTTTTTATGCACAAAGCCCCGACTTTCTCAAGCCAGGGCTTTGCTATTTCCTAAAGTTTTTGTACCTTTAGGCATACAAAAAATCTCATTATGACAAAGGTACACTTTCGTTCTTACATACACAAGAAAATGATTCTTTTTCCTCAAAGAATCGATAAGGATATCGCAGAAGATGCCCCTGTTCGTCTTTTAGACGCCTTGGTGGATAATCTTATGTTGGATAATGTCTACAAGCTTTATAAGCCCAGTGGTCGCAAACCTTATCATCCACAAATGATGCTCAAGGTGATTCTTTACGCCTATATGAATAATATCTATTCCTGCCGTCGTATAGAGTCGCTTCTCAAGCGTGACATTCATTTCATCTATCTGGCAGGATATGAGCTGCCTGATTTTATTACCATCAATCGTTTTCGTAATCGTGTGAAAAAGGAAATCAACAATATCTTCACACAAGTGGTATTAGTACTTGCAGCCAAAGGTTTGATAAGTCTTGACGTTGAATATATTGACGGCACAAAAATAGAATCGAAAGCCAACAAGTATACCTTCGTTTGGAAGAGAACCGTGGAAAAGAACCGCGCCAAGTTGCAGGAACAAATACGCACACTCCTGCTTCAGGTTGATGATGTCATAGCGCAGGACAATGCCGCTAAGACAGAAGGTGTCGAGTTTACGGCAGCTCTGCTCGATGAGATATCCGAGGAATTGAACAAGTCTTTGGAATCAGCCCCTGAGCCTAAGACTAAAGAAGAGAAGCAGACTGTTAGAACCAAGAAAAAACAGCTTAAAGAACTTGAGAAGAAACGTAATAAACTCCAGGAGTATGACCAACACCTTGAGATTATGGGAGAGAGAAACTCCTACAGCAAGACCGACCCTGATGCCACGTTTATGCACATGAAGGAGGACGCTATGCGGAACGGACAGACTAAGCCTGGATATAATCTGCAGATAGCAACGGAGAACCAGTTCATCACCGACTTTGCACTCTATGCCAATCGTACCGATACACTCACACTACCTTCTTTCTTGGAGTCTTTCAAATCACGCTATCATCGTTATACCAAGACAGTCGTAGCCGATTCGGGGTATGGCTCCGAGGAGAACTATCTGTTCATGGACGTACACAATATGGAAGCCTATGTGAAGTATAACTGCTTCCATAAAGAGCAGCGTCCACGCTACACACCTGACCCATTCAGTCCCGCAAGCCTTTATTATAATAAGGAACAGGATTTCTACGTCTGCCCTATGGGACAGCATATGAAGCGTATAGGTATGAAGCGTTCCCTAACCTCTAATGGATTCGTTACTTACAGCGTACGTTATCAGGCAGAACGCTGTGATGGTTGTCCGTTGAGAGGCTCATGTTTTAAGGCAAGAGGGAACAGAATTATAGAAGTAAACCACCAACTACAGCAATATAAGCAAAAGGCACGGGAACTACTGACCTCGGAAGAAGGCATCAAGCATCGAGGACGAAGGTGCATAGAACCAGAAGCTGTTTTTGGACAAACAAAATATAATAAAGCCTACAAGAGGTTTAGGCATTTTGGCAAAGACAAGGTCAATATGGACTTTGCCTTCTTCGCTATTGCCTTTAACATAGGGAAAATGTGTAGAAAAACCAATCTAAAGGAACTAAAAGCCGTTATGGAGGTACTTTTAGTCACCTTCAGATGCTTTATACAAGTTTATATAGGTTATTTAAAGCCCAATAAATCATTTTATATGAAATTAGCAGCATAGCTGCAGTAAATAATGAATTATATGGTAGACAAGGTAAAGGAAGAATAAAAAAGAGGATGTATCAATTTTGACACACCCTCTTTTTATATGTCATGTCTGAAATGCCGATTACATCATGCCGCCCATACCCGGAGCAGCTGCCGGCATGGCCGGTGTCTCTTCAGGTTTGTCAACGATGAGGCATTCGGTTGTCAGGAACATTCCTGCAATTGAAGCAGCATTCTCAAGTGCGACACGGGAAACCTTTGCCGGATCGATGACACCGGCAGCACGGAGATCTTCGTAAACATCCTTACGGGCATTGTAACCGTAGTCGCCCTTGCCTTCACGGACATTGTTGACAACGACAGCACCTTCACCGCCGGCATTGGCTACAATCTGGCGCAGCGGCTCCTCAATGGCACGGCAGACGATGTTGATACCGGTCTGCTCATCCTGATTGTCGCCCTTAAGGTTCCTCAATGCTTCCTGTGCACGGATGTAAGTGGTACCGCCACCGACGACAACGCCTTCCTCCATCGCAGCACGTGTAGCGCAGAGTGCATCGTCAACACGGTCCTTCTTCTCCTTCATCTCCACCTCGGAGTTCGCACCGACGTAGAGGACTGCGACACCGCCGGAGAGTTTGGCCAGACGCTCCTGCAGCTTCTCCTTGTCGTAAGAACTTGTCGAAGCGGCAATCTCGTTCTTGATCTGTGCCACACGGTCTTTGATGGCATCCTTTGCACCGGCACCGTCAACAATCGTCGTGTTGTCCTTGGAGACAGTGACCTTCTTGGCCGTACCCAGCATCTCGAGTGTAGCCTTTTCCAGAGAAAGACCTTTCTCCTCGCTGATGACCACACCGCCGGTCAGTACAGCAATATCCTCGAGCATGGCCTTGCGACGGTCGCCGAAGCCCGGAGCTTTGACAGCGCAGATCTTGAGACCGGCACGCAGACGGTTGACGACCAGTGTCGTCAGTGCCTCTGAGTCGACATCCTCTGCAATGACCAGCAACGGACGACCGCTTTCGGCAGCCGGCTGGAGAATCGGCAGGAAGTCCTTTACGCTCGAAATCTTCTTGTCGTAGATGAGGATGTAAGGGTCTTCCATCACACACTCCATCTTGTCCGCATCGGTAACGAAGTAACCCGAAAGATAACCGCGGTCGAACTGCATGCCCTCAACGACACCGATACTTGTCTCGCGGGTCTTGCTCTCCTCAATGGTGATCACACCATCCTTGGACACCTTGCGCATGGCATCTGCCAGCAACTTGCCGATTTCCGGGTCGTTATTCGCACTGACCGTAGCGACCTGCTCGATCTTGTCATAATTGTCACCGACAACCTCTGCGGTCTCTTTGATGTGCTCTACCACCTTGGCAACGGCCTTGTCGATACCCCGCTTGAGATCCATAGGATTGGCACCGGCAGCTACATTCTTCAGCCCCTCGTTTACGATGGCCTGTGTAAGGATCGTAGCAGTCGTCGTGCCGTCACCGGCATCGTCACCGGTCTTGCTGGCCACGCTCTTGACAAGCTGTGCACCTGCATTCTCGAAATTGTCTTCCAGCTCCACTTCCTTGGCAACGGTCACACCGTCCTTGGTAATCTGCGGAGCACCGAACTTCTTGCCAAGTACTACGTTACGGCCTTTAGGGCCAAGCGTTACTTTTACAGCATTTGCCAACTGGTCTACGCCGCTCTTCAGGAGTTCACGCGCATCTGTATCGAATTTTATTTCTTTTGCCATTTTCTTTTTCTTTAAGTTTGAAAATTGAACTTTGAATTTTATGTTTTACCGGCCGGACATTCCGGCTTCTTCTCCCCTTTCCCGCAGGATGTGACGTGGGGAAGACTTTTATTCTATGACAGCGAGAACATCGCTCTGGCGCATCATCAGGTATTTCTCTCCTTCATTCTCGATTTCCGTACCTGCATACTTGCCATAGAGCACTTCGTCGCCTGCCTTGAGGACCATTGCCTCATCCTTGGTGCCATTGCCTGCTGCGACGACCTTGCCACGCTGCGGCTTCTCTTTCGCCGTATCAGGAATTATGATACCGCCCACTTTTTCTTCTGCCTGTGCCGGAAGCACGAGGACTCTGTCTGCTAAAGGTTTAATTGTCATAATCAATCTATTTTTAGTTCTAATCTGTCTTTTTTCTCCTACTGATGAAGTAGTTTCGCTTTCCACTCTACGAAAAGCGTGCCAAAGCAGTGTACTGACAGTCTTCGGAAGCCATCTGTGCCAACCTGTCAGTCTGCACCGGCATTTGCAGGGCAGCATCTAAGAACACCTTGGAGGGATGACCGTCTTTTAAGCGGGCAGATTCCGCTCCCTTCCTGAAAGGGGACAGCGGGTCATGGCCATGAAACCGGAAGGGAGAGCCGGAGATGCCGTATGAAAACAAGGAGAGACAGAGGGGGTGGCATATCCCTGGCGGCAGACCCATCCGGGACTTTAAGAACGTACCGCAGGAAATCCGAGGGGAAACGCTGTCTTTCCTTTAAAGAAAATGGAACTTTCTTTATCCGGCAGGATTATAGTTTGGGAACTTTATCTAAATTTGCAACAGAAAGAACAGAATCGAAAGGAAATATGATGTCTATTACAGAAAAGATTTCAACAGAACTTCAACACTTGTCCAATCCTGAAAAGCGGGAGATCTTCCCGAGATTCTTCAAGGCAGGAAAAGGCGAATATGGCGAAGGCGACCGCTTCTTAGGGGTGACAGTACCGGATATACGGTCCGTGGCAAGACGGCACAAGGACATTGCACTGGACGAAATCCGGGAACTGATGCAGTCGGAATGGCATGAGGTAAGACTGTGTGCCCTGCTGGTCATGGTGGAAAAAAGCAAAAAGAAAGACGACGGCTTACGCCGCCGGCTTTTCGACCTCTATCTCTCGCTGACCGAACGGATCAACAACTGGGACCTCGTCGACCTCTCCTGCCGCTTCCTCGTAGGGGAATACCTGCTCGACAAGTCACGTGACATTCTTTACCGGCTGTCCCAAAGTCCACTGCTATGGGACAACCGCATTGCCATCGTCTCCACGTACGCCTTCATACGCAAGGGCGAACTGGAAAACACGTATGCACTGAGCGACCTGATGATGCACCACCCGCACGACCTCATGCACAAAGCCATCGGCTGGATGCTCCGTGAGGCCGGCAAACGCGATCCGGAACGTCTCTACGGATATGTTCTCGGGCACCGTGCGGACATGCCGCGCACCATGCTGCGCTATGCCATCGAGAAGTTCAGCCCTGAAGAGCGCGCCGTGATCATGCAGCGCGTGTAAGACCCGGCTGATGCCAGCACAGCGGTACGGCGGTTCCCAAGGCCTGGTACTGCTGTTCCCAACCGGTCGGGAACAGGATTCCCGGCCGTCGGGAACAGGATTCCCAGCGGGCGGGACAAAAAAAAGCAGAGACACATCTTTCATGTATCCCTGCCGGTCTATGTTGTTTCCGGAAATGCACGTTGCCGTTCCGGCCCTATGCGCACCTGCCGGATCTATTTTCCTCTTTTGTTTTCAGGCAGCCACCGCAGCCTCCTCCCCGGCTGCACGGATCCGCCGCGTCCTTTCAAGCAAGAAGCCGGGGCCGCCCGCCTGAAAGGCAGAAAAGCATCCGTGGCAATCACATCCGCCGTCCGTTTCCGGGCGCCTCCCTACTCCACCATGAAGTTGTGCAGGTCGACGAACTTGCCACGCTGGCGGCGTTCTTCGATCAGACGTGCCAGCTTGGCTCTGCGGTGGGGGGCAATCCATTTGCGCCCGAAGATGTTCGGAATGGCTACGCCGAGGGCAATGCAAAGCAATACCAGAGAGCCGTTGATGGCATTGAGTACGGCAAATGTCACTTCACCGATGACACCCTGCATCTCGATGAGCCCGTAAAGAGCACGATACATCAACACACCCGGGACAATCGGGATGACAGCCGGTATCGTGATGCACTGATGCGGTGTATGGAGGAAGTGTACGGCCTTGATGTTGATCAGCGAAATCAGGGCTGATCCGCAAAGTGAGCCTACGATCAGACCCAGCCCCAGACCGATATTGCCTGTCTCCGGTCCGAGATTGATGAAGTTGCGGGAGCAGACGCAGATGATTCCCCCGATGGCTATCCACGGCATCAGCCGGTAGGGAATGTTGTAAATGGTCGCAAAGCCCATAGCCGATATGGCTGCCGCAACGGCATACTCTATGAAATTATGGTGAGGCGTCATCGACAAGTCCTTGACAAAGTTGTCAATGCTGCCGCACTTGATGGCGATCGCAATGCCGAAAGCCATGGAGACCACGATGAGCAGCGTGTTCATCGCCCGGACAAGACCTGTATTGATGTAGTTGTCCAGCAGGTCGTTGACGGCATTGATCAAAGGAACTCCCGGGACAATGTAAAGCGCACAGGCAAGCAGCGGATGCCAAGGGGTGGAACTGTACAGAATCGGGCGCAGGAACGCAGGTAATGCCGCCTGGACAGATGGGGACGACAGATAAGACGACAGCCATGCCAGAATCGTGCTGACGAAAGCGGCGATTGCAAAATTGGCATAGACGTTGGAACCGGAATGGTTCAGGTACATCCGCAGACGGTTGCCCAAGATGGCAGCAAGGGAGGCATAGAAGAACGCCGTCCAGTCGCAGCCGAACTGGATGCAGAAGCCGCCGCAGGCAAAGCCGGCGCCGACGGCGATCATCCAGTCTGTATAATAATGTCTGCCGTGCGCAATCTTCTCAAGTTCTTCTTCATATCTGTCCAGAGAATAATCTTCCTGGATGGCGCGCCACGAAAGTTTCGAGATTTCCTGAATGGCAAGCATGTTGATTACGTGCTTGTCACAGCGTTGCATCTTCGAGAAGCTGTGTGTCTCGTCACTCACATTCACCTGAAGGATGTAATAACCGACATCCATGTGCAGATTTTCCTTGGGCAGCCCAAGGTAAGCCGCCGTACGTTCCATATTACGTTTCACACGGCTCGTGTCTGCCGAGCTCTCCATAAGAATCTGACCTGTTCTTAGGAGTAGATCAAGTTTCCTGCGAAGGATCTTCTTGGAAGATACCATCTGATTCTCGTCCATAAAATAACAATCTTTAGCTTAATAAACGTCTGCAAAGTTACGATTAATTACCCACATGGGAAAATTACCCTGCAACAAATCAGTGCCTTGCTCCAACTTTTCACGTGACGAAGGGATGCGGACTCGCAAGTTTTTCTGTTACGGAGACACCGGGATCAGCATCCCGTGTGGAGAAAGCGACTTGTCCCTCCCGTCCCGTTCATGCAGTTCTATGCCGACAGGCTAAAGTCACATTCCGCCAATGTCCTGCGGATATTCGCTTTTGCGAGTACCGGATCCATCGCATCGGCAAGCGGCATATCCGGCGGGGTGATACACAGCACCTGCGCGAAACCGGCCCCGACCAGAGCTGCTGCGTCCGTCACTCTCCCGGCTATCAGCACGACGGGAATACCCTTGCGGATGCCGTATTGCAGCACGCAGGCGGGGATCTTCCCCATCAAGGTCTGGGCATCCGCACTTCCCTCCCCTGTCACGATGAGATCTGCCCCGTCTATCAGCGTACCGAAGCCGGCGGTCTCCAGCAGGAGGCCGGCACCTGACCTGATCTTTGCATTCATGAACTGCAGGAAGGCATAGCCCAGTCCGCCGGCAGCACCGGCTCCCCGCTCCGTGGACCGGTCGAAGCCCTGACGGGCCGCCGCCATGCGGGCGAATGTGCGTGCACGACGATCCAGGCAGGCTATCATTTCCGGAGTTGCCCCTTTCTGCGGACCGAACACTGTGGCCGCCCCCTGCTCCCCGAAGAGCGGATTGTCTACATCGGAAGCCAATGTCACATCAAGGTGCTGCGGAAGTGCGGCAGGCCAGTCTTCCCCGAGCGTATCCTTCAGCGCCGCCAGCATCCCCAGCCCGCAGTCGCTTGTCGCCGACCCGCCCAGTCCGATGATGAACCGGCTGTACCCCTTCCGAAGAGCATGGGAGAGCAGTTCACCTACTCCATAAGAGGTCGCGCGCAACGGGTTCAGCTCCTGCGGCTTGAGAAGTCCGATGCCACAGGCTGCAGCCGTCTCGAGGATGACGGTGTCATCCGTACTCACAGCATAAGAGGCACGGACAGGACGCATGAGTGCATCGTGGCAGTCGACAGCGATGGTCTTGCAGTCTAAAAGACGGGAGAAGACTTCCGTCATCCCGTCCCCTCCATCCGTAACCGGCACCTTGACCACCTCGGTCTCCCGCCATCGCTCTCTGATCCCGGACTCGGCAGCGGTCTCCGCCTCGGCAGAGGAGAGACAGCCTTTGAAACTATCAATAGCTAAAACGACACGTCTCATAACGGCCGCAAAGTTATTAAGAAATCTTGAATTATTTGGATTTTACATCTATTATATATATCTTTGCACGAAAAACATAATTAGATGCCTATATGAAACAGTTTTTCAAGTTTGTTTTCGCTTCATTCGTGGGAACGCTCCTCTTCGGTATCGTCGCAGGCTTCTTTGCACTTATCACCATCGCAGGCATGATTGCAATGCAGGATTCCACAGAGAAAATAGAGGACAACTCCGTGCTTGTCCTGAACCTGTCGGGACAGCTGGCAGAGCGAGGCGAAGACAACTTCTTCGGTCAACTGCAAGGCAATGCTACAAGCAGCATCGGGCTTGACAACCTGCTCGAAGGCATCCACAAAGCCAAAGACAACAACAACGTCAAAGGAATCTATATCGAAGCCGGCGCCTTCGCCGCCGATTCGTACGCTTCGATGCAGGCACTGCGGAATGCCCTGCTCGACTTCAAGAAGAGCGGGAAATGGATTGTCGCATACGGAGACACCTACACACAGGGCACCTATTATCTGGCTTCTGCCGCCGACAAGGTCTACCTGAATCCGCAGGGGCAGATCGACTGGCATGGACTGTCGTCCCAGCCGGTCTTCGTAAAGGACCTTCTGGCAAAGGTCGGCGTGAAGATGCAGGTGGTGAAGGTCGGTGCGTACAAGAGTGCCACCGAGATGTTTACAGGCGACAGAATGAGTGCAGCAAACCGTGAACAGACATCCGCCTACCTGAACAGTATATGGGGAAACATAACGAAGGAAGTGGGGGCAAGCAGGCGGCTGTCCACAGCGCAGCTGAATGCGTATGCCGACAGCATGATTACCTTTGCCGCACCGGAAACATACGTGAAGCTGAAACTCGTAGACGGACTGGTTTACACGGACCAGATGAAAGGGATCGTGAAAAAGCGGCTGGGACTTAAGTCCGATGATGCTATCGAGCAGGTCACCGTCGCCGACCTGCAGAATGCAGAAGACGAAACACTGGACGACGGGGACAGCCAGATCGCCGTTTACTATGCCTACGGTGACATTGTCGACGGTGCCGTAGGCGGCATGTTCGCACAGAACCACAAGATTGATGCACAGAAGGTATGCAAAGATCTGGAGGAACTGGCGGAAGACAAAGAGATAAAAGCCGTCGTACTGCGGGTCAATTCAGGAGGCGGCTCCGCTTATGCTTCAGAGCAGATATGGCACCAGATCATGGAACTGAAGAAAAAGAAGCCGGTAGTCGTCAGCATGGGAGGCATGGCGGCATCAGGAGCCTATTACATGTCGGCTCCGGCAGACTGGATTGTCGCCGAGCCTACTACCCTCACCGGCTCGATCGGAATCTTCGGAATGTTCCCTGATGCAAGCAGCCTGTTTGCAGAGAAATTAGGCGTAAGATTCGATGAGGTGAAAACCAACAAGTACGCCGGCTTCGGCACGCAGGCACGTCCCTTCACGGAAGATGAGATGGCATATCTCACTCAGTATGTCAACCGTGGATACAGACTCTTCCGCCATCGCGTGGCGGAAGGACGAAAGATGACCGACAGTCAGGTCGAGAAGATCGCCCAGGGGCATGTCTATACAGGACAGGATGCGCAGAAAATCGGCCTCGTGGACCAGCTCGGCGGTCTGGACACCGCGATTGCCAAGGCGGTACGGCTTGCCAAGCTGACCGGCTACAGCACCTGCGTTTATCCGGAGGAGCCGGGGTTCCTCGAGCAGCTGCTGGAACAGACAAAACCGGACAATTACCTCAGCGAACAGCTGCGGGCGAATCTGGGCGACTATTACGAACCATTCTCCCTGCTGAAGACGCTCAACCACCAGAGCGCCATCCAGGCACGCCTGCCCTATTTCCCAAACATCCACTAACCGAATATGGAAGGAGACCCTATCAAGATACACAGATGGCTGCTGCCGCTCAGCTGGCTTTACGGGCTTGCCGTCATCATCCGCAACGAGCTGTTCGAGCTGAACATCCTCAAGACCAGACGGTTTGACATCCCGGTCATTTCCGTCGGCAACATCACCGTGGGAGGATCCGGAAAGACCCCCCATGTGGAATATCTGATCCGGCTGCTGAAAGACAAGATGAAGGTAGCGGTGCTCTCACGTGGATACAAGCGGAAAAGCCATGGCTATGTGCTGGCGGACAAAGAGACCCCTATGCGTGAAATAGGGGACGAGCCTTATCAGATGAAGATGAAATTCCCCGACATACGTGTGGCCGTAGACAAGAACCGATGCGAGGGAATCGACCGGCTTACATCTGACGAAACGACAAAGGACACGGATGTCATTCTTCTGGATGATGCTTTCCAGCATCGCTATGTACAGCCCGGCATCAATATCCTGCTGGTAGACTATCACCGGCTGATCATCTACGACAAGCTCCTCCCGGCAGGGAGGCTGCGTGAACCGTTGTCCGGCAAACACCGCGCCGACATCGTCATCATCACCAAATGTCCCAGGAGCCTCAATCCGATAGACTACCGGGTGCTGAGCAAGGCAATGGAGCTTTATCCTTTCCAGCAGCTGTACTTCACCACCCTGGAGTATTGCGCGCTTGAGCCGATCTTCGTCCAAGGGCAGCATGTCCCGCTGACCGAGATCAGGGGGAAGAATGTCCTCCTGCTTACGGGAATAGCCTCACCGGGGCAGCTGGAGACGGATATTAACACCTATGCCGGAAACAATGCACTGACTACGCTTTCGTTCCCCGACCACCATGCCTTTACGGCAAAAGACATCAGACGCATCAACGAGACCTTCGCCGGCATGGCAGAACCCAAGATGGTCATCACCACCGAGAAGGACCAGGCACGGCTTGTTGACGTGGAGACACTGTCTGACAGCGTAAGAGAAAACATTTATGCCCTCCCGATCAAAGTAAGTTTCATGCTTGGCAAGGAGGAGACATTCAACCAAAAAATAATATCCTATGTACGCAAAAATTCAAGAAACAGCATCTTGGCTAAAAGAGAGGATGACCACAAGTCCAAAGACGGCAATCATTCTGGGTACAGGCCTCGGACAATTAGCTTCAGAGATAACTGACAGTTATGAGTTTCCCTATCAAGACATACCCAACTTTCCTGTCTCGACCGTAGAGGGACATGCCGGCAAGCTGATCTTCGGAAAGCTCGGTGACAAGGACATCATGGCCATGGAAGGACGCTTCCATTTCTATGAAGGATATGGTATGAAAGAGGTCACTTTCCCGATCCGGATAATGTATGAGTTAGGCATTACGACCCTCTTCGTCTCCAACGCTTCAGGGGGCATGAATCCGGAGTTCAGAATCGGCGACCTGATGATCATCACCGACCATATCAATATGTTCCCGGAACATCCGCTGCGAGGACACAACTTCCCGACAGGCCCCCGATTCCCGGACATGCACGAGGCATACGATCATAAACTGGTGGCACTGGCCGATGAAATTGCAAAGGAAAAGAACATCCGGGTGATGCACGGTGTCTACATGGGCGTACAAGGCCCGACCTTCGAGACCCCGGCCGAATACCGTATGTATCACAAGATGGGAGCGGATGCTGTCGGGATGAGTACCGTGCCTGAAGTCATCGTAGCCCGGCACAGCGGCATCAAGGTGTTCGGTGTCAGTGTCATCACCGATCTCGGCGGATTCGACGTACCTGTCAAAGTCAGCCACGAAGAGGTACAGGAGGCTGCCAACGCCGCGCAGCCCCGCATGACAGAGATAATGCGCGAGATGATCAAACGCTCCTGACAAAGAGACAGTCCCATACAGGCACTGGCAGACGTACATCTTGACTCCCGCCTCCTATGTCCAAGAAGACAGGACTGCGGAGACAGAATCCGCCCGAACCTCCTTCCATGTCGTGGAAGAGGGATTACGGAAACGGAAAAGCCGGTAAGATGTATGTCTTCCGCCAGAAAAATTCACAAAGCTATTTGCATTCAATGGAAATAAAAGAACTCGGTGAATTTGATTTCATCGACCACCTCACAAAGGATATAAAGCCTGTCAACAGCTCAACGGTGAAGGGATCCGGCGACGATGCCGCCGTTCTCCACTATACAGACACTGAGACCCTCGTCTCTTCACAGATGTTCATGGAGGGGGTGCAGTTCGACCTGACCTACATTGACATGGAGCACCTCGCCTATAAGGCAGCTATGATAACGATGAGCAATATCTTTGCCATGAACGGCCATCCACGTCAGCTGGTCGTGTCTTTAGGCCTTGGCAAACGCTTCAAAGTCGAAGACATCGACCGGTTTTACAGCGGGCTGAAGAAAGCCTGCGGCAAATGGGAGGTAGATATTGCAGGCGGTGATACGACCTCATCCTATACGGGACTCGCCATCAGCCTCACCTGTATCGGCGAAGCAGCCAAGGCGGACATCGTCTACCGAAGCGGAGCGCATGAGACCGACCTTATCTGCGTGACAGGCGACCTTGGGTCGGCTTATATGGGTCTGCAGATCCTCGAGCGTGAGAAGACCGTATATTACCAGCAGGTGGAGGAATTCAACAGAAAGGTAAAGGAGGCACAACGCAACAAAGAGCAGAAGCAGCTCGAGGCACTGCAAAAGGAACGTGCTGCCATCGAAGATTTCCAACCTGACTTTGCGGGGAAAGAGTATCTCATAGACCGGCAGCTGAAGCCCGAGGCACGCGGCGACATTCTCAACCAGCTCCGTGAGGCCGGGATACACCCGACGGCTATGATAGACATCTCGGATGGACTGGCAAGCGAGTTGAAACATATCTGCAAACAAAGCCACTGCGGGTGCAGAATCTATGAAAAGAACATTCCCATTGACTACCAGACAGCAGCCACCTGCGAGGAGTTCAATATGAATCTCACAACGGCAGCCCTGAACGGCGGCGAGGATTATGAACTTCTATTCACCGTACCCATAGGGGATCATGAGAAGATAGAAAAGATGGAGAATATCAGACAGATAGGCTACATCACCAAGGAGAATCTGGGTACATTCCTCATCACTCGTGACGGCAATGAATTTGAATTGAAAGCACAGGGATGGCGTTTAAAGGAAAATTAAGAAACACGTTAATGAGTGCAAACGATATGAAAAATCTTGCAGATAATTTGGCAGGGTAAAATTAATATACTACCTTTGCATCGCAATTCAGAAATGGTGCTGAAAACACGATGATGATTGCAAAAAATGATGGTGCCATAGCTCAGTTGGTAGAGCAAAGGACTGAAAATCCTTGTGTCCCCGGTTCGATTCCTGGTGGTACCACTCCTCCTTTCATCAGGGCGGTTCTCGAAAGAGGCCGCTCTTTTTGTTTTCAGGGAGCCTCGATGGGACGAGGTGTCCGTCGTTGAAGATGCAGGGAAGAAAGGGCTCAGTAGAAAGAAAAGGGGTCAGTCCTAAAACCCAGTTGCAAGCCTATACTCTTAAGCACACAATTTCATAAGCCTATATAAAAAGAAAGGAATATCTGTAACTCCTCTGAACTGTGCCCTGAATGCCTTAACCTTAGCATTGAATGACTCGGCATTTGCATTCGTAGCTCTGTTTACAAAGAAATTGAGTATGGTTTGATAATGATTTTCAAACGTGTCAATCACTGTGTAGAAATTGTCCACTCCCAGCTCTTCAACCTCATTAAACCATTTTGCCAGCTTCAGCCTTGCAGCATCCTTGATGCTCTTGATGTTATAAATGTCGGTAAGTTTCATAGCCAAATCATATGCCTTTTTCAGTGTCGGATAATGTTCAAAGATGATTTCCGCCCTACCTTTCTGTGTTTCAGTCCACTTGGTCTTGTGCTTGGTCAATATGAACTTTGCTCTGGCGAGCAACTGCTTGCGCGTGTCACCATTGCTGTATCTAAATGGTATATATTCCTTACCCTTACTTTTAGCTTCTTTTATCTCCTCATTCTCTTTATCTCTTGCCATCCATCGGTAAGCAATACGCATGTCATCCAGAGCATCATAATATAGTTTCTGCACATGAAATCTGTCATTGGTAATAAGTGCTTTTGGAAAAACAGAGCGGGCTATGCGCATCATAGAAGATGATAAATCGAGTGTTATCTCCTTGACTGTCTTTCGTTTAGAAAGGTTTATCGTCTTGAGAACCTGGATGACGTCCTCTGCCTTGGTCCCTTTAACCACAGCTACCAAAGTCCCTTTTCTGCCCTTTCCCGCCTTGTTGGTCAGAAAAGTATAAACCTCGCCACTGCTTAGACAGGTCTCATCAATACTTAGGTTCTCACCTATGTTATCTTCAAACAATAGCCAGTCTTGAGCATGCCCCAACTGGTCCCAGCTACGATAATCACTGAAATGTTCCTTGTACTGTGTGGATAACTGCTTGCCATTTACGCCATAGTGCGCACCGATGCTTGCGATGCTCTCTGCAGTGGACTCAATTCTATTCTTTTAAAAAAGAAACGAACTCGGGGGATAGTTTACTGCCCTCGGCCGTCAAGTCATCATATGAATAAGTAAATATCTCTCCGTTGGAACTGTCACGCCACTTGCGACGGCGAACATGGAGATAGACGGCTTTGCCACGAAGAGGAAAGTCCTGAATTACACGCTCGCTGGTAAAACCATAACTGCTTACAGTGCCTAGCTTATGGTCTGACTTTTCCATAAAGTTACGCTCGTCAAGCCAAAAGTCAAACTGGGAAACACTCTCTTGAATATCGACAACATCAAAGTAGTCGGCAAGTACATCTGGAAAGATGCAACGTAATAGTTGGTCACTCTTCATGATGCAAAGGTAATAAATACTTATGGAATTATGTGCTTAAGAGTATAGGCTTGCAACTGGGTTTTAGGACTGACCCAAGAAAAGGAGGAGAGAAAACGGCAGACCCGGTAAGTCCATCTTTCAGTACACCCGCCCGCTAAAGCTCCATGACGAAAAACAGACCGCTCGCTTTCATCCAAATATGATACGTTGACTTTCGGCAGTACGGCACTTCTCTCACTGCTGACAGTCCGCATACCGCCTACCCATTGCAAGCGTGCGAACCCTCGGCACGACCGGTGCCCGCCGACAGCACGATCGGTGTCAGACATCTACACATCGGGAGACGGGCAGGTTCATTCCTTTCGCTATCAGTAAAAGACTGTTGACCTTACTTATACGAAAGATGTCCACCGGACAGCAGTAAGAATATCAAAGGTGATTTTTACAAAGGTGGTATTTAGAGCCGCCCTTAACTTTTTTTTGTTACCAGACTCTCATTATATCATTTAAAATTGGTAACTTTGTGCGAATTTAATCAGTTAACGGTGACTAAAGATATAGTCAAAAAAAAAGTTCGGGATATTCTGGATGAATACCTCGAAGCGAACAATCATCGCAAAACAGCAGAACGGTATGCGATCCTGGATGCGGTGTATGATATGAGAGGACACTTCTCTCTCGATGAGCTTGGCTTAGAACTTGAGACAAGGAATTTCCGTGTCTCCCGTGCGACACTGTACAATACGATGCGGCTCTTCATCGAGCTGCGCCTTGTTATCAGGCACCGTTTCATCGGGCAGACAAAATACGAGGCGTGTTATGACAATGAAGACCATATTCATCAGATCTGCACCGTCTGCGGGACCGTTACGGAAATTGAATCGCCGGAGATTGCTGATGCGATCAGGAACACCAAGCTCCATCGATTCCGGAAGGACGGGTTCTCCTTATATATATACGGTATCTGCTCACGCTGTCAGACGGTCTTGTCGCGTCAGAAAAGCAAGTCTTCCAACCAGAAGCAAGGTAAAAATAGATAAAAGCAAATGAACACAGGTAAAGTAGATGTCCTGTTGGGACTCCAATGGGGTGATGAAGGTAAAGGAAAAGTCGTAGATGTGCTCACACCACGCTACGACATAGTGGCTCGTTTCCAGGGTGGTCCTAACGCCGGCCATACACTGGAGTTCGAAGGACAGAAGTACGTCCTGCGTTCCATACCGTCAGGAATCTTCCAAGGCGGCAAGGTGAACATCATCGGCAACGGCGTGGTACTGGCTCCTGATCTCTTCATGAACGAAGCCAAGGAACTTGAAAAGAGCGGTCATCCCTTGAAAGAACGTCTGCATATCTCAAAGAAGGCACACCTCATCATGCCGACACACCGTATCCTCGACCGTGCATACGAAGCTGCAAAAGGGAAGAACAAGGTAGGTACAACCGGTAAAGGCATCGGCCCAGCCTATACGGACAAAGTCAGCCGTAACGGATTGCGTGTGGGGGATATTCTCTGTGACTTTGACCGGAAATACGCCCGGCACAAGGAACGGCACATGAAAATGCTGGCGGCACTCGGATGGACGGACTTTGAAGGCTTCGAGGAAACGGAGAGACATTGGATGGAAGGTGTCGAATACATGAAGGCGTTCCGTTTCGTGGATTCCGAACATGAGATAAACCAGCTGCTGGGAAACGGGAAGAACATCCTCTGCGAAGGAGCGCAGGGAACCATGCTGGACGTCGATTTCGGTTCTTATCCTTTTGTTACCTCCTCGAATACCATTTGCGCCGGTGCATGCACAGGACTTGGAATCGGGCCTAACAAGGTAGGTAATGTCTATGGCATCATGAAAGCCTACTGTACACGGGTGGGGGCGGGACCGTTCCCGACAGAACTGTTCGATGAAACCGGCAAGAAGATCCGTGACCTCGGACACGAGTACGGTGCCGTAACGGGCCGTGAGAGGCGATGCGGCTGGATAGACCTTGTCCAACTCCGCTATTCGGTAATGATCGATGGAGTCACTGAATTGATCATGATGAAGAGTGATGTGCTTGACAGCTTTGACACGATCAAGGCATGCGTGGCATATCAGTTGCCCGACGGCACACAGACAAAGGATTTTCCCTATGAGATAGACAATGTAAAGCCTGTCTATAAGGATTTTCATGGTTGGAAAAAGGACATGACGAAGTGTAAGTCCGCAGACGAGTTCCCACAGGAGTTCCGCGACTATGTATCCTTCCTTGAAGACTTCCTGGAGACCAGAATCGGAATCATCTCTATTGGGCCTGACCGAGAACAGACGATCATCCTATAACCCCGCTTATCATAAATGAGAAATAGCGGCAACGGAAGGGACGGGCAAGGATGACTGGGAGCAGACAGTCACTGTCTTCCGGGTCTATTGGGTCTCATCATCCCCTTTACTTTCTGTCTCTATCTGTCATTCCAATCCTGTAACATAAACAAACATAAAATGGCAAACAAACCTTCCATCCCAAAGGGTACACGCGACTTCAGCCCGGAGGAGATGGCCAAAAGAAACTATATATTCGACACTATCAGACGTGTATATGCCCTCTATGGCTTTCAACAGATTGAAACTCCTGCCATGGAGACGTTGCATACGCTGATGGGCAAATATGGAGAAGAGGGGGACAAGCTCCTCTTCAAGATTCTCAATTCCGGTGATTACCTGAAATCCGTCAGCGACGATGAACTCAAAGAGCGGAATACGCTCAAGATGCAGACCAGACTCTGTGAGAAAGGCCTGCGATATGACCTTACCGTGCCGTTCGCACGTTACGTCGTGATGCACCGTGAGGAATTACAGCTCCCTTTCAAACGCTATCAGATCCAACCGGTGTGGCGTGCTGATCGTCCACAGAAAGGACGTTATCGTGAGTTCTACCAATGTGATGCCGATGTCGTCGGTTCCGACTCCTTGCTGAATGAAGTCGAATTGATGCAGATTATCGATACGGTATTCACAGAACTTGGCGTACGGGTACAGATCAAAATCAATAACCGGAAGATTCTCACGGGAATTGCCGAAGTGATGGGTGAGAAAAACAAGATCGTAGACATTACGGTTGCCATCGACAAACTGGACAAAATCGGTCTTGAAAATGTGAATGCCGAGTTGCGTGAGAACGGAATCTCGGAAGAAGCCATCAGAAAACTGCAGCCCATCATCAGACTGGAAGGGACGAACGAAGACAAACTGGAAGTCATAGCGAAGGTACTTGCCGACAGCGAGACAGGATTGAAAGGCGTTGAAGAGACCCGTTTCATTCTTGATATGCTCAAGACCTCAGGACTAAAGAATGAAATCCAGCTCGACCTTACCCTCGCACGTGGCTTGAACTATTACACAGGAGCCATCTTTGAAGTAAAGGCACTTGACGTACAAATTGGCTCCATAACGGGTGGTGGACGATACGACAACCTTACGGGCATCTTCGGTATGCCAGGACTGTCAGGCGTCGGGATCAGCTTCGGAGCTGACCGCATCTACGATGTACTGAACACTCTCGACCTCTATCCGAAGGAGAGCGTACAAGGCACACAACTCCTTTTCATCAATTTCGGAGAGAAGGAGACCGCCTACTGCATGCCGGTTGTCGCCGCTGCCCGGCGTGCAGGGATCCGGACCGAGATGTACCCGGACAAGGCAAAGATGAAGAAACAGATGAGTTATGCGAATGCCAAGAACATCAACTTCGTCGCACTCACGGGAGAATCCGAGATGGAAGCCGGTAAGATTACACTGAAGAATATGGCTACCGGTAAGCAGCAATCAATGACCTCGGAAGAACTCATCAGGCATATCACCCAGAAATAAAAGTCAATGAAAATGGCGGGAGGGGAGAATCATTCACATCGGAATGACACTGCCCTCCCCCATTTTTTATATGCCGTCCAAACAGCATCGGGCATCTCCGTACAATACCGTCCTGCCTGTTCCCAAACAGCATCGGCATCTCCGTACAACACCGTTCTGACTGTTCTTGGCCGGATTAGACTGTCTGCACCAGTATCGATGATTAAGATGGATACTGCCTTCCAGCAGCGATTCAGCCTTTATACACTGACCGCAAAAAGCAATACCGGCGATTAGAGTGCGCACAGTCATGCTGCGACGACTTAATGCTTCACACTAACTCTCCAGAAAAAACATCGACGATAAAGGGTGGACAACGTCTTTCAGCAGCAAACTTTAATCCTTACACACTAACAGCCAAAAAGAGAGCTGTCACCTATCAGCGTGACAGCTCTCTTTGTCTATGATAAATCCCCACCCCAAGAAGGAGGGGGACATCAATTTACTTCACCTTGTCAACAATAGCCTTGAAAGCTTCCTGATTGTTGACAGCGAGATCAGCAAGCACCTTACGGTTGATCTCGATGCCGGCCTTGTGTAACGCACCCATCAGCTGGCTGTAACTCATATCATAGAGCCGTGCAGCAGCGTTGATGCGCTGAATCCACAATGCGCGGAAGTTACGCTTCTTATTGCGGCGGTCACGATAAGCATAAGTCAAACCCTTCTCATAGGTGTTCTTCGCTACCGTCCAGACATTCTTGCGGGCACCATAGTAACCCTTGGTCTGCTTCAGTATTCTTGTTCTCTTTGCTTTGGAAGCAACATGATTGACTGATCTTGGCATAGTTTTTCTTTCCTTTTAATGTGTTGTTTGACTAATGAATTAACGGAGGTTAAGCAGATCGCGTACCTGCTTCAGGTTGCTACCATCCACGAGTGTCTGGTGAACAAGATTTCTCTTCTGCTTCTTTGTCTTCTTGGTAAGAATATGACTGTGGAAAGCGTGACGACGCTTGATCTTACCAGTACCGGTGAACGTGAATCTCTTCTTTGCGCCGGAATTTGTCTTCTGTTTTGGCATTTTTGTTAAAATTTTAATTGTTATTTATTCATCATCTGTGGCAACGTATATACCAGGACGTTACGCACAGGTTGCCCGTTCCGTTTTCTCCTTGCCGGGAGATTGCCTGACGGGCGTTAGTCAATATTCAGTTTCTTCAGTGCATCTGCACCGTTCTTGGCATTGGCGAACAATCCGCCCTCTGCCTTTACTTCCGCATCCTCTGCCTTGGTCGCCTCCTTTGCGCCGGCCTCTGCCTCCTCACGGTCGCGTTTCTGCTGGCTCTTCTTGACAATGCCGACTTTCTTCGGAGCAAGATAGAGAAACATCTTCTTTCCTTCGAGCTTCGGCAGCTGTTCTACCTTGGCAAGCTCTTCTAGGTCATTGGCAAAACGCAGCAGCAGAACCTCGCCCTGTTCCTTGAAGAGGATGGAACGGCCGCGGAAGAAGACGTATGCACGCACCTTGTTCCCTGCATTGAGAAACTCCTGTGCATGCTTGAGCTTGAAATTGTAATCATGCTCATCGGTCTGGGGACCGAAACGTATCTCTTTCACCTCCTGCTTCACCTGCTTCTGCTTCATCTCTTTCTGATGCTTCTTCTGCTGGTAGAGGAATTTAGAATAGTCGATGATACGACAGACCGGCGGCTGCGCATTAGGAGAAATCTCCACAAGGTCAACTCCCTGCTTATGAGCCAGATCCAATGCCTTCCGTGTCGGCATCACCTCTGCTCCGTCATCGCTAACCACACGTACTTCCCGAACGCGAATCTGCTCGTTCACGCGGTACTTGAATTTCATTCTGTCATTCTTCATTCAACTATTTTAATGTCTGATTTTGCTAAACGAGTGCAAAGTTACTATTAAATATCTGATTACCCAAAGATTTCACCTACATTTTTGACCTCTCTCAATGAAATTCCGTAAGGATGCGGAAAGAGCGAAGAAGACTGAAAACCAATAGTCCCCGTCTTCTTCCCAGTTCAATTTCCTCCCTGACACACAGGGTTTCAGAGCTTGTCCAACGCCGTACGACGGCGTTCCTCTTCCGCTTTGTATTGGGACGGGGTCATCCCCGTCACCGATTTGAACTGGCTGGACAGGTAGGCTACCGAGGAGTAGTTCATGCGCAAGGCTATCTGTGTGAGTGTCAGTTCTCCATAAGAGATAAGCTCCTTCACCCGTTCGATGCGCAACCCGATATAATAGCGTTCTATACTCTTTCCCTCCATCTCTGAGAAAAGCTTGGAGAGTGCGCTATAATCCTGGTGCAGTTCCTGTACAAGATAATCACTGAACGCTGCAGCCGGATGCACACCGGGATTGAGAACCCGTCTGATCAGCGCAGACTTGATCAGGTCTACGGTCTGCTGCCTGCGGTCATCAAGGAGCCTGAACCCAAGCCGTTCCAGTTTGTCCCCAAGGGCAGCCAGCTGGTCAGGGGAAGGTTCTTCCTCCACCACGGCCTCCCCCAAGTCAATCCTCAAAGGATGAAGTCCCAGTTGCTCCAATGTCTGGCCGACGGCCATCCTGCAACGGTCACAGACCATATTCTTTATGTACAGTTTACTCATTCCGCCTCCTTTCTCTCAGCGGCTTCACGTGTAAACTCACGGAAGGTATAAACAACTATAGGCAGCGTCAGCGCAAAAGAAAACACATCGCTGACGGCCTGGCACATCTCCACCCCTGTCAGTCCGAAATAAGACGGGAGGAGGAAGATCAGCGGAATAAAGAACAGTCCCTGCCGGGCAGCCGCCAGCGTGTTGGCCCGCCAGGGTTTACGGCAGGTCTGCGCAAGCATGTTGCTCGCAAGGATGAACGCATTGAGCGGGAAGGTGCAAAGCTGCCAGCGCAACGCCACCACACCGATGGCTATCACTTCGGCATCATCACGGAAGATGCCGATCAGTGAACCGCTGAGTGCCCAGCCCACCACAGCCACTACGACCAGGAACGTCGTCCCGAGGATAACCGTAAACTTGTAGGCTTCCTTCAGCCGGTCGTACAGTCCCGCCCCATAGCAGAAGCCGCAGACAGGCTGGAATCCCTGCCCCAGCCCGATGACGGCTGCGAAGGACAGCATGGCGATACGCCCGACAATACTCATTGCTGCAATGGCAGAGTCGCCATAGACACCGGCGGCTACGTTCAATGACAAGGTAGCCACGCAGGCCAGTCCCTGCCGCATGAGGGACGGACTTCCTCCATAGAAAATCTCTTTATAGGCCTGTAAAGAAGGCGAGAAGTTACGGAAATGAATGGCGATGTTCTCTTTCCTGCGGGTCATCAGGAAGAGGATGAAAAACGATACGGCCTGCCCGATGACCGTAGCCCAGGCTGCTCCGCCGACACCCATCCCGCAAGTGAAAATAAGGAGCGGGTCGAGAAGGACATTCAGTACAGCCCCCGTCACAATCCCGTACATGGCAAGATTGGCATTCCCCTGCAGACGCATCTGATTGTTCAGCGTGAGGGAGGAGGTGAGGAGGGGCGCACCGAGAAGGATTACCCGCATATAGTCCTCGGTATAAGGAAGGATGGTAGCCGTACTTCCCAGTTCAACCGACAGCGGCGTGAGGAACATCTCGCCCAGGACAAGGATGGCCAGTCCGAAGAAGAACGAACTGAAGAATCCCGTCGAAGCCATCTTGACTGCATTCTCATGCCTGCGTGCGCCCAGCTCGCGCGATATGTAGTTTCCGGACCCGTGGCCGAAAAAGAATCCCATCGCCTGCACAAAGAACATCAGAGAGAACACGATACCCACTGCTGCCGTCGCCTGCGTATCGATCCTGCCGACAAAGAACGTATCCGCAATATTGTACAGTCCCGTCACAAGCATCGAGATGATGGTCGGTATCGCCATGGTGACGATCACGCGGTGTACAGGGCCTTGTGTCAGGAAAGTATAGTTGTCTGTATGTCCGTGCATATCCGTTTTATAACCTTATACCTGTGCAAATATACGAAATAAATCAGAATAAAGGAACCTGGATGACAGGTTTTGAGAAAGGCCTGAACAGGCTACGACCTGACTTTGCCCGACAGGTACTCCCCGGTTCCTCAGCAAGTGACTGTACCATAGACGGTTTCACAATCTCCCGCACAAGGATCCGGCTCATCCGCCCCGATGAATGCGCTCTCCTTATTATTATACCGGTTACTGCCGTCCGGGGAATCTTCTCAGGACAAGTCATTCTTCCTCCGAGAGCACTATGCACAACAGGGACGGGAACAACCCCTTCCTCCTGCCGTTGCGCTGATGCCCGACACCATCCGTGTCGGTGCCCGTCACCATCCGTGTCGGTGCCCGTCACCGGCCGTGTTGAGGACATGCACGCCTGCAACCTGCTGCCGGAAAAAGAGCCGACCATCGTGGAAGAGGCGCTTTACGGTCAGAAGTCCGGTAAAATATCAATGCGAAGAAAAAGGACTAAGTGTAGTAGTCAATCAGACCGTCAATCGGTGCAGCGACAACTTTCCCGATCTGATAACCAAAGTAATGCGCCCGGTCTCTCAACTGATGCTCAAAGGCGGATGCAACGCCTCCTGCGGCGGAGACCATACGGACTGCCGAAGAAGCATATTTCAGGATGTTCTTATGGAAGAAGTCGTCAAAGTTACGGCACACCAGAGCTTCTATCGCTGCATATTGCAGATTCTCTCTAAGAAACACGGAGATACCTGCCAGAAACCGGTTGGCCAGAGGCTGCCGATAGACCTTGTCGATGATCTCCCGATAAGTGAGTCCGCTCCATGCCAGATACTTCTCACGCATCTCCGCCGGGAGGTCTCCCTTGAAGATGCCGTTGAGAAACAGTTTCCCCAGAACCGCCCCGCTCCCTTCATCCCCCAGGATATACCCCAGCGGAGGGACATTTTCCACAATCCGCTTTCCATCATACAGACAGCTGTTCGCTCCCGTGCCCAGAATGCAGGCAATGCCGGGCTCGTGGCCACACACGGCATGGGCAGCCCCGAGGAGATCGCTCTCTACTTTTATCTCCGCTGAAGGGAAAGCTGCGGCAAGAGCCCCGCTGACAAGGGGCGACAAGGTCTCCGTACAGCCGGCACCATAAAAAGCTATCTGCGAGACCCGCTCCGTCACCCCGGCCTTTCCGGACGTACATCCCTCCTGTCCTGCAGCACAACACATCGCCGGCTTGAGTTCCTCCTCCAGGACCTTCCGGATAAATTCCTCGGATTGGTGAAACGGATTCAAGCCCTGTGTACGGACCTTCAGTACATGGGTATCCCTGTCTCCCTGCGCCCCCACCAGCGCCCAGTCGGTCTTGGAACCGCCACTGTCTGCGATCAATATCATAGATTTCTTTTTTCCTGCAAACTTACACATTTTTATTCGTTTATCCGCTCTGAAACAGTGGAAAACCGCCTTCCGGCATGTCCTTTCACATCATTTTAAGCCTCCTGACAGGCCTAAACGACAAAGTTTGCGTATCTTTGCAGTTCATAATCAGAGACAACAACCATCTTCACCATAAAATGGATATGCGCAGAAAGCTATTTTCGATCACCCTTTTGCTGCTCCTCCTCACACTCCCGGCACATGCCGTGCTGCAGGAAGACTCATTGAAGAATTCCCTCTCGGTACTACGGCACGAGCTGATCACACAGCATCTCGAACAGACCAGGCAGCTGAACAAGTCCAAGTTCGTGAACGAGCAGGTGATGAACCAGCTGAAAGAAATCGGTGACAAGTCGGCGCAGGTATCCCTGATGCTCTATTCGCAGAAAGCCGACAACATCTTCGACCTTACCTACGCATGCCATCAGGCTACGGAACTGTGGAAGGACTTCCAGAGCAAGACACGTCCCTTCCACGACCTCATCACGGAGAGCAACGAGGAGATAGCACGTTACGACTCGCTCGTCAACGTCCTCAGCACCATGTACACCTTCGGGCTTACCCAGCGGATGAAGATCGACCGCAATGTCTGCCTCACCCTCGCTGTAAGTATCCGGCGGATGCTGAAGGAGCGCAACGACTCCTATCAGGAATACATCCAGTACTACGAATACAACCGCCATCAGCTGCAGGCCCTCAATGCGTATGCCCAGAAGAGATATGATGAAATCCAGGAAAGCATCTTCACCAGCGGGGGCGACAACTACATAAAGTTCCTCAGAGCAGCTCCCTACCTGATCGGCCACATGAACACTTCGCTCGCCGAGAAATACACGCCACAGAGCATTGTGAGGTCGCAGTGGGACGTGAAATGGATCATCACCCTTTTCAGCATGATTCTGGTTTATGGACTGGTAGCCATTTTCATCAATTACCTGAGCATCCGCTTCCTTGTCACGAAGGTCATGAAGACCGGCCGTTTCGAACAGAAGAGCCACGCTTTCCTTGCCAAGCGTACCTGCATCATCATGCTGGCTTCGGTCATCACGTTCAGCATCATCCTGGTCATCATCCGGCTGCTGTCACCGTCCAACTTCGTACACATGGCCTGCAGCCTGCTTTTGGAATATACGTGGATGCTGGCGGTCATCTTCGCCTCCCTGCTCCTGCGCGTGGACGGCTCGCAGACCCACAACACCTACCGCATCTACTATCCGCTGATCCTCGTTGCCTTTACGGTCATCACCTTCCGTATCATCATGCTGCCGAGCTCCATTGTGACCCTGGTTTTCCCTCCCCTCCTGTTCGTCAACGCTCTGTGGCAGACAAGGATGATCTACAAATACCATGGTCTGGTGCCGCGTTACGACCTCAGTCTGGCCTACTTCTCGCTGCTGGTGTTCATCTTCTCTCTTGTGAGTTCGTGGGTCGGCTACACGATGCTGGCCGTGCAGGGAATCATCTGGTGGTCCATGCAGCTGGCCTGCATCCTGACAATCGCCTTTTTCCACGATTACCTCAACCAATATAAAAAGAGACACCCGGAAAAGGGAATGACGGTCTATCAGGTATGGCTCATCCGCTTCGTCGATACGGTCCTCCTGCCTTCCGCCCTGGTCGTTTCATTCATCCTTGCCGTCTACTGGGCGACAGACGTCTTCAACCTCAGCGACCTGACCTGGAGTCTGTTCCGTACAGACTTCATCAACTCCGACAAATTCAAGATCAGCATCTATTCCATCGCTCTGGTGATCATCCTGTGGTTCGTCTTCAACTACCTGAACCAGACTATCCGGGATGCCATCAGACTGTATCTCAAGCGCAGCGACCCTTCCACGGCAGCCGCCCGTGCGACAATGTACATCAATGTCCTGCAGGTGGTCGTATGGGGCTCATGGCTGCTTACGACACTCAGTATTTTCAAGATCAGCAATACCTGGCTGGTGGTCGTGACGGGAGGTCTTTCGACGGGTATCGGTTTCGCCATGAAGGACATTCTCGAGAACATCTATTACGGCATCTCGCTCATGACAGGACGTATCAAGATCGGCGACTACATCATCTGCGAGGGGGTCCGCGGCCGTGTCAGTTCCATCAGCTACACCTCCACGCTGATTGAAGCGCTCGACGGATCGATCATCGCCTTCCAGAACTCCCAGCTTTTCACCAAGAACTACAAGAACATGACGAAGAATCATGGCTATGAGCTGGATGTCCTCGAGGTAGGCATAGCATACGGAAGCAATGTCAAGGAGGTCAAGGCGATGCTGTCCGAGGCCATAACGGCGCTTGGTATCACCTACAAGAAAAAACCGGTCAATGTCCTGCTCAAGAGCTTTGACGACAGCTGTATCACATTGAAGGTTCTTGTCTGGGTGAATGTACTTACACAGGGGACCGACGACAGTGTCATCATGGAATGTATCTATGACACACTGAACAAGAACGGCATTGAAATCCCATTCCCGCAGCGTGAGATCACACTCAGGCACCAGCAGGGGGACTGATCAAAAGACACGTCAGGAAGGAATGTCCGGATTGGAAAATAACTTTACATTCTGAACGGGAAACATCCTGTCATATTCCGTTACAGGAGCTTTCCCAGAACAGAAAACATGCACCGGAATCGTGACAGGCCGTTTCCCGGGTTCTTACTAACGCCTGATTGCGTTCCAAGCGGTGCTTCCTTGCGAGCCTGTTGAGGCCTGTTTGCAATGCAACCAAGCACCTTTTCGCACAGATATGTTACCTGCCTGTCTGTGAGCGGTTTGCAAATGCGACAGAATCCTGTCAGATTTGCCCGATGCTTTTTCTCCTCGGCGGACGTCCAGGACGGCATCACTCGGCAGAGAGGAAGGAACGTGTTTCCGTTAATTTTACAATTTTTCCGGGGAATATACATCATTGGCCTTCTCCCGGTTGCCCGTCCGGACAAAATATACCAGACGACAGCAGGAAAGGCGAAACCTCCCGGAGGAATGAAAAAGAGAAAGAGGGATGCGCTGTCTAAGTGACGCATCCCTCTTTCTCTATAATTAAATATTCGTTCAGAACAGTTCTTTAGAAGTTGTAGTAGACACCGAATGTAACGTTGTTGCCGTCAAGGTCTACGCCCCAGGCATCGCTTGACTTAGCTCCATCAACATCAGCCTTAGCAGACTTCCAGCCGGCAAAACCTACGTGTGCCATGAAGCTGACCTTCGGACTGAGGTTTACAGAGATACCCGGTTTTACACCTACTGACCATGCGTTTACGGAAGCAGCTGCGCCATGGGCATGGTTGAAGTGAGCATAACCGAAGCCGCCGTCAACGAACGCATTGATGTACTTGCTGCGTACAAAAGTGTAACGAACGTATGGTTCTACCGTGAAATAGTGGGTCAGTCCTAAAACCCAGTTGCAAGCCTATACTCTTAAGCACATAATTCCATAAGTATTTATTACCTTTGCATCATGAAGAGTGACCAACTATTACGTTGCATCTTTCCAGATGTACTTGCCGACTACTTTGATGTTGTCGATATTCAAGAGAGTGTTTCCCAGTTTGACTTTTGGCTTGACGAGCGTAACTTTATGGAAAAGTCAGACCATAAGCTAGGCACTGTAAGCAGTTATGGTTTTACCAGCGAGCGTGTAATTCAGGACTTTCCTCTTCGTGGCAAAGCCGTCTACCTCCATGTTCGCCGTCGCAAGTGGCGTGACAGTTCCAACGGAGAGATATTTACTTATTCATATGATGACTTGACGGCCGAGGGCAGTAAACTATCCCCCGAGTTCGTTTCTTTTTTAAAAGAATAGAATTGAGTCCACTGCAGAGAGCATCGCAAGCATCGGTGCGCACTATGGCGTAAATGGCAAGCAGTTATCCACACAGTACAAGGAACATTTCAGTGATTATCGTAGCTGGGACCAGTTGGGGCATGCTCAAGACTGGCTATTGTTTGAAGATAACATAGGTGAGAACCTAAGTATTGATGAGACCTGTCTAAGCAGTGGCGAGGTTTATACTTTTCTGACCAACAAGGCGGGAAAGGGCAGAAAAGGGACTTTGGTAGCTGTGGTTAAAGGGACCAAGGCAGAGGACGTCATCCAGGTTCTCAAGACGATAAACCTTTCTAAACGAAAGACAGTCAAGGAGATAACACTCGATTTATCATCTTCTATGATGCGCATAGCCCGCTCTGTTTTTCCAAAAGCACTTATTACCAATGACAGATTTCATGTGCAGAAACTATATTATGATGCTCTGGATGACATGCGTATTGCTTACCGATGGATGGCAAGAGATAAAGAGAATGAGGAGATAAAAGAAGCTAAAAGTAAGGGTAAGGAATATATACCATTTAGATACAGCAATGGTGACACGCGCAAGCAGTTGCTCGCCAGAGCAAAGTTCATATTGACCAAGCACAAGACCAAGTGGACTGAAACACAGAAAGGTAGGGCGGAAATCATCTTTGAACATTATCCGACACTGAAAAAGGCATATGATTTGGCTATGAAACTTACCGACATTTATAACATCAAGAGCATCAAGGATGCTGCAAGGCTGAAGCTGGCAAAATGGTTTAATGAGGTTGAAGAGCTGGGAGTGGACAATTTCTACACAGTGATTGACACGTTTGAAAATCATTATCAAACCATACTCAATTTCTTTGTAAACAGAGCTACGAATGCAAATGCCGAGTCATTCAATGCTAAGGTTAAGGCATTCAGGGCACAGTTCAGAGGAGTTACAGATATTCCTTTCTTTTTATATAGGCTTATGAAATTGTGTGCTTAAGAGTATAGGCTTGCAACTGGGTTTTAGGACTGACCCGAAATAGTTCTGAAGCATACCGTCCTCAAGCTTCTCAATGTTAACAGGAGTTCCCTTACCGAAACCAACAGTCGTGCCGATCGCCCAGTTCTGGTCGAGGTTGTAGCCGATCTCCGGGAGAACCTTGTAAGTTGTAACAGCATCAGCGTCACCGTTTTTAGAAGAAGCGATACCGACGTTGCCACCTACGTAAACCTGTGCGTTTGCTGCAACTGCAACGAAAGCAACTGCAAGTGTCATTAAAATCTTTTTCATAATAGAAAACTTTTAATTTGTTAATACTGAATATAATCCTTCTTATTGGAACTCCCGACTGCCAAATCAGTCAAGGAAGTTTCTCTATCCGGCTGCAAAGTAAAGGCTTTTGCGGGAAACTGCCAAATTTTATCCTGAAGTTTTACATCCGATATGCAAATGAACGTTAATCACTTGCCGGTTCACCTTATTATATATAACTTTGCATTGCTCCTGAAGGCAGCATCGCAATGCGCGCCGCAGAAACAGGAGCTGTAGATTTCAAGTATATGATGGATCAACCAACTTTCATTGCAGGTCCCTGTGTCATCGAAACCCCGGAACTGCTTGACACTGTTGCAGCTGAACTTGCACGGCTGAACAGGAAATATTCGATAGACATTATTTTCAAGGCGAGCTTCGACAAGGCGAACCGGACAAGCCTGCACGCTTTCCGCGGCCCCGGTCTCGAAAAAGGACTCGCCATGCTGCAGGCCGTCAAAGAGAAGTACGGACTCCGCCTGCTGACGGACATACACGAGAGCTGGCAGGCAGAAGCAGCAGGAAATGTGGCGGATGTCATTCAGATCCCCGCTTTCCTCTGCCGGCAGACCGACCTGCTTGTGGCTGCGGCAAAGACAGGGAAGACCGTCAACATCAAAAAAGCACAGTTCCTCAGCGGACGTGACATGCGCTATCCTGTGCAGAAGTGTATGGAAAGCGGCGCAAAGGAAGTGTGGCTTACGGAACGCGGAAACTGTTTCGGTTACAACAACCTGGTCGTCGACTTCCGCAATATTCCCGACATGAAGGAAATCGTCCCTCGTGTCATCATGGACTGTACACACAGCGTGCAACGTCCGAGTGCGGGAGACGGCAAGACCGTCGGCGACCGCAAGTTCGTTCCCGCAATGGCACTGGCGGCCAAGGCCTTCGGCGCGACCGGCTACTTCTTTGAAGTACACCCCGATCCGGACAGAGGACTGTCCGATGCCGCCAACATGCTGGAACTTGAAAAACTGGATGAATTAATAGGAAAGCTGATATAATGGAAGCAGAACAAAGACTGACGCAGGTCAGGGCATACGCCATTCAATGTATCAAAGAAGAAACGGAAGCGACGCTCAACCTGATCAACCAGCTGGATGAAAACTTCGACAAGGCGGTAAGCCTGATGTATCATTGTACAGGCAAAGTGATTGTCACAGGTGTCGGGAAGAGCGGCAACATCGGCGCCAAGATAGCAGCGACCCTTTCGTCGACCGGCACACCGGCCTTCTTTGTCAATCCGCTGGATGTCTACCATGGCGACTTAGGGGTAATGACGAAAGACGACGTAGTACTTGCCCTGTCCAATTCGGGTCAGACGGATGAACTGCTTCGCTTCATCCCGATGGTCCTTCACATGAACATCCCCATCATCGGCATGAGCGCCCATCCGGAATCGCTGCTGGCAAAATACTCCACCGCCCATCTGAAGGTATGGGTGGAGAAGGAAGCCTGCCCGCTGAATCTGGCGCCGACAAGTTCGACGACGGCCGCACTCGTCATGGGCGATGCGCTGGCCGTCGCATTGATGCGTGTCAGGAATTTCAAACCGCAGGACTTCGCACAGTTCCATCCGGGCGGTGAACTGGGGAAACGCCTGCTGACGACGGCACAGGATGTCATGCGGTCGGATGATCTGCCGGTCATTCCGAAGGAAATGCACCTGGGTGAAGCGATCATACACGTGAGCAAAGGGAAATTAGGTCTGGGAGTATCACTTGCGGACGGCAAGGTCATCGGACTGATCACCGACGGCGACATCCGCCGCGCAATGGAACGGTGGCAGGCGGAGTTCTTCGATCACACCGTAAGCGACATCATGACCAGAGAACCGAAGACCGTCCTGCCGACAACCAAAATCACCGAGATCCAACGGATTATGCATCAGAACAAAATACACACCGTACTGGTATGCGACGCCGGGAGACATCTGCTGGGTGTCGTCGACCATTACAGCTGTATGTTGTAAGGGACAGGCTTCTGCCGTCTTGTCTGTGATACTTATACCCGGCGGACAACAGCCTCCCGTTTCGGGAAAAACGTTGTCTGCCATGATGGAAAATGAGAGAGATTAATTTGAACCATAAGAAGAGAAACGCCATCACCGCCGTGATGGCGTTATGTTGCCTATCCCACCCGTCCCCCCTTCCAGCACAGAAGAATCAGCAAAACGCCATTGCAGGAGGCCTTTCCTCTACGGAGACCAGGGCAGACTCCCTGCTTGTCAGCCAGCTCCGCAGGAAAGGGGTACGCTTCTCTCACAACAATTCAGTCACCTTGCTCACGACTGGACAGGAGAAGTTCGACGACCTGTTTAAAGCAATAGATCAGGCACGGTCGAGTATTCACCTGGAATACTTCAACTTCCGCAATGACTCCATCAACGAGGAACTGATACGCCGTCTGGCCGCAAAGGCAAAGGAAGGCATTGAAGTGAGAGCGGTCTTCGACGGCTTCGGAAATGCCAGCAACAACCGGCCAATGCGGAAACGCCGTCTGAAAGCCATCCGTAAACAGGGAATTGAAATCCATGAGTTCAAGCCCATGGTATTTCCCTGGCTGCACGACATCTTCAACCGTGACCACCGGAAGATCGTCGTCATCGATGGAAAGGTCGCCTATACCGGCGGCATGAACGTAGCCGACTATTATATAAAAGGAACAAAGGCCGTAGGCTCCTGGCACGACATGCACTGCAGAATCGAGGGGGACGAGGTGAACACACTCCAGAAGATATTCCTGCGGATGTGGCGGATCGTATCAGGACGGGATGTACACGGAGCCAAATACTACCGGGGGGTATCGGATGCGGATTATATGGCGGGGCTGAAGCCTGACACCTGCCGGAGTGCCGGGAAGAAGATGGTGGGCATCATCAACCGCGAGCCACACGTCACGAAAGACATCATCCGCTGTTTCTATCTCAACGCCATAAAGGATGCAAAAGACAGCATCAAGCTCATCAATCCCTACTTCACCCTGAGCCACTCCCTGAAGAAAGCCCTGCGCGATGCCGTAAGCCGCGGAGTGAAAGTGGAGATTCTGTTAAGCATGAAGAGCGACATCCCTCTGACTCCTGATTGTGGTTTCTACAATGCTCACCAGCTGATGAAAGCCGGCTGTACAATCTGGATTTACAAGCCGGGGTTCCATCATACGAAAATCATCACGGTCGACGGTCAGCTCTGTACGGTCGGGTCGGCCAACCTCAATGCAAGGAGCCTGCGGTGGGACCGGGAGGAGAACGCCGTCATCGTGGATGCGTGTACCACCCATGAACTCAACCAGCTGTTCGAAGACCAGAAAAAAGACAGTTTCAAACTTACTGAGGCCAAATGGAAGCAATGGCGTACCCCCTGGCAGCGGTTCCGGGGATGGTTCGCTCACCTGCTGTCACCGTTCCTCTGATTCGGGAATAAAGGGAAATACACCCGGGAAAGCAAGATGACGGCATAAGGGAAGGGCCTTTCAAAACTCAGGAACGAGTTTTGAAAGGCCCTTCTCTCTGATACCCGGTGAGACCGGACTTACAACTCAAAAGCCGTCGGACTGCAGAACCGTATTCAGAACCGGCTGCCGGCATGGACTTTTTTATATCTTATTAATATCGATATAACCGTGCATAACGGCGTAAATCGTCAACGCCGACACGCTCCTCATGCCGAGTTTGTACATGATGTTTTTGCGGTGCGTGATGACGGTCGTCAGACTGATGTTCAGCTTCTCTGCAATTTCCTTGTTGATCAGCCCCTGTACGATCAGCGACAGTACTTCGATCTCCCGGTTGCTCAGAATCTTGTTCTTCAGCACCTGCGGCAGCTCTGGAAGATTCCGTCCGCCTGAGTGCCCATACTGTTCTATCTTCAGAATGGCCTTGACCAGCTCGTCTTCCGGTACATTGATGCAGAAACTGTGAAAGCCGGAGAGCTGCGCATTGGGGTCTTTCGTAATCGTCAGAACGATTGTCTTATGGATGCACTGTGAGAAGAAGCGCCTGTTCTCCAGGACAATCACCTGTGCGACGAAATAGTGATAGAACGAACCCGGACCGGCCTCCTCAAAGGCCTGGAATGTAGAGAATGTCTCGACCGTCATGATCGGCATCACATTCTGCAATATCTGTTTCAGCCCCAGCACGGCGAGCGTGTTCGGGTCCACTATCGCCATCTTGGGGCGTTCCCTCTTCATTGTCTCTATATCTTCCATTTTCCCAGACGAAGTTAAGATGAAATCATCTTCTATCAAATTCCTGTACAACAAGTCAATAGAATGTCCTTACAGTTTCACGCTGCTGATGTCGACGAGGTTGTTGACAATGGCATAGATAGTCAGCCCGGCCGGGGAGTGAATCTGCAGCTTGCGTGCGATGTTGCGCCGGTGGGTGATGACTGTGTTGGTCGAGATACAGAGATGGTCGGCTATCTCCTTGTTCGTCATTCCTTGTGCTACGGCCACGATGACATCCTTCTCCCGGTCGCTCAGCACCTCGTTGGAGTCAGGGCTCTGCGTAATCATGTTCGTTATCTTCAGACTGACGTCTTTCTGCTGGGTTTTCTGTTCCAGCCGGCGGATGACGGGAATGAAGATTTCCTCTTCCACCTCGGCGTGCAGTGTCAGCCAACTTTCACAGTTGTAAATATCGTATAGGGTAGCCGTCAGCCGGTTATTGTGATGGGCATCAGAGGGGAGATACTTGATGATGATGCTCTTCAGTTCCCGAAGCTTGAGGTCGGTCTGGCTATGGTGCTTCGAGTAGGTCTCAATATCATAAGCGTCGCTCGCCTCCCCTTTCAGCATGGCTTCAACGTAGGGGAACACCATTTTCTCTTCATACTTCATGTGGTTACGGATGTCATGCGCATACTCGTCGAAGAGCCGGATAATAAGGCGGGCCAGATTGTCGGTCTCGTCCAGGGCGGCTGTCAGCTCCTTGCGGATAGAGGGCAGCTCAAAATCAAGATAATAGGTATGGCTTGCCTGCAGATACTGCATAAGTGTCGGGATTGAGAGGCGGTCCATGTCGTCAAAGCCCTTGTATCCATTGATGGTGAAATTGACGACCGACAGGAATGTATAAGTATCTACATTCTGCTCGTCGCAGACTTCGCGTACCGTCTTGTCTCCGAAGCCAAGACTAATGCCGAAGCAGCCGAGACTCTGCAGCAGGTCGTAATTATCCTTGATAAGATTGATCATCTTGTCTTCAGGCTCATACATCTTCTGATTCTTCATCTTGTTCTTCTTTTCGATATAGTATGCAAAATAACAAAAAAAAAATCAATGACACAATAATTATTATTAGGTATTTGATTTTTCATCCTTATTTGTCGGTAGGAGCAGGGTGGTTCGAGGGGCTTATCCGTATCGGGAAGTGTTTGACAGCTGTCTGAATGGCGATTGTCCATCCGTGTCAGCCGATCGGAACCGGCCGGGATATATTCATGTACCTGTGCCTTGCAGGCAGGTAAGGAAGTGCTGTCGTCTGACGGGGAGTGCCCTGGGAGAACGCCAGGGAAAGTTTTATGATGTTGTTTTATGTCATATAATAATAAGCTGTATTACAATGATTTTATTTAAATAGATTCATGTTCTTGTTTCAAGCTGGTCTGCTTGGTTCTCAAAGCGGCACACCATTGCGTCACACCGCCCTGTCTGGTACGACTGTTCCCGACTGCTTGGGAACAGAATTCCCAAGTACTTGGGAACGGCGTTCCCAGCCCTTGGGACGGGCAGTCCCGACCGCTGTGTGTCAGCGTATGCCCTGCTTTCCAGAGCTGCACATATACTTCAATGCTTTCCGGAGATACCTAAATATAATGATAAAAAGGACTGAAAACAGAGACGGAAGGCAAAAAGGAAGGCTGATAATATCAACAAAACTGGGTATTGCCGAATACCGCATAATGTTATACCTTTGCAGGTAAAATTATATAAAATATATTAAGTTAGAGATGGATAATTTTACACTTGGAATTATTTTAGGTGCAGCACTGCTTGCAGGTACAACTCGTACACAGGCACAGGTAAATGCCTCTGACTCTGTAATGAATCATGCCAAAGGCAATAAACTCAGTGTCGGTGGCTACGGTGAAGTGGCCTATTCACGCAATTTCTACAGCGACCATGTCAGCAGATACACGCTTGCCGACGAGCACAGGAATGACCCTTCGCACGGAAGGTTCGATATTCCTCATGCGGTTGTCTACCTTGGCTACGACTTCGGCAAGGGCTGGACAATGGGAACGGAGATAGAATTTGAACACGCCGGAACCGGTGTCTCGTACGAGAAAGAGAATGAAGAGGGAGGAGAATGGGAACAGGAAACAGAAAAAGGCGGTGAAGTGGAACTGGAACAGTTCTGGCTCCAGAAGTCTTTCTGGGGAGGAAAGTTCAACATCCGCGCCGGACACATCGTCGTGCCCGTCGGCCTGAACAATACGCACCATGAGCCTTTGAATTTCTTCACGGTCTACCGTCCCGAAGGAGAGAACACCATCCTGCCCTCCACCTGGCATCAGACGGGTATCAGCTTCTGGGGAAAGCTGAAAGACTGGCGTTATGAGGCACAGATTCTCGCTGGTCTGAACGCCGACCATTTCACCCACGACTACTGGATTCATAAGGGTGCGTCGTCTCCGCTGGAGTTCGACGTGGCCAACAAGTATGCGCTTGCCTTGCGTATCGACAACTATTCGGTCAAAGGTCTTCGTCTTGGCCTCAGCGGTTACTGCGGCAACTCCATCGGCAACACTTATCCCAATGACGCTGCAGGGGCAAGCCAGAAGTACAAGGGGACGGTTCTGATCGGCTCGTTCGACTTCTCCTATAATGCACACAACTGGATTGTGCGTGGTCAGGCGGACTATGGTTATCTCGGCGATGCTGCCCAGCTGAAGTACTTCTCTAACCGCCGTAACAAGCTCTCTCCATATCACCATACCCCAAGTGTCAGCAAGAATGCTTTTTCATACGGTATAGAAGCCGGTTATGATGTCTTCTCACAGATTCAGAAGCTGCGTGATGACCATCAGAAATTATATGTCTTCGGGCGTTTTGAACAGTATAATCCTTATGCTTCCAAGACGAACAACGAGAACTATGATTATACAGCAAAGAAGAATGTCAGCTTCGGCATCAACTATTACCCGCTGCCGCAGATTGTGGTAAAGGCTGATTACAGCTGTCGCATACTGAAAAGCCAGTACAACAACGAGCCGAGCATAAACATCGGTATCGCTTATGCCGGCTTCTTCCTCTGACCTTTCCCCAGTACGAACTCACATATTTAATCAATAACAGTATTACAAATGAAAATGATCAGAAAATCAGCCCTGCTGTTTGCCGTAGCAGGCACACTCAGTTTAGGCTTTACAGCATGTTCCAGCAATGACGATCCGGGTATTTCCGAGGAAGACTATACCAACAAGCAATTCGGCAATGAGGCCATGGCTGCCTGTACGGATCTGACGAACGCTTTGACCGAGGCCAACCAGGCAATCGTATCTTCACAGCTCAGTGCCGAACAGAAGAAAGAGCTGCAGAACATTCTGAATGCCAATGTGGACAATGTCATCTCCCCCACCTACAAGGAGCTGGGAGATGATGTAGAAGCATTGCATGCTGCTCTGGGCACACTCTCCGAGAAGGAGATCAGCCAGAAGAATGTAGACGACGCCTGTGCTGCTTTCCTCAAGGCGCGCGAACAGTGGGAGAGGAGTGAGGCATTCCTCATGGGACCCGCTTCCGACTTCTCCATCGACCCGCACATCGACTCCTGGCCGCTCAACCGCACGGCACTGCACGCCTATTTCGGCAATCCGACTGCGGAGATCAAGGATGAGAGCATTCTGGGCTTCCACGCTCTGGAGTTCATTCTTTTCAGAAACGGTAAGCCGCGTAAGGTGGCAGAGTTCCAAGGCAATGATACTTATCCTAACTTCACTGACATCAAGGGATCAGATGAGCTGAAGTATGCTGAAGCTGTCATCAAGGACCTGCTGAACCATGTCTATGAGCTTGAGGTTGCGTGGAATCCGACGAACGCAACCCGTCTTGCAGCTGTAAAGGCAGCCAATCTGAAATATCAGACGGAGAAAGGACTTTCATACGGTGAGAACATGAGGTCTGCCGGTGATGCGGCCAAGAGCACATTCGCTTCGATAGATGTGGCTGTCACGCAAGTTCTTTCCGAGACGGAGGGCAGTTGCCTTGGCATTGCGAATGAGGTCGGCACCGCCAAGATTTCCAATCCGTTCCAGGCTGGCGACATCAGTTATGTAGAGTCTCCATACAGTTACAATTCAATCACTGACTTCCAGAACAACATCCGGAGCATTGAAAATATATGGTATGGTGGCAGGAACGGTAAGAACAGCAATGCTGCATACAGCTTCCACAAGTTCTTCCAGAGCAACAAGACGGCAGTCGGAAGGAAGGTTGAGGCTGCGATAGAGACTGCTATCCAGAAGATCGGCAGAATGCCGAAACCATTCGTCAAGTACGTCAGTAAGGTCTGGAACAAGAAGTTCGAGGACGACAACGACTTCGATGTGAAGGAATAGGAAACTGCTCCTGGGAAGATACTACGATTGCGTTCTGCCACTGATTATATGCGGCAGGACGCTTTCCTACATGACATCACAAAAACATTACAATAAGATTTATGAAGAGAAATAATGGATGGGTATTGGCCGCCTTGGCGATGATGCCGTTACTCAACACAGCCTGTTCGGATGACACCACTACACCGGCAGATGAAGACAAACTTGCAAAGAAAGAGACTAATTTCGGCAAGAAGAACGATGTGTTCAGTGCCGAAGAGTGGTATCCGGGAGGTGAACTGGGTACGACGGAAGGAAGAGCTTATTCCGACCCGACACCGGCTGTCACGAATGTTCCTGGTATGGAAGACAGCTTCAACAGAGGTGAAAACTTCTTCGAGCGTTCCTTTACCTTGACAGACAACCCCTACCGGGGACTCGGTCCGGCATGGGTACGCAACAACTGTGAACAGTGCCATCCTTCCTACGGCCATGGAAAACGCCAGACAATCTATAACGGCAAGGCGTTCGGAAACGGTTACCTGCTGGTTATCTACCATCCGACAGCCGGTGTGGACGCAGACGGTGTGGCATACGCTGCAAACAGTTACGTAAGGCACGTCACGGGTATGCCGCAGACTAACGCCATGACTCCGTTCAAGGCACCTGTGGATGAGAGCGGCATCAATATCGAGTGGAAGACGGTTTCCGGTACGATGCCGTCAGGCCTCTCTGCGACACAGTTCCCTGATGGTGAGAAGTTCCAGCTGATCTATCCGGAAGTCACCATCAAGCAGGAAGCTTTCAACACTTTCCCCAAACCTGACAATTATGAAGTCAGACTGGAATCGACCATTGGATTGTATGGCACCGGACTGCTCGATGCCATTGACAAGGAGGATATGAAGGCGCAATATCAGAAAGAAGCCAAAAAGGCTGATTTGAACCCTGCCATGTGGAACAAAGCTGCTGACGACTGGGCTGCAACAGCATGGTACACGCTGGCTGACGGCACCAAGGCCATCAAGAAATTTACATACGGCATGACCCGTGCCTCCTTGCAGGACGGACCGGGCGCGAATGCCATGTGGAACATTACAAATGTTACCCGGTCTGACCGTCGTTACCTCTATACCACGGATATGTGGGCAAAGGCCATGTCGATGGACAAGGATGTCATCAGCTACATCAAGCAGAACGGTAAGCAGTCAGGCTCTATTCTGCACCCGTACTATGGCAACGGGACGGACGAGGATATCAGTAAGAATGTAAATATGCTGCTCGGCCTCAATGCGAAGAGTGATGCTGATGCTTACAAGAAGCATTTCGTTGACAATGGGCCGTTTGCAGGACAGGACGAGATGAGCAACAAGGACTACTACGACTTCATGGTCTGGCACCGTGGCCTGGCTGTCCCGGCTGCACGTGGTCTCGACAACCCTGTCGTACAACGCGGCAAGAAAGTCTTCATGGAAATAGGCTGTGCAAGCTGTCACCGTCCGTCATGGAAGACAGGAAACGACAACTACTGGGTTGACAATGCCATCAGGGATTATGCCAAGAGCATTGGTAAGAATCCGGAGACGATGCTGCCCAGGTATGCCCACCAGACCATCTGGCCCTACACTGACCTCGTCCAGCACCGCCTGTTCATGGCAAACAACATCCGTACCGGCTGGTGCCGCACGACTCCGCTATGGGGACGCGGCCTGAGTCTTGAACGTACCGGAGCAGAGGACCGTCTGCATGACTGCCGAGCACGCAACGAAATCGAAGCGATTATGTGGCATGCGTATGACAGGCGCAGCGATGCCTTCTGGGCAGCCAGCAAGTTCTATAACTTGCCGAAGGCAGACCGTGATGCAGTAGTCGCATTCCTCCGTGCCATTTAACAAGCTATACGCCAAAGAGAGTGCCAGAAACCGACACGGGCTTCTGACGCTCTCTTTTTCTATTATTGCAACACAACAACATGAACAGGAAAGTCATCTTTGTTTTTTACACGCTGACTGTCATCGTACTGGCAGGGAGTACACTTGTCGAACACGCAAACGGAACTGGTTTTGCTGCACGGTATATCTATGGTGCATGGTGGTTCACGCTCCTTTGGATGCTGCTTGCCGTGTCAAGCCTGCCTTATATTCTCAAACTGCTCAAGAAAGACAAAAGCAAACTGCTCCTGCATCTTTCCTTTTTCATCATGCTTGCAGGAGCTCTCCTCACCCATCTGCTCTCGACACAGGGGGTTGTACATCTTCGGCAAGGACAGCCCGTCAACGCTTATACAGAGCAAATAGCGGATGACGAAACAGATACGGCACGGTTACCGTTCACAATAGAACTTACAGACTTTGAGATCAGTTATCATCCAGGTACAAAGGCTGCAAGCGACTATACAACCCATTTCACCATCAAAGACGACGGGGCAGAGATTCCCGCACAGGTCTCAATGAACAAGGTATTCGACTATGCAGGCTACCGCTTCTATCAGTCAAGTTACGACGCAGACGGACAGGGCAGCTATGTGACGGTAAAGAGCGACCGATACGGCACACCGGTGACTTATATGGGCTATGCCCTGCTGTTTTTTTCTCTGATATGGTTGCTCATCCGTCCGAAAGGCACATTCCGCCAACTGTTGAAGAGTCCGATACTCAGGAAGTGTGCGGTAATCGTCTTCGCCTTGTTTTCTGCACATCATGCTGCCGCCGCTCCATCGTTTCCCCAAAGCACTGCCGACAAGTTCGGAAGACTGTATATACTGCACAACGACCGCATCTGCCCCTTGCAGACCTATGCCATGGACTTTACAAAGAAACTCTGTGGAGAAGATGCCTATAAGGGCATGACCGCCGAACAGGTTCTCATGGGTTTCATTTTCTGGAGAAAGGAATGGGACAATGAGAAGATATTGAAAGTGAAGGATGGAGCGTTCAAGGATGAGTTCCATCTCGGCGATTACGTCTCTCTCAATGATTTGTTCTCAATGGGCAGCTATCGTCTGAAAGCTCCCATAGAAGAATATTACAACGGCAACAAGGATGCCTATCACAAGGCTGCAGCAGCCTTGGATGAAAAGGTGAACCTTGTCATGGAGCTTCAGAATGGGACACCTCTTGCCATCTTCCCTTACAGACAGAAGGGCAGGACGGAATGGTACGCCCCCAACCAGGAGTACCCTGCTGACATTGACCGGGCGGATATAGCCTACTGGCAGGGCTTCTTTTCAACGCTCTATGCCGATGCGCTGTCGGCAAATAACGCTCAGGCTGACGAAGCCATCAAGCAGCTTTCTGCCTATCAGCAGCGCAACGGCGGTAACAGCCTGCCTGATGTGTATGCCTATAAAGCAGAACGGTTGTACAATGCCCTGCCTCTGGCGACCATCCTTTTCATGTTCAATCTGACGATTGGATTCTTTGCTTTTGCGTTCCTTATCTATCGTCTGATGGGCAGCCAGAAGCCGGAGAAGGGAGAACATACGATACGGAAAGGATATACTGCGCTCTTCTTTCTTCTGCTTCTTTCGTTCCTTGTCCTAAGCTATACACTCGGCCTGCGCTGGATGATTTCCGGCAATATACCCATGGCAAACGGCTATGAGACGATGCTCACCGTTGCATGGCTTACGCAGCTGCTTGCACTTGTCGGTTATCAAAAGGCACGGATTCTGATTATCTTCGGGTTTCTTCTGTCGGGTTTCTTCCTGCTTGTAAGCCATATATCACAGATGGACCCGGCCATCGGACAGATGATGCCTGTACTGAACTCTCCCCTGCTGAGCATACACGTCAGTATCATCATGATGAGTTACGCCCTGTTGTCAATCACCTTCATCTGTGGACTGACAGCACTCCTGCTGCATTCGGCCGGTAGAATCACGCCGGATAAACGTGAAGCTGTCCTGCAGCAGGCAGAGGCCTTGCAGGTCCTTTCACGTATCTTCCTCTATCCGGCCGTCAGCACATTAGGAATCGGTATCTTTATCGGTGCCATCTGGGCAAACATGAGCTGGGGGACTTACTGGTCGTGGGATCCCAAGGAAACATGGGCGTTGATAACCTTCATGGTCTATGCTGTTGTACTTCATACACATAGTCTGCCTGTCTTCAAGCAGCCGTTCACTTATCATTTATACATCACATTGGCCTTTCTCACTATCCTCATAACCTACTTCGGAGTCAACTACATTCTGGGCGGTATGCACTCATACGCGTGAAGTCCGGGGACTTCTGAAGAGATGGCAGTCTTTTAAACAGACAGATCCCAGCTTTCTTCTTGCAAAAGCTTGGCAGACGATGCGGCTGAAAGAGGAAGCTGGATTTTTTGCAGATAGAAGTAAATGACCGCAGGGAAACGACAGGTTCCATCGTACCGACAGGTAATGTGGATCTATCTTTAATGACCGATTGAGGATAAATCATCCATCCCCCCACCTGTTATTCTGTATAAGACCGTGACAGGGAGAATGCTTCCTGTACACCTCCTGCCGATGTGCTGATGCCCATCACACATCGTGCTGTCGGTAAACACCAGCCGTGCTGATTCCCCGCACGTTTGCCGTTTGCTGCCGGAATGAATCTTTCTGACAGGGAAGGCTGAAGATACCGCATAGAAGCAAAGACGCAAAGAGCCGACCAGATTCCATCGACGGCAGACCTGTGCGGGAAATTCAGAACAGGCCTTAAGCCTTAAAGTTGAGGCTGTGCACTGGCATCAGAAGACAGACCTCCGAGAAGATGCTCCTGTACAAATCTTTCGCCCAACAGAAAGCCCTCCTCGTAAAGCGCCTCGAGCCTGTTGATGTCCTTTTCCATCCGTCCGACGACGACCGGCCTCTCTGGACGAATCACCAGTATCTTCCCCTGTTCTTCCAGTTCGTCCACCTTGTCGAGCTGCTGGTTGTACGCTTCCACACGATGGCTTAAAGCGACACGCAGACGGGGATAGTTCCGATAAACGAACTTGGGCTGTTTGTGGTCCCGTCCGGTATCTCTCCATCCTTTGTTGCGTGTGCAGACAACCACATTCGTCTCATGACCGGCCTCTATGGCCCTCATGACCGGGATGGAATCGACGATACCGCCATCCAGCATCGGCTTGCCGTCAATCATGACGATTTTGCAGACATAAGGAAGACTTGAAGACGCACGTGCCAACTCATTGAGCCGATGCGTATTTCCGGATGTCTCCGTAAGATATTCCGTGAACCCCGTCTCACAGTTCGTCATAACCATTTCAAAGCGGTAGCCTCGCCTGCAATTGCGGAAATATTCATCGTAATCAAAGGGGACAAGCTCGTATGGGAACCGATGATACAGCAGTTCAGGGTCGAAGATACATCCCTGTGTGACAAGATGGCGCAGCCCGATATAGTTGTATTTGGCAAGCATGTCAATATTGGAGATGCGTGCCCGGCGCGGTTGCCGGCTGGCATACGAAAGTCCATTGCACGCCCCCGCCGACACGGCTACGATGTAGCGGAAATAAAGTCCATGCTTCATAAAGGCATCAAGCACGCCCGAGGTGAAGACACCCCGCATCCCTCCTCCTTCCAGTACCAATCCCGTATTCTTGTCGAACTGCATAAAATCTCGTTAAAAAACAACTGCAAAGTTAATAACTTTCAAACAAAAATAGCTATCTTTGCAACCAAACCATCTAATTTTTGAAATATGTTTAACAAAGAAACCTATGTAAAGCGCCGGGCAGAGCTGAAGAAGCTTGTCGGAAGTGGTATCATCATTCTCTTCGGCAACAACGAATCGCCTGCAAACTTTCCTGCGAACGGGTATTATCCTTTCCGACAGGATTCATCCTTCCTCTACTATTTCGGTCAGCAGCGTGACGGACTGGTCGGTGTCATCGACATCGACAATGACACCGAAACGCTTGTTGGCGATGACATTGATATTGAAGACATCGTCTGGTACGGCAGCGTCGATTCCGTGAAGGACATGGCCGATGCGGTGGGCGTGGCGAATACTGTCAACATGAAAGGACTGAAGACCATCTGCAACAATGCGCTGCGCGACCGCCGCAAAGTCCATTTCCTGCCTCCCTACCGCGCGGACATCAAGATCCAGATTTTCGACCTCTTCGGCATTCATCCCAATCAGCAGAAGGAATCTGCCAGCATGGACCTGATCCATGCGGTGGTCAAGATGCGTTCCACGAAGACACAGGAAGAAATCGAGGAACTGGAGCGCGCAGCCGTCATCGGCTACAAGATGCACACGACGGCCATGATACTGGCCAGACCGGGCGTGACAGAGAAGTTCGTAGGCGGCCAGCTGGATGGCATCGCCCAGTCATACGGCTCGATGGTGGCGTTCCCGACCATCTTCTCACAACACGGCGAAATCATGCACGGAAATCCGTCCATGGCGGTTCTGGAATCCGGACGGCTCGCTTTATGCGACTGCGGCGCAGAGACCATCAACCACTACTGCTCCGACAACACCCGTACGTTCCCCGTGAACGGGAAATTCACCCAGAGGCAGCTGGAGATCTACAAGGTAGTAGAAGAATGTCACGATGCGGCGCTGAAGTATGCGAAGCCCGGTGTGAAATACGCCGATGTCCATTTCGCCATCTGCCGCATCCTCTTCGACCGGATGAAAGAGCTGGGACTTGCCAAGGGTGACACGGAGGCGGCCGTGGCTGCCGGCGCCCATGCCATGTTCCTGCCTCACGGACTGGGACACATGATGGGAATGGATGTCCACGACATGGAGTCATTCGACCAGATCAATGTGGGCTTCGACGAGGAGACACGCCCCAACCTTGAGCAATTCGGCACCAACTGCCTGCGTATGGGACGCCGCCTCGAGGAAGGGTTCGTCGTCACCGACGAGCCGGGCATCTATTTCATCCCTGCCCTTATCGACGAGTGGCGCGCCAAGAAGCATTGTGCGGAGTTCCTGAACTTCGACAGGCTGGACGAGTACAAGGACTTCGGAGGAATCCGCCTTGAAGACGACCTCCTCATCACAAAGGACGGATGCCGCTTCATCGGAAAGGACCGGATTCCATATCATCCGAAGGATGTAGAGGACTTCATTGCCGCAAACAGAAAATAAGAATTACGTTAATAATTAATATTTCATCAAGGTTGCCGCAAGGGAAGCCCCCCGCTACGGCAACCCCATTTCTTTAAAAACTTATGAAAAAAACTTTAGTTGCAGCCGTGCTCGCTTTGGCAGCGATAGGAGCGAATGCCGCAGACAAGAAGGAAGGTGCAGCCTCCAACAAGCCTGTCTTCACAGTTGTAAAACAGATTCCGATCACCAGCATCAAGGACCAGCACCGTTCCGGTACGTGCTGGGACTATTCCACGCTGAGCTATTTCGAGGCGGAAATCCTGAAGAAGACCGGGAAGACCTACGACCTCTGTGAGAGTTTCGTAGCCAACAAGACCTATATGGACCGTGCCACGCAAGTGATCCGTCTGCACGGCGACTGCCAGTTCGCACAGGGCGGTTCCGCATACGACGTACTGTACACCCTCGAGCACAACGGCATCTGTCCGGAGAGTGCCATGCCGTTCCCGGGCTCTCTCTATGGTGACTCCCTGAACAACTTCAATGAGTTCTTCTCTCTGCTGGAACCTTACGTGAATGCGGTTGCCCGCAACAAGGCCAACAAACTCTCAGGCCAGTGGAAGGTGGGACTGCAGGGGATTCTTGACGCTTATCTCGGCAAATGTCCGGAGACCTTCACCTATGAAGGCAAGCAGTACACCCCGAAGAGCTTCGCCGCAAGTCTCGGTCTGAACTGGAGCGACTACGTAAGCATTACCTCCTACACCCACCACCCATTCTACACGAGTTTCCCGGTAGAGGTTCAGGACAACTGGCGCAACCCATTGTCTTACAACCTGCCGATGGACGAAATGATGCGCATCATCGACAATGCAATCATGAACGGCTATACCGTGGCATGGGGCGGCGATGTCAGCGAACCCGGCTTTACCCGTCAGGGACTGGCCTACATGGTGGACGGAAAGAAAGTGGAAAGCCTGAAAGGCAGTGACATGGCGCACTGGCTCGGCCTTTCCAACGCCAAGAAGAAAGACATCATCGACTCCCTCGGTGTCAATGTGCCGGAGGTGGTTCCTACACAGAAACAGCGTCAGGAGCGTTTCGACAACTGGGAGCTGACAGACGACCACGGCATGCTGATCTTCGGTATCGCCAAGGACCAGAACGGAAAAGAGTACTACATGGTGAAGAACTCCTGGGGGGAGACCGGCGACTACAAGGGCATCTGGTACATGACCAAGAATTTCATCGCAGCCAATACAATGGATTATATGGTGAACAAGAACGCCATTCCAAAGGATCTCCGCAAGAAGATGGGGCTCTGAGAATCCTGTCGGATTCAGGAAGCACAGCCAGGATGATCCGTCATGGAGACAGCTTCCTGCCCTCTTATATTGATCGACAAGCCATCCCGCTCCAAATCTCTGGGGCGGGATGGTCTGTTTCGGGCAAGTCCTCTTCAAGGCTGATGCGCAGGGACGGTCTACCCTGCAGGCAGTTGTCCTCCCTTATAAGGAAAAAAGAAAGGTTCTTCCGTCAAATGCGTAGATTGGAAATAAAGGCTTATGCGCTTGCATGGTATGACCGTCCAGAATTGGATGGGCTTACAAAGGAGAAGGAGGATGAACTGCAAGATAAAATGCAGAAAAGGAAAAATGATGCGCCGCTTGTCCATCAGCAGGTCTTCCCGTCTTCTACAAACAACTTATTCCCCTATCATCGGTATTTGTAAACTGTTTTCATGCAACGCAAGGCAACACATGCCCTTCTGGCTTCTAAAAGATGCCTGATTGACTTGCAACAGGTGCTCTTTTAGTGCCTTACCAACGCCCTTTTGAAGTCCAATCAGGCACCTTTTAAAAACGGTTTGACAGCTAATTGATTTACTGCTGGTTACAGACTTTCTTTTTCGCACGTGTTTGTATATTCACAGATGATTCATTTGAAATTATGTAATGGTTTTTCAAAACCTTGTCTGTATTTTCAATGTATTAAAATGAAAAGGCTCTTGTATCGGAGGAGGATAACAGGATAGACAGCTGACGGTCTTGGCTATGTTTTTGTTTAGTGATTAACTTCGTGTCTTCCGTTAAAGCTATACGAAAAGCATCCACGCATTGGACGGAAGGACCTATATTTCCCTTGAAAAAGAAAGGGGAAACAGAATACACCCCATAAGACAGGAAAACCCAAAGGGCCGGCGACATTCCTATCAGCAACGTACCAGTGGAGAAACAGCCGCCCGACGGGGATTATAGAAATCACCTAAATATTGAGCGTACGACATTCACCTTTGGCTTTTTTTTTGTACCTTTACGCTCAGAAATAAAAACAATTGGAAATGAATTTCAAATGGAACTACACGCCACCCACTGCTGAACAGGATCATACCGCCGCCGAACTGGGAGAAAAGCTGGGCATCAACCCTATTCTCGCCGGACTGCTGATCCGCCGTGGCATCACAACGGAGAGTGCCGCCAAGCGCTTCTTCCGTCCACAGCTTGCCGACCTCATCAACCCGTTCCTGATGAAGGACATGGATGCGGCTGTCGACCGGCTCAACGATGCCATGGGGCACAAGGAGCGCATACTCGTCTACGGCGACTACGATGTAGACGGCTGTACGGCTGTGGCGTTGGTATATAAATTCTTGCGCCAGTTCTATTCCAACATCGATTATTACATCCCCGACCGCTACGACGAGGGGTACGGAGTGAGCCGGAAAGGTATCGACTTCGCCAAAGAGACCGGTGTCAGGCTCATCATCATCCTCGATTGCGGCATCAAGGCCATCGAGGAGATCGCCTACGCCAAGGAACAGGGAATCGACTTCATCATCTGCGACCACCATGTCCCAGACGAGTCAATGCCGCCGGCCGTGGCCATCCTCAACCCGAAACGGCCGGACGACAGCTATCCGTTCAAGGATCTATGCGGCTGCGGTGTAGGATTCAAATTCATGCAGGCATTTGCCAAAAACAACAATATCCCGTTCTCACGGCTCATCCCCCTGCTCGATTTCTGTGCCGTAAGCATTGCAGCCGACCTGGTGCCTGTCGTGGATGAAAACCGCATCCTTGCCTTCCATGGGCTGAAGCAGTTGAACCAGAATCCGAGTCTCGGGCTGAAAGCCATCATCGATATCTGCGGACTGAACGGCCGCGAGCTGTCCATGAGCGACATCATCTTCAAGATTGGGCCGCGCATCAATGCCAGCGGCCGCATGGAGAACGGGAAGAAGAGTGTCGACCTGCTTGTTGAAAGGGAATACGGCATGGCGTTCAGACAGGCAAAACACATCGACGAATACAACGAACAGCGGAAAGACGTAGACCGCCAGATGACCGAGGAAGCCAATCAGATCGTGGCACGCCTGGAGAGCCAGAAGCATCAGTCGAGCATTGTCCTCTATGACGAGCACTGGAAGAAAGGGGTCATCGGGATTGTCGCCTCGCGGCTGACCGAGATTTATTTCCGCCCCACCGTGGTGCTGACCCGTGACGAGAACCTTGCGACTGGATCGGCACGCAGCGTAGCAGGATTCGATGTGTATGCGGCCATCAAGAGCTGCCGCGACCTGCTGCTGAATTTCGGCGGACACACCTATGCTGCCGGCCTGACGATGAAGTGGTCGGATGTGAAAGAGTTCCGGAGACGGTTCCAGGACTATGTCGAAACCCATATCGAACCCGAACAGCGTGAGGCGATACTGGACATAGATGCTGTCATCGACTTCAAGGATATTACCAAGAAACTGCACAATGACCTGAAGCGTTTCGCCCCGTTCGGCCCAGGCAATACCAAACCGGTCTTCTGCACATTGGATGTGTACGACTTCGGAACAAGCAAGGTCGTCGGACGTGAACAGGAACATATCAAGCTGGAACTGGTCGATTCCAAATCGAACAATGTCATGAACGGCATTGCCTTCGGGCAGAGCGCATCCGCGCGATACATCAAGTCCAAGCGTTCGTTTGATATTGCCTACACCATTGAGGACAATGTCTTCAAACGTGGTGCCGTACAGCTGCAGATAGAGGACATCAGGCCTACGGATGAAAGCTGACGGGAGAACCGGGACAGACTACGCCGCTTCCCGGACTGTCCCGAAAGGAGATACGGTTTTCTGACAATCGGGGAGGAAACAAGGGGCAGACCGTGTACTGCGCTCTCCTTCTCTTCTATGGCAGAGACCTTTCCTGTAACTTTAGCAGAAGTATTGCGTGTTCCACTTATATCCCCAGACCTCAGAAATCAGACCTCACAGTTCCATGTCCTACCTTGACATTCTTCATCAATATTGGGGCTATCCCGACTTCCGCGGCATCCAGAAGGACATCATAGAGAGCATCGGTGCAGGAAAGGATACCTTGGGGCTCATGCCGACGGGCGGAGGAAAGTCCATCACTTTCCAGGTGCCGGCATTAGCCCGGGAAGGGATATGTATTGTCATCACGCCTCTCATCGCCCTGATGAAGGATCAGGTGGACCATCTTCGCCATCAAGGTATTCCGGCGGCTGCCATTTACTCGGGCATGCACCGTGATGCCATCGTGGCGACCCTGGAGAACTGTATCTTCGGAAGGACAAAACTGCTTTATATATCACCGGAACGCATCGGGTCTGACATCTTCCAGATAAAACTGCGCCACATGAAGGTCAGCTTCATTACCGTTGATGAAGCTCACTGTATCAGTCAGTGGGGATACGATTTCCGGCCTTCTTATCTGCTGATTGCCGACATCCGCAAGCTGGTGCCCCATGTACCGGTCCTCGCACTGACTGCGACTGCTACTCCCGAGGTCGTCGATGACATTCAGGACCGCTTAGGCTTCAAGGAGAAGAATGTATTCCGCATGAGCTTTGAGCGGAAGAACCTTGCTTATGTTGTCCGGCAGACGGAGGACAAGGATGCGGAAATGATACACATCCTACAGTCCATCCCCCAGACGGCCATCGTTTATTGCCGCAGCAGGAAACGGACAAAGGACGTCGCACAGATGCTCACACGACAGGGAATCTCCGCTACATGGTATCATGCCGGACTGGAACCCGCCATCAAGGACCAACGGCAGAACGACTGGCAGAACGACCGGATCCGTGTCATTGTGGCGACAAATGCCTTCGGAATGGGCATCGACAAGCCCGATGTACGTGTGGTGATCCATATCGACTGCCCAAGCTCACTGGAGGCTTACTTCCAGGAGGCAGGCCGGGCAGGACGTGACGGAAAGAAGTCATACGCCGTACTGCTGTATAACGGAAACGACAACCGGGTCCTGCAGAAACGTATAGAAGACACATTCCCTCCCAAGGAGTATATCCAGACCGTCTACGAACATCTGGCTTATTTTTATCAGATTGGAGTGGGCAGCGGTGCCGGATGTACCTTCGAGTTCCCGATAGACAAGTTCTGTACGACCTTCAAGCACTTCCCTATCCGTGCCAGCGCCGCACTGACCATCCTGCAGCGGGCAGGCTATATCGACTATGAACAGAACCCCGACACCAAGGCCCGGATCCGTTTCCTGCTGAACCGTGACGACCTTTACCGGCTCGATGCGCTCAGCGACAAAGAGAATGAAGTCGTCACGGCCCTTCTCCGCAACTACGGCGGACTGTTCTCGGATTATGGCTATGTCGATGAAAGCTATATAGCGCAGGAAGCCGGGCTTGACAGGAACCAGACCTACATGATACTTGTAAACCTGAGTAAAAAACGTATCATCAACTTCATCCCCAGAAAGAACACACCGCTTGTCCGATACAGAAGTGACCGGATTGACGGCGCGGACGTCATCCTCGACAGAAGCGTGTATGAAGACCGGAAAGAACAGTTTGTAAAAAGGATCCGCTCTGTGATAGACTACGCACAGAACGGACGCATCTGCCGGAGCAGACAGCTGCTGCTTTATTTCGGAGAGAAAAAGTCGGCAGACTGCGGACAGTGTGATGTGTGCCTTTCACATACTGAAACGGATGACAATGCCATACGCAAGCTGATCAGACAGCAGCTACTGGAACTGCTGGCTGACGGCAAGAGACACCACGTCACCGAAGTCCGCCGGCTGAACAGCAACTGGGATCTTGCAGGAGAAGTGATGAGAGAGATGGTCCTGGAGGAGGAAATACTCATGGAAGGCAGTTATCTTCTCCAACCATGACGGACAGCGTCTCCCTATAATGAAACTGTGGAGTCTCCGCCATACACGGTGACGAAGTGAAACTTCCTCAGGCAAACAGGACCCTGCAGCGACAGACTTCCGTCTCTCCGCAGTCCGGGCCTTCCTTGGCGATTCTGACATTGAAGTCGACATCGGTCTCTCTCCGCTCACAATAGAAATGAAGCCTGTCACCTTGATGAGACTCGGCCACATAAGCGATCTCAAACCGTCTGACCGGATGCTTCCTGTACCAGTCCAGATTCCACAGATCCAGAATGTGCTCAATATATTTCACGGAATTGACGTGCCCGTTGACATCCACATCACTGTAACAGGTATCAGTCTGCCGGACCGGACTCGCCTCACCGCTCATCTTCACGCGGGATGACTGCGCGATCGGACAGGGATACTCTTTCTCAATATAATCCTTGATCAGACCGCCACGCACAGAAAGAACATCTGCAGGCTGGCGGGTTTCTACATCAATCATCGCCCAGATGCTTTTTCCATAACCATAGACATGACCGTCCTGCCCGGTAATCTTGAAGTTCCGGCTTGTAAAGAAACGCATCACGTCATCGACCCAGGTTTCAACGGAAAACCTGTCATACGCCCCTGGCATATCATCCATCTCTACGGCCAGCCTACTCAGCACCCACGTCTTGCGGACGGTATTGAGATAGTTCATGCCGTAACCTCGTTCATTGCTATGGAAATCCGCGGCATTCAACAGATGGTTGCCCAGATGCCCCATGAACAGATGACCGGAGAAGTCGCAGTGAAACGGCTCTGCCAGAAATTCATATTTTCCAATCTTTGATAGCTTTTCCATCTTCCTTTTCTCCTTTTTTCAACTGATTAACCTCTATTCCACTTTTCTCCGACAGCGCCTGTGGATATGTTCTGTTTTCTTCTACGAGATTCTATAATGAATCATGCAGTGGAGGGAACATATCCGATATACCGTATAGGGAAAAGAAAAGCTTTCACAGGAAAGCTGCACACCACACTACACAATGACTTTCGACGCTGATTCTCAAAAAGAAAAGGGATGCATCCCACAAGATGCATCCCCGATAGTTATTCTGTCGGAAGGATAAACCTCCTTGACCAGTTGCTTCAGATTACTTTACGTAAACAACAGCAAGACGGTTAGAAGTCGTACCCTGTACGCCCTTACCAGTAGCCTCGTCAACATTCACGCCACGAGCCTTGAGGTAGTCAGCAACTACATCGGCACGAGCCTGAGACAGACGGTCGTTGATTTCCTTAGAACCCTCTGGAGAAGCAGTACCTACAACCTGAACGTGAGAGCCTTCCTTGATGTTGTTCAAAGCAGACTTAGCGTCGTTTGTAAGAGCATACTTGCCCTGTGCGAATGTTACGAATACGAGGTCGGAAACGGTGAACTCCTTAACGGCCGGAACTTCCTTGACAACCTCCTTGGTGATAACCTCTGGCTTGCGGTTGCGGAGCTCGTTGATCTGAGCGTTCAGAGCATCGATTTCAGCCTGGTCACGCGGAGTAACGATTGTGAAGTTGTGAGTACCGTTAGAGTTCTTGAACTTGTAAACGAGACCTGCATTCAGCTGTACAAATGAGTTGTTGATGTTGTAAGCTGGCTGACCTGCATTGGAACCAGCCTTGTAGTTGTAGTCATTAGTATAGTCAGCATAATACGTCTTCCCAGGATTAGCGGGATCGACTACAAGGTGCTTCTTTGCAGCCTGACCCAGGAAAGCGAAGTTGATTGACGGCTCAACATATACCTGCCACTGCTTCTCTGAACCGAAGTTGAAAGCGAAGTCAAGAGCAGCCTTGGAAGTCATACGGTTACGCTGACCGGAAGTAAGCTCCTTGAAAGCCTTGTCGCTTGTGAACACGTGTGCCCAGCCGAGACCGTAGAGTGCGCTTACCTCGAATGCACGTGGCTCACCCTTGTAGCCGCCGAACCAGTTGCTCAGGTTTACAGTACCGAGCAGGCTGACGTTTGTAGCGCGAACGGCAGTACCTGTTGAACCCCAAGGCTTGTTTGAGAAGTATGCGTTACCCTCAACAGCCAGACCGAACACCGGAGTGAAGTAGCGGCCGACACGGATACCTGCATTAGGGTCGAGGTCGCTCAACCACTTGTGACCTGTTGTCTTTGTTGCAACACCACCGTTAATACCTACGTAGATGTTGTCGAATGTCTTGCTCTCTGCAACTGTCTGAGCAGATACAGAAGCAGCCATAGAGGCTGCAGCCAACATTAAAACTAACTTTTTCATTTCTCTCTGAATTAATTAATATTTATAATATAAATTATAGAATCAACATTCTTAATCGGCTGCAAAGTAATAAAAAAATAATGAAACCGCCAAATGTTTTTGAGGAAAAATGTGCACAACACCCCCTATTGTGAGCAATAATGACATAAAGCAAGCGTTAAAGAACAATATGTTATCAAAACAGATGAAAAAAACGAGGTGTGCGGGATTGGCTTGATGAAATCTGATGGAAGTACTGCGAAGACTGTTCAAACTGTCAGACCGCCGTATGCTTCGAATAGAATGAAACGTGGGGATTATCTTTGCCAGACTGGAGGGGGGCACTATGTTCCACCTATTATTATATAGAGGCACGACGCTTGTCTATTATAAGGTATAAGGCTCTTTCGTTAACTGAATGGATAGGAATGAAGGTAGAGACTTGTAATACTCGCCAAATTCAACACTCGGAAGTCAGAAAAACCTCCTTCCCTATTGACCGTTTCAAGCCCTCGTAAACATCAGAACAACCGCAGCCATCGAGTAATCAACTCTTTGGCAGCGGTTGTTCTCTACAAATGACGACCGTCTTCAGCTGGGAACGAGTTTATACACTCCCTCCCCCAAAAACGAGTTCTTCCGTTAAATGCGCGGATGCTTTTTCGCATAGCTTTAACAGAAGAACCGAAGTTATTCATTAAAAAAACAGCCAAGATTATCAACTGCCTATTCTGTCATCATCTCCTGATAAAAAAACTTTCCAATTTAATATGTCGGAAACAAAGATGAGATATTGAAAAAACATTATATAATTTCAAACGAATCATCTGCAAATAAAAAAGACACGTGTAGAAAGCAAGTTGGTAATCAGCAGTCAATCAAATGGTTATTAAACCGTTCGTAAAAGGTGCCTGATTGGACTTCAAAAGGGTGTTGGTAACACGCTGAAAGAGCATCGATTGCAAGTCGATCAGGCATCTTTCAGAAGTCAGAAGAGCCTGTTTCGACTTTGGTTGCATGAAAACAGTTTACAGACACCGGTGATATAGGGATGGGGTTGTCTGTAGAAGACGGAAAGACAGGCCGATGGACAGGCATCGCATCAATTTTCCTTTCCTGCATTTTACTTTGCAGTTTACCTTCCTTTTTGTAAGACCATCTGATTCTGGACAGTCATACCATGCAAGTGCATAAGCCTTTATTCTTCCAATCTACGCATTTAACGGAAGAACCCCAAAACGGAATTATCTTCTTAAACGAAACCGCACATGGGCGATTTACGTCTTATCGGAGGGCATGAATACAGGTATTGGAAAAGGGGCTGTCTGGATCCGGCTATCCATCACCCTTTCATGCCAAAGCTATACGGAAACCTCTGCAAGACTCGCTGACAAGAGAATTCGGCATCCACAGCCTGCTGGCAGTCAGAACCGTCCCTTTGAAGTCAGCAGGGCTTTTCCGATCCCCCATGCAATTACACAACACCTGTCTGCACATTTGACGGAAGAACCGATATGTATAAAGTGAAAGGCAGACGGCAAGAAAACGGTTCGGAATCCCGGCTCGGACAAGGGCTGCGCCGGGAAGAAAGTCAGAACCTGTATCCGTCAATATCCTTAAAGCCGTTAAGGAAAGCCTTTACATCCATCCGTCGCTTTCCCGCCAGCTGTACATCGAGAAGTTCGAGGAGACGGTCTGCCGTACTGACATAAAGACGGTTCCTTTCAACGATGAGCATGCCGCCGGGTGCAAGGCTCTTCCGGTCCGTCCCGACAGTCTTGAAAATCTTTATGGGAATCGCCTTTCCCTCTTCTCCCTCAACGGCATGGAGCACACTCCATGCACCGGGATACGGACTGAGGCCCCGTATGAAGTCATAGATCTTCTTGGAAGGCTGCTGCCAGCATATTTCACAGGTCTCCTTGAATATCTTGGGGGCAGGATGAAGATCAATCCCTGCACATGGCTGCGGTCTGCTGACTCCGTCGAGGATATGGCGGAATCCTGCTTCTCCCAAGGCTTTTTCCGGCAGTCTGGATGCAATGAGGTCGACGGTCTCCATGGCAGCCTCCGCCCCTAAATACATCAGACCGTCGTAGACATATTCTACATCAGCCGTATCAGGTATAGGAAAGGGCTTCTGGAGAATGATCCTCCCGGTATCAATATCCTTGTCAAGGAAGAAAGTCGTCACGCCGGTTTCCGTCTCTCCGTTGATGACCGCCCAGTTGATCGGGGCGGCCCCGCGATATTGTGGAAGCAAAGCGGCATGCACATTAAACGTACCGAACCGGGGCATAGCCCACACGGCCTCCGGCAGCATCCGAAAAGCGACCACCACCTGTAAATCAGCCTTATAAGCCCGCAGCTGCTCCATGAAGACCGGATCCTTCATCTTCACGGGCTGGAGGACAGGCAGTCCGCATTCTACGGCATACCGCTTTACGGCAGATGGCTGCAACGTGTCCTGATGGCGGCCGACGGGCTTATCCGGCTGTGTGACAACGGCTACGACATTGTATCCGTTCTCCACCAATGCCTTCAGAGACTCCACGGCAAACTCTGGAGTGCCCATGAACACAATCCGTATATCTTCTTTTTTCATTGTCTTTGAGGATTTAAATCATTGAGAACACCGTGCCCGCTTCTTCCAATGGGGAGGACAGACCGGAGACGGCATCGACAGTAGTCAGGAATTATTCCGCACTGAAGTCAGCCACCAGCTGGCGGTACATACTATACAGATGCGTTCTGGAGATATATCCTATCAGTTGTCCGTCTACGCTCACGACCGGCAGGTTCTGTGCCCCGGTACGGTCAAAGGTCTTCATCACGTCTTCCATCGGGTCGTTCACGCCAAGCGTGGCGGCAGGAGGTGTCATCAGCTGGCTTACATGGAAACGATGATAAAGTTCCGTCCGGAAAATGATATAACGGAGTTGATTGATGTCTATCTCGCCGAGAAGGTTGCCACTGTCATTCAGTACCGGGATGTAATCGTTACGGCTCGCACTGAGTGCATGTACGAGCTGCCCCATCTCCATGTCAGGATGTACCGATGTGAAATCGCGGTCGATGATCTTGTCCATGCTCATCAGCGTGAGGATGGATCTGTCAGTATGATGTGTGAGAAGTTTCCCCTGTTTCGCCAGGCGTACGGCGTAGATGCTGTGATGCTCGAAGATGTTGATCGTGAGGTAAGAGCTGATTGTCACGATGATCAGCGGAATGAAAAGCTGGTATCCTCCGGTCAGTTCGGCGATGAGGAAAATGCCTGTCAACGGCGCATGCATGACGGCCGCCATGACGGCTGCCATGCCATAAAGCGTGAAGTTCTTTTCAGGTATATAGACTCCCAGCTGCTGCATGTTCCACAGGCGCGCAAAGAAGAATCCCCCGAACCCGCCGATGAACAGAGCCGGGGCGAAGGTTCCGCCGCATCCTCCGGCCCCGTTCGTCGCACTGGTCGCAAAGACTTTCGTCATCATCACAAGTCCGACATATAGGACGAGGAGCTTTGTCTGTCCTGCGAACATGGAACCGCTCATCACCTGCATCCAGTCGGCTTCGGTCTTTCCTTCGATGAACAGTCCGAGGCTGCTGTATCCCTCACCGTAAAGAGACGGAAAGAGAAAGATCAGCGGGGAGAGCACCAGCCCTCCGACGAGGAGTTTCAGGTAAGGACGCGAGGACAGCTTCCCGTATCCATTCTCACACCACGACATCATACGCATGAAATAGAGGGAGAGGAATCCGCAGGCGATGCCCAGCAGGATTGTCGGAGGGACACGGTCGAGTCCCCAAAGATAATCCATCTGAAAACGGTACATCGCAGCCCCGCCCGTAAAGAAATAGGAGAAGCACGTTGCCGTAACGGAGGCGATGAGAATGGGTAGGAGCGAGGCCATGGTCAGGTCTACCATCAGTACCTCAAGGGTAAATACCAGTCCCGCTATCGGCGCCTTGAAGATGCCCGACACGGCAGCCGTGGCCCCGCAGCCTACAAGAAGCATGAGCGTACGGTTGTCCAGATGGAAGATCCGCCCGAGGTTGCTGCCGATGGCCGAACCCGTCAGAACGATCGGAGCCTCCGCCCCTACCGATCCTCCGAAGCCGATGGTTATGGCGGAAGCAACGATGGACGACCATGTGTTGTGCGGTTTCAGACGCGACTGTTTCGTTGAGATGGCATAGAGCACACGGGTGATGCCATGGGAGATATTGTCCCTTACAATGTACTTCACGAACAGGCTTGTCAGCCAGATCCCCACGACCGGATAGATAAGATACAGCCAGTTGATGGTCTTCACCTGGAAGCCGGAGGTCACCAGTTCTTCGATCAGATGGATGATAAAATGAAGGACGTAGGCTGCCAGTGAGGCAAGGAAACCTACGGCGAACGCAAGTACCAGAACCAGCTCACGGTCGGATACGTGCTTCTTGCGCCAAGTATCAAATTGAGAGACAATCCCGAGTTTATCAGATACCTCCATCTAACCGTTCGATTATTTCCTTATGATTTTCACCTGACCGTCAATCCCCAGCTTCACGATACTTGAAGGAACGTGGGGCTTGTGCTCCTGCCGTCTCGACTCACAGATATAGTCTACCCCGTCGAGAATCTCCTGTGAGATGTCACAGTAGTTCTGTGCAGCCGGCTCACCACTGATGTTCGCAGATGTGCTTACGACAGCTTTCTGGAAGCGATAGCAAAGTTCATGGGAGAAAGGCTCTTTTGTAATGCGTATCCCGATAGACCCGTCTTCCGCAATCAGGTTGCCGGCAAGGTTCACGGCACCGTCGAGAATCAGTGTCGTCGGCCTCTCCACGGCATCAATGAGCTGCCAGGCTACATCGGGCACATTGCGCACATACCGTTGCAGGCGGTCATCCGAGTCTACCAGACAGATAAGCGCCTTGGAATCATCCCTTCGCTTTAAGGCATATACCTTTGCGACAGCCTCTGCATTGGTGGCGTCGCAACCTATTCCCCACACAGTGTCTGTCGGATAAAGAATAATTCCACCTTTTCTCATCACCTCAATCGCTTTTCTGATGTCGTCTTCCTGTTTCATCTCCGGTAATTACTAATTCTGTACAAGCCATGATAAGCAGACGCAAAGATAGGGTAAAAAAATGAAATCACAAAACAAAAACCGCAAAAAGAAAGGAACCATAAGGCATCCGGCAGGATAACCGGAGGGACTGGACGAAGGTGTCTCCGACAGATGTCAGGTAGCAAGAAGACGGTTTCCATAAGGAGGGAACATTTTTCTTGTTCTTCCGAAACAGGGAGTGATAAAGTAAGCCTGCCACATAATAAGGCACACGGAGGAGCGGAGAAAGCAGAGGGAAAAATATCATGGAGGTGCCGACGGCACAAAAGAGCGACAGAGAGGTGGCGTACGGAGGGCTTTTTATTTTCGGGAGAAACGCCATTCTTCATTCTCACAGGCAAATGCTCGGATAAAACGCTCGGATAAATTCCGTTGCTCCACGCAACGGCGGTGCCTCCGTTATAGGGTCTTTGCCTCCTTCACTCCCTGCCTCTGTGGGATATTTCATCTAAATTATAATGTGGGATATTTCATCTAAACTATAATGTAGAATATTTCATCAAAGCCATCAACGCCCGAGCCAGACCTCATCACGCCAATTTCCTGAAGACCCATTTTTCTTCGGCGGACTGGCAGTTGTTTCCGCAAAATTTATGTAAATTTGCAATGTCCATTTATTATGCAAGATATGAAGCAGATAATCACCCTCTTATCGCTCCTTCTGATATTGACGGCATCCTGCACGGACAGGGAGAAAGCAGAAGAGACGGTCCCCAAGGGCGTAGACACCATCCCCATGCTGGTAACGCAGGTGCAGCAATGCTCCCGCCTTTACACCACAGAGTATCATGTCCACAAGATCATCACACACGATGACGAGATGAAAGTGTCCGGTACATTCATGAAACGCGACTTCAGCATAGATCTCCCATTGGGAGAAAGACGCATCGCGATTCCCATGGATGCGACGCTCAAGGCATACATAGATCTATCAGGATTCAGCGGAAAGAACATACGCAGAAACGGGAGACAGCTCGTCATCACCCTGCCCGACCCGAAAATCACTCTGACCTCAACGAAAATCGAGCACAAGGACGTAAGACAGTATGTCGCCCTGACCAGACGGAACTTTTCGGATGCAGAACTGACAAGTTACGAAGCACAAGGGAGAAAGCAGATCATCGATGCCGTCCCGCAGATGGGCATCATCGAACAGGCACAGGCAAGTGCCGCCCGCCAGCTCGTTCCGATCTTCACCGCAATGGGATACAAGGATTCGGAAATAACCATATCCTTCCGGAAGAGATTCACGATCAGCGACCTGAAGCAACTGATTAAAGTAAACGAAAAAGGATGATGATGATGAAGCACGAAACACCAGACAACACCATCGCCAGACCTGTGCAGACGGATGACAGGCACGGCAGACACCGGATTTTCCATGCGATCCTGTTCCTCTACAAAAACCGACTGCTTATACTCCTTGCCCTTGTCTGTCTCGCAATCGGACTTTTCCTGTGGCTGAACTCATCCAACAAGGTAGATGTCGCAGTCGACCAGCGCATCGACATTACGCCGACACAGATACAGCAGATACAGGATATCGGACAGTGGGAGTTCCTGTCCATCAATGACGAAGAGCTGCTCGACACTGTGAGCCGCGGCTTCTTCTCAGACTCAGAACTTGTCCGCATCTACTATGGAACGGTCCGCTTAGGCATCGACCTCCATAAGGCGAAGCCGCACTGGATCCGCATAGAAGACGACAGCGTCGTCGTGGCCCAGCTCCCCTCCATAGAACTGCTCGACACCGATTTCATCGATGAAGCAAGGTCACGCTCTTTCTTCGAGAAAGGGAAATGGACGGCCGCTGACCGTGAGCAACTCTACAACCGCGCCTACCGGATGATGCTCGCACGCTGCATGACCCCAGAGAACATAAAGACAGCGGAGGCGAATGCCCGCCAGCAGTTCACACAGTTCCTGAAGGCCATGGGCTACAAGCACATGAGGGTGGGTATCACTCCAAGGTGAGCTTTTCCAAAGCCTCCTTCATGTCTTCCGCAAACCTCGGATGCGTCAGCAGAAAGTCCTTCTTCCCTGCTGCCAGCTTCGCATAAAGTTCCGGATTCATCGAATCCACATACGAACTGACGGCGTACTCTATATCGTCCTTCTGCCGTTCACTGTGCGAGAAGGCATACACCTGATATTTCTGATGGAAGAAGCAGTAGGCTTCCTCTATGCTGTCTTTTGTTATCATATCCCACCCTTTCGTGTCGTGTCCGCAATGGAGGAAAAGTATTTCCACAAAGGAGCTGCCATCAGCGCCTGGATGAAGTCGCCCTGCACCAGCATCCGCTTCACTTCCTCCTTGGACCGCAGGAAGACTTCGATATCTTCCGTCTCATCAAGGTGCTGGCTGCCCGTCTTCTTCACGCCACAGGCGTGGAAGCAGTGACAGAGGTTGTCCATCATCCCGGGATTAGGAGCTATCGTCATGATTTCTTCCCATCTGCCGCCCGTATAACCAGTTTCTTCTTCCAGTTCGCGCCGGGCGGCCTGCAACGGTGTCTCCCCCGCTTCTACCACCCCTGCGCAGATCTCCGTCGAGACAACGCCGAGTCCGTGCCTGTACTGACGCTCCAAGACGATCTGTCCCTCTTCCGTCTCCGCAATGACATTGATCCATGCCGGATAGGAAAGCACATAATACTCATCATAGACCCTGCCGCCGGGCAGTTGAACCGTATCGCGTCTTGCCTTCAGCCATGGCCGGTCAACAAGCCGCACCGAAGCGAGCGTCTTCCATTTCATTTCCCGCTCGTCACGCATCTTTTCATGTCCCATAACACGTACCGTCTTTTTCTGATGGCACAAAGTTATCATATTCTTTCATAATATGCAAGCAAACAGGGCGGGTTCTGCATATTATTTATCTGCGGTGCGGCCGTTCAAGGAATGCCTCCAGGCTTTCCCACGGCAGGCCGTGCCTTCGCTCCTTCCGAAAGAAAAGATACGCCATGCAGCGGAAAGAGAAGCCCGAAGCTGCCGCATAGACGGAACCGCATGGATTCAGGAGTCCTTCTGGTCATGCAGCAGGGACATTCGACCCATACGGAACGGAAAACGACACTTCGGCCAGAATATTTCAGATAAATTGACAAAAGTCTCATTTCTTATTTGTAATTTTGTAAACGAGGACACAGGGGGCTGCCGCTCCCCCTATCACTCACAGTCAAAGGCAGTCCCTGCGGCAGGGGACTGCTCTATGGAGGACATAGCTATGAGACGTAAACCTAAGATGCACAACGAGCAGGAGTTTGACATCGACAACATCTACCAGGAGGATGACCGGCAGCTTGAAGTCCGGGAAGCCTATTCCTTCGAGGGGATTGTCAGACAGTTCTGAATGGGAAAAAACAACTGAACGCAAGCCCCGTTTTTCCGCAGGTGTCCAGCCATGCGGAAAGACGGGGCTTTCTGTATCTCCGGGAAAAACTGTTCCGGGCCGGCCGGGGAAGGAGCATCCGGCAGGTCTTTTCGTCTTTCCAGCCGGCGGATGCCGCTCCTCCCCGGAAGAAGCACGGCGGTCAGGCAGAGGAAAGGGTGAAATGCAGGATGCCGCAAGGACGGCAGGACGAAAAGGCTGGCAGGCTTCTACTTGCCGGCACGGCAACATGAATGGATGGAGACCTGTCCGGAATCCATCCCCGCCAGACACGAGAATGCCGGATGACCTGCCTGCCACCCGGGGCATGACCGGCGCTGTACGGTATCAGGCGGATTCCGGCCAGGGCCTCTGCCGTAAGGTTCTAATTATTGTTAATTAAAACGGAAATACCCGTCCTGTTCATGACGTATGCCATTAATTTTTAGTACCTTTGCACCCGATTATGCCGTTATGGGCTCAGAACAAGTGCTGGAAAGATGCTCAGCCGCCCGGCGGTACAAACCCGTTTACAATAATAAAATGTACGCAATTGTAGAAATTAACGGTCAGCAGTTCAAGGCTGAAGAAGGCAAGAAGCTCTTCGTCAACCACATCAAGGATGCGGAAGAAGGCAAGGCTGTTGAGTTTGACAAGGTTCTGCTGGTCGACAACAACGGAACAGTCACTGTAGGCGCACCGACAGTTGAGGGCGCAAAGGTAGTAGCTGAGATTGTAGCTCCTCTCGTAAAGGGCGACAAGGTCATCGTCTTCAAGATGAAGCGTCGCAAGGACTACAGGAAGAAGAACGGTCACCGCACCCACTTCACTCAGGTAGAAATCAAATCAATTAACGCTTAAAAAGGAGGACTTAAGAATGGCACATAAGAAAGGTGTAGGTAGTTCTAAGAACGGTCGCGAATCAGCTTCGAAGCGTTTAGGTGTCAAGATCTGGGGTGGCCAGAAGATCGCAGCGGGCAACATCATCGTTCGCCAGCGCGGCAACAGGCATTTCCCGGGCGAGAATGTAGCACAGGGCAAAGACGACACATTGTATGCACTTGCAGACGGTGTTGTCTACTTCCACAAGGGAAAGTACAACAAGAGTACGGTCTCTGTCCTTTCGGAGGAAGTCTACGCTGCCAAGACCGTAAAGCCTGAGGCTTAAGCGAAGCAAACAAACAAAACTATTCCAAACAACATAATCCCGGTTTCCGACAAGGAGACCGGGATTTATGCGTCATGGGGGTAAAGCCTTTTCCTCAAACAAGGAGAACCAGATAAACCGGCTGTCCGGACAGAAGCCACCTGCCAGAAGACAGAAAGCATACGGTTGGGACCGTCAACCAAGGTTTTAAAAAGGCGGAAAACAGCCGGCCGAAACATCAGACGACACGGCAGGCGGCTTTACAGGCACACCGGGAATCGGATTCCCGGTGCTTGGGAACAGCATTCCCAAAGCCTGGGAACCGGATTCCCAACCGGTCGGGAATCCTGTTCCCAACCGATTGGACATACACAGGTCTGTAGGCAGAGCGGCTTCCGCTACCTTTCAATAGGCATGGTCGTCCTCTGCAATTTCCTTTCTGTCGATTGCTTTCTTGTCGATAGAACGCCACGCATAGACGATGTATGCCAGGACGAACGGAACAAGGAAGCTGACATAAAACATGGCCTTGAGCGTGAACTCGCTCGACGAACTGTTCCGGATCGTCAACGAACTCTGGAGGTCGGCCGTAGAAGGATAGTAAGCGGTATTGTTCCAACCTGCAATAAGAAAGAGCACGAGTACCACGAATACCACGCCGATGCCTGCAGGCCAGATGCCGCGGACATAACCGGGCTTGAGGACGGTCCTGACGATTCCGAAAAGCAGCAGTACGATGCCTGCAAGCAGGATCACAGCCAGAGGCCACATCGCCAGAAGATTATTCAGATACTTCATCGATTCCATGAAGACTACGCCCTTCTCATTGACGGCATAGCCTTCACCCAGCAAGGTGACGATGAGGAACGGCAGGAAGAAAAACAGGAACAGAATGGTATTGACGAGCAATTGCCTGCGGATACGCTTTCGGATGACTTCATCGTCTACATTATTATTGATATAGAGCGTGCCGAGGATCCGGGCGAGGAACACCACGGAGATGCCGAAGATGACAACCCACGGATTGAGCAACACGTCCAGACCGCGCGAGCCGTTTGCCCAGTGAGAGATGACCGGCTGCAGGGCATCGGTGATGTTCCCCTTCTCGACGAAGAAATTGGATCCCGTAAAGAAGGTGGCAACGGCTCCGCCCAGAAGCAAGGGGCCGAGAATGCCGTTGAGGATCAGGCAGACCTGGAAAGTGCGTACCCCGAAGAGGTTGCCGGCCTTGTTCTGGAACTCATAACTGACGGCCTGGATAATGAATGTGAACAGTATCAGCAGCCACACCCAGTAGGCACTGCCGAAGCTCGTACTGTAGAACAACGGGAAAGAAGCGAAGAAAGCACCGCCGAATGTGACGAGCGTCGTGAACGTGAACTCCCACTTGCGTCCGGTGGAATTGACGAGCATCCGACGCTCCTCGGGTGTCTTGCCCAACTGAAAGATCATGGAGTTCGCTCCCTGCACGAAAAGCAGGAAAACCAACAAAGCCCCTAACAAAGAGATGATAAACCACCAGTAATGTTGCAGAAAATCGTATGTCATAGTTCCGGTCCTTTCTTAATTTGCTTACACATGATACTTACCTCGACTGCCAGCATTGCCGTGAAGAGGAAGAGGAAGAGGAAGAAGGTGAAGGCGATGCCGCCGCTGGAGAGGTCGCTCACCGCTGCCCACGTCGGAAGCATGTCCTGGATCGTCCATGGCTGACGGCCGAATTCAGCAACGAGCCAGCCGCTCTCACTGGCAATGTACGCCAACGGAATCAGGGCAATGCCCAGCATCTGCAGCCAGCGCGGACGTGTGATGTCCTTCCTGTAGACGACGAACAGCAGGACGGCGAACACGAGGATGAACAGTGCGCCCAGTCCCACCATGATGCGGAAAGCCCAGAAGTTCACGGGGATGAACGGAACCAGCTGGTCGGCATCCTTGATGTAACCGTAACCGAAGTACTTCATGTCACGTTCAAGGACTTTCCGGTTGGCCTCTTTGTCCTTGCCTGCACGGAAGTCCTTGAGCGCCTGAATCGCCTTACGTCCACGTTCCTGCTTTTCTTTCAGGGAAGGTTCCTGCGTGCCGTCCGCCTTCGGGTAGCCCTTGATAATGTCTCTCACACCCGGAACGAAACCGTCGGGATCGTGCGTGGCAAGGAGAGAGAGCATATTGGGTACGGCTATCCGCATGGGAGGTTCGGCATCCGTCATGTAGTCAGGCTGTCCAAACGGATTGACAAGAGCAATTCCGGTAAGTCCCTGGCTGTTCCCGCCTTCGTAGAGCGCCTCCATGGCGGCCAGCTTCATGGGCTGGGTCTGTGCCACCATATAGGCAGAGTTGTCGCCCGTGAAGGCCGCCAGAAAGGAAGCCGCAAGCCCGACGATGGAACCTATCTTTATGCTTTGCGTGGCAAGTTCGGCATGCCGCCTGCGGAGCAGGTACCAGCAACCGACACCGACAGTGAACGCCGCTCCCAAGACCCAGGCCGACGTAACCGTATGCGTGAACTTGTCGATCGCAAACGGACTCAGTGCCACGTCGAAGAAAGAGGTCATCTCGTTGCGCATCGTCTCCGGATTGAAAGTACAGCCGACGGGGTACTGCATCCACGCATTCGCGACGAGAATCCACCAGGCGGAAATCGTCGCTCCCAGACCCGTAAGCCACGTGGAGGCAAGATGGAAACCGGCGGAGACCTTGTTCCAGCCGAAGAACATCACGGCGACAAAGGTAGACTCCATGAAGAACGCCAGGATTCCCTCGATGGCAAGCGGTGCGCCGAAGATGTCACCGACAAACCAGGAATAGTTGCTCCAGTTCGTTCCGAACTCGAACTCGAGGATGATGCCCGTGGCGACGCCCATGGCGAAATTGATGCCGAACAGCCGCTGCCAGAAGCGTGCCGCCGTCCGCCAGAAATCCTTCCGGGTACGATAATAACAAGTCTCCATGATGCCCATGATGACTGCCAGTCCCAACGTCAATGGGACGAATAACCAGTGATAGATGGCGGTCAGCGCGAACTGCGCGCGCGACCAGTCAACGGTCCCTGGGTCAATGGTCAAAAGTAGGTTTTCCATTGTCTGTTGTTTATTAAAATGTTAAGAATTGAATGTCCTTTCTTCGGAAGAGCGGGCAGGCTTACCGCTGCCGCCGCCTATCGCTTCATCAGCTGCTGTTCCACAAATGCTCCCTCTTTTCCCGGTTCTGCTTTCTGTTTCAGAAAGTTCGGGAAGAAGAACACCTTCAGCACAAGGAAGATGACAATCAGCTTGATGATTATCACCGCCCAGAGCGTCCTGCCCAAAGTCATGTGCCGGAATCCATCATAATAGAGGTCAAAAGCACGATAAATAAACCCTTTCTTGTTCACAGTATGGAATAGTTCTCTTACTTGTACTTTATACAGACTACGTTTGCAAAGGTAAACAAATATTTCTAAAGTTGTTCTATATTTCCCTAAAAATAGACGTAATTTTGATTTTTAAAGATTATCAACGTGCTTTTAATTGATATTCCCTATAAAAAAGAGTACTTTTGCAGGAAAACTTTATCGTCATTCAGGCAATGAACAAACTATTCAACATATTGATGCTGTTCTGTCTCTCCCAAGGCGTTCAGGCACAGGAGGTATATTCCCTGCAACGGTGCAGGGAACTGGCCCTGCAGAACAACCGGCAGCTGAAAGTATCGAGAATGTCCGCCGATGTCGCCGAGAACACACGCAAGGCAGCAAAGACGAAGTACCTGCCACGGGTCGATGCGCTGGCCGGCTACCAGCATTTCTCACGCGAAATATCGCTTCTCAGCGACAAACAGAAGCGTGCGTTCGGCCATCTCGGTACGAATACCGTGGGGCAGACAGGCAGCCAGATGGAGCAGAATCTCGCCTCCCTGGTGCAGCAGGGGATCCTCAGTCCGCAGACAGCCCAGCAGCTCGGGCAGGTTCTCGGGAACATAACAACCCCTCTCATCCAGGCGGGAAACAACATCGGGCAGCGCATTAACGATGCATTCCGGTCGAACACGAAGAATGTCTATGGCGGAGCCATTGTCGTCAACCAGCCTATTTACATGGGAGGAGCCATCAAAGCGGCCAACGACATGGCAGCCATCGGCGAACAGGTCGTGCAGAACAACATCGAACTCAAACGGCAGCTGATTCTCTATGGAGTGGACAATGCGTACTGGATGGCTATCTCGCTGAAAAAGAAAGAGGCACTGGCGATCCGCTACCACGATCTGGCACAGAAACTGGACGATGATGTGAAGAAGATGATCCGTGCCGGAGTGGCGACACGTGCCGACGGGCTGAAGGTGGACGTGGCTGTCAATACGGCCGACCTGCAGATCGCCCGCATCCAGAGCGGAGTCTCATTGGCGAAGATGGCTCTGTGCGAGCTGTGCGGTCTGGAGCTGGACGGCAATATCAGACTCTCGGACGAAGGAGACGCCGACATTCCGCCCGCCCCGTCTGCCCAGTATGACACCCGGGAGAGCACGGCCTCGGCCCATGCGGACTCCATCGAGAGCCGTCCCGAACTCCGTCTGCTTCAGAATACAATCGACCTCAGCAGGCAGAACACCAAGCTCGTCCGATCGCTCTACCTTCCCCACATACTGCTCACGGGCGGCTATTCCCTGTCGAATCCCAATCTCTTCAACGGATTCCAGAAGCGTTTCACCGATCTCTGGAACATCGGCGTGACCGTACAGGTTCCGATATGGACGTGGGGAGAGAACAGATACAAGGTACGTGCCAGCAGGACCGCCACGAGCATTGCACGGCTCGAACTGGAAGACGCCCGAAGAAAGATCGATCTGGAAATAGAGCAGAACCGTCTCCGTCTCAAGGACACCAACAAGCAGCTGGCCACGGCCCACAAGAACATGGAGGCTGCCGAAGAGAATCTCCGCTGCGCGAACATCGGCTTCAAGGAAGGAGTGATGACCGTTACCGATGTCATGACGGCGCAGACGGCCTGGCACACGGCAAAGACGGCCATCATCGATGCGGAGATAAACGTCAGACTGGCACAGACCGGATTACAGAAGGCACTCGGAAACCTCTGAGAATCAAGTTCCGGTCTTCACGCCTTGCTTCCCATGACCGATCCGAAATACAGATCTTAAAATTCAAAACAAAGAAATATGTCAGCAAAATCACAACATAACAATATCCTGTTAGCCGTCTTGGGCTTTGTCTCCGTCGTCGTCCTCGTGGCTGTCATCGGCTACTTCACGATTGACCGTACAAAGGAAGTCATACAGGGAGAGGTCGAAGTAAGCGAATACCGCGTGGCGTGCAAGCTCCCCGGCCGAATAACGGACATCAAGGTAAAGGAGGGAGACTTCGTCCACAAGGGGGACATCGTCGCCACGCTGGCCATCCCGGAAGCGAGCGCACAGGAGAAAGTGGCAGAGGCGACCGCCGGTGCGACCGACGCACTGAGCGCACTGGCCGAAGCACCGACACGCCACGAGACCGTAGAGAGCGCCTACCAGCTCTATCAGCAGGCCATCGCCGCCAACGGCATCGCCGAGAAGACATACGGCCGCATGCAGCGGCTGTATGAAGAGGGGGTGATGACCGCACAGAAACGGGACGAGGCGATGGCTGCCTACGAAGCCACCAAGGCCGGCGTTGAAGCCGCCAAAGCGCAATGGGAACTTGCCCGGAACGGTGCGCGCCAGGAGACCAAGGAGGCTGCGAAGAAGCAGGCGCAGGCAGCCCGTTCGGCTATCGACGTGGTACGCTCCGTCCTGAAAGAGACCGTACAGCGGGCGACCGCCGACGGCGAAGTCGAAACGATCTACCCGAAAGTAGGCGAGCTTGTCGGTCTGGGCAGTCCGATCATGAGCATCTCCATGGTGAATGACGTATGGGGTACTTTCAACGTCCGTGAGGACCAGCTCAAGAACATGAAGGTGGGGACGCTCCTCAAGGTCTTCATTCCGGCTCTTGACAAAGACATAGAGATGCGCGTGACTTCGCTGAAGGACCAAGGCTCCTACGCCGTATGGAAAGCCACCAAGACCAACGGGCAGTACGACCTCAAGACTTTCCAGGTGAAGGCCCGTCCGACCGGGAAGATTGACGGACTGAAGCCCGGGATGTCTCTGATACTGAAATAGAGGGAGGCCCCTCTCATCCCGCCGGAGGCTCATTCCGGAACGTCTGTCAGCACCTTTATTGCAGGCTGCCACCCCATCACCCGCCACAGCTGTAACCGTCTCCCGCAGACACTCTCCGGATCCGGCCGCATTGCCGGCACACCCCCGTCGCCCATCATGGCTCAAACTGCCCCCATCACCGTCCAGCACAATGAAGAAATTACACATATACATAAGAAGGCTGTTCCATCTCTCTGCACGGGAAGTGGGGCTGATGGTCCATAACCCCATCTACATCTGCTGCATGGTCGTATTCCCACTCGTCGTCATTCTCTTCTTCACTTCCTTGATGAGCGAAGGACAGCCGGAGAAGCTGCCGTGTGGGGTCGTCGATAACGACAACACCTCGATGACACGTGCCATGATCCGCCAACTGGATGCCTTCCAGAGCACCCACGTCGCCGGGCATTACAACAGCGTCGCCGAGGCGCGCGAGGCCATACAGCGCAATGAGATCTATGCTTTCCTGTATATCCCAGAAGGGACGACCGCCCGGCTCATTTCAAAACGGCAGCCCAAAGTATCGTTCTATTACAGCAATGTCACCCTCGTAGCAGGCAGCATGCTCTTCAAAGACCTCAAGACCGTAACCACCCTCAGCGCGGCCGCCGTGGGATCGGCCAAGCTGCAGATGCTGGGAAAGACCCCTTCGGAAATCAGAAACTTCATCCAGCCCGTAGCCCTCGACGTACACATGGTAGGCAATCCGTGGATGAACTATAATGTCTATCTGAGCAGCATCATGGTACCGGGCATACTGATACTTTTCATGTTCCTCATCACCGCCTACTCCATCGGTACGGAACTGAAGTTCGGGCGGGCGCACGGGTGGATGGCAATGGCAGACGGCAACATCTTCATAGCACTCACCGGAAAGCTGCTTCCGCAGACGCTCATCTTCCTGAGCATCTTCCTGGGCTACGAGTGGTATGTCTACGGCTATCTGGACTTTCCCCACCCGGGAGGCCTGCACATGATTCTCCTTCTTGCCGCCCTTACCGTCTTCTCCTCCCAGGGATTCGGGGTGTTCGCCTTCGGGCTGATGCCTTCTCTGAGAATGTCGATGAGCGTATGTTCACTCTGGGCTGTCGTGGGCTTTTCCGCCTGCGGTGCCACCTTCCCGCTCTTCGCCATGGACGGCATGATCGAGGCTCTGGCACAGATCATCCCGCTGCGGCATTACTATATGATCTATCAGATCTGCATCTTCAACGGCTATCCGCTGATTGACGCCTGGTTGAGCGTCGTCGCCCTGGTGGCATTCGCGGCTCTTCCCATTCTCGTGACACGCAACATCAAGCGTGCCATGGTGGAGTACGTGTACATCCCCTGAAGAACAGAAGCAGCTTCTCCGGAAGAGACAGGTGCAATCTCATCACAGTTCATTACTGCTTAGTATCACCACTTATCATGTCAGAAGAAAAATCCTCCCATACCCCTATAAAGAAAGCAGGCTCAGGCATCCTGGGCTTCCTCTCTTCACTATGCTATATCTGGTGGCTGGAAACAAAAAGTACTATCAAGGACGAGGGAGTTTTGATCTTCTTCATTCTCGTCCCGCTGGCGTATCCCCTGCTCTACTCATGGATATATAACAACGAGGTGGTAAGAGAGGTTCCCGTGGCGATAGTGGACCTCTCCCACTCCGCATCGTCCCGTGAGTTCATACGCGACTTCGATGCCTCTCCGGATGTCCATGCCGCCTATTATTGCAACAGCCTGCGGGAGGCACAGGGTCTGGCAGGAAAACAGGCTGTACATGGCGTACTCTATTTCCCCGAAGACTTCGACCGTACGCTGAACCGCGGAGACCAGGCGCATGTAGGTGTCTACTGCGACATGAGTCTGATGCTCACCTACAAGGCCATTTACCAGTCGGCACTCGCCGTATCGCTCAAGATGGGAGAAGAACGCCAGAAACCACGTTCGTTCTCATTCACGGAACGTGATGAGGAGCTGAACACCGAACCGCTCTCGGTCGACGCGCAGCCTATATTCAACACGACAGGCGGCTACGGCAATGCAGTTCTCCCCGGCGTGCTGATCCTTATCCTGCAGCAGACCCTCCTTCTCGGCATCGGGCTATCGGCAGGGACGGCACGCGAGAACAACCGTTTCCAGGATCTCGTCCCCATCGGAAGGCATTACGACGGCATCATGAAGATCGTACTGGGGAAATCGTCCTGCTATTTCATGGTCTATTGCGTCATGTCGGCTTACATCACCATGGCAGTCCCTTATTTCTTCAGCTTCACCATGCTTGCCCGCCCCTCCGACCTCTTCCGGCTTCTCCTACCCTATCTTCTGGCGGTCATCTTCTTCGGAATGACGCTCTCCTGCATGGTACGCTATCGTGAGAATGTGATGCTGCTGGTAGTCTTCACGTCCGTCCCCTTCCTCTTCCTTACCGGTGTGTCGTGGCCGCAGAGCAACATTCCCGGCATCTGGCAGGGCTTCAGCTGGCTCATCCCATCCACATTCGGCGTACGAGGCTATCTACGCATATCATCCATGGGAGGTTCCATCGACGATATCCTTCCCGAAATCCGAGGGCTTTGGATACAGGCCGTTGTCTATTTCGTCACGACCTGCTTCGTCTACCGATACCAGATCATCAGCGCACGCAAGCATGCCATCGCCCACTACCAGATGATACAGAACAGCATCAGGTCGGCACGTGAGAAAAGAGAAGACGGCAAATAACGCTGCATTTCCCTGCCGCCGTCAACTTGCCCCCCGCGTGTCTGTCCGGCAGAAAGAACACGGACAGGTTCCTGACAGCCGGGGCAGCACGCCTGTATCCCTTGCCGTCACGGTAAACTTTTCCTGTACAAGCTGGCGGTCACCCTCTGCGACAGGTATGAGCGTGACAGGTACGCCTTCCTCTTCCCGCTCCCTGCCGTTGTACAGATGCCCGCCACCCGCCGTGTTGGCGTTAGTCACCAACTGTGTTGATGCCCGCCACCAGTCGTGTCGGCTGTTCGTCACCGTTCGTGTCATCAACGGACATTGCATGCTGAGGGTCCGCACGCCTGCAATTGGTTACGGGGAATACAGCCGCATAACAGGCGAGAGAAATGCTTTCAAAATCATCGTTGGATATGACGGAGGAGGAACTGACGGAAGAGCCGCCCTCAGGCTTCAAATAACAAATAGCCCTTATATGCTGACAGACAAGGTTATTTGTCAGTGTGAAAGACGGCAGATATTGGATGCTTGCGGAATGGTTTAGAACAAACCCCAAAAGGATCGCCAACGAAAAAGCCATGGCATACCGAAAAGCCATGGCTTTGACTCCCGTGAAGGAATGTCCTCAAAAATGGAACAGCATCACTTGTATTTCTGCAGGAAGGTATCAGCCTGCGTATTCCCCAGCTCTTTTGCCTTCAGGATGTTCTTGACGCCCTCGCTCTTCTGCTTCAGTTCGCACTGTGCAATACCCAGAATCAGGTAGGCATCAGGATGCGCGGCATCAAGCTGGATGGCCTGCCGGGCTGCACTCACTGCGGCATCCATTTTATTCAGCCGCAGCAGAAGACTCCCGGCCTCGGTAGGATACAGAGCCTCTTCAGGGTCGATGCGGGAGGCGATGAGAATATCTTGTAAAGCCTGCTGCCACATACGCCCCTTCACTTCACACTGTTCGCGCATATAATAGAAGTCGGCACCGAGCCGTCCCTGATTGAAATACTCATAGGTATAATAATCCTGTATGGCCTTCCGGTATTCTCCCATTTTCTCCAGCTGCTGGCCACGCATATAGAAATAAGGTGCCGAAGTAGAGACGTAAGGCGTATCGCAGAGTTCTATGCTCTTGTTGAGAAGATCGAGGATCTCCTGGTCGGAAGCACCCAGATGCTGGCGGCTCTGTGCCATTTCCAGATACAGCTCCGGATTGTTGAACTTGGTCTTCGTCAGCGCTTCGAATTCTGCATAAGCCTTCGCAAAGTCGCCTTTTGCAAAGACGATCTGTGCCTGCAGATGGCGGTAGGCATCAACCGGCCGAACCTCCTGTGCCTTCCGGATTACCTCCAGAGCCTTGTCAAGTGTCCACCCGACGGACTTCGTTTTCGCCTCAAGCGAGGGGTTCAATGCGTTCTGATAAATGAGGCGTGCATAATTGTAAAATGCTTCGTCTTTGGCTGTGACTTTCCCGATGGCCGTCTGTAATGTCTTGTCGGCTTCGGCGATGTCCCCCTTTGCTATCATCCTGTTTGCCCAGGCATAATAGCCGTCATTCGCCTGCGGGAACTTCTCCATGAAGTCTTTGACGACGGCCTCATGCACGCTTTCGGGCTTCTCGGAGGACAGCATCAATGCCACAACCGCCTCCTCGGCAGTATCCGGCAGCCCGATGCGGATGGCACTCTGCCGGAGTGTCGCATCATTCTGGGAAAGGCCTTTCAGCACAAAGCTCCTGGCATAGCCAGCATCTGTTGCACTTTGCAAAGACCCCGACAGGCTGAAAAGTCCTATGACCTGCCCTTTGGCATTACAGACTGGAGCACCGTTCAACTTATCGGTGGCAGGGGAGTTCAGGATCGTATAATGGTATTTGCCCATGAAGGTCTCGACGCTCGACGCACTTGCCTTCAGGGGACTTCCGCTTTTCGCCATGGGCGCAATCCATAGATCCTCGCCTGCACTGACGGTTGTCGCCAACGGTGCGGCTGAAGTCTTCCCGCTCACTTTGAACTTTGCCATGTCGTAGATTTCGTCAGCACCAAGCAGGTACATGACATCGTGCTTCTGCCCTTTTGCATCTACCACGACGGCCTTTTCAGCTCCGATAAAAGGCTTCCATGGACTCACGGCGACACCATCTACACCGATACACACACCGTTGGAGGTCGCCAGAATACTGCCGTCAGCCTTGAAGGTGGTCAGGGTGAAAGCGGCATCGGCAGCCTTCTTTACAGCTCCCGGCTGTGCAAGAGCCGGTATCGCAATGCCCAGGAAGCTTACAAGGGTGAAGACGATTCTTTTTACATTCAAGTTCATTCTTTTTCTCATTGTGTTCAATGTCATAAGGCTTAGTATGTTATTTCCTGCCGAGACCCAGCAGATCCCGCGCATTCTGCAGGGCTGCATCGGAGATGTCTGCACCGGAAAGCATCTGGGCAATCTCCGCCACCCGCTGTTCTTCGGTGAGCTCACGCATCCGGCTCCGGGTACCCTCCGGTGTCTCTTCTTTCTCGACTTTGTAATGTGAACTGCCCAAGGCAGCTATCTGCGGCAGATGGGTAATTGAAATGACCTGACGGTTGTTATTGCCCATCTCCTGCATGATAAGTGCCATTTTCTGGGCGATCTTACCACTGACCCCCGTGTCAATTTCGTCAAAGATGATGGTCGGCAGTTTTACGGCCCCGCTGACCATTGCCTTTAATGACAACATGACACGGGCTATCTCTCCGCCTGAAGCGACCTGCGCGACAGATTCCATCCTTGTACTGGTGTTGGCAGAGAAGAGGAATTGCACCTTATCCGCACCGTCCGTCGACAAGGGCTTGGCCGTCAGCTCCACCTTGAATCTGACATTGGGGATACCGAGCGGAACGAGGCGGCTGCTCATCTGGGCTTCTACCGTTTTGATGGCTTTCCGTCTTGAGGTCGTCAGCTTCCCCGCCAGTTTCTCACATTCGTCCAGCTGCCTCTTCACCTCCTGTTCAAGTGTTTCGAGTTCTTCGTCGCTGTGTTCGATGTTCTTCAGCTGTTTTTCCATCTCGTCCCGGATGCCGATCAGTTCTCTCTCCGTGGATACATGGAACTTCTGCTCAAGGGCGTTCAACTGGTCGAGTTGCTGGTTGATGCTGTCCAGCCGGGAGGGGTCAAAGTCGATCAGTCCGCTCTCGCCGCTTATTTCTTCTGCAATGTCTTTCAGTTCAATATGTACGGAAGAAAGCCGCTGCACCAGTTCCTGCGCTTTGGGATAAACGTTCTCAATGTTACCGAGACTCTCAAGACTTCTCCCCAGCCTGCTAAGAACGCCATTGTCATCCTCGTTCAAAAGACTGTCAGCCTCATAGAACGCCGTTTTGATGTCCTCGGCATGAGAGAGGGTCTCGCTTTCCTGTTCCAGCTCCTCCTGTCTGCCCTCCGTCAGTCCGGCACTGTCAAGTTCGCCGAACTGGAAGCGCATGAACTCCTCGTTTTCCTGTGCACGGGCAATCTGTTCTTTCAGTTCAGAAAGCTGTTTCTCCGCATTTTTGTAGCATTGGAAAGCTGTCTGATAAGCCGCAAGTTCCGTGCTGTCCTGTGCGATAATATCCACGACGTTCAACTGGAAATCATCTTTTTGCAGGAGCAGGTTCTGATGCTGCGAGTGAATGTCTATGAGCTGTTCGCCCAGCGTACGCATCATCTGCAACGACACAGGGGTGTCATTGATGAAAGCTCTTGATTTTCCGGTGGCAGTCAGTTCGCGCCGGATAATCGTGTCCTCCGGTTCAAAATCGATGTCGTGGGCTTCAAAGAAAGCTTCGAACCCATAGTTGGAAAGGTCGAAATGCGCTTCAATGGTACACTTCTTCTCTCCCTGTTTTATCAGTTTGCTGTCTGCCCTGTTGCCCAGCAGCAGACCGATAGCCCCCAGGATAATGCTCTTCCCGGCTCCCGTTTCACCGGTAATTACCGAGAAACCGGGACGGAACTCGATGTCCAGCTGGTCAATCAAGGTGAAATTCTTTATATATAGATGTTTCAGCATAGATGTGCGAATTATAATTGTCGGTGTGGAAAGGTGCGGACAAGATCGTGCCGCGACTATTGCTTGATCTTTTCCCAGGTGATGTTCTGACTGGCATTGATGCTGAAGAGGATGTCGTAGACCTGTTCCTTCTCTTTCTGCGTCCCTTTCCCCTTGTATATATTAGCCAGTTCGTCTTTCTTGTAGTCGGTCCATATCTGCGGCAGCAGACTCATCGGCCGGTTCTCATGTGCTTTCTTCAGTCCGTTTCCCAAGGCCGTAGTGATGTTCGTCCGGCCTCTCTCGGCATTATTCACCATTTCGTCCAGCCCGGTTCTGTAATAGTCATATTGCAGCTGGCGGAATGGTTTCAAGGCACCGTCGAGGTAATCATTGATGATGGCGAAGCGGTTGCGTGGATTATCAAAGGCTTTCCATCCGGTAAAGCTGAGGTTCTGCGCATTGTTCGTCAGGTTCATGCATTGCTGCAGAATATCCTCCCCTCCCATCGGTGAGAACGAGTCAAGGTCCATGCCGATGATGAGGTAGGCATAATAAGCTATCAGAGCCGTCAGTTGGTTGTCTATGTTCTGTTCATGAAATTCAATCTGGTCGTATTGGGCGAATGTGAAATTGAAGTCCCCGTCCTGGCTGTTATAGAGAATGGACGTATAGGCCGCATTGTAGACAGGACGGTTCGCCTGTATCAGCGCCGAACAGGTAAACATATTACTGCCCGGGTCATATTTGCTTACGGTGATGTTGAAGCTGCAGACGATCCGTTCGTTTTTCTGGAAGTGGTAGTGGGTCCACTGTCTTGTGTTGATGAACTGTTCCAGTGTCTGCTGAAGATTATCAAAGACCGATGCATCCGTCCCCTGTATCTGGCTGTGGTTTACGGTCACCTTTGCATTCAGTTCCTGTGCAGACAGGCTTTCTTCAGAGAATAGAAGCAAGCTCGTCAATAATATCACGAGCCACCTCCGTCTTCGGTTTCTTGCCATAACTCTTCTTTCCTTCTTTATTGATGATCACGACCTGATTGTCGTCAGACCGGAATGTCGTCCCGGGAATCCTCGTCGAATTCAATACGATGAAGTCAGCATGCTTCTTCTCGAGTTTCTTGCGGGCGTTGAGTTCTTCTTCCTGGGTCTCCAATGCGAAAGCGACGATGCGTTGGCGGCCTTCCTTCATATTGCCTATGGCGGCAGCAATATCCTGTGTCGGTCTTAATCTTAACGACAGTCCGTCCCCTTCCCGCTTGATTTTCTGCATGGCAATCGTCTCCGGACGAAAGTCGGCTACAGCGGCACAGAGTATGGCCGCATCGCACTTAGGGAATGCTTCGGTCGCAGCACCATACATCTCACGGCAGCTTTCGACATCAACACGCCGGATACCTGCCGAGCAGGTAAGGCTGACAGGACCTGCAACAAGAATGACTTTCGCACCGCGCCGGTGACACTCTTCTGCCAGCGCAAACCCCATCTTCCCTGAAGAGTAGTTGCCGATGAAACGCACAGGATCGATCTTTTCATAGGTGGGGCCGGCAGTGACGAGAATCGTCTTGCCCTCCAGATCGCCTGTCACAGCCGTTTCTCCCGTTGAGGCGGAGAAATATTCCTCCAGTGTCTTTACGATTTCCTCCGGTTCTTCCATCCGGCCTTTCCCTTCCAGTCCGCTGGCAAGGAAGCCGCTCCCCGGCTCGATAACGTGATTGCCATAACCCCGAAGCATCTCAAGACTTCTCTGTGTCGATGGATGTCTGTACATATCCAGATCCATCGCGGGGGCGATGAAGACAGGGGCTTTCATGGAAAGATAGGTCGTAATAAGCATGTTGTCAGCCACCCCGTTCGCCATCTTTCCCAGAGTGGCGGCCGTGCAGGGGGCTATGAGCATGGCATCCGCCCATAGCCCAAGATCGACGTGGGAGTTCCATGTCCCGTCCTTCTGGGAGAAGAACTCGCTGACCACAGGCTTATGTGTCAGTGCTGACAGAGTGACCGGCGTGATAAATTCCTTGCCGGAAGGCGTGATGACCACCTGCACTTCGGCACCCCGCCTGACCAGTTCCCGGATGACAAGGCAGCTCTTGTAAGCTGCAATCGAACCGGTTATGCCCAGGACGATTTTCTTTCCTTCAAGCATCACCTTATTTATTATTGGATCCTCTATTTATTATTGAATTCCCTCAGCCGGATACGGGTCAGCACCTGCTTCGTATTGTATGTGAAGTCGCTTGCCAGCATCCAGCTGTAATATCCCGGATCCCGATGCAGTACGTCAGCCACGTTCCACCCCCTGTATTTTCCGAAGTTGAACACTTCATGCCGGCGTGGTTTCCCGGTTGCATCAAGCAGCAGGTTGCCGTCCTTGTCGGTCGTCTCCTTCCATACCATCCGACCGGCAAAGTCTACAAAGTCGTTCATGCGTGAGAACTCGGCAAGCTCATCCATGTCGTTGTTCAGCACACGTTCGGGCTCCTCCTGTCTGCCGGGAGCATACATATCAAGTTCTCCTTGCAGCACACGCCACGTGGCTTCCGTGTCCTGATCGGCCCGGTGTGCCTCAAAGTCCTCCTCCATTTTCCTGCCGCAATAGAACTTATAGGCGGCGGCGAGATTCCGGCGTTCCATCTTGTGATAGATATTCTGCGCATCTATCAGGCGGCTCTTCGTAAAATCGAAGTCGACCCCTGCACGCAGGAACTCCTCCGCCAGCATGGGAACGTCAAAGCGGTTTGAATTGAAACCAGCGAAATCACACCCGGAGAACTTGTCGGCCAGCTCCTTTGCTTTCTGCTTGAAAGTGGGTGCTTCGGCGACATCCTCATCCGAAATCCCCGTCAGCTGTGTCACTTCTGACGGAATCGGCTTGCCGGGATTGATAAAGATGTTCTCTCTCTCTTCCTTTCCGTCAGGATAAGCCTTTATGAAAGAAATCTGAATGATCCGGTCGTTTACAAGGTCAAGTCCTGTCGCCTCCAGATCGAAGATCACCAGGGGCTTTGTCAAATTCAGTTTCATACGTTCGTGTATTCCCTATATGTCCAAGGGAGAACGGCGATTGGCAGGGGATAAAAGAATCCACGTCGGCATGCTGTCCCCACGGGGTCTGACAGCTCTTCGCATCCATGCGCTTTCATGCGGCATCTCCGGCCTTCCCCTTCTTACGCACGGTCTGTCATGCCCTTTCGATGAGGAAAGCGGAAACCGTCCGTCTGAAAGACGACAATCCTTCAGAGGGTGACTTCCGGAATGCTTCTATGTCAGCTGCACGGCCTTCTCCCAGAACAGAATCTATTTCTTTTGTGTCTTGTCAGTCATTCAGCAGCATCGGCATGATCAGCATGAGGATGTCTTCACTCTCAGGCTGCATGGCCGGTACGATTACCCCTGCACGTGAAGGGTCGGCCAGCTGGATGACCACGTCGTCACTTTCAAGGTTGTTCAGAATGTCGAGCATGCTGGATCCCTTGAACCCGATGCTCATCGGATTGCCTCCATATTCGCAGGTCACGCTTTCCTTCGCACTTGTGGCAAAGTCAATGTCCTCTGCATTCAGTTCCAGCAGACCGGATGACACGTAAAAGCGGATCAGCTGTGAAGAGTCGCTTGCAAAAGGCAGCACGCGGCGCAGCGCGCCTATCAGGGACTTACGGTCTATGGTCACCAGATTGGGGTTGTCCAACGGAATCACACTGTTGTAGTTCGGATACTTCCCCTCGATCAGGCGGCAGGCAAGATTGCCCTCTGCAAAGGACACTTCGGCAGACCGGTCGTCGAAGCGGATGATCACATCACCACCATCCTTGGACAGCACGTTTTTCAACAGGGTCGCCGGCTTCTTGGGAAGCACGAACGATGCCGGTGTCTCGCTCTTGACGGTGAAGATCTTGTTCCTGACCAGTTTGTGGCCGTCGCTGGCGACAACGGCAAGGCCGTCCTCTTTCAGGTCGAAATAAACGCCGTTCATCACCGGGCGAAGCTCATCCTGCGCAGTGGCGAAGAGCGAACGGGTCAGGCTGTCCGAGAGCTTTGCGGCTCCGATGGTGACAGTCGTGGCAGATTCCGACATCGGCTGGACCCTGGGATATTCCTCCGCACTCATGATCGGGAAGTTGTACGAACCGTTCTGATAGGTGACGTAAATCTTCATCTCCTCCATGTTCACAGCCAGTGCAAGAGGCTGCTCGGGAAGTTCTTTCACAGCATCGAGAATCGTATGATTGTTCACTGCAAAGTCGCCCTCGCCTTCACAATCCTCAAGGTTCAAGGTGCCACGCATGACATTCTCACTGTCTGATGCCGTAATCGTAAGCTGTCTGTTGTGAATCTCGAACAGGAAACAGTCCAGAATCGGGAGAGAATTTTTGCTGTTAATTACTCGAGAGAGAGTCAACAACCGGCTGCTCAAAGCAGTGCTTGAAAGGTTAAATCTCATTAGTATCTATTTTAGTTAATATTTCCAATTTACGTTGTTTCCGGCAGACCGGCGGGAACGATCCCTCCCGCCGCCGATCGACTTCAACGTACAAAAATACGAAAAAGGGATGTGAAAAACAAAAATTAGGTATAAAAGTTTCGGTTTTTAGAACTATTTTAGTAATTTCGCAGACAGATTATAGTCACAAAATAACCAAAACAAGTAGATAAATGGATTTACAAGGAAAAGTCATCGCAGTCCTCCCTGCACGTGAGGGAACTTCTGCCCGCGGACCATGGAAGTCACAAGAGTATGTCATCGAAACACATGATCAGTATCCGAAGAAGATGGTTTTCAACATCTTCGGTGCAGACCGAATCGAACAGTTCGCCATCAAGGCCGGCGAGGAAATCAATGTCAGCTTTGACATTGACGCACATGAATATAACGGCCGTTGGTTCAACAATGTCCGCGCATGGAACATCCAGCGCGTAGATGCCACGGCCGCGCAGGCCGGCGGAGCACCTATGGCGGCTCCGGTTCAGCAGGCTGCCGCAACCACGGCAACGACCCAGGCTGCCCCCTTCCCTCCGGCACAGACGGAAGAAGACTCTACCGACGACCTCCCCTTCTAACGGGGTCAGGTTCCCGTCCCGGCTGACTTCCATCATCTGTCTTCCCGTCCGGCTGACCGGGAACATCCGTTCCGGGGCAGCCCGGCAGTCTGTGAGAATTGAGGAGCACCGATATGCAGACGGACGGAGAACCAGTCAGAGAAATCGTCAGACAAAAGGATACGGACATCCCGAATATCCAACCGCAGGGACGGGCATCCTCGTCTTTCCGACAAAGCCTCATCGGCAGGCGGAAGAGGATGCCTGTTCTGCCGTCTGTATCAGCCGACGGACAAGCCTTCTCTTATCCCGACATTCACGCTGCCGGCGGACAGACCGACAGAAAAAAAAACACAGCGCATCGATCTTTACCAGTCTAATTCAAGACAGTTCCCATAAGACTTCTTTGACGGTTCCTCCCCCCTTCAGGTGAGCAGATTCCCCCTTCTTTTCCTGAAAGAGGGCAGCAGACCATGCGACTGGAAGAGAACCGCGAAGATGATGCACAATTGCGCAGAAGGGCACAAAGAGCCGGCAGGGACAGACCGTGCCCGACAGGACGATGCGGGATGTCAAAACATTGCCCCGCTACATGAGAGGAGGGCGGATACTATGAAGAGACAAGGCTGTATCTGCGTCTTATTCTGCAGTCGCCAGATCAATAATCCTGCCTGATGGAGGCGGTCGCCGCCTCCATTTCCCGCCTTTTTCCCCTCCTTTCCGCCTTTGGGGACGGTTATGTCGACGGAACACCTCGTTCTCTGCCGAAGTACTGATGCCTGACATCAGTCGTGTTGACGCCCGTCACCGGCCGTTCCGTCAATGGCCGTCATGTGTGCTGAAGGCCTTACGCTCATGATATGCCGTCGGAAGAGAAGCCACCCGGCGAAAGAGGGCTGCACCCGGCAGCATCTGTCAGATCGGCGGGGTTACTTTTTCTTCAAAAGCAATGTGGAGTCGTCTGTTGAAAGGGAACATGCAGGAGGAAACACGCTATTATGTCTTCGGACAGCAACAACATCAAATAAACGGATTTTTTGTCATCGTATGAAGAAAACAGTATTAATCACAGGGGCTACCAGTGGCATTGGAGAAGCCTGCGCACGAAAGTTCGCACAAGGGGGCTACAACGTTATCATCACGGGCCGCAGGGTACAGCGTCTTGCCGATCTGAAGGAAGAGCTTGAGGCAGACGGCGTACGTGTGCTGGCCGTTGCTTTCGACGTGCAGAACCGCAAAGCGGCGACAGCCGCCGTCAACAGTCTGCCGCCCGACTGGCAGCAGATAGATGTGCTGATCAACAATGCGGGACTGGCACTCGGACTTGAGCCGGAGTACGAAGGAAGTTTTGAGGACTGGGAGACAATGATCGACACCAATGTCAAAGGTCTTCTGACAATGACACGGCTCATTGTCCCAAGGATGGTGGAACGGAACAGTGGACACATTATCAATATCGGATCTGTGGCAGGCGATGCGGCCTATGCAGGTGGAAATGTCTATTGTGCGACGAAGGCCGCCGTGAAAACCCTCAGCGACGGACTGCGCATCGACCTTGCCCATACGGCTGTGCGTGTGACTACCGTGAAGCCCGGCCTGGTGGAGACGCATTTCTCCAACGTCCGTTTCCACGGTGATGATGCACGTGCCGAGAAAGTCTATCAGGGCATCAGGCCTCTCACCGGAACGGATATTGCCGATGTGGCCTTCTATGCCGCTTCGGCCCCAGCCCATGTCCAGATCGCCGAGGTACTGGTCCTTGCCACCCATCAGGCAAGCGGCAGCGTGATGTACCGTGAACCGTGAAAAGGCACGGACGGTCCGAGGCTTTTCCTGCCACCGCCTTCTCTCCAGCCGCATGGGATCGCCCTTGCTTTTCAAGGGGGGGGCGAGGCAGCCCGCTGAAAAGAAAAGAGGCCATCCACGAGGATTCCTCAGGACCGCCAGCAGTAAAAAAGGTTCTTCCGTCAAATGCGTGAATGCTTTTCGCATGGCTTTAACGGAAGAGCCGAAGTTCATTAAACAAAAACATAGCCAGGACCGTCAACCGTCCATTCTGTCATCCTCCTCCGATACAAAGACCTTTTCAATTTAATACGTTGAAAACACAGATAAGATTTTGAAAAACCATTACATAAATACCAAATAACCCAGCTGCAAATATAAAACAAACGTGCAAAAAGCAGGTTTGCAACCAGCAGTAAACCAATTGGTTATCAAGCCGCCCAAAAAAGGTGCCTGATTGGACTTCAAAAGGGCGTTGGTAACACGCTGAAAGGGCATCTGTTGCAAGTCAGTCAGGCCTCTTTTAGAAGCCAGAAGGGCATGTGTTGCTTTGCGTTGCATGAAAACAGTTTACAAACAGCGATGGTATGGGAAGTTGTTGTCTGTAGAAGGCGGAAAGACGGGCTGATGGACAGGCATCGTGTCAATTCGCCTTTTCTGCCTCTTATCTTTCTGTTTATCCTCCTTTGAAGCCCATCTGATTTCGGACAGTCATACCCTGCAAGTGCATAAGCGTTTATTTTTCCAATCTACGCATTTAACGGAAGAGCCGTAGAAAGTGGCTGCCTGAGATACAGAAAGGAGCGGAAGTCTCCCGTCTGTCCGCAACAAGTCCTTGTTGAAACCGTCAGATGGGATACTCCCGCCCCTTAGGTATGTTCTACTTCCTTGCTTCCTTTTTTCCTTTTCTCAATACGATGCCGTGATAGTTTTCCGGACACCGCGTGCCGTTAAGCGTATAGCCGTCTCCGCCGTCCTGTACACCGGTCTGCACAGTATCGATTCCTGCTGACGGTGTAACGAGAAGCCAGCCATCCACATATTCAACGCCTTCCTCGGTAATCGTACCGGGCAGACAACGGATCACGTACTTCCCCGCAGGACTGTCTTTTGTGGCATCACACTTCAGTTCCGCTTTCCCTTTCACGTAATCGCCGATGACCTGATAGGAGAACTCCGGGTTGTCCTGCCCGATCTCACGTGTCGCATTGCGTGCCTTTATGGTTGTCCCGAACTCGACGTAGGAGGAAGAGGACAGTTCTTTCCATTGTCCGGCAGCAGTGTATCGGGACTTGCTTCCTCTCGGGACATATATCTTCAGCGTATGGGTGTCAATTCCTGTAAACACTCCGGAGCCGTCAAGTACAGGTACCGTCTTGGAATAAAGTTTCAGCATATTCAGGTTCATGCAGCTGTTGAAGGCTTCACGCCCAATGTGCTGTAAGGTGGAGGGGAGCTTCACGCTCTTGATGTGGTAGCATCCGGCAAGCGCATAATCGTGCAGGCGGAACATCCCCTTGGGAAGACTCACGTTGCCCATGGCATTGGGCAGTACGCTTATCACCTCATCCTTTTTCCTGTTGTATACAATGCCATTCTCGATGATGAAATCCTGATGGTCACCGGTATGTATCTTGACCGAATCCAGTCCATTGCACATCGCCAGTACACCGTCTCCAAATGTCTTGATGCCATCAGGCAAGGTAATGGAGAGGAAGGAACATCCGTAGAACATCCTCTCCGGAAGCTCGTCGTCAGATACCTTATAGTCTTTCCCGTCCGCATGGAGATAAGGTTCGCCTCCGCTTACAATCACGGCGTCTTCCAGATCCAGGACATGCAGGCGGCCGTCCGTGAGCTGTCCGTCCCTTCCCCGTCCGGCCATCTCGCGTATCAGGCCGATATCAGTTCCGTTTATCGGCCCTGACACCTTGAGCGTATCGTAATCATACTTCTTGTCCATATCGATCTGCGAGCCCAGTGTGCCGGCTTCTGCAAGCAGGACTCTGGCAGACAGCCTCTTCGTTGCCGCTTCCGGCTTTATATTGATAATCATGTCCTGGGCAGAGTTGAACTGATAGGATTTCCCGTTGTGGCAGGGGTCGAGGTCGGCAATCACGAAATAGCCGTTATCCTCTCCATACCATCCCCAGTTCACGTGTACTTTCCCCTCCTTGTCATACCCGTCGAGTACGAAGCTGTGCCCGCCGGCAGTCGCATCGAGACCTCCATACACGACAGGCTGGCCGTCATTGAGCTGCCGGTAGATAATATCCATCCATGCCTGTTCGGTATAGGCCTTACGGTCGACCTTCTTCACGTTGTTCAGTCCGAAGTAGTTCTGCAGTCCGGTTGCGGCAGAGCCATGGTTGGTGCCACTTGCCTCTTCACCATAATTCATGTCTACCGCCACGCCAAGGTCGCGCATCAGCTGTGCGACGGCATACTGCTGCTGTCCCGTACCCGACGCCATGCCTTTTGCGGCATCCTTCGAAGAGCCGTAGGTAGGCAGCATGTTGTCCCAGTCAAAGACTTCCTTGCTGAAATCCACGAAGACCGGAGTGCCGTTTGTGTCATACTGGGGGTAGTATATCGTCCGTTTCCCATATCCCGTTTTGGGGCCGTGCTGGAAATACAGCACCTGTGCGATACTTGTCGCCACGCAGCCTGTCAGGCACCGGGCTGTACCGCTTGACACAGGACAGAGGTTGTTGTAAGGTGCCATCTGCCCCCATTGCGTCTTCAAGAGGGGCTTGATGCTTTCTTTGTATTTCGCCGGGTCCGGGAGCGTCACCTTCAGTGGCGAGTTCCTGGCCGCCGCAGTGCGTACAGTGCGGTCCATCTGTTCCAACCACCATCTGAAGTGAGGATTGGCAGCCGTAGTAGCCGCTGCGTCGGAATAGCCCAGCACAGCCGGTGCTACATCGTCGGCAGCCACAATGATGACGGACCTGTTGCCGTCACCATAGATGGAAAGCCCCTCACGGCGTTCCAGTTCCCGGACTTGCAATTTCCCGGACATGCGGTATGCTCCCGGGCTCCGCCCCCCCTGTGCTTGAATGACGGCGGCGGCAATGGCCGCCATCTGCTTACGCCCCCGGGGAGCAGCAGAGGCAGTCATGGACAGGATGCAGAATGCAATCAATAATATTCTTCTCATATACGATCTTACAAGTAATTCTTTCTTTTCCTTCCTCTTCGGAAGTCTGTCTCTTCGTTCCGGTTCTTCCCTCTCATCCGTCTGTCATCCTGTGACAGCCGGTACCGTTGCGGCATGCTGCCGGCAAGATGACAGATGGGGGCAGAATCAGCATCAAGGAAGTGATTTTATCATCGCTTTGAACGTCTTGCCGTCTTTCTTCACGACATACACATGATGGGTCACCCTATAAAGGACTTTGTATCCGTGGTCGGCGGGGACGATGGTCTCAATACCATCCGTACCGGGGACGGCGATGTTGGAAGCCTTCGATTCTCCGTCAGCATACAATACGGTGACAAAATAGCTGTCGTCCGCCTTTCCGTCTCCATCGGTATAGGTCGTCTTCGTCGCATCGAGTGTGGCAACACATTCACCGTTCTTATAGACCTTATAGCCGACCGGTGTCATGGCCGGCGCCTCGTAGCTTATATCGTCAAGAACAAACATGGTATGGTTGTTTGAGACGCACCGTATGGCAAAATATCTGGCACCTGCAGGAAGTTCCACCGCAGTCTCCGTCCATTCCGCAGGAGCCTCGGTCTTGGACTTGATGAGCTGGAAGTCCGCGACGTCCTTGCCGGAAGCAGAGTAAAGCACCTCATACTCCTCGCTGCCGTAAGTGCCGCTAACGGTCTTCGCCCAGAACTTCACGGTCTGTTTCCTTCCTGACAGTCCGGGAGATATGAGCCAGTCGTCATTCGCCCCCTGGCTTGAAGAGAAGGAGGCAAGGTACTGGCTGCCGCTGTGCGGATCAAGGTTATTGCCTTTGTCACCGACAGCAGAAGGATTGAAGACAATGTAGGCGAAAGGAGTTCCCTGCTTAGGGAATTGGTTGCCAAAGCCGAAGGTAGAGTTCTTGTCCCCATCGACAAGCGTCCATGAACCGATATTGTCTGTTGACCAAGCCGCATACCGTTCAAAATTATCGGTTACAACATACTCCTTGCCGGCTGTCGAACTCCAGTGGAGCACCACACCCTCCGGCTGCTTAGAAGCCTTCAGATCGTTGACGGCAGGGAACGAAGGAGCGTAGACGGGTTCTGTCAGCACTTCTGATTCGTCGTTGTTCTCGTCCATGTCGAAGTCATGGGCAACCTTTGCCTTAACGTCCATTGAATTGTCCGCTGTCGCAGGCACGTCGTAGTCAAATCCGACGATTCTCTCTGCATTGGCGGCAAGTGCCTCCGTCATCGTCTTGCTTTCGACAATGTTGTCGTTGACATATAGACTGACCCTGTAATCGCTCATCGGCTTCATGCCTTCATTCCGGACGATGACATTATAGTGGGTCTTTGCCCCTGACGTGACATTCGAGGATCCCGTGATATGCGCACTTAAATCGTAGTCATAGACATCCCTTACACGGAAGTTGTCAAGCAGTACAAGGGCTTTCGGGTTGCCGATGGTAGCCCTGAAGCTGACCGTAACGTATTTCTCTTCCTTGTATTCAGACAGATCCAGCATCACGTTTTGCCATCCTTCTTCGGCTCCCGCTTCCTTTACCTTCTCGTAATCAATCGTCTTTATCGTCTCGTCAATACCGTGCGCGGTCTTTATGCTGACGGCAATCTTGTGCGTACCATTGTTGACAAAATAGTAATTGAACGAAAGGCGCGGGTTGGCCGAACCGACAAGCGAGATCTTGCCGGAGGAAAGAACGGCGCAGTCACCGGACTTCGCCTCCGTCGAACCATAATAGGCACAGCCCTTGTCATTGTCGGAAGACAATTGATTGAACCATTTGAAATAGTGCTTCCCTACGACCGCATTGGTCGCCCAGAAATACTTCTGCATGCCGTTTGTCCAGGACTCTTTGACCGGGAGATTGTAGGGAGCACCCGACAAGAGTGCGGTCGACAATCCGTACTCGCTCTTGTTGTCGCCGTCGACCGTCTTCATCGCATAATAGATAAGTCGCTGTATGCGGTCCTCTTCATCGAATGCGCCGAGACTGCATTCCGTCTCCTTGACTTTCGATTTGTACAGACTCGGGGTGTTGTCGGTAACGGTGTAGATTTCGTATGTCAGATGGTCCGGATAGACATATCCACCATGTACACCGACTGTCCCGGGAGCCTCCCACACGAGCTTGCAAGTGCCGTCAAGATTGTCAACAAGCCGTATGTTCTTAGGTGCCAGCGGTGTGTCTTCGCCTATATATGCCGAGATATGGGCTGTCGCTCCATAGCCCTCACTGTTTGCTGCAAGGACGTTGTAGGTCGTATTGCCGGTATTCGATGCCGCGACGCTCACCGTGTAGGTCTTACCCGGCTGCGGATTGCTGACAGTAGCCGCCGGCACTGTACTCCCCTTCTCGAAGACTTCTATCTTGGACAGAGCCGACAGGGTATTGCCTCCGATGGTCTTCACAGGAGCCTTGAATGAAATGCTCGCCTTCTGTTCGCCCTGCTTGTCAGGTATGATCGTGAGGTCGCTTACAGAGTCCGGAGCAGCGAGTCTGCACCCTTCGGTGAGTTTGATGTTGCGTACGTATACCGCAAGCCCGGTATTCTCCATTGCACGGATTCCCAGCCGATACACTCCATCTTTGCCTACTGTCACCGTGTGACCTACAGGCTTGAACACAATCGTGTGAATCGTGTCGCTGGTCGCCGTAAGGGGACGGAAGTCGGATACGGTCTGTACATTTCCGTCAGCTATTGAAGTGAGCAATACCTCACGGTCACTCTCACTGTAACAGCGCGCGTCGTAAGAGAACGTGTACTGACGGTCGGCTTTAAGGGTAAACGGCGGTGTCACGATCCAGTCGTCGGGTGTGTCCTTATAGTTGGTATGCATGGAGAAGTAGATGAGGCTTTTGGTATCAGCATCGTATCCCCATGTTATGCCATTGTTGTCGTTGTCGACAAAGTCGTAGGTATAAGCTCCTTCCATAGACGAGAAATCAGACACATAAGGAGCAGACAGGGGCTGTCCGAAGCAGACATAGGGTGTCATGGCTTCCTCACCTTTTACAGTTCCGTTGTAAGCGGCGATATAATAATAGTATGCCTTGTAACTGTTCTTTGCATCGAGGGACAGCTGGTATTCTGTCCCGGTGATGTCGGAGGCAATCAATGTACCGTCAGAAGCGAAGACGGAATAGGTCAACTTGCCGATATGCCCGCCATGGGCTCCTGCTGTCGGGGCCGTCCAGGAGAGGGTGGCCTTTCCCTTGCCGTCGATGTTCAGATCGGGACTTCCCACGGCTGCCGGATGATCGTTGCCAACCCACTTTTTCAACTTGCTTGTCGAACCGGACTTACCGTTTGCCCTTAGAACGACAGAGAACACATGCTGGCCTTCGTTTGTCGACACCGTCTCAGACACAGGGGTTCCGGCTTCGGCAGTGCCCTTTTCCGTTACGATGCCGTCAATGCTTATGGAATAGTCTATATCACCGCTCAGCGCCTGGCCGCCATAGGTCTTTGACGGAAGGGTGAACTTCACCTCCCCGAGGGTACTGGCTTCGTGGAAGATGACAGCAAGGTCGGTAATGTCCGCAGGAGCCGCATCGTCCGGTGCAGACTCTATGTACAGGAAAGGGAAGACCTCTTCATGGAGATAGTCGCTGACGGCTGTCGCCTTTCCGGTCGTTGTATCTACTTCGTATAGGTGAGAGGCCTTTGTATTGTATTCGGTGGCAGCCCAATAGAGCTTGCCTGTCTTGTAGTCGAAAGCGGCGCTCTCCCATGATGTACCCGGCTTCACCCCGGTGTCTCCGATGACGGTCTCATCGCCCGTCTTCTTGTCGACTTTCAGAAGAATCCCTTTGGGTGAGACGGCCCAGAGCTGCCCTTCAGCGTCGAATGCCATGGCAGGATAGGAATTGTCTTCCATTTTCTTGATCACATTGCCGTTGCTGAACGTGTTGAAATCGACGCTTACGAGAACGTACTCAAAGGTGTTGTTGTCCAATCCCACGAGGTACACCTTCCCGTCAGTCGGGTCGTATGCGGAAGTCGCACCCCAATAGTTGTAATTGTACACCTTCTTGCCGTCATTCTCCGTCGGCGACCAGTCTATGAGATTGTATTCATGGTATGTGCCGGTATACGACTGGTCCCAGGAAGTGCCATGGAATTTCCCATCATAGATGGCACCGCCGCCGTTCATGTCTGTCTTCGGGGTGCTGAACAGCATAGAACAAACACTGCTGCCAGGCTGCAGCTGGTAAAAGCCAAACTGGTTTGCTCCTCCATTTTCCCACGACTTGCTGGCATCCATGAAAGCGATGAAAGAAGAGCCGCCTGTCCCGTATTTCGCATGGCTGTATTGTGCCGATGGCTGTTGGATCCAGGCAGGGCGGGCTGCCGCCGGCATTTTCTGCGGAAACAGGCTATAACGATGCCAGCTGCCGGTTTTCATACGCTGCGCTTGAAGCGATTTCTGGAAAGTCTCTTGTGGACTTTGGGCGTGCAAAGCCATGCCGACCATTGTGAGCAGTACCAATGGAATGAGCAGAAGTCTTGGTGTTCGCATATTCATCTCATGTTTAATTATAATAATCAGACCGCTTAGGGTGGCGGTTCTTCTTCCATTGCCAACAACGTCAGAGCAGAACCCTCAGACTGCATTCGTCCTCAGGCAGCCTATGACGCCGATTCCTGTGATGTGAGATTACGATAGCTGAAACCGTGTAGAAACGTTGCAAAGGTATCTGATTTCCTACGGTGAGGGACTGAAATCGAGTGTACAAATGATGTACAAAAGTGCATAAACAGTGGAAAAAGGAGGATTTATTCAAAAACAATATAATATTTTTTGATGGTAAACCAATTATTCATAACTTTGCATAAGTGAGTAAAGTGTGGATAGAACGAAACAGAATCTGATGAAACATCCTCTTTTTTTCTGTCTGTTACTGGTCGGCTGCCTCATTTCATGCGGTCAAGGGCAGACAAGGAAAGACAGCACCTGTCCTGATTACCTGAGAAGTCTCTATGTACAGGGATGTGCCGCAAAGGACAGCGGCCAGGCCGTCCTTGCGCGTGACTGTTTCATGAAGATCATCGATGCCCCGGCTGCCGATACTCCCGACACAGCCATCACAACACTCAAGGCGAAGGCTTACAAGCAGCTTGGCAACGCTTTCATCTACCAGTATATGGCAAAGGAAGCGGCGCAGATGTACAGCAAGGCGTATGCACTCTATGAATCGAACAACGACACGACAGGGATGCTGTACTGTTACCGCAATCTGGGAAATGCCTTCTACAGCATGAACAGACCCGACTCCTGCCTGTTTTACTGCGGTCTTGCAATGAAGCTGGTCGAAACGGCACCATCCAGATACAGGTACGAGAGAACCGAACTGAACTGCCTGATGCTGACAAGCCTGGTAGACCAAAAGAAGTGGAGCGAAGCAGGAAAATACTATCATGCCATTGCAGCAGATACCTTGAACGCCAATACGCCGGCCGTCCTCATGACAACCGCCCAGTACTACTACGGCATACACGACTACCGGAACTGTGAGTTGACGAGCCTTAAAATCCTGAAGAACGGCAACCTTTTCGACAGGCAGCGTGCCGCACGCTTCCTGACCAATATCTATATAAGGAATCAGGAAATAAAGAAAGCTTCCCGGTATATGGAGGCTTTCATCCGGTTCACGGACTCCGTAAGCCTGTACCGGCGTACAGAGACCCTCCTCCGTATGGATGCGCTTTACAACTACGGCAAGAAAGAACAGGAAAACATCAAACTGAATGCTGATGCGAAGGTCTACCGCCTGCTGCTTGTCATCGCCCTGGTCTCCATGGCCGCAGTCGTCGCGGTCTTTGTCTTTGCCATGCGCTACAACCGCCAGCAGAAAGCGTTGATGCGCCTCAAGATAGACCATTACAAAAGTCTTCGAAAGAACCAAAAGAACAGAGATGCGGATTCCGAACAAAGAAAAACGGCAATGATAAGGAACTCCGACATCTACAAGCACATCATCCGGCATCTTGATACAGGGGACGGTCTGTTCATTCTTCACAATGATGACTGGCGGCAGCTATCTCTTGTGGTCGAACAGGCCTATCCGGACTTTAACGGACATCTTCACGATATCTGCAAGATGAATAATTACGAATACCGCGTCTCGCTGCTCATAAAGACCGGCTTTCAGCCGAGCGTCATAGCCGGCCTCACAGCACACAGCCGCGAATCGGTATCAGCCACACGCCGCCGGCTTTTTGAAAAGGCATTCAACAAAAAGGGAACTCCCAAGGACTGGGATGATTTCATCCTGTCACTGTAATACGCCGTGGAATGCCTGCTGGTGGGGAAAGCCGCCCGGCGGAAGGATGGGCTTCCCTGTACAACGGAACTTGTAGAATGGACATGGGCAAATTGCTGTCCGGCAAGACATAAAGCACACAGATTCATGAATCGTTCCCTTGAGGGTGTGTCAAAATGCAAATACCATTTTGACAATCTTAAAGTTTGAAACAATTCATTAAAAATGACCATTTTTTTACTCGATTTTGAGTAAAGAAATGGTCTTTTCTTTGCTTTTAGAGAAAACCTGCTTATAGTTTGAAAGTTGTCAAGTTATTAATTTGCATTTTGACACACCCTCATGAAAAGCCTTCCCTTCCCATCCGACAAGTCACGTCAGCTTACGGCAGCACAACGCTTCTCCACGACAATACATCCCGCCAACCGACTGCAATACGATCCCACACCACGCATGATGTCCATGCCCGGCACGACGGGTGACGGACATCAACACGGCTGGTGACAGGCATCAGCACGGCAGGTGACAGGCATCAGCACAATGCATGAGACGGAAAGGCTCGCTCGTTTCTGTCACTATCTACACACCTTATTAAATATAAGGGACGGACGACCGGCTGGTATGGGAAACATTTACCGGGACAGCAAAGTCTTTATACCACATTCAATTGTCCGGTCTCTGATGTAAAATCACTTTCACGGAAAATGACAGAGGGGAAAGACAAGGGAATATGTTAAAATCCTAACAAATGATGATTATTTCTTCAAAATTTACATCTTGTTTAAAAAAATTAGGTATATTTGCAAACGAACAAGGTTTAATTCCTATGAAACTAAAAGCCATATTTTCAAAATTGAAAGGAATGCTGGATAATTTCCTGGCATCCATTTCATACAGGCAGAAGGTCGCACTGTCTCTGCTGTGCGGTGTCATAGTAGGACTGACGGGACTGTTCCTCTATCTGCTCCGTATGCACACATATATAGTAGGTGATGACCCTGCGGCATGTATCAACTGCCACATCATGTCGCCCTATTATGCAACGTGGTCACACTCGGCGCACGCACGCAACACCACCTGCAACGACTGTCATGTACCGAACAACAACATGGCCGCCCATTATGCCTTCAAGGGAATGGACGGGATGAAACACGTGGCTTATTTCGTCACACGCAGCGAGTCGCAGTCCATCGAGGCTGAAGACGCATCCGCAGAGGTTATCATGGACAACTGCATCCGCTGCCACAAACAGCTCAACCAGGAATTTGTCAAGACCGGACGCATCGACTACATGGAAGCGAAGCGCGGTGAGGGCAAGGCATGCTGGGACTGCCACCGTGACGTGGCTCACATGAAAAAGAACTCCCTTTCAAGTACGCCGGGGGCGGAATTCGTAGAACCCATGCCCCCCTCTCCTGTACCCCATTGGCTGCAGAAGATATTGGGAAGAGAATAAGCCCACCTGCCGGCGATTCTCCACAGATAGCCATCATCCTCTATCGGCTATCACCGCTTATCACCGCTCATATCACCCATAAACACTTATCATCGCTTATCACTGCATATCATTAATCATTGAACAAAATATTAAAAACCTATAATTATGGCAAAAACATTAAAGAAATGGCAAGGCTGGTTGCTCTTCGGCGGAGCAATGGTCATCGTGTTCGTGCTCGGACTGCTATGTTCTTCCATGCTTGAGAGAAGAGCGGAAGTAGCAAGCATCTTCAACAACCGACGGACACAGATGACGGATTCCATCGTTTCCCAGAACGAGAAATTCGCAGAGGACTTCCCCCGCGAATACGAGACATGGGCAATGACGGAAGACACGAGTTTCGTAAGTAAATACAACTCCTCGCAGGAGGTGGATGTACTGGCACAACGTCCGGAAATGGTCGTCCTATGGGCAGGATACGCCTTCTCGAGGGAATACAACACACCGCGCGGGCACCGGCACGCCATAGAAGACCTGCGCAAGATCCTGCGTACAGGAAGCCCCGGTGTCGACGGACAGGAAGACATACAACCCGGCACATGCTGGACCTGTAAGGGTCCGGATATTCCACGCCTTATGCGTGAAAAAGGTACTGACAAGTTCTATGCTGCCAAGTGGAGCGACTGGGGACCAGAGGCCATGAACACCATCGGTTGCTCTGACTGCCACGATGCACGGACGATGGATCTCCGTCCCGCTCGTCCTGCACTCTATGAGGCGTGGGCACGCGTCGGCAAAGACGTGAAGAAAGCCACGCACCAGGAGATGCGTAGCCTGGTCTGCGCACAGTGCCACACAGAATACTATTTCGAAAAGGAAAACGGAAACTATCTCCACTTCCCGCAGGAAAAGGGTCTGACATGTGAGGCGGCAGAAGAATACTACGACAGTATCGGCTTCTACGATTACATCAATCCGCTTTCTAAGGCGAAGATCCTCAAGGCCCAGCACCCGGGTTATGAACTTTACATGCAGGGAATCCACGGACAGCGGGGCGTCTCCTGTGCTGACTGCCACATGCCGTACATCTCCGAGGGCGGCGTGAAATACACGGACCACCACGTGATGAGTCCTCTGGCACACATCGACCGCACCTGCCAGACCTGTCACCGTCAGGATGCCGAGACACTCCGCCAGAATGTTTACGAACGTCAGCAGAAGATCTATGACTTCCGTACACACGTAGAGAAGGAACTTGCCGCAGCGCACATCGAAGCCAAGTTCGCCTGGGAAAAGGGTGCGACGGAAGCCGAGATGAAGACTGCCCTGTCCGACATCCGCAAGGGTCAGTGGCGTTGGGACTATGCTGTTGCCAGCCACGGTGCAGCGTTCCATGCCCCGCAGGAGATCATGCGTCTCCTCGCCAGTGCGATGGAGTATGCCAAGGATGCACGCCTGCAGATCGCCCGTGTGGTAGCCCGCCACGGATTCACAGGTCAGATTCCGCTTCCTGATCTCTCCACCAAGGCAAAGGCTCAGTCGTACATCGGACTGGATATGCCGAAGCTCAACAAGCAGAAGAAGCAGTTCCTGGATACGGTCGTACCAAAGTGGATTGAGACTGCAAAGAAGAACAAGCGATTCATAACAAAACCTATGTAGTCGGTTGAAAGTCAACAGTCGGATAGTTGACGGCTGGCGGTCCTCCTGCCAGCTGTCAACTATCAGCTGATTAATACGGATCCTATATAGCAGGAGGAGACACGGCCGCAGCCGGAGAAGCAAGGGACTGCAAGCAGACCCTGCCGGTTCAGAATGCCTCTCAACGGACAGAGCTGCGGTTTCTCATCAAGCGGTTAAAAGCAGCACAACGATTACTATCCGTGCTCATACAAAGGAAGTACCATGGGTCATAAGACCGACTGTACCCTCGGCCGGACATGACAGGAGAAAAGGCTTCTAATACTGGAAATCAGCAGGATAACCCATACCCGACAGAACCGACCGACTGGTGAGGAGCAGACAGCAGGACAGGCAGCAGAGGCTGATTCCATCATACAGCATGCCTTACCCCCCACCCTGTCTTCAGGAAAAGCAATCCATGGGAAAATCCTCTATGATCGTCAGGATCCCCCGCTTCAACCCTCAACATTCAACTCTCAACATTCAACAACACTTATGTGGAATAAACCTTATACGCTGAAGGAAGGAACAGCAATAGTCATCGGACTGTTAGTCACCGGCGGACTGTTACAAGCTACGATGGGACCCTTGGAATGGGGCATCTTCATCTGGCCCGCCAACATCATCATACTCATTCTATTCATACTGGCACTTGTCGCCGTCTCCATGCGTCGCAGACATTCCTATCTGTGCCGGTTCATGACCACCATGCAGGCGGCAATACCGACCATTGCCGCAGCCGCCATACTGACGTTACTCATGGGAGTAACCAGACAGGCAGCGGAAGGCAAAAGCCCCTTTGACCCTGTCGGCCTGACAAAGATGCTGAACTTCTGGCCATTCATCCTTGTGTATCTGTGGATGACGGCAATTGTAGGGGAGGTGACCTTAAATCAGATCGCCCATTTCTCATGGAGACGTCTGCCCACACTGACAAGTCATGCAGGACTGTTCATCGTACTGACGTGCGGCACACTCGGCAGCGCCGACATGCTGCGTGTAAAGATGTATTGCGAGACGGGGCAGCCGGAATGGCGCGGCCTGGATGCTTTCGGGAGTGTCCACCATCTCCCCGTAGCCATCCAGCTGGAGAAATTCACCATTGATGAATACCCCCCCAAGCTCATGCTCATCGACAAGAAAGGCCTTCCGCTTCCACAGGGGAAACCGGAAAACCTCCTTGTGGAAAAGAACATGACGACCGGGCAGCTGCTCGACTGCAGGATCGAGATTCTCAAACGCATTGACAATGCCATCCCCGTCACATTGAACCAGATGGTCGGCAAAGTGCCGGAAGGGATGATGGCGAATATCCGTATGGACTCTCTGGGACAGGCGCAGAACAAAAAAGGTTACATGGCGACAGATGCCCGGGGGTCGGCCTGTGCTTTACTCGTAAAGGTGACGACCGGCGCACGTGCGGGTGACGGCAAATCCCCATCAGGGAAAGGACAACCACGCACGGCAACCGGCTGGATCACCAGCGGCAGTTATCTCTTCCCCTATCAGGCGTTACAGCTTCCTGACGGCAGAAAACTGGCGATGCCCGACCGTGAGCCACGCCGTTTTGCTTCCGTTGTCGACATCTATACCCAGAGCGGGCAGAATATTCAGACGGAGATCGAAGTCAACAAGCCGTTCAACATTGAGGGCTGGAAGATCTATCAGCTCAGCTACAATGAGCAGATGGGCAAATGGAGCAATCTCAGCGTCTTTGAACTGGTGACGGATCCCTGGCTGCCAGTCGTTTATATAGGTATTTTCTTGTTGTTGTTTGGTGCTGTCGGTATGTTCTTGACGGCAAGTCGTAAGAAGGAGGTAGAAGCATGATCTGGAGTTACTTTATTGTATTTGCATTGCTGGCCGTAGCCCTGTGGGCTGTAGGAGCATGGGCTGCGTGGGGCAACCGCCGTACACTGGCGTTTACGACGACAGGACTGGGACTTGCCGTCTTCTTTGCCTACATCCTCATCATGTGGATCACCCTGGAACGGCCGCCGCTCCGTACAATGGGCGAGACGCGCCTATGGTACAGCTTCTTCCTTCCCCTGTCAGGCATCATCGTTTACAGCCGCTGGCGGTACAAGTGGATCTTGAGTTTCTCTACACTCCTTGCGGCCGTCTTCGTAGGCATCAACCTCCTCAGACCGGAGATCCATTCCAAGACCCTTATGCCCGCACTGCAGAGCCCGTGGTTTGCGCCTCACGTCATCGTCTACATGATGGCGTATGCACTTCTGGGGGCCGCAGCGGTCATGTCCGTGTACCTGCTCTACTTCAAGAAAGGAGAAGACCTTGACAAGGAAATGGAGATAACGGACAACCTCACCTATGTCGGCCTTTCGTTCATGACGCTCGGCATGCTCATGGGTGCCGTCTGGGCAAAGGAAGCCTGGGGACATTACTGGTCGTGGGATCCCAAAGAGACGTGGGCGGCCATTACATGGCTGGCGTATCTCGTCTATGTCCACTACCGCCAGTACCATCCCCGCACCGTCCGGCCCTCACTCTGGATACTGATCATTTCTTTCTGTCTCCTGCAAATGTGCTGGTGGGGAATCAACTACCTGCCTTCGGCACAGGGCATGAGCGTTCACACCTACAACCTGAACTGAAGCCGGCAAAAGAGAAAGGCCATGCCTGTCACTACCCGTGCTTCCGCAATGTATAGCCATTGCGGAAACACGGGTCTTTTCGTTTAAACCGATATGATCAGAACAGACTTGGCTTATTTCCGGGACACTATCCGCCCTGCCAAGAGCGCCGGAGGACTGAAGCTTTGACGGACTGCAAGCGATCAGATCATGAAAAAACAGGGGCTTCAGGAATTTGGAGTGATGAGGTCTGTCTCGTGAGTTGATGACTTTGATGGAATATCACACAGAGACAGGGAATGAACGGAGGCAAGAACCCTATAACGGAGACACCGTCGGTGCGTGGAGCGGAGGTTATTTGAGCGTTTTATCAGAGCATTTGTCTGTGAGAATCATGAATAGCGTTTATCCAGAAAATAAAAGAAACCCCGTACGTCACATCCCTGTCGCTCTTGTGTGCCACCGGCATCTCCGTGATAGTCCCCCCTCCGTGTGCCTTATTATGCAGCAGGCTTACTTCATCACTCCCTATTTCGGAAGGACAAAAAACATTCAGACAGAACAACCTCCAAGTTCGCAGCAAGAAACTGAAACAGGGTATAAGCCCCCCTTGGAGAACAAGGTTGACCCATTTCCTTTACTGCCAAAAGGAAGGACCGGCCCGCAGGATAGGAAAACTTCAGAATGAATGGGCTGCAGACGGCAAGGGACTTCCCAGCCGGGACTGCTGTTCCCAACCGGTCGGGAATCCTGTTCCCAGCCGTCGGGAATCCTGCTCCCAGCCGCCGGGAATCCGATTCCCGACCCTCTGCCCAGAACAGCCGGTGCAGTTGAGCGATCGGGATGATGCAGTCCACTGACTGGGGTTGACGCTCTCTCCCTTTGCTTCCCAACCTGACAGACAGGTTTAAAAACCTATCCCATTTGCTGCTGACGGCAGGTGACAGGGTGTCCCTGCCTTTTATACGGTTGTCTTTCTCCTATTGTTTGCCTGCATTGTTTTCTATCTGTCCTATCTTCCGGTTGGAGTTGTCGGCCAGGACATCATTGACAATGTCATTGATCTGCCGCTTCAATTCGTTGACGAACTGTGCCGCATCATACTTATTCGCCTCAATGTCACGGAGTTTCTTCTCCCATATACCTGTCAGTTCTGCGGATGTAAGGAGTTTCTCGTGGATGGTGTCAATCAGGGCGATGCCTGTCTCGGTCGCCTCAATGTTCTTCCTTTTCCGCCGGATATAATGCCGCTTGAAGAGCGTTTCGATGATTCCCGCACGTGAGGACGGCCGGCCGATTCCGTTTTCTTTCATTGCAGCCCGGAGAGTCTCATCTTCGACAAGTTTGCCTGCCGTCTCCATAGCACGAAGCAGCGAGGCTTCTGTATAATGCTTGGGGGGGACGGTCTGTTTCTCCGTCAGCGTGGGGGTGTGCGGCCCTGATTCTCCCTTGGTGAAGGCAGGGAGCAGCGACTCGTTCCGGGCAGTTCCTCCCTGTCCCTCTTCAGAGGCGGCGCACTGGGAAGGACCGCTGTCTGTGCAGACTCTCCATCCCGGATCCAGTATCTCCTTTCCCGACACCTTGAACTCTACCTCGTCCACCTTTCCCAATACGGTCGTTGTAGCGAACTTGCAGTCAGGATAGAACGCTGCGATGAAACGGCGGGCAATGAGGTCGTAGACTTTGCGCTCCGCATCGGTCAGCCCCTGCGGCGGGACCCCAGTGGGGATAATGGCATGGTGATCCGTCACTTTCGAGGAGTCGAACACACGCCTGCTCTCCGGCAGCGGCTTCCCGCCCAATGTCTTCACGAGACCGGCATAGAGACGCTGGCCGGCAAAGGCCGTCTGATAAAGGCCGTTCATGATCTGCGGGCACTTCGGATAGATGTCGTCGGAAAGGAACTGTGTATCCACACGGGGGTAAGTCGTCAGTTTTCTCTCGTACAGTGTCTGGATGGTATTGAGCGTCATCTCGGCGGAGAAGCCGAACTTCCGGTTGCAGTCCACCTGCAGCGAGGTGAGGTCGTAGAGCTGCCTGGGCTGTTCCGCACCTTTTTTCTTCGTCACACTGGTGATGGTAAACGGTTTTCCCTCAATGGTGGAGAACGCCCGCTCCCCTTCTTCCCTGGAGCTGAACCTGCCCCTTGTGGCCGTAAACTGCGTGTCACGGTAGACGGTCGCCAGCACCCAATAAGGTTCCGGCTTGAAATGGTCTATCTCCTTCTGCCGCTGCACGATAAGAGCAAGGGTAGGTGTCTGGACACGTCCTATGGACAACACCTGTCCCCGTCCGTAGCTGTTGTTTCCATACTTCAATGTGTACAGACGCGTGGCGTTCATCCCGAGCAGCCAGTCGCCGACGGCACGGGACAATCCTGCGAGATAGAGCGACTGGTACTGTCCCTGCTCTTTCAGGTTGGCGAATCCCTCCCGGATGGCTTCGTCTGTCATGGAAGAAATCCACAGGCGTTTCACGGGGCATTTCACGCCCGCTTTCTGCATGACCCACCGCTGGATCAGTTCTCCCTCCTGTCCGGCATCCCCGCAGTTGATGATCAGCTCTGCCGAATGATACAGCTTCTCGATGACGGCAAACTGCCTCTTCACGCCCTCGTCCTCGATGAGCTTGATGCCGAACCGGGGCGGAATCATGGGCAGAGCCGCCAGGCTCCAGTGCTTCCAGTTCGGGAAATAATCATCGGGTTCCTTCAGTTCACAAAGGTGTCCGAAGGTCCATGTGACCTGGTAATTGTTCCCCTCCATGTAGCCGCTACAAGGTCTGTCGGCACCAAGGATCCGTGCAATGTCTTTGGCTACGCTGGGTTTCTCTGCTATGCAAACGATCATATCTTTCTCTGAAAAGTAAACATGGAAGCCGGAGAGGCCTGGGACAGAAAGGCCAGCCCTCCTCCGGGAATCCGCCTCCCGGGCGTAGTCTTCTTCCCGGACGGTACGGCCTTCCACACGTGCAAAGGTAAGAAAAAATATCACACAGTGGAATTTTCCTCCGCCGCTTTGCCGTTTTCCACTCAATTCTTTTTCTATATGACTTTTTTTCTCTACTTTTGTAGCACACAAACGAACAAGAGAATACATACAATCTATGAGAGTCGGACTCTTCATTCCCTGCTATGTCGATGCCCTGTATCCGCAGGTCGGCGTAGCCACCTACAGGCTTCTGCGGAAACTGAAACTGAATGTAGTCTACCCCGAGAGACAGACCTGCTGCGGACAGCCTATGGCAAACGGAGGGTTTGAACGTATGTCAGAGCATCTGGCCGAACGCTTCGAGGACAAGTTCCGCGACTTCGACTATGTCGTCACTCCCAGCGTCTCCTGTGCAGCCTTTGTACGGGTCAACTACCCGCAGATACTCGACCATGCGTGCCAGACCCCTGAAAAGACCATGGAACTGGTGGAGTTCCTGCACGACATCCTGAAGGTAAGGGAGCTTCCGGGTAGTTTCCCCCATGTCGTCTCCGTTCACAACTCATGCCACGGCGTACGGGAGCTCGGGCTGAGTTCACCGTCGGAACTGCAGATAAAACCGTTCAACAAGATCGTGGATCTGCTGCAACTCAAGGACGGCATAACGGTCAAAGAGCCCGACCGGAAAGACGAGTGCTGCGGCTTCGGCGGGATGTTTGCGGTAGAGGAGCCTTATGTCAGCAGCCGGATGGGCAATGACAAGGTGAAGGCGCACATGGCGACCGGAGCAGAGATCATCACAGGTTCGGACTGTTCCTGCCTGATGCACATGCAGGGCGTGGCTGCCCGGCAGAAGTACCCGGTAAAGTTCATGCACGTAGCCGAGATACTGGCAGCCGGGCTGTGACACACATACTATAATAAAGAAGAAGCGTAAATACAAGTATGTCAACCTATCATTCAAAAAGAGCCAAGGAGTTCCTGAAGAATCCCGAAGAGAAAATATCCAGACACGACCAGACCTTCTGGTCAGTCCGGCAGAAGCGTGATGCAGCGGCAGCCCAGCTTCCCGAATGGGAGGACCTGCGCGAACAGGCCAGCCGGATCAAGGCGCACACCGTCACCCATCTGGCAGACTATCTGGAGCAGTTCACGACAAACTTGGAGAAGAACGGGGTCATCGTACACTTTGCCAAGGATGCACAGGAGTTCAACGAGATCGCTTACGGCATTCTTGAAACACACAAGGTCAGGAAACTGGTCAAGTCGAAGTCCATGCTGACGGAGGAGTGCGGGTTAAATCCTTATCTGATGGAAAGAGGGATTGACGTCGTCGAGTCCGACCTGGGCGAACGCATCCTCCAGCTGATGCATCTGAAACCCGCCCACATCGTGATGCCGGCTATCCACCTGACACGCGACGAGGTCGGGGAGATGTTTGAGGAGAAAGGAATCTCAAAGGAAATCGGCAACCACGACCCGACGTACCTTACTTACTGCGCGCGTCAGGATCTCCGCAAAGACTTCATGGATGCCGATGCCGGCATGACGGGCTGCAACTTCGGCGTGGCGGCCACCGGCGACTGCGTCGTCTGCACCAATGAGGGGAATGCGGACATGTCCACTTCCGTCCCTAAGCTGCATATCGTAGCCATGGGACTGGAGAAGGTCATCCCGGACTACGCCTCTCTCGCCGTCTTTCACAGGCTCCTGAGCCGCAGCGGGACAGGGCAGCCCGCCACTTCCTTCACGTCTCATTTCCGCAGAGCGAGGCCGGGAGCAGAGATGCACGTCATCCTTGTTGACAACGGACGAAGCAACATAACAGCCAATACGGCACACTGGGAGACCCTGAAGTGCATCCGGTGCGGTGCCTGCATGAACACCTGTCCTGTCTACCGCCGTTCGGGGGGCTACTCCTACAGCTACTTCATTCCGGGACCCATCGGTGTCAATCTCGGCATGCTGAAGGATCCCAAGAAGCACAGCGGCAACGTGTCGGCCTGTTCGCTGTGCCTGAGCTGCGACTGTGTCTGCCCCGCCAAGGTGACTCCGGGCAGCCAGATATACCGGTGGCGGCAGAGCCTGGAGACTTACGGGACAGAGAACAGGGAGAAGAAAGTCATGGCGGAAGGCATGAAAGCCGTCTACGAGAACTACCCCGTCTACGATGCGCTCCTGCGGAACTCCTCCGTGGCCAATTACATTCCGGAGGCATGGGCGGACACCAGTCTCAATCCATGGAGCATCGGCCACACCATGCCCCGTTTTGCAAGAAAACCTTTCCATGCGCTCTTCAAACAGGCCATGGAGGAACTGAAGAACGGGAAATAAGACACTGCCGGCAAGAAGACACCCTTCCGCTCCCCCACCCTGCTTCCTGCCGTCAGACTTTCATTTTCCATCCTTCCCACCCCACTTCACCATCAATTAACATTCATCACGCATCAATGAAAAAAGAAGACTTACTCCGCAGATTGCGCCGACATACCATCCAGCAGTTTGATATGCCTGAGACAGCCGTCAAAGGCATCACCTATCCCGATGTCGCCAGACAGTTCATCGAAACAAGCAAAAACGTTGGCTGCAAGGTCATTGAGGCCAAAGAGACCGACGACCTGAACGCAATCATCCGGCAGGCCTACCCCGATGCCCAGGTATTCGCATCAAACGTCAAGGGTATACAGGCCGACCGCAACCCCGATACAGTTGCGGAGGCACAGGAGCTCAACGGCACGGATGTGGGCATCGTCGAAGGACAGGTCGCCGTGGCCGAGAACGGCTGCGTATGGGTTCCGCAGACCATGAAGGAGAGGGTCGTCTGCTTCGTATCAGAACAGCTCGTCATCCTTGTCCGCCGCCGCCGGATCGTCAACAACATGCACGAAGCCTACAGCCGCATCCAGATGACGGATTACGGCTATGGCTGCTTTATTTCCGGACCGAGCAAGACCGCCGATATAGAACAGGCTCTCGTCATGGGCGCACAGGCCGCAAGAGGCGTCACGGTCATCCTCATCGGATAAACGTTAATTTTGTCAAAAACAGAAATATAACGTCCTGACAGAATGCGGTTACAAGTTTTTTTTTATTAACTTTGCAAGGCGAAAGGAAAGAAGAAATATAACTGATTTTTAACAAACACATAAGTTATGAAGATTGAAAAAGTACATGCTCGCGAGATTCTTGACTCACGTGGCAATCCTACAGTTGAAGTAGAGGTAACACTCGAAAACGGTGTAATGGGTCGTGCAAGTGTTCCGTCCGGTGCGTCTACCGGTGAGAACGAGGCACTGGAGCTTCGTGATGGCGACAAGAAGCGTTTCTTGGGCAAGGGTGTCCTCAAGGCTGTCGAGAATGTCAACAACCTCATCGCTCCGGCATTGAAGGGCGACTGTGTGCTGAACCAGCGTGCAATCGACTACAAGATGCTCGAACTCGACGGCACTCCGACAAAGAGCAAGCTCGGTGCTAACGCTATCCTCGGTGTTTCTCTGGCCGTAGCACACACTGCCGCCAAGGCGCTGAATATTCCTTTGTACCGCTACATCGGCGGTGCCAACACTTACGTACTTCCTGTTCCGATGATGAACATCATCAACGGCGGTGCACACTCTGATGCTCCTATCGCATTCCAGGAGTTCATGATCCGTCCGGTAGGTGCGCCGACTGAGAAAGAAGGCATCCGCATGGGTGCTGAGGTGTTCCACGCTCTTGCCAAGCTGCTGAAGAAGCGCGGTCTCTCAACCGCCGTAGGCGATGAGGGCGGCTTCGCTCCTAAGTTCGACGGCATCGAGGATGCACTCGACTCAATCATCCAGGCCATCAAGGATGCAGGCTACGAGCCGGGCAAGGACGTGAAGATCGCAATGGACTGCGCAGCATCCGAGTTCGCCGTATGCGAGGGTGGCAAGTGGTTCTACGACTATCGCCAGCTCAAGAACGGCATGCCGAAGGATCCTAACGGCAAGAAGCTCACCGCTGACGAGCAGATTGCTTACCTCGAGCACCTTATCACCAAATATCCTATCGACTCCATCGAGGACGGTCTCGATGAGAACGACTGGGAGAACTGGGTCAAGCTGACAGCTGCCATCGGCGACCGTTGCCAGCTCGTCGGTGACGACCTGTTCGTAACCAACGTCAAGTTCCTCGAAAAGGGTATCAAGATGGGTGCAGCCAACTCCATCCTGATCAAGGTCAACCAGATCGGTTCCCTCACAGAGACACTGGAGGCTATCGAGATGGCACACCGCCACGGCTATACGACCGTTACCTCTCACCGTTCAGGCGAAACAGAGGATACAACCATCGCCGACATTGCTGTTGCCACCAACTCCGGCCAGATCAAGACGGGTTCTATGTCTCGTACAGACCGTATGGCCAAGTACAACCAGCTCATCCGCATTGAGGAAGAACTCGGCGCCTGTGCAAAGTACGGCTATGCCAAGTTGAAGTAAATACAGCTCCTGCCCTGCGGCAGGACACGAAACCTGATAAGGGATTGTCTCATGGCAGACAGTCCCTTTTTCCGTTTCTTCCGGACGGTCTTTCCACATGGCAAGGACGCATAACCTGTGGAAATGCACCCGGCTGTTCCCGGCCTTTCCTGATTCTGGAAAGTTACGGTCAGGGCACGCCCGGGAAGGCCGGAGGACGTCAGGGGGAATTGCCTTACACAGAATCATGGAAGCAAAACGACCTCCGATGCGTGAAGAAAGGGAGCACGGGAAGAGAGAGGAGATACCGGGTGTTCCGCGTTTCCCGTCAGGGTTGTCCAGTAAACATATTCAGTATTGATTGCCGTCCCGTCCGTCATTTTCCCTATAAGCCGGTCAATTCCTCTTAACGGTATGTATCATGGTGACAGGAGCGAACCCGACCTCCTGCCGATATGCTGATGCCCGACACCAGCCGTGCTGTCGGTCAACACCAGACGTGTTGCATCCCTGCACCTTTGCGCTTTATCGCCGGACAGCGAGCGATCGGTAGGGAAAGAAGCGTCGTACCGCCGAAAACCGGTGTAAGTCACAGAACGGGAAGGGGGACTTGCGACTCACGGGAAATTGGCAAACTGCCTGTTGGGCGGAGTTTACGCATAGAAGACGAAGACAGCCAGATTCAACCGGACGGCAGCCATCCGCTGTCGGCGTATTCAACGGCGACAGCCTGTTTTAATATATTTTCATCCTTGTCATTGTGCGATCTTAATTAATATTATTACCTTTGCACAGGTTATTTCGAAATAAAATATTCCTGCCTGTGTCGGATACGGATCGGGCAGCAAGTAAACTCTAATCGCATAAATGAAACAATTCAGACTGGTGGACAACATCGTCGGATGGGTTGCATTCTTGGTTGCAGCTTTCGTCTATTGCTCCACTATCGAGCCGACAGCCAGCTTCTGGGACTGTCCCGAATTTATTACAACAGGCTATAAACTGGAAATCGGGCATCCTCCCGGGGCACCGTTCTTCATGCTCACGGCGAATCTCTTCTCACATTTCGCAAGCGATCCGACGCAGGTGGCACGCATGGTCAACACCATGAGTGCGTTGCTTTCGGCAACGTGCATCATGTTCCTTTTCTGGACAATCACCCATCTCTCACGCCGTCTGATCGTCCGTGACGGGGAAGCCCCGTCACTTGCCAAGCTTATTGCCATTGAGGGAGCAGGGCTCGTCGGCGCACTGATTTACACGTTCAGCGACACGTTCTGGTTCTCCGCTGTCGAGGGAGAGGTATATGCCTACTCGTCTGCCTTCACGGCCGTCGTGTTCTGGCTGATTCTGAAGTGGGAAGACAACGCAGACAAGCCGCATTCCGACCGCTGGCTGGTGCTGATCACCTACATGACAGGCCTGTCCATCGGCGTACACCTGCTCAATCTCCTCTGCATCCCCGCCATCGTATTGGTCTACTATTACAAGAAGGTGCCGGATGCCGACCTGAAAGGCTCGCTCTTCGCACTCGGTCTCTCGGTAGTGCTCGTGGCAGCCGTGCTTTACGGCGTAGTCCCCGGCATCATCACGGTAGGCGGATGGTTTGAGCTGTTCTTTACGAATACGCTGGGCATGCCGTTCAACACGGGCACCATCGTATATATTGTCCTGCTCATCGCCGCCTTCGTCTGGGGCATCTATGAGACCTACCGAGACAACAGCAGCCGGCGTCAGAATCTTGCCTTCCTTTCGGCACTGGCACTGATCGGCATTCCGTTCTACGGCTATGGCTGGACGGCCTTCATCACCGGCATCCTCCTCCTCGTTGTTGTCTACATCCTCCTGCAATGGCAGCGTCCTGTCAGCAACAACGGCAAGAGGCAGCGGGTCGCACTTGTCTCTTCGCGGGTGAAGAACACGGCACTGCTCTGCATGCTGATGCTGATCATCGGCTATTCATCATATACGCTGATCGTGATCCGGTCGACAGCCAATCCGCCAATGGACCAGAACTCTCCGGAGGACATCTTCACACTGGGCAGCTATCTGAGCCGCGACCAGTATGGCGACCGGCCGCTGCTGTACGGACAGGCTTATTCGAGCCAGCCGGCCGTGGCCGAAGACGGCATGCACTACAAGTTCGACGAGGGAGCACCCGTCTATGAGCGCAAGGAGAAAGCATCGAAGGATGAAAAAGACTCCTATTTCCTCGTCCGCCACAAGTCGACACAGGTGTTTGAACAGAATATGTTCTTCCCGCGTATGTACGACCAGGGGCACGCTGCACAGTACGAACAGTGGATGGGCGGCATCACCGGCCACGACGTAGACGGCGTGAAGATGCCTACACAGCTGGAGAACATCAGGTTCTTCCTCTCCTATCAGTGCAATTTCATGTACTGGCGTTACTTCATGTGGAACTTTGCCGGACGGCAGAATGACCTTCAGGGCAACGGCGAGCCCGAACACGGCAACTGGATCACCGGTATCTCCTTCATCGACAACGCACTCTACGGCGACCAGAGCAAGATGCCGGACGAGCTGAAAGCCAACAAGGGGCACAACGTGTTCTACTGTCTGCCATTGCTGCTCGGTCTGATCGGACTCTTCTGGCAGGCATGGCGCGGCAAGCGGGGCATACAGCAGTTCTGGGTCGTTTTCTTCCTGTTCTTCATGACAGGACTTGCCATCGTCATCTACCTGAACCAGACCCCGAGCCAGCCTCGTGAGCGTGACTACGCTTATGCCGGTTCGTTCTATGCATACGCCATCTGGTGCGGACTGGGCGTGCTGGCACTCTACGACTGGGCGCGCAAACTGAAGATCGCACCGGTACTCTCGGCGTCCGTCATCTCCCTTGCCTGCCTGCTCGTGCCCATCCAGATGGCATCGCAGACATGGGACGATCATGACCGGTCAGGCCGATACACCTGCCGTGACTTTGGACAGAACTATCTTAACTCGTTGCAGAAGAAAGGGAATCCGATTATCTTCACCAACGGCGACAACGATACCTTCCCGCTCTGGTACAACCAGGAAGTAGAAGGAGTACGCACCGACACACGTGTCTGCAACCTCTCCTATCTGCAGACCGACTGGTACATCGACCAGATGCGCCGTCCGGCTTACAACTCTCCGAGCGTGCCTATCTCATGGCCACGACTGGATTATGTAAGCGGAACCAACGAGTATGTACAGATAGCGCCGGAGTTCAAACAGCAGATCCTCGACTTCTACAAACAGGATCCGGCAGCGGCAAAAGCACAGTTCGGTGACGATCCGTTCGAGCTGAAGAACGTCCTCAGGTATTGGGTACGTTCCAAAGATCCGCGGAACCATGTCATCCCAACGGATACGCTCTACATGACTATCGACAAGGAAGCGGTACGCCGCAGCGGCATGATGCGGCCGGGAGACTCCATCCCCGACCGTATGGTCATCTCGCTGGCGGGCAGGCAGGCTCTCTACAAAGGTGACCTGATGATGCTTGAGATGATCGCCAACTGCAACTGGACACGTCCGCTCTATGTAGCCATCACCGTCGGTTCAGAGAACTTCATGAACCTCGGCGACAACTTCATCCAGGAGGGACTTGCAAACCGCATCACGCCTTTCAATACCCAGAGCGTACAGGATGAAAACGGCATCAATCTGCGGAACTTCGACACGGAGAAGACCTACGACGTGATGATGCACCGCTTCAGATGGGGCGGCCTCAGCAAGCCGGGGCTCTACATCGACGACACCGTGGCACGAATGTGCTACACACACCGCCGGGAAATGGCCGACCTTGCCCTCCACCTCATCGCCAAGGGAGAGAGAGGCAAGGCACTGAAGGTGCTGCAGAAGGCAGAGAAGGAGATCCCTTATTACAATGTACCTGTCAGCTACATGAGTGGTTCCAGTGATATGGCACGTGCCTATTCATTGCTGGGCCAGAAGGCAAAGGCACGCCAGCTCTATGATGCTTTGTGGAAGATCTCTTTGCAGTATGCCAACTACTACATGAGCCTGTCGCCCCGCTATTTTGACATGTCACAGGGATCTTGCAAGATGCACTTCCAGATCATGATGAATCTTGTCAACGAGAACGACCGCTTCGACCGCACATGGGCGAACAGCCATGCAGCCCAGCTGACGAATCTCTTCAAGCGGTTCCAGAGCCTGGGCGGCTCGCTGCAGCAGGAATCCTGAGATTCCTTATCAGGATAAAAGACAGAAAAGCCGGAGTCTGGCCGTCCTCAACAGGCAGCCGTACTCTGGCTTATCGCTGATATTCAGCACTGTCCGGTACCGCTCGACGGCCGACATTCAGCAGTCCATCATCCTCCAACATTCATCATTCGTCCCCCCGACCATCATCATGATTATCGAACGACCCGCCCGCTGGCTTCGCCTCTTCTATCCACACGCCCTGTGGCGCATGAACAGACAGGATCATTCTGTCTACCTCACATTCGACGACGGGCCGATACCCGAAGCCACCCCGTTTATCCTCGACGTTCTCGACAGATTCGGAGCCAAGGCCATGTTCTTCATGGTTGCCGACAATGTGAGGAAATATCCGGAACTGTACGAAGAGGTGCTCCGCCGAGGTCACAAAGCGGGCAATCACACCTATCATCACCTGGGTTCTTTCAGACACTGGGCGCTGACCTACGCCGTCGATGTCACCAAAGCCGATGCGCTGCTCCAAAGCCCTTACTTCCGCCCGCCACACGGCTGGCTGCGCCATACCGTCTACTGGTGGGTGAAACAGAACTACCGTGTAGTGATGTGGGACCTCGTCACCCGAGATTACTCCAAATGGCTGACGGCTGATGATGTGGTAAACAACGTGAAGCGTTATGCCCGCAACGGTTCCATCATCACCTTCCACGACTCTCTCAAGAGCATCGACAAGCTCCGGACAGCCTTGCCTGAATCGCTGCAATGGCTTAAAGACCAAGGCTACGAGTTCAAATTGTTCCCAGACGATCCGGCAGAAACCCATTTCTGACAATCTGCTTTATCGACCGGAACAGACAGTATCCTTTATCCCCTCCTTCCCTTTTTTCATTCCCCTTCCCCCCTATCATCATTTCTCATTCCCCGGTCTCCGGCCGTCATCGATTATAGCCTCTTTCCCCCGGAGAGTCCCTGCAGCGCTCCTTCACTCCCCATGACAGCAAAAACGTATCCCGCTTCACTCCCCGGCAAAGCAGACCACATCCCGGTACTCCGTGCTGTCTCCATCAAGTCCCTGGCCCGTTCCCTCGGCTTTTCTGCCTGCGGAATCGCCAAGGCCGATGCTGTCGAAGAATCAATTGCCCGGCGGTATCGCAGGTGGCTGGAGAACGGTGAGGAGGCCTCCATGTCCTACATGGCGAACTATCTCGAGAAGCGGCTCGACCCGCGGCTTCTGGTTCCGGGAGTGCGCAGTATCGTCTCGCTCGCCCTCAACTACGCTCCCTCACAGCTTCTTCCGAAAGGGGAATACCAGTTTGCAGCATACGCACTTGGCAAAGACTATCACGACCTGATGAAAGAAAGAATGAGGCAATTAGCCGGGAAAATCAAAGAACTACACCCCCTTTTCCCGTTCCTCCCTCGAAAAGAAGCGCATGCAACCTTCCCTCCGTCACAACAAGGGAGCCTGCCCATAAGGCGGCAAGCCATGCCGGCCTCGTCAGCAGAAGCCCCGTCTCAAACCAGCAGACCCTGTACCGCCTCATCGTCTCCCGCACCCCAGAGAGAACCCGGATGGGGCTGTTTCTGCGATACGGCTCCCGTCCTCGAACGCTACTGGGCACAGAAGGCCGGATTGGGCTGGGTGGGCCGTAACCACCAGCTGATCGTCCCTCATGCAGGATCGATGTTCTTTTTAGGCGAGATCTTCTTACCCTTCGAGGTAGATGTATATGATGAGTCCATGCCCGACCGATGCGGGAAATGCCACCGTTGTGTAGATGCCTGTCCGACACGTGCCATCGTTCCGGGCGAGGACTTCCATGCCAGCCGATGCCTTTCCTACCAGCTGATTGAGAACCGAGGCGAACTGTCAGAAGAAGCCAAAGCGGCCATGGGAGACACCATCTATGGCTGCGACCGCTGTCAGACGGCCTGCCCCTGGAACCGGTTTGCAACCCCCAGCACCGAGCCGGAACTCCAGCCGAAGCCGGAGCTCCTCAGCATGAGTAAGGAGAAATGGCACCGTCTCACCGTCGAGGACTATCGCCGTCTGTTCAAGGGTTCGGCCGTCAAACGTGCGAAGTTCGATGGCCTGAAACGCAACATTCAGGCAAAGGAGCAATAGGAGAAATGAGAATTTCAGCGGCGCCCTCCATCGGAACCGTCTATAAGGGAACGCAGAGACAGGCTTCTCTCGCCAAATATCCGACGGAAACCGCCCGGCCTCAGGATGGCATGCACACGGAACAGTAACAATTGTTTCCACCTTTCGACATGGCATCATGTTTGTACTGCAACCGACAGGAAGATCAACATTACAAACTAAATACAGGAGATTAAGATCATGGCTAAATTAGAGAAAGGAATCGTTTTCAACGCCGGGAAAGTCATCGAATATGCTGAAGACGGCGTGGTAAGCAAAGAACTTGTACACAGCAATGCCGGCAGCGTCACCCTTTTCAGCTTTGATGCGGGACAAGGTCTGTCGGAACATACCGCACCGTTCGATGCACTCATCCAAGTCATTGACGGAAGCATGGAGCTGACGGTCGAGGATGTCAAGTACGTAATCAACACGGGAGAGAGTTTTGTCATCCCGAATGGAGCACGCCATTCCGTGAATGCAGCAGAGCGTTTCAAAATGATAATCACAATGATACGCGGCTGATCCGGTCCGAACTGCATCGGCAATGCGTCAGACATTGCCGATGAGAGAAGCAAAGGCTTCTCCTGCCGTAAAGGCGGCAGCCTGCCGGACAGACGGAGTGCTCCGATCCTGCCGGACAACCGAGGCATCCCACGGACAGCCCAACAAGAATTTTCCGTCTCTCATATCATTGAGGTCCCAGAGTCTCTTTCTCATCAACAGACCTTTCACCTTCCTGAACTTTTCGAGGTGACAAGGATGATGTGGAAGAGACTCGCCCGTATGTAAGAACACACTCTGGAATCCATGTCCCCATACCGGTACGGTGAACATCGTCTGCTTTATGCCGGTTCTCCACTTATGCGGCATCTTCCGCTTTCCTTTTTCAGCTCGGCCGCAGAGTCTGCAATGCTTCTTCGAGAAGAAAGCTGCCGACACGCACCTGAAAGACCGGAATCCATAACGGAACTGTTCAGACCCGGCCTGTCCGGAACTTTGCGCCTGCCGCATGGGAGACAGACCGAGAGGGAGGTGAAAGCACCGTTTTTCCTGTTCCAACCGTTAAACTTTTCTAACAGAACATGAAAGCAAGCGGAATTATACCTATCTTTGGCGGCAAAGAACAAAACTCAACAAAACGTACGATTATGAGAAAAGCATTTATCATGGCACTGGCCGTAGCAGCAATGACCTTTGCAGGTTGCAAAGATGGAAAGACAACCACATCCGGAGCTTCAACAGACTCTGCAATGACGGATTCCACGATGACCGACTCTGCCGCGACAGGCCTCAAGAAAACAGATGTATCGGCTGATGCCGACAAGCTGATCGAACAGCTCAACGAGAAACTCAAGGGCAAGGACGGGAAAGGAGTCGCCACACTGCTTGCATCTGCCCAGTCCAAGATGGGCGAAATGAGCAGGAAGAATCCGAAAGAAGCACAGAAATATATATCCTCTCTCCAGCAGTGGATGCTTGACAACGGGGACGAACTCATGTCCACCCTGAAGGCTTCCGGCGATGCTCCGGAGATCCAGGCCATCACCCAGTCTATCGGTGCAGCATCGGAATCTGACCGGAAAGCAATAGCAGACGGACTGGACAAAGCCAAAGACAAGATCAAAGAAGCGGCCAAGTCCGCTACTCCGGAGCAGATGAAGGCTGCCAGGAAAGCCATCAAGGACGCTACCGACAAAATGCCCAAAGAGACCCGTGAGGCGGCTCAGAAGGCTATGAAAGACATGCTGTAAGCCTCACCATGATCAAGATCGAGCAGGCAAGAAAAGAACAGGCAGAGACGATAGCACGGCTGATAATGGAGGCCATGAATCATGCCTGTTGCCAATGGTTTGCCGGTCCCGGCCATACTCTGCAGGAGTTTCACCGACTGATGACACGTCTCGTGAGGCATGAGGCTTCGCAGTACTCATACCGCAACACGCTGGTCGCGGTGGCAGACAACGGCGAGGTCATAGCTGCCTGCGTCAGTTACGACGGCGCATTGCTCCACCGGCTGCGACTGCCTTTTATCGAGGGATGCCTGTCGGCTTTCAACCGGGACTATTCGGATATGGCAGACGAAACGGCCGCCGGAGAACTATACGTCGACTCGCTCTGTGTAGACCGGTCCTTCCGGGGAAGAGGCATTGCAAGCCGACTGCTCCATGCGACTGCGGAGAAAGGAAAGGCGATGAACCTCCCGACGGGGCTGCTTGTAGATACAGGGAATCCCAAGGCTGAAAGTCTCTATCGCAGGGAGGGATTCGTCTATCTGAACGACAGCGAATGGGGAAGTCACCGGATGCACCACCTGCAGAAGCCGCTCGCCTGACGGCGCACAGCCACAGGCAGGTCGGCTTTCCCTATGAGCGATGACTGGACAACGGCAGGGTTATGCAGCAAAGGAGGATGCCTTGGACTTTCCCAATCAGAACAGGCAATAGCCGGACGAACTGAATCGTCCGGCTATTGCCTGTTTTTCTGTTCCCTCTCCATCCGCACCGCCCGCTGCTTTCCTCAAAGGGAAAGCATGCTGAAGAGACCGGCGGCATGGGATCTGACAGTTCCGTACATCCTTCTCCGTGAATGCTGATGGTGCTGTACCGGAATCAGAGCTCCAACAGAATCTGCACGATCCGTTCTGCCGAGCGTCCGTCCCAGCGGTCAGGAATCCCGCACTTCTTCCAAGAACCGGACACCATGTCGCCGAGCGCAGAACGCAGAAGGTCGGCATCTTCACCGACGAGCACGTTGCTTCCCACCTTTACCGTCTCGATATGTTCCGTATAACTGTTCAACGTTATACAGGGGACATTGTTGAAAGTCGCTTCCTCGGCGACATTCCCCGAATCGGTGATGATTCCCCGTGCATGTGCCGTAAGATAAGCAAATTCAAGATACCCGAGCGGTTTGACAATGTGAAGACTGTGCAGGTTAATGTTCTTTTTCAAGGCAAGTGCCATGATGACCTGTACAGCCGAGTCGCGCAAAGGAGCGATTACCGGCACGTCCCCTGCCGTCTCACTCAGCACGCGGAGCATCTTCTCGAGGTTGTCCCGGTCGGACAGCAGCACCTTGCGGTTCAATGTGAAGACGAGATAGTCCCCCTCGCTCAACGGCAGTCCGGCCAAGGCGTCAATATCCGTCAGCCGCATCTTCTCAATGCGCTCGCGGTTATAGCGGATATTGTCAATGAGAATATTCCCCACCATGTAGACCTTGGAAAGCTCCGCCCCCTCCTTGTTGGCAATGCTGTTGTTGCTGAATCCGGCTGTGAAAAGGATGTCGGAAAGGCCGTCTATGACAAGCCGGTTGATTTCCTTCGGCATAGTGATGTCGAACGACCGTGTTCCCGCAGCGATATGTGCCAGCGTGATGGCCTGCTTCTTCGTCACGATGGCGGCGGCCATCGTCGAAGCCAGATCATCCACGACAATCACCACATCCGTCGGTGTCGTCTGCAGATACTGCTCGAACTTGGACATAACCTGTCCCGTCAGTTCGTTCAGGTTTTCACATTCGACACCTAAGAAAACATCTGGACACCGGATGGCAAGGCTGTCAAAAAGTCCGTCTTCCAGTGTCGGGTCGTCTGCGCTCCCCGCATAGACAAGCGAATAGCCGACCTCCCTGGGGCTGTTCCCTCCGGACAGCCTGTTGAGTACTCTGATGATGGGTGCCACCTTGATAAAGTTAGGGCGGGCACCGCAAAAGATACAAAGATTGATTCTTTTCATTATGATCCTTTAAACATATCCTTGATCCCACCAATGGATCCCAGAAGGCCGGTCGCCTCAAACGGCAGGTAGACTGTCTTCTGGTTGTTGCTCCTGGCGAGCTCAGAAAGCATCTGAATATATTTCTGTGCAATCAGGTAGCTGGCGGGGTTCGTGCTCTTTCCTACCGCATCCGTGATTCTCTGAATGGCAATCGCCTCTGCCTCCGCTTTGCGGATTCGTGCCTGCGCCTGACCTTCCGCTATGAGGATCTGCTGCTGTTTGTCGGCCTCGGCACGGTTGATGGCAGCCTGCTTCTCGCCTTCCGACTGCAGAATAGCCGACTGCTTCTGTCCTTCACTGGTCAGGATGGTGGCACGCTTGTTCCGTTCCGCCTGCATCTGCTTCTCCATTGCCTGTGAGACACTTGCAGGCGGCGTGATGTCCTGGAGTTCGACGCGGTTCACCTTGATGCCCCATTTGTTCGTGGCATCATCCAGCACAGAACGCAGTTTGGTGTTGATCGTATCGCGCGAGGTCAGCGTCTGGTCGAGTTCCATCTCGCCGATGATGTTACGCAAGGTGGTCTGTGTCAGCTTCTCAATGGCATTCGGGAGGTTGTTGATTTCGTAGACGGCCTTGAACGGGTCGATGATCTGGAAGTAGAGCAGCGCATTGATCTGCATCTGGATATTATCCTTGGTGATCACATTCTGGCGGTCGAAATCGTACACCTGCTCACGCAGGTCAATGGAATTGGTATAGGTATAACGGCCGGCACGCAAGGCCACAATATCCTTTGCATGATCAATGAAAGGGATGATGATGTTGATACCGGGCTGGAGTGTCGCATGATATTTACCCAGCCGTTCAATGATTCTCGTCTCACTCTGAGAGATGATGACGATCGACATCCTGGCAAAGACGATCGCCAGGACAATGACTGCTATCAGCACATAAGTTAGTATATCCATAAACATTCGTTTTTTGTCTTCCCTTCCCCTGTCAGAAGGGGGAAGAGCAGATGGTCATTAAATTTGTTTCCAGTTTGTTGTCATGTAAACTCTGTCAACAGCGCTCAACCGTCGCTATAATCGATTCGAGACGGAGGACACGGACGACCAGTCCACGCCTGATTTCCATACCGTCGACAGACTTTGCTTTCCAGGAGTCGCCATCGATCTTCACTCTGCCGTATCCGCCGGCCTCGATGGTATCGGTCACCTCCCCTTCACGCCCGATCAGCGCATCAGCATTACTCGGCCTGCTGTCCGCACCTTGGTGAAGGTATTTCAGGGCTATCGGACGTACGGAGAAGATGCTCAGCACTGCAAAGGCTGCAAACACGATGACGTGAACGACAATGCTGTCCGTAAAGACCGTGGAGATCGAAGAACAGAATCCGCCGATCGCAAAGCACATGATAAAGAAATCGCCGTTCATCAGTTCCAGTATCAGACATACGATACCTACCAGCAGCCATGCCAGCCATAGGTTTTGTATCAGATAATCTATCATAGTTTTAAAGATTTGATTTCGTCTGTAAAGATAATAATAAAAGCTGGTTCTGTCAAATCTTCATTGAGAAAAAGCACAGGGGCATGATAAAAAACAATGGACACAGCCCGATGCCCCTCCGTCAGAAAACATTGCGGGCACCATGGAAACAGGAGATTCCGCCCTCCCGATAAAAGCCGGAAGCCAATATGTCTGCGCCGGAGACTGCGCACACACGCGCACAGCCTCTTCAGAAAACAGACGGCGACACACATCAGAAGGAATGGAAAGAATTTTACAATCCCTATCCATGCAACGCCCTCTTCACTTACCGCAGGCGACCACAGAAAAGAAGTGCGCCAACCCCCGGATTCCAATCTGCCGTCACCTGCGATGCAAGTAACGCCCGATTGCAGTACAAGGGGTGCTTACATGAAATCCAATCAACGCCTACTTGCAAGGCAATCAGACACCTGTTCCCACACAATGATATATCCATCTGATTTCAAATTACTTACAAGACCACCCCGACCTTGCCGAAGGACCTCTGCAACCCGACCCGACCTGCGGTATGACCTGTGGCTGTTACCGGACGGATAAACGCCATAAAGGATGAAGAAAAAGACAAAAACATGGAAAAACATTTTACAAAAAAAGGATTGTCCGTGCAGTCGCAAACAGCAGGACATGAATCCATGTATAAAATAAAAACGGTTATCCGTCTTCCCGGAGACGAGAAGACGGATAACCGCAAGGCCTATTCTTTAAAAGGCAACGGCAGCATGCCGGTTGCGCTGAGACCGGCGGCTTCCTGTAAATTTCCTGTTTTCATGCAGTCTCTTCAACCGCCCCCTTCAGTCGCCATGCCCCCGCCGTGCTCTCCCTGGAACGAGACGGAGGCGTCCGTCTGAAAGGCGAAGAACCAGCAGGGACGGCTTCCGGGCGGCCTTGAAAACAGTTCCGAAGAAAAGGCCGCTGCCGTTTCAACGACGTCTTCCGGAACGCTTTGGACTTGAAGAGCCGCCGATATAAATGGTCTTTGTCGTCTGTATCGTTCCGGCAGCAGATACACGGCCGGCAGTACTGCCATGATAATACTTCTCGGCTTCCGGCAGCCACCGCTTGATATTCTCAATACGGCGGGCATCGGAAGGGTGGTCGCTCAGCACCTCGGCACGGTTGCTGCTGCTCCCCGAAGCCATACGCTGCCAGAATGTAACCGCATTGGCAGGGTCGTACCCGGCCATGGCGGCGAATATCAGCCCCATATAGTCGGCTTCGCTTTCATTGTCACGGCTGTATTTCAGATTGCGGAAAGAGAAGTATCCGCCAGCCACCTGCGAGGCGATGTCGCCTACTCCGCTGCCGACCGTTGAGTTCAGCACCGTCCCCAGGATGTTCGTCCCCATCTGCTGGTTCATCTGCTTTGTCAGCTGCTCCGCACTGTGCTTGGCGACAGCATGTGCGATTTCATGTCCCAGGACGATAGCCAGACTTGCCTCGTTCTGCGTATAAGGGAGCAGTCCCTCATAGACAACTATCTTTCCGCCGGGCATGCAGAACGCATTGGCCTGCTTGTCCTGGACAAGGTTGAACTCCCATTTGAAGTTGTTTATCTCACTGGCATAGCCGTTGTTGCGAAGATAGGTCTCTACCGCATTGGCAAGATTACGCCCTACCCGCTGGACCATCGCCGTATTCTTTGCATCCGTCGAACGCTTGGCAGAAGCCATGAACTTGGTGTATTCCTGGTTGCTGAGACTGAGAAGCTGGGCGTCAGACACACTGATGCGGTGTGTCCGGCCTGTCAAAGGAACTTTTGAGGCCGTTCCGCAGGCTGTCATCAAAGCGACGACAGCTGCCATTAACAAATACTTGATCTTCATCCGAATTACTGTTTTTTTATAACTTTCAGTATGCGAAAGTACGACATTTTTTGTAAGATACAAACAAATCCACAGCTTTTTTGAAAAGCTTAACGCCTGGAAATGAAACCTGCGGACAGTACGGCCCCATCCTGCCGGGCCGCTTAAAGGAAACCTTGATGCACCCTCGCACGGACCATCAAGAAGCCTCCCCCTTCTTCCCCGCCTCATCCGTAACAGGGACGAAACCGGCCGCCACAAAGCTGACCACGCCCAGACAGGCCACCAGAAGGAAGAAACGGCGATAACCTACATATTCCTGGAGAAAACCTGTAAACCATCCTGACATGACCACGGAAAAGGCCGTAATGGCCGTTCCCAGGGAATAAGTAAACGTGGAATGTGCTCCCCTCGTACAATAGGCGAGCCAGACAAAATAAGCCGTCAGCCCGATTCCTGTCCCGAACTGCTCGGCCAGCATGCAGAAATTGATGATCGAAAGCGTGGAAACAAAGTAATAACTGAGGTAGACGAAAAGGAACTTAGGCAGGGTCAAGGCAATGACAAACAGCCAGAGCCATCTCCGCAGGCCGTCTCTTCGTACCAGTCTCGTTCCGACGGCACAGCCCGCAATCAGCGAAAAAGTGCCGACCGTCCCCAGCACCAGACCCAGTTCCTGAGGGGAGAGCGCCAGTCCGCCATTGCTTCCGGGGTCTATCAGAAAGAGCGGTACGATCCTGAAAAACATTCCTTCGGGTATCAGGAAGCAGAAAAGGAAGCAGAGATTGGCCACATAATGCGGGCGACGGACAAAGGCCGCCTTGACATCATGCCACCACTGGCGCGTCACGCCGCTCCATATCGGGAGGTCGGCACGGAGGATATCCTTCGGGAGGACAACGGCATGGAACACCATCAGCACCGACAGCAGGGCCGACAGCATCCAGAAGACGGCCTGCCAGGAAGGGTGTATGGTCCTGTTGATGACCTCCAGATTGCCCGCCACCGTAACGGGGACGGCCATCCCTACGAGGATGGCGAGCAGATAGAAAGCGGCCCGGGCATCAAAGAACACCTCCTGATGGCGCAAGGCCGCCTCCCGTTTATAGAGTCTCTCGACCGCCACATCATGCAGTGCGCCGGCAGTCGCCATGGTCAGCAGGAAGAGCACCGACCATTCAAACCAATGGACCGACGGACCGGTCACCGCCAGTCCGGCGAGACTCAATGCCAGGACGAGTTCCGTCAGAACAATCCAGAAACGCTTGTTCCCGTATCCTACAACCAGCCTGCCCAGCAGGGGTCGGAGGATGAACGGAAGCAGGAACCAGGAAGTAGTCAGCGTGATGGATCCGTTCGACAGTCCTGCCCTGTTGAAATAGACCATTGAGGTCATGAACAGGATCACATAAGGAAGTCCGCGTGTCAGATAGAGCGTAGGAAGCCAGACCCGATGGCTGCGCCACCGGCTCTCTATGGGTATTCCGTTGATGATATTCTGCTCCTCGAGCATCTGATTACACCTTTATATATATAATATGCCGGGACGGGATCCTCTACTTATATCGTGTCTCAAGGGTCGCCGTCTGATAATAGTGGCGCAGTATCTCGTCATACTTATACCCTTTCTCTCCCATCACGGCAGCACCGATCTGGCAAAGCCCGACACCATGTCCCCATCCTGCACCGGCAAGATGGAACTTCCGGGGGATGCCGTCCGCCACATCACACCTGTCCACGACGAATGCCGAGCTGTACAGATGGCTTTCACTCAACACACGTCTTATCTCCAGTTCTTTTCCGATGATGCGGGTAAGTTTCGTTCCAACGATCTTCAGACGGCTGATGCGGCCGCTCTTCCCCCGCTCCAAAGGCTGGAGGTCGACGATCTCTCCGAAGTCAAGACCGCTCTTGCGCCGGACAAGGCAGGCAAGTTCTTCCTGCGTATAATCCACGGTCCAGCGATAAAAGTCCTGTGTCTCCTGGTCATAGCTGTTCAGAACCTGCCGCAAGACGGCCGCATCGTCCGTATGACAGAATGCCGCCGGAGAAGAGCATATCCACTCCCTGGCGGTCTTCTCGTCCGTCAGATCAACCGCAGGGGCTGCCCCTAAAGGCGTGTTGTCGGCTACCGAACGCAGGTAAGGCTTGCGGATATTGTCCCAGCAATACTGATACTCCTCCGTGACACCACCGCAGCACTTGCTGAAACGGGCATCACTGACCTCGCCGCCGTCCGTCAGCAGCTGCCCGCGCGTGACCTTGACGGCCTCTTCCACATTCGGACTTGTCGCCTTCGTGATGCCCTGATAACGCTGGCAATGGTCATCCGCACAGACATCAAACAGCTTGTGAGAATCACGGTCATACCATACGATGCCTTCTTCCGCCGCCTCACCACAGGGTGCGGAGGTATCCACAAGCCCCATCCCGGCGGCTCTCCGCCTCCTCATCTGTACCAGCAGCCAGCTTCTGGATATAACGGCATGCGCCTTCAGGAACTCCAGTGACGACGTGGCACGCATCTCGCTGGAAATGACACTTGCCAGATAATGCTCCACAGGCAGCTCATTGACAGCCCAGATTCTGTCTCCGTCCATGACGATCCGCAGGCTGCCGAGGAAGGTCTGTGCCTCTTTACGCTCCCAATGGAAGTCCACTCCGATTGTCACGTCTTCCAAGGTAAAGGAGCAGTCGTCGTTTTCAGGAGTGAAGCAAAGTTCCTGATAAACTCCGGCTCTCCACTGGATTTTCCCGGCATACAGCTTCACGGTATGTTCGCCGTGCAGCTTCATATTCCCTAAGGTATAAGTCCCGTTCAGATGGAAGCGTATTTCCTCGCCGCTTACCACACCGACCGACACCACTGGCTCTCTTCTCCAAAAACCGAAGGAGGCGTCAACGGCCGTGTTGCGGATCCTTCCTACGACTTCCGCCATCGCTTCCTCCGACAGCGCCACCTCTCGAAGGACGGCCTCGGCATGCGCTTCCGTCATCCGTTCAAAGTCACGCTGCCGGGGCAGGATCAGCAGGCCTGCCATGTCCAGGCTGCCCGGGCTGACCAGGCACTGCGCCTCCCCCGTGGCAGAATAGCATCCGGGCCGGTGCTTCTCCCGCGGGAATACGACTGCGATAAACGCATTGTCCTTCCGCCAGGCCACGATGTTCATCATCGGTTCGGTCTCCGCACCTTTTAAAGGCAATGCGTCATACACATAGTGGAACAGCTCAGCATCATGCGCCTCGGTATGGCTCACGATGGCAAGGGCAGGACAGGGATACTCCTTGATTTCGTAAATCCCTTCCCTGTTGTTCAGCTTCAAAAGCGGAACGGAAGTCCTGTGAAGCCGCTCCCAGGCACGCTGCAGCGGCAGGACACCGCTTGTCCCGGCCTGGAAATGCAGGTGGTCGGGGGCACTGGCTCCGCACTTCGGCCCGTTATAGAATACCATCAGCTGCGGATAAGCCCTCAGCAGACGGTGTATCTGTACGTAATTACCGGCAATCGCCTGCTGCTGGTGCCTGCGGGCAGCGATGGTGAAGTGGGCCGGGAGTATCGGGAAGGGGTTGACGAGAATGTCAAAATCATCCCCGAAAGGCAGTACGGTCTGTTCCTCCGGGCGGTTCTTCGCACAGAGGAAGCAAGGGCGCGCCGCCAGTGTGTCCCTGTCGATCTTCGCTCCCGTACTCACCATACGGGCCGGGTTGTACTGTATCCGTATCGATCCGGCCTCCCGGATCTGCACCTGCTTCAGTTCCTCATAACGCCGGGACACGTCTTTCCACCGGCTCAACTGGTCATGAAAGAAGTCCGTCAGCCCTTTTTCCCGGTGTCGGTTCTGCTTCTGACGTGCCAGAATCTCAATCGTCCGCAGCTGATCCTTATAGCGGTTGTTGGCATTCACCTTATCAACACTCAACGCCGCATCGCTGTTTCCTCCCCAACGGCGGCAGAGATAAAGTTCATCATAGATTCTCCCGACACGGAAACGGCGGCTGAAGGCCAGTCCCATGGCATAGTCTTCCCCGTAACTGGTGTTGGGGAACCGGAGCTGGCGGGCCAAGGGAGTGAAAAAGGCGCGCGGCGCACCGAGTCCGTTGATACGCAGAGCATTGTTGCAACCATTGTCCGCTGTCCACTCACTGTGACTGATCAGCCCCGGAGGAAGCGTGTTGAGGTCGAAGTCGCACATACGGTAAGAGCCCACGATCATCGCCGCCTTCTGTTCATGAAAGGCATCGACAATGACCTGTAAAGTTTGCTCTGAAGAATAGAGGTCGTCACTGTCCAGCTGCACGGCGAAGCGTCCACAGCGTGCGTCATGGAGAGCGTAGTCCCAGCATCCGCCTATCCCGAGGTCGGTACGTTCGGGGGTGAGATGGATCAGCCGTTCATCCCTTTTAAATGATTCCAGTATTTCCGTTGTCCCGTCCGTCGAATGATTGTCGACGACGATTACATTGAAAGAGAAGTCGGTTTTCTGTGAGAGAGCTGACACAACGGCCTCATGCACCGTCTTTTCACGGTTAAAGACAGGTATGATGACCGATGCCCTGACCGGGAACTGCTCTTCGTAGAAGTCGGGCTGCTCGTAATGCGCCGTGTCTATCAAAGCTCCGATGGCTGAAAGATGTTCGGTCGCAACACGTTCCATCTCTATCTGCACTGCACGGTTACGAGGGTTCACGTAGTCGAACTGCCTCACACCGCTGGCACGCAGGTCGTCTTCCACTTCGGTGTAGAGGTATTCATTCAGATGAAAGAGCTTCCCTTTCCGGCTCAGGAAGAGACGGAGTTCATACCATCCGGCATACTGATGGTCTTCCGTTGATTCTCTCGACGCATATTCTTTCAGGTATTCGGTCTTCAGAAGGATGACAGACCCGAAATCGAAGTCGTCACGGATGCTTCCCAGCTGATAGTCCGCCACCGGATGCGGTACGGTCTTCCCGTCTTCCACCGTATAATGATCGGCATACACCATTGCCGCACCCGTCTCCTCCGCCACCTGCAACATCCGTTCGACAGCATGGTAACCCAGTGCCACCGGAGAACCCTTCAGGAAGAACAGCGTGTATTCACCGGTCGAAAAGACTGCGATCATCCGCATGGTGGCCGCCGAGAACAGCCTGTCTATCCGCAGTACGTCTGTATGAAGCGGTGCGATTTCCATCACCAGATGCTTCTCAACCAAAAGGTGTATCTGGCGTACGACACCGGTCTGCCACAGCTGGGCGGAATTGGACATGATGGTATCAAAACGTCCATCAGGGACAAAACAATCTATCTTTTTCATCTTTCTATATGTTTTCTATTGTACAGACCGCAAGGGTTTATCAGCCTGTCCTGAAAATTCCACGCCGATCTTCCGTGGATTGGGTTCCTGCCCACTCTTCGTGCCTTGCTCTTATGCGGCACCCTCGTATTCGCCAAGACCGGCCGCACCCGGCACGGGGCACGCGCCGTCCGAGATTCCGGCTTGTGCCCTCCTCTCAAATCCTGCCGACAGTACGCCGCTCCCTCAGAGCGGCGTAGTGAAGATGTAGGAGCGGATGATCCAGTAGGAAATGATGCCTATGATATAACCCGTGAAAGCAATCCATGAGATATGCTTCATGTACCAGCCGAAGGTGATCTTCTCCAGTCCCATGACGACCACACCTGCCGCAGAACCGACGATAAGCATCGATCCGCCGACGCCGGCGCAGTAAGCCAGCAGCTGCCAGAAGATTCCGTCAACCGCCATGTCACCTGTAGCAGCAACAGGATACATACCCATGCTTCCGGCGACGAGCGGTACATTGTCGACAATGGATGACAGTACGCCGATGATTCCGGTCACGGCGTAATGGTTGCCGCTGAACGTAGCGTTCAGCCCGCCGCCGAGTTCCTTCAGCACACCCACTTCCTCCAGGCAGGCCACGGCCATCAGAATACCCAGGAAGAAGAGGATCGTCGACATATCAATGCGGCTCAGCAGACTGCTGACACGCTTTGAGAAATGAACATTGTCACCTCTTCTCCTGTGAATACTACGGTAAAACAGTTCGGTCACGGTCCACAAAATGCCCAACACAAGGAGAATGCCAGCGAAAGGAGGGAGGTCGGTGAGGTAATGGAACAGCGGTACAAGACAGAGACCGCCCACGCCGACAGCAAAGATAGCCTTGCGCTGCATACCGGTGAACTCCAGCATTTCCCTGTCGCCTGTCAGGTCGTTCGCCAGGTCGTCGTATCCAATATTCCCCTTCAGTGCCGTCTGCAGCAGAAGTGCCGGTACCAGCATCGACACCAGAGACGGGATGAAAATCTCACTGATGACACCGCCGGCCGTGATCATGCCCGCATTCCACAGCATGATCGTCGTGACGTCTCCGATAGGCGAAAAGGCACCGCCCGAGTTAGCGGAAATGATCACCAGCGAGGCATAGACAATACGGTCTTTCCTTTCGTGGACGAGCTTGCGCAGGATCATGATCATCACGATACTTGTCGTCAGGTTGTCAAGAATGGCTGAAAGAAAGAAAGTCATGAAGGCTATCTTCCACAGCAGGCTCCGCTTCGACTTGGAGTGCATGACATTCTTCACCCAGTTGAAGCCGCCGTTCTGATCGACGATCTCCACAATAGTCATCGCCCCCATCAGGAAGAAGAGCGTTGTGGCCGTGTCGCCGAGATGTTCGGTGATCAAAGCGTTCACGAAGGATACGACCTGCTCTCCCGCACCCTTGAAATCAGGATGCATGAGCTGTACGAACGGGGCTGGATCAAACATGTAAAGAGTCCAGCAGAATACAAACATCAACAGGGCGATTGCAGCCTTGTTGACCTTCGTCAGACTCTCCATCGCTATGAGCGCATAGCCCAGAATGAAGACGACGATAATGGCAATTGTTAGTGTAGACATTGATTGATATTGTTTCGATTGAATCCAAGGCACAAAGTTAAGCAAAAGAAATGAGTTGGGACGTAAAGAATGCAAATTAATTGAGTAAAAGACAACCGCATTCGGCAAATTGTCGTATATTTGCAGAGAAGGCAGGAAGGAAGCGGGAATCCCACATCACCGCCCATCCCGCCTATCATCCCCCATAACCCCAAAAACAATGAACAAAGAAATACAACGCCTTGTCAAGCAGCTCAACGCTGCCTCCGATGCTTACTACAACGGCCGTGAAGAGCTCATGACCGACTACGAGTGGGACGCTGCCTTCGACCGGCTCAAGAAGCTGGAAGAACAGACCGGCATCGTCCTCCCCGACTCCCCGACACAGAATGTCTCGGCCGACAATGTAGCCGGAAAGAAAGAGAAACATGAGTTTCCGGCCCTGTCTCTGGCAAAGACCAAAAAGGTCGAAGACCTTGCCAGATGGGCAGAAGGAAAGCCCGTCTGGCTCTCCTGGAAGCTGGACGGCCTGACGCTTGTCGCCACTTATGACAACGGACGGCTGACAAAAGTCGTCACCCGGGGCGACGGGCACATCGGCACCAACATCACCCATCTTTCCAGAGCCATCGAGGGCATCTTGCAGACCATCCCCTACAGAGGCCATCTCGTCATCCGCGGAGAAGCCGTCATCAGCTACCCCGACTTCGAGAAGTTCAATATGGAGTCGGAGGAAGCGTATGCCAATCCCCGCAACCTCGCATCAGGATCGCTCACGCTGAAGGATATCAACGAGGTCAGGCAACGCCACCTGCACTGGATTCCTTTCACCCTTGTCTATACCGAGGGGGAAATCGGCTCATGGGGCGAACGGATGGCATGGCTTGAACGGCAGGGATTCCATCCGGTAGACAGAGAACTCATCTCACGGCCGACGGCCGGGAACATACAAGCCGTTATCGACAGCTGGTCTTCCCGTGTCACCGGACAAGCCCTCAACACCCGGCATCCGGCAGCTGACCCCCAACGCTTCCCCTACCCCGTCGACGGTCTCGTCATCACTTATGACGAAACGGCCTATGCCGCAACCGGATCGGTCACAGGGCATCATGCCACACGTGCCGGCTACGCCTTCAAATGGCAGGACGAGCGGGCGGAAACGGAACTGGACCACATAGAATGGTCATGTGCCGCATCTACGATTTCTCCGGTCGCCGTTTTCCAGCCTGTCGAACTGGAGGGGACGACCGTCAAGCGTGCCTCGCTCTGCAACGTCTCTGAATGCGAACGCCTGGGAATCGGCGGCAAGGGCACGAAAATCGCCGTCATCAAGGCAAACAAAATCATACCGAAGGTTGTCAGTGTCGTTGAACGGATGGGTATCTTCCATGTCCCGGAGACCTGTCCGGTGTGCCGGTCGGCAACGGAAGTCGTGGAGAGTGAGGCCAGCGGGACACGGACACTGCACTGCACGAACGACCACTGCCCTGCCAAACAGCTCAGGAAGTTCGGCCGTTTCGTTTCCAAGGAGGGGGTGAACATCGACGGACTGTCCGAACAGACTGTCCAGAAGTTCATCAACCTGGGCTGGATCCGCGAGTATGCCGACTTCTTCCATCTCAACGAACATGCTCTGCAGCTGCGTACCTTGGACGGTTTCGGAGAAAGGAGTGTCAGCAAACTACTGGCGGCCGTCGAAAAGGCAAGGAGCGTGGAAGCCCGCCGGCTGCTCTTCGCACTCAACATTCCGCTGGTCGGACAGGATGTATGCAACCGTCTGCTTTCAGCCTATCCGCTGAAAGAACTCATCAGGACTGCTACGGAAAGTACCGACGATGATGTGTTTTCAACCATTCCCGGTATCGGACCGGAAAAGAGTGCAAGCTTTGTCCGGTGGATGAAAGACGCAGGCAATCAGCCTGTGCTGCAACACTTGCTGGCCGAACTCAACGTCAGGCAAGCCTCATCCGCGCCGACAGGCAGCAGCTGCCAGGAACTGACATTCGTCATTACGGGCGATGTCCATCATTACAAGAACCGCAATGAGCTGAAAGCCTATATCGAAAGCCAGGGCGGTAAAGTCACCGGTTCGGTTTCCAAGTCTACTGACTTTCTCATCAATAATGATGTAGAAAGCACGTCGGGCAAAAACCAGAAAGCCAAGGCTCTCTCCATCCCCATCATCTCCGAAAAAGAATTCATCGCCCGTTTTGCACAGGGTTCTGCCTCCGGATTACCCGCACAGAGGACAGAAGAAACATTATTCCAAGACTGATAGAATCAGTCTTCGGGTACCTCCTCCTCATCCCGAATTCACATGCAGAGACAGAGCATCATACCGATTTGATTCTCAACCTGTTATATCCGGCGTTTGAAAAGGTGCCTACTTGCACCGCAAACAAGGCCTGATTGAAGCCCAAGTAGGCCTTGTTTGCATTGCAAGTAAGGCTCTTTCGGAATCCAGACTGACTATGCCAGGATTTCGGGGTCAGTCCTAAAACCCAGTTGCAAGTCTATCCTCTTAAGCACATAATTTCATAAGTCTATATAAAAAGAAAGGAATATCTGTGACTCCTCTGAACTGTGCCCTGAATGCCTTAACTTTAGCATTGAATGACTCGGCATTTGCATTCGTAGCTCTGTTTACAAAGAAATTGAGTATGGTTTGATAATGATTTTCAAACGTGTCAATCACTGTGTAGAAATTGTCCACTCCCAGCTCTTCAACCTCATTAAACCATTTTGCCAGCTTCAGCCTTGCAGCATCCTTGATGCTCTTGATGTTATAAATGTCGGTAAGTTTCATAGCCAAATCATATGCCTTTTTCAGTGTCGGATAATGTTCAAAGATGATTTGTGCCCTACCTTTCTGTGTTTCAGTCCACTTGGTCTTGTGCTTGGTCAATATGAACTTTGCTCTGGCGAGCAACTGCTTGCGCGTGTCACCATTGCTGTATCTAAATGGTATATATTCCTTACCCTTACTTTTAGCTTCTTTTATCTCCTCATTCTCTTTATCTCTTGCCATCCATCGGTAAGCGATACGCATGTCATCCAGAGCATCATAATATAGTTTCTGCACATGAAATCTGTCATTGGTAATAAGTGCTTTTGGAAAAACAGAGCGGGCTATGCGCATCATAGAAGATGATAAATCGAGTGTTATCTCCTTGACTGTCTTTCGTTTAGAAAGGTTTATCGTCTTGAGAACCTGGATGACGTCCTCTGCCTTGGTCCCTTTAACCACAGCTACCAAAGTCCCTTTTCTGCCCTTTCCCGCCTTGTTGGTCAGAAAAGTATAAACCTCGCCACTGCTTAGACAGGTCTCATCAATACTTAGGTTCTCACCTATGTTATCTTCAAACAATAGCCAGTCTTGAGCATGCCCCAACTGGTCCCAGCTACGATAATCACTGAAATGTTCCTTGTACTGTGTGGATAACTGCTTGCCATTTACGCCATAGTGCGCACCGATGCTTGCGATGCTCTCTGCAGTGGACTCAATTCTATTCTTTTAAAAAAGAAACGAACTCGGGGGATAGTTTACTGCCCTCGGCCGTCAAGTCATCATATGAATAAGTAAATATCTCTCCGTTGGAACTGTCACGCCACTTGCGACGGCGAACATGGAGATAGACGGCTTTGCCACGAAGAGGAAAGTCCTGAATTACACGCTCGCTGGTAAAACCATAACTGCTTACAGTGCCTAACTTATGGTCTGACTTTTCCATGAAGTTACGCTCGTCAAGCCAAAAGTCAAACTGCGAAACACTCTCGTGAATATCGACAACATCAAAGTAGTCGGCAAGTACATCTGGAAAGATGCAACGTAATAATTGGTGACTCTTCATGATGCAAAGGTAATAAATACTTATGAAATTGTGTGCTTAAGAGGATAGACTTGCAACTGGGTTTTAGGACTGACCCGGATTTCGCTGTCAATCGGAGGAAGCCAAGTTCTTCTGTCTGCATGGTATTCGACAGAAGAATCAAAAAGGAGACGACTTCCATGTCGTCTCCTTTTATCTTGCCTACAGGAAAAAAGTCTTCCAGCTGAATCCTGCAATTTGTCATTCACCTCTTGTGACGTTTTCAGAACGTCCACTTGGCCGCCACCGTCGGGATGGCATAGAAGCGGTTGTGCTCGCCGCGGTCGTTCCAGACGAAGTTGTTGCTGATTTCCACCTCAGAACCCAGAGAGAGGTTCACGTTCTTCATGCCTTTCAGCGTGTTGAGGTTGAACCAGAACTGCGGTTCAGATACCATGATCAGCTTGCCGTTCACGTCCGGATCGTACCAGACATCACAGAACCCGCTGAAGGTACAGAGGCCATGCGCAAAGGTTGTTCCCCACACCTCCGTCAGCTGGAAGCTGTTGTAAGGATGCGCGCCCGTGTGGCCGTTCTTGAAATAATACTTATACATCAGCTGCACGCTGAACGTCTTTGAGAAGTCTTTTGAAGCCCAGTTCCATGCGCCGCCCAGAAGCACGGAGTGCTGGTAGCGGTTACCGTAGTAGCCCCCGGGAGTTTCGCCGGAACCTACGCCGCCGTTGTATTCCACGTGGGCAGCCCACTGCTTGTTCTTCGTGAGGTTGAACTCACGGGCAATCTCCCAGTAAGCGCCGATCGTACCGTCGTTCTTGTAGTCAATGTCGGTGAACATGAAGGTGGAACCCCATGTGTCTGGCTTGAACATCTCAACCGTCGTCGTCACCGTCGTACGCGATGAGAGGTCGTTGTAGAGATTGTGACCAAGGTCGTAATGGAGCTGAACATTCTGTGCCTGCGCACCGCTAAAAGCTGCTACCAGAAGGATAGCGAGGGAAAAGAATCTTTTCATGTTGTTTATTATTTTACTATTAAAAACGACGGCAAAGTTACAAAAAAAACTTAAACCGTCCATGTAATAACAAAAGAATCGTTAACTTTGTAGCTGTATGAGAATAGACATCATCACCGTATTGCCGGAGATGCTGGAGGGATTTGTCCACGAGAGCATCCTTGCCAGGGCAGAGAAAAAGGGACTGGCAGAGATCCGGCTGCACAATCTCCGTGACTATACGAAAGACAAATGGCGGCGTGTAGACGACTATCCGTTCGGCGGACAGGCGGGCATGGTCATGCAGATCGAGCCTATTGACAACTGCATCACCGCCTTGAAGAAGGAGCGCGACTATGACGAGGTCATCTTCACGTCACCCGACGGCGAGCCGTTCAGCCAGCGCATTGCCAACGACCTCTCCATGGGAGGAAACCTCATCATTCTTGCGGGGCATTACAAAGGCATTGACCAGCGCGTACGCGACCACCTCATCACACGGGAGATTTCCGTCGGCGACTTCGTCCTGACAGGCGGTGAACTGCCGGCAGCCATCATTGCCGACGCCGTTGTCCGGCTGGTCCCGGGTGTCATCAGCGACGACCAGAGCGCACTGTCCGACTGCTTCATGGACGATATGCTCTCCGCCCCCATCTATACCCGTCCCCGCAGCTACAAGGGGTGGGAGGTGCCCGGAATCCTGCTCAGCGGGAACGAGGCGAAAATCAGACAGTGGGAGTTCGACCAGGCCATGGAGCGTACCCGGCGGCTCCGTCCCGACCTGCTGAAAGAGCAGGAAGGATGATCCCTTATTTTTCAATTTTCTAATACAACTACTTTATGTTACAAATGAAAGAATTACCACAGGTGGGCTTCTCTGAAGCCGCACAGAACTTTTTCAGGAAGTGTTTCCAGTTCAAGGGACGCATCCGCCGCTCAGAGTACTGGTGGGGTGTTCTGACCGTCCTTCTCGCTTCCATCGTCCTTTCCCTCATCCCGATTGTCAGATGGATCGCAACCTTCTTCCTTTCCATAGGCGGAATATCCATGCTGTTCCGCCGTCTGCACGATACCGGCCGCAGCGGCTGGTGGTGGGGCTGCCAGACGCTCATCGGACTGGCTGCAGGCGTACTCTTCCTCTCTGTCATCGACATCCATGCTTATATGACGGCGGCACAGTCGCAGGATATGACCAAGATGATAAGGGTGCTCTCTGCCGGCATGGCGGGCAGTACAGGCATCTTTGCCTTGCTGCTTTACCTGGTCAATGGGGCACTGGGCATCGCCATCTTCGTATTCACTCTCCTCGACAGCAAGCCGGAAGACAACAAGTACGGAGAGTCGACCAAGTATGTCATGGAATAAGCCGGAAAGGAAAAACGACAACGGGATGACATGAGCGGGTGTGCTGACCTGCCAGGCACCACATTCCCGTTCATTCGGGCAGGAGACAGGCACCGGTGTTCGGTGCCTGTCTCCTGTTTCCGTGTTTACCGGTCTCTGTATGCCCGCCGTCCTGCATACGGCGGTTCCGCCTTGAACTGACCATTTGGCATACCGTACAGAAAGACATATCTATTCCATCCAGTTAAGAGGTCCTATGGGGCAATGTCCTGTCCGGGGTTACGCTTCCTGCTGCCCCCCGGCAACCTTACCTGACCTTATCCACCGGTATGAAAGGGAGCGACGGACAAGTCCGGGCACTTCGCACCACAGACAAAAGAGACACATCCTTTTCCCTGTCGGCTTTGAGGAGAAGCCTCCCCTGACAGGCAGGTCAACAGAAAAAGCTCAGGAGCTTTTCGCAGAAAGGTTAAGAGCTTTTTGGAGAAAGCTTAAGAGCTTTTCACGGAAAGCTTAGGAGCTTTTTGAAAAAACCGGAGAACTTTCGGGAGGCAGATCGCCCATCTCCTGCTCCATGCGGTCATGCCATGGCGATATAGACGGCACACAGGGCCAGTGCGACGGCACAGGCCAGAGCCGTCTGCCGCTGGTAGTCCGTAAAGAATCTGCGGAGGTAACTGCCTGCCAATATCCACAGCAGATTGGCTCCCGGCCCTGCTATCAGCAGCCAGGCCCCGACAGCAAGCAGATCGGTCAGCCTGCTGCTGTAAGGCAGCACAAACGTACCGAACGCGGTCAGGTCGAACAACAGCATCTTGACATTCGTCATCTGGACGATCATCCCGCTTGTGAAACTGCAATCGCTGTCTTTCTCCTTCGCCTGTCCCCTGCTCTTCCCCACCTTATACGCCAGATACAGGATGTATGCCGCCCCGGGATATTTCAGATACGGTATATATTCCGCAAAGGCGAGGCCTATCCAATGCGCCAGGACGGCCATCAGGCACACGGCAATGGAAAAGCCGGCCAGCAGTCCGGTCCACATCACCAGCGACGGCTTCCTGCCATACTGCAGCGACATGGCAAGAGAATAGATGTTGGCAGGACCGGGCGTATAACCAATGATCAATATCTGCAGAAGCAGACCGGGAAGGAGCGTAATCGGCATATTGCATTCATATTGTTGACGGACACAGCCCGCATGGAGAGGATGCGGCAGACTGTCTTGACACTGCAAATCTACAAATAAAATCGCATGCTGCAATGTTTTTCTCCCGGCGATCTGCATCTTTTTCCTGTCCGGCACACCTGCCTGGCCGTCCGCTGTTCCTCTGAAACGTTCTGTGGGCTTTACATTTTTATAGGGGCAGGATTTGTCCAGTCTATTATTAATTGCTACTTTTGTATCTCGTTATCAGCGAACAGAGGCAGATGATGTTCCCATACATCACCCGCCTACGACAAAGTCAAGGAACAGGATATGCCATTAAGATTACCGGCCGGACTTCCCGCCATCGACCTCCTGAAACACGAGAACATCTTTCTCGGGGATGGAACACAAGGACAGACGAACAGCGAGCGACGGCTCCGCATAGCCGTGCTCAACCTCATGCCGCTGAAGGAGACGACAGAGACCGACCTCGTGCGCCTGCTGTCCAACAGTCCGCTGCCGCTGGAGATCAGTTTCATGAAGCTCCGGAGCCATGTCCCCAGACATACTCCGGCAGAACACATGGAGAAGTTTTACCGTGACTTCGAGGAACTGCGCAAGGAGCGTTTCGACGGGATGATCGTCACCGGTGCACCTGTGGAGGGAATGCCTTTCGAGGAGGTGGACTACTGGGACGAGCTTACGGCGGTCTTCGACTGGGCACGGCGACACGTCGCCTCGACACTGTATATCTGCTGGGCGGCCCAGGCCGGGCTCTATCACTTCTACGGTGTCAGGAAGCATCCGCTGCCCAAGAAGATGTTCGGTATCTTCCCGACCGTGGCGCTGCAGCCCGGACTGCCGATCTTCCGCGGGTTTGATGATGTCTTCCGAATGCCGCAGAGCCGGCATACGGAGATACGGCGGGAGGACATTGACCCGATAGACGACCTCGAGGTAATTGCCGAGTCGGCGGAGAGCGGCGTGTCCATCGTGATGTCATGCAGCAAGCGTGACTTCTTTATCACAGGACACCTGGAGTATGCACCCGACACTCTCGACAAGGAATACCACCGTGATCTCGGCAGACGGAACGACGTGGAGGCGCCCCGGCATTATTATCGTGATGACAATCCGGAGAACGGGCCGCTTGTCAGCTGGCGCGCACATGCCAACCTGCTGTTCTCCAACTGGATCAACTGGGTGCTGCGGGATGGACATTGAGGGAATGCAGCCTTGCCGTCCCTTCCGTCTCACCCGACGGTCTCCCTCCGCCGACATCCGGCACAGCCCCTCCCTTGCCTCCACCCTCATCTCCCATCACTCAACTCCCATCGCAAATGCTCCCATCATCCAACCACCCCACTTCAATTGAACTGCTTGCCCCCGCCAAGAACTTAGCGTGCGGCATCGCCGCCATCGACCATGGGGCAGACGCCGTGTATATCGGGGCTTCCCGCTTCGGTGCGCGACAGTCGGCAGGCAACAGCGTAGAGGACATCCGCACACTGTGCACGTATGCCCATCAGTACGGTGCGACCGTCCACGTCACCCTCAACACGATCATCTACGACGACGAACTGGCAGACACGCTTTCCCTCGTCCGCGAACTCGTCGATGCCGGCGCAGATGCCTTTCTTCTGCAGGACATGGGCCTGATGACCGAAGTGAAGAAGATCGTTCCGGACACGGTAGCCCTCCACGCCAGCACACAGTGCGACACCCGCACGGCAGAGAAGGCCGGATGGCTGGTCAGGCAGGGCTTCGACCGTGTCGTACTCGCCCGCGAACTCTCTGCCGACGAGATAAACAAGATTCACAGACGGCTGCCGTCACTTGAGCTGGAAGCATTCGTACATGGCGCCCTGTGTGTCAGTTATAGCGGCATCTGCTATGCTTCGCAGTATTGCTTCGACCGGTCCGCCAACCGCGGGGCCTGTGCCCAGTTCTGCCGGCTGGCCTTCGATCTGGTGGACTCGAACGGCAGAACCATAGAACACCAGCGTCATCTGCTGTCGCTGAAGGATATGTGTCAGATCGACAACCTGGAGAGGCTCATGCGTTCCGGTGCGTGCGCCTTCAAGATAGAAGGCCGTCTGAAGGACATCAACTACGTGAAGAATGTCGTTTCGGCCTACAGTCAGCGAATTGACGAGATCATCCGCAGACATCCCGGCGAATTCCGCCGTGCCTCCCTGGGACATGTACGCTATGCGTTCACTCCGGACCTGAGAAAGACATTCAACCGCGGCTATACCGACTACTTCCTGACAGGACGGCAGGCGGATATCTTCTCACCCGACACACCCAAGGCATTGGGAGAATTTGTCGGCATGGTAAAGGAAATCCGCCGCGACAGCTTCAATGTAGCCGGTACGGCGGCCTTTGCCAATGGGGACGGACTGTGCTTCCTGACAGGTGGACGCACAGACGGACCGGCAGGCAGACGGATGGACGGCCCCGGTCATTCCTCCCCCCGTCTGGAGGGCTTCCGCATCAACCGGGCCGTGGGCAACCGGCTTTATCCGTTCAAGATGCCAAGAGGACTGAAAACCGGCATGGCACTGTATCGCAACCAGGATCAGGCTTTTGACAGAATACTGGGCGGAAAGACTGCCGAGCGCAAGATTCCGATAAAAATACGGTTCGGGGTCAGAACCTCTGCCCCTGTCCCCTCGACAGAGGCCTTGGAGAGCCATGGGATCATATGGGTGAAGGCCGAGATAAGGCACGGGGAGGAGGCAGCCGAGGCATCGACTTCCTTTTCCCTCCAGTCTGCCCGGAAGCCACAGCATGACAACATCGTCAGCCAGCTTGCCAGACTGGGCAATACGGTCTATACCTGTACAGAGGTGGAGATAGAGGACGGAGCAGACAGGTTCTTCCTGCCGAGCAGCGTGCTGGCCGAACTGCGGCGTATGCTGGCAGGCCGGCTCGACGCGCATATCCGGTCGATGAAGCGCATGGCCGTCCGCCGGAACTCCGCCCGTGACGGTTCAGACAACGCATCCCTGTTCGCAGTGGCCAATCCCTCCCAGTACCGGAAATTCCCCTACCTGTACAACATCTCCAACGCCGCCGCACGCAGCTTTTATGCACAGCAGGGGCTGCCGGAGGCACATCCGGCCTTTGAGACAGATCACTCCGGCGATTCTCCGCTCCTCATGCAGTGCCGGCATTGCATCCGCTATTCGCTCGGCTACTGCACCAGACGGGGCGGAAAGCAGCCGACGTGGCGGGAGCCGCTCTTCCTTGTCCTGCCCGACAGACGTCGCTTCCGGCTGGAGTTCGACTGCAAGGACTGTCAGATGAACCTTCACCCGGCATAGAGGAAACGCCTCTCCGCTCCCTCCGGAACAGATGGGAAATATAGACCGACAACTTCACCGTCCGGCCTTCTCCTGCAGGAGGCCCAAAAACCAACAATATGCGTAGACGTTATTCGCTGCTCCCGTTACTTCTCTCGGGAGTCCTCCTGTTGACGACAGGCTGCTATCACAAGAAGACCCCTTCCTCTTTCCGCCTGCCCGACAGCATACAGGAAGCCCAGATCTCCCGCCACCTGCAGGCAGGCGACGACTCGCTGGCAAAGCAGAGTGACAGTACGAAAGACAACTGGCAGGGGACGGCAAGCAGGGTCGATTCGCTGTCCTTCCGCGTGAAGCACCACTATTCACAGGGATTCAATTTCATCGTCACATCCGACTCGCTGATGCTGCTTCGCCAGCAGCCCGAAGAAGCCGTGAACCGGATGGAGACCGACTCCTTTGCCGTAAAGAAAGGAAAGGGAATCGTGGTGGCCGACGTGCGTATCCTGCCGGATGACAAGCAGGATTCCGTCTGGTTGGAGATCGCCACAGAAGACTATGCCTTTGGATGGATACACGAAGGACACCTCCTGAAGCAGGTCGACCCGGACGATCCCATCTCCCAGTTCATCTCCACCTTCTCGAATATCCACCTGCTCATCTTCCTGATCGTCATCTCCATCATAGCCATAGGCTATCTCACCCGCAAGATCCTGAAGCAGAACGCACATATCGTACACTTCAACGATGTCAATTCCCTGTACCCCACCCTGCTGGCCGTCATCGTGGCACTCTCGGCGGCTTTCTATGCCAGCATACAGCTCTTCGCACCGGAGACGTGGCGCGAGTTCTATTTCCATCCGTCGCTCAATCCCTTCTCCCAGCCCCTGCTGCTCAACATCTTTCTGGTACTCGTATGGGCCATGCTGATCATAGCCCTTGCGACAATAGACGATGTGCGGCGGCTGCTGCAACCGGCCGAGGCTATCCTCTACCTCTCCGGTCTGGCTGCGGTGTGTGCCGTCAACTACATTGTCTTTTCGGTTCTCACCTTATATTATATAGGCTATCTGCTGCTGCTTGCCTATATCTACTATGCGTTCCGCGTCTATTTACGCCATAGCAGCGAGACCTACTGCTGCGGGAACTGTGGCAGACGGCTGCATCGGAAAGGCAGATGCCCGCACTGCGGGGCCGTGAACGAATAGCCGTCCCCTTCCGCTCCCGGTTCGTCAGCAGGGGCAAACGTGAAGACCAGACGTGGTGAACGGATAGCCGTCCGCCCCCTTCCGCTCCCGGAGCGAGGGTGACGTGCCCGGTCATATTCCTAACAAATAAGGATTGTACATGATGCTTTTTCTTCTTACCTTTGCAGCGTCAACGTATTGTAAAACATTATAGAATAATATGTTCAAGTCCAGATTAGGTATTGCGCTCTTGATGGCCTCAGCCTTGCCAGCGGGAGTACATGCTGATAATACCATTGAAAAAGGAGATACCTCCAGAGTGTATGACATCGACGAAGTCGTCATCATCGACCAGCCCAAGGAGGCTTTCCGTCTCCGGCAGCAGCCCCTGAGCAGCACCTCCTTCAACGGTGCGCAGCTGCAGAGCCTCAACGTGCAGGACGTGCGGCAGCTGTCTGCCTTCGTGCCGTCGTTCGCCATGCCCGAGTATGGAAGCCGCTATACCTCTTCCATCTATATGCGCGGGATCGGTTCGCGCGTCTACTCTCCGGCTGTGGGAATCTATGTGGACGGCATGCCCGTCCTGTGCAGGAGCGCCTTCAACTTCCACGTCTATGACGTCGACCGCGTGGATGTCCTCCACGGGCCGCAGGGGACACTTTACGGCATGAACACCGAGGGCGGCCTGATGCGCCTTTACAGCCGCAGTCCCTTCCAGTATCAGGGTACGGACGTGAAGTTCTCTCTGGGAACCAGATTCCTGCGCAAGGTCGAGGCGAGCCATTATGAGCGGCTGAACGACAGGACGGCTTTCTCGCTGGCAGGATTCTATGGCGGACAGAACGGCTTTTTCCGCAATCAGTTTGACGGAGGCCGTGCCGACCTTATCAACGAGTTCGGCGGAAAGGGACGGCTGCTGTGGCATCCGACCGGCCGTCTGGCCTTTGACTTCATGGCTGATTACCAATATACACGGCAGAACGGTTTTCCGTATGGCCAGCTTGTCACCGAAGACGAAATCGCCGCCGCCCCCATCACCTCCCCGCTCTATGGACTGAAAGCCGGGACACAGTCGCCCGACCAGAACCGGCAGAGCAACTACCGCCGCAACATCCTCAACACGGGGGCGGGCATCAAGTACACCGGAAACGGTTTCGACGTGAACTCCATGACCTCGTGGCAGTATCTCCATGACTATATGCTCATGGATATCGACTACCGGCCGCAGGACTTCCTGCATCTCATCCAGCGTCAGCACGGAAACATCCTCTCGGAGGAATTGTCCGTCAAGAGCCGCAACGGCAGCAGGTGGCACTGGACCTTCGGCGCTTTCGGTTCTTACCAGTGGCTGAAGACATCCGCCCCCGTCTACTTCGACAAGGACATGAACGCCTTTCTCTCCAAGACGATTACCGATTATGCCTACAACGGCATACTCAATTCCATGGCACGAGGCATTGCGCAGGGAATGATTGCCGGAGGAATGTCCAAAGAGGCCGCCGAGGCCGCTGCCCGCGCGCTGGCGGCCGCCAATATCGCCCGGACAGGAGGCGTCAACATAGACATGGCCATGGACCCTGTCCCGGGACTCTTCCGCACGCCGACATTCAATCTTGGCGTTTACCACGAGAGCAACATCGACCTCACACCGCATCTTACGGCGACGCTCGGTCTCCGGTACGACTACTCCCATGTGGCCATTGACTATGAGACCTCAGCCCGTGTAGCCTTACAGGAGCATGTATTCGGAGTGAACATCAGCCCGGTCATCACCTCCCGGCTGAACCGTCACGAGCACGACCACTTCAACCAGCTTCTGCCGAAGGTCGGGCTGACCTACCGCCTCCCGGACGGGAGCAACGTCTATGCGACGTGGTCGAAGGGCTACCGGGCCGGCGGATACAACTTCGAGATGTTCTCGGATGTGCTCCAGACAGAGACCGCCAAGGCTGCGAAGGCCGCCCGCGCCGATCTTGACATCGCACATGACGAGGCGTATTATGAGCGCATTGCAAAGACCATCGAATACAAGCCGGAGACAAGCTGGAACTACGAGGCGGGTGCCCATCTCAACCTTCTCGACAATCAGCTTCACCTCGATCTTTCCGCCTATTACATGCAGATCCGCAACCAGCAGCTCTCCGTCATGGCCGGCAACTACGGATTCGGACGTGTGATGACGAATGCCGGGCGCAGCCATTCCTGCGGTCTGGAAGCCACACTCCGGGGAGGAGCACTGGACAACAGGCTCGCCTATGCGGTCAGCTACGGGCTCACGAGCGCACGCTTTGACGAATATACGGATTCTGTCGCAGGAGGCGGGACCATTGACTACAAAGACAAGCGGGTGCCTTTCGTGCCACAGCATACGTTGGGGGCGAGTGCCGACTATCGGATCGACGTTGACCCGGCGGCCTTGCTCGACCCGTCCAGCCGGTTCCATCTGCGCAGCGTCACAGTGGGCATGAATCTCTCCGCACTGGGCAAAATCTACTGGGATGAGCAGAACACCGTCAGCCAGAACTTCTATGCGGTACTCGGCGCCCACGCCGATGCCGACTTCGGCCCTCTGCACATCAACCTGTGGGTACGCAATCTGACCGACACGAAGTATGACACCTTCGCCGTACAGAGCGCGGCGACCGGCAAGCGTTACACCTTTGCCCAGCAGGGCAACCCCTTCCAGCTGGGGGTTGACTTCAGACTGCATTTCTGACGCCCCCCGCATCCGGCATGTGTCCATCGGAAAACGGAAGGACAGCCGGAAGGACATCCGTCATCACAGTGTGAAACAACGTCCGTGAAGCCGGAAGTACATCCATAGGCATGTTCTGGAAATTCCACGTCGGTCTGTCGACGACGGGAATCCTGCCGGCTCTTTGTGCCTATACTGTTAAGAATTGAACGCAAAAGACCGTCTGCTCCGGTGGGAGTACTGACGGTCTTTTGCATTCTTCCGTTCCATACGTGGATGCTTTCCGTATAGCTTTAACGGGAGAAGCGGAGTGATTCATGAAACAAAAACTTAACCAAGACCGTCAACCGTCTATCCCGTTATCCTCCTCCGAGACAAAACCCTTTTCATTTTAATACGTGAGAACACAGATAAGATTTTGAAAAGTCATTACATAATTTCAAACCAATCACCTACGAATATAAAAGACACATACAAAAAGGAAGGTCTGTAACAAGCAGTCAATCAATTGGTTGTCAAGTCATTTGCAAAAGGTGCTTGATTGGACTTCAAAAGGGCGTTAGTTACACGCTAATAGAGCACCTGTTGCTGGTCAATCAGGCATCTTTTAGAAGCCGGAAGAGCATGTGTCAGCTTCGAGCTGCACAAAAATGTTTACAAACAGCGATGGCAAGGGAATAAGTCGGGGGCTTCCTGACGTTGAGGTTCTCTTCCCCGAATGCTTCCGCAACGAGAGAAGAAGCAAAATAAAAGAGAATCTGCAGAAATATGATTCAAGGCACGAAAACCGCACGGATAATCATTAACTTTGCAACAGAATAAGAAATAAAAGACAACAGACCTATGACGGAACAAGAGTTAGCCAACGTGATTTGGGACATCAAAGAAGTCATCCGCAACTACTATGACGACTCCGAAGTGGAGGATGTCATCCTGCCCTTCACGCTGCTTCGCCGATTGGACTGCGTGCTCGAAGATAAGTACGATGCCATTCTCGAGGCACTCGACGACACGCCTGAAGAGATGCGGAAATACAAACTCGAGTCCTTGATGCGGCAGAACGGCCTCACCTTCTTCAACAGGTCGGGACTGTCATTGAGGAAGCTGCTCAACTCTCCCGACCAGATCGGCGATGCCTTCAAGACTTATATCGAAGGCTTTACGCCGAACGTGAAGGACATCCTTGCCAACTTTGTACACGAAGACGGCGACAGCGGCATCGTCGACCTGTCGAAGATATACGCCCGGCTTGAGCGTGGCAACAAGCTCTTTGCGGTTGTCATGCAGTTTGTTGAGAAAGCCGACCTCCACCCTTCCAAGGTGAGCAACGCCATGGTCAGGAATTTCCGAACATCTGCTGCTGACAAGGCTTGACAAGATTATCTCACTTTTATCAAATATCTGCATCGGGAGTGTAAACGCCCGATGCCTTAAACCTAAGAGTGTAATAACATATATGAATGGTACTAAACAAGTGGTTACCGGCAAATTCCTACAAATTAATTGACGACCCATTATATATAGAAGATAACAAATGACGGATTTAAACAGAAATCTTTTTCTCTGCGGAAAGGCTGCACTCCCGTGTATTACCTTTGCACTCGCAACATAAACAACAACTTGAAAGGATAGAATTATGAAAGAACTAAAATGCCCTAAGTGTGGAAATGTTTTCAAGGTGGATGAGGCAGACTATGCTTCCATTTTGAACCAAGTAAAGACGAAGGAAATCGAGGCTGAGGTGAAGCGGAGAATGACTGAGACGGAGGAGCGCAACAAAGCTGAGTTGGCGTTGGTTACCACTAAGACGGAACAGACCTTCCGGAATAAGCTGTCGCAGAAAGAGCAGGAGCTGATCCAGAAGGCAGCTGAGATAGAACGACTGAAAGGTGAGAAGGACAGCGAACTGTCCCGGCAGAAGGCTGAGATGAGTGCAGAGATTGCCAATCTGAAGGCTAAGCTGGAGGGGATAGAGTCGCTGAAGGCAAGCGAACTGATGGCTGCATTGTCTGAGAAGGATAAGACAATCAGTGAGTTGAAGTCAGAGATCAGCCAGAATGGAGACAAACTGCAGTTGGCACTGATGGAGGAGCGCAACAAAGCACAGAGAGATGTGCAGGAAAGAGAAAACAAGATCGTGAAACTGCAAAGTGAGATAGAGCAGGAGAAGAGCAAGGCACAGCTGCATGAGGCAGACCTGCAGAAGCAACATGAGAATGAGTTGCGTATGAAGCAAGAACAGATAGACTACTACAAGGACTTGAAGACGAAGATGTCGACGAAGATGGTGGGTGAGACCTTGGAGCAGCATTGTAGTATTGAGTTCGAGCGTTATCTGCGTCCGCTGATGCCGAATGCTTACTTTGACAAGGACAATGATGCGAGCGACGGTACGAAGGGCGACTTCATCTTCCGTGACAGTGAAGACGGGACGGAATACATCTCGATCATGTTCGAGATGAAGAACGAAATGGAAACCACTGCCACTAAGCATAAAAACGAGGACTTCTTGAAGAAGTTGGACGAGGACAGGCGGAAGAAAGGATGTGAGTATGCCGTGCTGGTGAGCCTGCTGGAGGCTGACAACGAGCTGTATAATAGCGGCATCGTGAACAAGAGCCACGTCTATCCGAAGATGTATGTCATTCGCCCGCAGTTCTTCGTGACGTTCATCACGCTGTTGGTGCAGGCATCGAAGAGTGCCTTGGAATATAAGAAGCAGCTTGTCCTGGCACAGAACAGGGAGGTGGATGTGACCAACTTCGAGACGAAGATGGAAGACTTCAAACAAAAGTTCAGCAAGCATTACGAGCTGTACACCAGGAAGTTCCAGGATGCCATCGCGGACATTGACGCTACAATCAAGAAGCTCCAGAAGGTTCGTGCAGAGCTGGTCAGCAGTGAGAACAACCTGCGTCTTGCCACCCAAGACACTGAAAACCTCACCATTCGCAGGCTCACCTACAATAACCCGACGATGAAGGCAAAGTTTGATGAGGCTCGGAATACACAGACCGCTGTGGAAATCCGGTAAGACGGCCATGGGTGTATGAAGTTCCTGCTCATCAGGTCTCTGCCGGCGGATCCTTCCAGGCCCACTTCGCGATGAACACCCTTTCCGTTGGCTATGTAAATCCCGCTATCAGGGCTTACCGTGGACTTCCACCCGTTATACCAATGCTCATGCCGGGCATACCAAAAGAAGAGGGTGTGTCAAAATGCAGATGAATAACTTGACGACTTTCAAACTATAAGCAGGTTTTTCCTACAACAAAGAAAAGACCATTTCTTTACTCAAAATCGAGTACAGAAATGGTCATTTTCAATGAATTGTTTCAAACTGTAAGATGATCAAAATGGTAATTGCATTTTGACACACCCTCTTCTATTTGTCTGCATGCCCCCTGCGTTTTCCCTGCAGGTGCGAAACTACAGTCTGATTTTGCCGACCAGTTTCCTCTGCCTTCCATCACCTATAACGGGCGCATGGGCATCCTCGGGGAAGAAGAGAACGAACTGTCCCGGCCGGACCTTGAAATATTCTTTTGCCTCCTGTGTATAAAAACCGCAATCGGTATCGGGGTTGTAGGCTATGTCGGGGATGCCCAGCCCGGAGACCGGCGTCCAGCCCATCGTCTCTTCCTTCAACAGGGGAACCTGCACGTCAATGTATCTCCTGTGAAATTCCAACCGCTGTCTGTCTTTTGTCTTCAGTTCTACTTCATCCAGATTGATGAACAAACCTCTGCCGTCAAGCGTGATGCGCCCCGCTTCCTGTCCGCTGAAATCGTGGTGGAGAACATACTCCATCAGTTCCTTCATCTTCGGATGCAGGCCATAATACCGGCAGGCTGCGTTTAAATCTGCTATTACCATCTGTTCCTTGTCTGTTGGTTGTCCGTGCAAATATAGGCATTTTCTTTCTGATGGCAAAGGAAAAGCCCCGGACATATTTCGTCCTGACTGTACGGGAGCGGACTTTCATTCCATTGCAGTCTTTCATCTTGGCAAGCGACAATGGCCGATTGTCTGAACCTGACAAAGAAACAAAAATGCGTTAAATTCCAGTCCTATATAAGGGGTTTCTCCTTTTTTTGGTTTATCTTTGTACGTTAAATCAAGAGAAAGCGAAATAGAAATGACAGACAACATATCGGAGAAGAAAGAGCGTACAAACCCTTTCTTCCTGCCTTATAATACACCGCACGACACCGTGCCTTTCGACCGTATCACCCTTGCCGATTATGAAGAGGCGATGATGGAGGGTATCCGCCGTGAGGACGAACAGATTGAGAAGATCATCCACAACCCCGACGAACCGACCTTCGAGAACACCATCATACCGGAGGATGAAGTGAAGGGACGCAAGCATTATTATGATCTGCTGAACCGGGTGGAGAGCGTGTTCTTCAATATGCTGAGTGCCGAGACCAATGACGAGATGGATGCCCTGGCGCAGAAGATGAGTCCGATACTCACCCGGCATGCGAATGATGTCAGCCTCAATCCCAAGCTGTTCGAACGCATCAAGTACGTTTATGAGCATCACCGTGAACTGACACCGGAAGAGAACCGCCTGCTGGAGAACAGCTACGACGGCTTCGTACGCAGCGGTGCACTGCTGGATGAGGCGGGGAAGAACCGTCTGCGCAAGCTCACGGAAGAGGCTTCCATGCTTTCTTTGCAGTTCTCACAGAACCTGCTGAAGGAGAACAAGGCCTATACGCTGCACATCCTGGATGAAAGACAGCTTGACGGTCTGCCCGACACGGCACGGGAAGCAGCGCACGAGGCTGCAAAAGAGCACGGACAGGAGGGATGGATATTCACTCTGGATGCACCGAGCTACGGACCGTTCATGATGTACAGTACGCAGCGCGAACTGCGCAAGAAGCTCTACATGGCCCGGAACACACTCTGCATAAAGGACAAGGAAACGAACAACCTCGAGGTATGCAGGCGGCTCGTCAATCTCCGCCGTGAAATGGCGCAGCTTCTGGGCTACGACACCTTCGCCGACTACGTGATGAAGCACCGCATGGCGACAACGGTCGAGAACGTCTACAAGCTGCTCGACGACCTCATTACGGCGTATAAGCCGGCAGCCATCAGAGAACGGGAGGAAGTGAAGGCACTGTCCCGTGAACTGGAGGGCGACGACTTCAAGATGGAGCCGTGGGATGCGGCTTACTATGGCCAGCAGCTGAAGAAGCGGAAGTTCGACCTCGACCCCGAGATGCTCCGCCCTTACTTCGAACTGGGCAACGTCATCAAGGGGGTCTTCGGGCTGGCTACACGCCTGTATGGGATTACTTTCAAAGAGAACAAGGACATACCGGTCTATCATCCTGACGTGAAGCCCTATGAAGTATTCGACAAGGACGGCAGCTACCTGGCAGTACTCTATGTCGACTTTCATCCGCGCAAGGGAAAACGGGACGGTGCCTGGATGACCGAGTTCCAGGGACAGTGGATTGAGCGGGACGGGACAAACGTACGTCCGCACACCTCGCTTGTAATGAATCTCTCCAAGCCTACCGAGGATAAACCGGCCTTGCTGAGGCTGGGTGAGGTGGAGACTTTCCTGCACGAGTTCGGGCACTCACTGCATGGGATGTTCGCCAACACCCGTTTCGAGAGTCTGTCGGGAACGAATGTCTGGTGGGACTTCGTGGAACTTCCTTCACAGTTCATGGAGAACTTCGCCGTAGAGAAGGACTTTCTCCGCACGTTCGCCTTCCACTATCAGACAGGGGAGGCGATGCCCGACGAACTGATAGACAAGATCGTGGCTAGCCGTACATTCGGTGCGGCGACGGCGTGTCTGCGGCAGGTCAGCTTCGGCCTGCTGGATATGGCTTACTACACGCAGAAAGATGCGTTTACCGAGGATATTATCCCATTCGAGAAGAAGGCATGGGCATCCGCCATCATCGACGAGCAGCGCATGGACACCTGTATGACGGTGCAGTTCTCCCACATTATGGCGGGTGGCTATGCTGCGGGTTATTACAGCTACAAATGGGCTGAAGTCCTTGACGCCGATGCTTTCAGCGTCTTCAAGAAAGAGGGAATCTTCAATCAGGCAACCGCCCGGCGGTTCCGTGACAACATCCTGTCACGCGGCGGAACGGAACATCCCATGACACTTTACAAGCGTTTCCGCGGACAGGAGCCGACAATTGATGCGCTGATGAAGAGAGACGGCATTTCCCGATAGCCTTCCCCCACCCCGTCACAGATAAAACTCCATCATCACAATGAACAGCGAACCTATCACCAGTCACGAAGCAGCCGCATCCCCCCTCATGAAGGGCAGGAGCAGGACCGCCGTCGATTACCGTTACCTCCGGATGGCACGCATCTGGGCAGAGAACTCCTACTGCAGACGCCGGCAGGTGGGGGCGTTGGTCGTGAAGGACAAGATGATCATCAGCGATGGTTACAACGGAACCCCGAGCGGCTTCGAGAATGTATGTGAGGATGAAGCCGGCGTAACGAAGCCTTATGTGCTCCACGCTGAAGCCAATGCCATCACGAAACTGGCACGGAGCGGCAACAACAGCGACGGCTCGACGCTTTACGTGACGGCATCACCGTGCATCGAGTGTTCGAAACTGATCATCCAGGCGGGCATCCGGCGTGTCGTCTATGCCGAGAAGTACCGGCTGATGGACGGGATTGACCTGCTGGAACGTGCCGGCATCGAGGTAGAGTTCCTTCGTCTTGAGGGACTTCCTCCAGACGATGTCCCTGAAGAGAAAAGACAAGATGAGGGCGGCAGATAACGTAGAAGGCGACACCATGGCAGCCGCCGCATCCGGCTGCACCGCCGGCCTACAGACCCTATCAGCCGTCATGCGCCTTCCACAAGCACGTTATCCAAGGCGCTTATAATCGGATATACAATAACAAGTAAATCAGCGAGCACCCTGTCCGCAAGTCCTCCTCTCTGGGAGGCATAGGGGTGGAGCTTTTATGAATCAAAACAAAACCAACCGTTTCATGCCGCTCCTGATGGCATTCTGTGTCGTCATCGGTATATTGATCGGCACTTTCTATGCCAATCACTTCTCGGGCAACCGATTGAACATCATCAACAGTGGAAGCAGCCGGCTAAGCAACCTGCTGCATATCATCGATGACCAGTATGTCGACTCGGTGAACATAGACGACCTTGTCGAGAAGGCCATCCCGGCCATCCTGTCCGAACTGGATCCGCACTCCGTCTATATCAGCGCAAAGGATGTGCAGCTCGCCACGGACGACCTCAAGGGTTCTTTCTCCGGAGTAGGTGTCGAGTTCATCATCCGCAATGATACGCTGCGGATACAGAATGTCATCAAGGGCGGGCCGGCTGACAAGGCCGGAATACTCGCCGGTGACAAGCTCGTCAGCATCAACGGCAAGGCTTTCGTCGGCAAGAATGTCACCAACGAGGAGGCCATGCACCGGCTGAAGGGACCTAAGGATTCCAAGGTGAAGATCGGTGTGAAACGGTACGGTGAACAGGGAGTGAAGGTGTTTACCGTGACACGTGGCGATGTCTCCGTCAAGAGTGTTTCGGCTTGCTATATGCTCAACGATTCAACAGGTTATATCCGCATCAAGAGCTTCGGCGAGCGTACCTATGCCGAGATGCTTGCGGCTCTGCAGACACTGAACATCCAGGGGGCTGACCATCTGGTCATCGACCTTCGCGACAATGGCGGAGGCATCCTGGAAGCCGCCGTGCAGATGGCCAATGAGTTCCTGCCCAAGAACCGGCTCATTGTCTATACGCAGGGACGGAAAAGCCCGCGCATCGACTATCGCAGTGACGGCAAGGGGAGTTATCAGCATATACCGATGGTCGTACTGATCAATGAGGGCTCCGCCTCGGCAGCAGAGATCTTTGCCGGAGCCATGCAGGACAACGACCGTGCCACGATTGTCGGCCGGCGTTCTTTCGGAAAGGGACTGGTGCAGCAGCAGATACAGTTCCCTGACGGCAGTATGATCCGTCTGACCATTGCCCGCTACTATACCCCCTCCGGCCGCTGCATCCAGAAACCGTTCAAGCCCGGCGACAACACCGACTATGAGAACGACCTTCTCATGCGCTATCAGCATGGAGAGTTCTTCTCGCAGGACAGCATCAAGCATGTCGGGCCGGCTTATCACACCCACAACGGGCGTACCGTCTACGGCGGTGGCGGCATCACGCCGGACATCTTCGTTCCGGAAGACACGACCAACATCACCTCCTATTACAAGGAGGCTGCCATGAGCGGACTGATGATGCAGTATGCCTTCAATTATACAGACCGCAACCGGAAGAAGCTCAATGAGTTCTCGGAGATGCGCCCGCTGGCGAACTATCTGAAGCGGCAGAACCTCGTGTCGGACTTCGCCGACTACGCAGAACGGAACGGGCTCCGCCGCCGCAACCTGATGATCATGCGTTCACACTCGCTTTTAGAAGAGTATCTGAACAGCAGGATCATCTATAACATGCTTGACGAACAGGCCTGGATAGAGTACGTCAATCTCGACGATGCGACTATCAAGTCGGCTCTCAACGTGTTCCGCAGTCCCTCTATTCTCATGATCATGTCGGGACAGAACGGCAGGACGAAACGTAAAGCACAATGAAATACTGAAGTCATGAAACATCCAGCTGAATCAAGTCCACCGGCATCCGGCACGCCGTCTGACGCTCCACTTCCGCCTGATCGGCTCCGGACAGGCACGCCTCTCTCCCCGAGAGAGGGGCTGGAGCAGGTCTCCAAGCAGGAACTCCGCCGTTATGTCCGCTCTCTCAAGAAGCAGTTTACAAACGAGGAACTGGTCGGCCAGTCGGCCTCCCTCGTCCGGCGCGTCCTGGCTCACCCCCGTCTGCGGGCGGCCGGAACCGTACTGCTCTACAATTCTCTGCCCGATGAGGTCTATACCCACACCCTCATCCGCCGCCTTCATGCCGAGGGAAAGAAGGTACTGCTCCCGGTAGTCATCAGCGATACAGAGATGGAGATACGCCATTACACCTCTCCCGCTTCTTTCAGGGAAAGTTCCTATGGCATTCTCGAACCTGTCGGCGAGGCCTTTACGGACTTCCCTTCCATCACTTTCGCATTGATTCCAGGGATGGCGTTCGATGCCGGACGCCACCGCCTCGGCCGTGGGAAAGGATATTACGACCGCTTCCTTCCCCTCCTCACCAATGCTTACAAACTCGGTATCTGCTTTCCGTTCCAGGCTCTTCCTTCCATCCCGACAGATGAACATGACCAGCTGGTGGATGAAGTGATTTACTGACAATAAGTACTGATAATAAGAATGTGTCAGACAGGCAATCAAGTCCTGAAGATTGCCTGTCTGACACATTTTTTTAGGAATCCGTCGCCTTACCTTATCTATCCCGGGGAAAAAGCCCCCCTGCGGAACGCTTCTCTCTGCTGTCTTTCATTCGCCTCGGCCTTTAACACAGGTCTTCTCCTGACGGCTTCTACCGGTCCTGTCAACCCATGCGGGACTGCCACGGCAACCTGCCGAAGGCGTACGAACAGACCTAACGACAGAAAGGCGGAGCCTTAGCCGATATGCAGGTGCCGCCTGACAGAGAAAATACAAAGACGGTGTATAAGCGGCTTCGGGTCTTCTTGCCCCTGTACGCCCGGCATGGCGTGCCGTACATGCTACCTACCGGTTGCGCAGTTCAACGACATACAGGTCTGACCAGATGGTTATATCCACCGTCAGGGAGACTCCCTCACGCTGGAAACGGAGAACATTCCGCGCCGGCTGGACATGCTGGAGCTGATAGCCGTGCGCCGTCAGCTCCTGTGTGAAGATACGATAGTAAGCCTTGTCCCAGAAGACGATCTGCAACGCCCCTGTCCTGTCGTCGATCACGGCGAGACTGCTGTTATCCTTCTTTGCAAAGAGGCGGTAAAGCGGTTGTCTGGCAGGGGCGAAATCCGTGTCGGGGGCGACGTGCCAGCCCCAGAGCCGGCGTGTGTCAGCAGCTTTGACAACCAGTTCCGTCTGAATCTGCCGGAGACCGTATTGGCTGAAGAGGTAAGGTGCGACGCTCCGCTTTCCTTTCTGCACCTGGTATTGCAGCAGGTCGATGACCGGCATCCGGAGCAAAGGAATGTTCCCCTGTGCGGGCATGCACAGAGGAATCATCAGCAAGAGGGCGAAGGAAAGGAGCCGCCGTCTCATGACAGTCCTTCCAACTCATTGAGCCAGTCGGTCGACATGGCATCCGACGGCATCCGCCAGTCGCCGCGCGGAGAAAGGCTCACACTGCCCACCTTCGGCCCGTCGGGCAGACAGGACCGCTTGAACTGCTGGGAGAAGAAACGGCGGAAGAAGATGCGCAGCCAATGCAGGATCACCCCGTCGGCATAGACACCCTGGAAGGTATTCTGCGCCAGCCAGTAAATCTTCGACGGACGGAAACCGCAGCGGAGGACATAGTAGAGGAAGAAGTCGTGCAGTTCATAGGGGCCGACGAGGTCTTCCGTCTTCTGGGCGATGTCGCCTTTGTCGTCGGCCGGTGTCAGTTCCGGCGAGATCGGCGTATCGACAATATCGTTCAGCGTCCTTCGGGAAGTCTCGTCCACACTGTTCTCCGCCACGTAACGGACAAGATACTGTGTGAGCGTTTTCGGCACACTCACGTTCACGGCATACATGCTCATGTGGTCGCCGTTGTAAGTACACCAGCCCAAAGCCAGTTCGCTGAGGTCGCCTGTACCGATGACAAGTCCGCCCAGCTGATTGCTCAGATCCATCAGGATCTGCGTACGCTCACGGGCCTGTGCATTCTCATACGTCACGTCATGCACGGCAGCATCATGTCCGATGTCCTTGAAATGCTGCAATACAGAAGCGGCGATATTGACTTCACGTATCGTGATGCCGAGGTTCTCCATGAGCGTCATGGCGTTGCGATAGGTACGGTCGGTCGTACCGAATCCCGGCATGGTGACTCCCACGATTCCCTTGCGGTCAAGTCCCAGCTTGTCGAAAGTCCTGACGGCAACGAGCAGGGCGAGCGTGGAGTCCAGACCGCCGCTGATGCCGATGATGACCGTCCGGCAGTTCGTATGGACCAGTCTTTTGGCCAGTCCGCTGACCTGGATGTTGAAGATCTCCTCGCAGACGTCTTTCATGTTCTCCGTGCCGGGAATGAACGGATGGGGCGTAAAGCGGCGTGTGAGCGTGAACTCACGCATGGGATTGGCCGGCGGCAGACAGTCCACCCGCATCCCCAGCTCTCCCGCCTGCCCTGTGATGCCAGCCAGCCCGGCTGCCACGGGACGCTGCGCATTGACGAAGGTACTGTTCGTGCGGCGTTCGCTGCGCAACCGTTCCACGTCGATCTCGGAGATGATCAGCTGTGCATCGAGCCGGAAACGGTCAGACTGCTCCAGCAGCGACCCGTTCTCGAAGATCAGGGCATTGCCACCGTAGACGACATCCTGCGTGCTCTCGCCGAAACCGCAGCTGCTGTAAACGTAACCGCTGATGGTACGCGCACTCTGCTGGGCAAGGAGCGACTTCAGGTAGGCATGCTTGCCAATGAGCTCGTCGCTGGCAGAGAGGTTGAAGATGATTTCCGCACCAGCCAGTGCGAGATGATTGCTGGGCGGTGTCGGCGCCCACACGTCTTCGCAGATCTCGATGGCGAACTTCGCCCCCTGTGCCGTACGGAAAATCTGCATGTCAGGAGTGACGAGGATGCGGTGACCGGCAAAGTGGATGCGCTGTGGGCGCAGGTCCTGTGAAGAGGCAAACCACCGCTTCTCGTAGAACTCGCTGTAATTCGGGAGGAACGTCTTGGCAACGATGCCCAGCAGCCTGCCCTGCTGGATGACCAGCGCACAGTTCAGGAGCAACGGCCCGACGGCGACCGGCGCACCGACGATGGCAGTGATGTCCAGCTGCCGGGTGAAGTCGAGGAGGGACAGGACCGCCTGCTCGGCATTGTCCAGCAACAGCTGCTGATGGAAGAGATCCTGACAGGAATAGCCTGTCAGCGACAGCTCGGGGAAGACAATGACCTCCACGCCTTTCCCTTCGGCGATCGCTATCTGCTTCTCCGTCTCGGCGAGATTGAACTTCGTGTCGGCGACCTTCACTGCGGGAATGGCTGCCGCGACCTTTATAAGACCGTACTTCATAAGACCGTTGTTTTATCTGATTATTACCTGTGTGGCTCCATAGCCGTATTCGCGGAAGGATGCGTCCTGATAAGGATAACGCTTGTATCTGTAGTTCAGCTCGTGGATGATGGCATGGCGCAATACGCCTTCCCCTTTCCCGTGGATGAAGATGAGTTTCATGCCCGGCTGCGACTTGTACTGCTCAAGGGTCCGGCGGAACACCTCCAGCTGATAGTCCAGAATGTCGGCCGCCGACATGCCCGCCGTCGTTTCCAGCAACTGGCCGGCATGGAGGTCGATGACTATCTTGTCGGCATTGAGCACCTGCTTCGCCGGCTTCCTGCCTTCTCCGCCGTAACGCAGGGAAAGTTCTCCCTTCTTCTTCTCAAACGCCTCTCTGGCAATACGGCTCGGAGCAGGACTGCCGCCCTTCAGCTTCGCCGCCGCCTCGTCCTCCGGCCTGCTTGTCAGCGGTTCGAGCATCGGATGGCCGCCGGGTCTGTCTTTCTCTACCAGCGTATAGACCAGCGCCGGCTGCTCGAAGAACACGCTCTCACGGAAGGTGTTGAGTTTGTAGAACTTCACTGCATCTATGTTTACCTGGATGTCGCAGGCCGGCTTGAGCGTGAAGGGCCTGTCCTTCTTGTAAGCATGGAACTGGATGCAGCCGTGCAGCATGCCGTTGAGGTCGGCAAGCGTAAAGTCCTCGACAAGCAGTTTCATGTTCGGTTCCAGTTCGCCTGCCCTCTTGAGGTTCCACTGCTCCTCATCCTTCACGGCGTAGGCGAAGTGGATGTAATAGTTGGAATCGTTGACGAGATACGACTGGAAGCGGGTGGTCGAGAGGTTCTTTACATCAGCAGGCATGAAGGCCAGATAGACCGACAGTCCGTCGCCCCCCGCCCGTTCTTTCACCGGAGCCACAAAGTTGATGGAGGGGGCGTCGTCAGGCTGCGCATCGGCATCTGCCTCACGCCAGTTCTCTTCCGTCCCTTCTTCATCCGTGTCTGCGGCGGCAAGACGCTGCCTGATGCTGCGTCTGTCCTCACCTTTCTCTATCCTGCGCTGCTGCTGGTCGATACGCAATCTGGCACGATCGGCTGCGGTGTCTTCCACCACGACAACCTCACTGGCAGGTGTCGGTATCTGGAATCCGTCTTCGTCTTCGACCAGTACGAGCCGGCCTTTGAAACCTGCGATGACGCCACCGCCGGTATCACTCAGAAATCTGACTTTGTCTCCTATTTTCATGTCTTTACTGTTGTTTGAAATTAAATGGGCGGTACGACCGGTTCTGCAAGCCATACCTGCCGGTACGGAGCCGGCTGTCCAGAAGGCTGCGCCCGGCCGGTCCGCATCCCTGTCACCCACGGCCGGGAGTATTGTTCCCAACGGCCGGTACCCGCGTTCCCAACGTCCGGTACGCGTGTTCCCGACCGGTTGGGAATCTTCGTCCCGGCGGTGTCACGGAATCAGCAGGGACGAGTCGCCGTAGCTCAGGAAGCGGAATTCGTGGCTGAGCGCATAATCGTAGATCTTGCGCCAGTCGCCTTTCACGAAGGCACTGACCAGGAGCAGCAGCGTGGATTGCGGCTGATGGAAATTGGTCACAAGGATCTTCACAATCTTGTAGTCATATCCCGGGGCTATGATGATCTGTGTGCTTGAATGCAGCACGTCCAGGCCGTCTCTGTCCAGATAGGCGAGCAGCTGCCTGACGGCATCTTCTACGGTCACCGCCCTGCCGTCCACTTCCACCAGTCCCTCCGCATTATGCGGCAGGTCGTAAGGTTCCCATTGGTCGACATGGAGATCTTTCTCGGCCGCATCAGGATCTGACACGAGCTTGACACCCATGTAATAGAGGCTTTCCAGCGTGCGGACACTCGTCGTCCCTACGGCAATGGCACAGCAGCCGTGCTTCAGGAGCTTTTCCAAGGTCTGCCGGCGGACGACGACAAACTCTGTATGCATGCTGTGTCCTTCGATCTCACGGCTCTTCACCGGCTTGAAAGTGCCGGCCCCCACGTGGAGCGTCAGTTCCTCCCGGTCGATTCCGTGTCCGTCCAAGGATTTCAGCACCTTGTCCGTGAAATGCAGCCCTGCCGTCGGTGCGGCCACAGAGCCTTTGACCTTGGAGTAGACCGTCTGGTAAGTTTCCTTGTCACTCTCCTCGGTGGCGCGGTTGAGATAGGGCGGGATGGGCAGTTCGCCCACCGCTTCGAGGATTTCGGCAAACGACACGTTCGTATTGTCCCACTCGAAGCTGATCCAGTGATGGGTGCCGCCTGCCAGTTCCTGTTCCCTGCTGCGGTCCATGGCCGCCGTGAGCGTCAGCCTGTGTCCCTTGATCTCAAACACACGCTTCAGCGACCCCTCCTTCCATTTCTTGAGGTTGCCGACCATGCAGAGCCATGCACACGCATGGTTCGTCTGGAACATCAGTTCGTAGTCGGTAGGCCGGGCCGGCTCCATGAGGAACACCTCGATGAGGGCCCCCGTCTCCTTGCGGAAGTGCATGCGCGCCTGGATGACCTTCGTGTTGTTGAACACCATCAGCGCCCCTTCCGGCAGATATTCCGGAAGACGGTAGAATGTATCTTCCGACACCTCTCCATGCCTGTAAAGCAGGAGTTTGCTGTGGTCGCGCTCGGCCAGCGGGAACTTGGCGATACGACTGTCGGGAAGCGGATAACTGTAATCGGAAATGCAGATATGCTTTGTATCTTCAGCCATGATTTTCTGTTTATATGGATAAGACGGCACGGAAAGCCGCATAGATGAATGTCAGCAGGAGGATGCAGAGGACGGCGTCAACATCGGCGAAACTGTAACCTGTCCGCGTGTACTTGGTGGATATATAGTGCAGCTTGTCGCTGCACCGGATATAGAGGCGGCGGTACAGACCGTAGACGAACACGGCGACGGCCGAACCGGACAACATGCCGGTGAGGACATCGGAGGGATAGTGTACGCCGAGATAAAGCCGCGTGAGCGAGACGACGGTGCTCCATGCAACCAGGATGGCGGTGAAGAAGCGGTCGCGTACCAGCAGGGCGAAGAATACCGCCACGACAAAGGCGTTGGCCGCATGGGAGGAGAAGAAACTGTAACCCTCCGCCCGGTAGTGCTCCGCCGGAACGACAAGTCCTTGCAGGCCGGGGGCTTCCAGAGGCCGGAGCCGGGCAACGAAGGGCTTGACGAAAGCAAGATTGGCGCCGTCGACGATCATCAGCCCCAATGCTACCGCGCCGATGACGAGTACGATCTTGAGCCAGTTCTCATTGTTCTTGACGACCAGATAGAGCAGGGACACATAGAAGGCTATCCATGTGTAGGCGGATGTCAGCGTGAGCACAAAATAGTCCATGAAGAGGTTGCCGCTTCCATTGAAAGCGAGCAGCACCGTTTTGTCCAGTTCTTGCAGAGCGTCTAAATCCATCGTCCGGGTCTCCTGTGGAAATGTGTGTTAAATCGCCTCTATATGTCGGGTTCTGACCCATCCCTGCCGGCCGTCGCTCAGCTGGATCTCCGTCCACTGGCTCATGCTGTGGTCGATGATCCTGACCTTGGAGCCCTCATGCAGGATGAAGGCTTCAGCCGATTGCTGGTCGGGGGTCTTCCTCACAACGGCGGAGGACGACATGATGATGCCATGGTCGTCCGAATCCAGCAGATATACCTGCTGGACGGCAAAGAAAGTATCCAGCAGGAACAGGAAGAAGAAGACGGGCACCGCCGCCTTTGCCGCCTTGCGGAAGCTATCCGACTCGACGAAAAGGTAAACGACAAGGGCGGCGAGCGACAGGAACAGACAGGCAAGGCTCAGGAAAGCCCAGCAGTCCACGCTCAGGAAATTGACCAGCGCCTTGTACCACGTGACGAAGAACATCTCCGACTCCGGGGTCAGGTTGTCGATCGTCTTCGACTGTGCCAGCTGGAGATTGAAGCGGATATCCTCGTCGCTGGGGGCGAGGAGCTGTGCCCGCTCATAGGACAGGACGGCATGGGGGATGTTGTCAAGCCGGTAATAGCTGTTGCCGAGATTGTAATACAGGGCGGCCGATTCACCTTGCTTCAGCAGCTTCTCATAGCCTCTGACCGCCTGCTGGTAATTGCCTTTCTGATACATCTTGTCGACATCGGCCTTTGTCTGTGCAGAGAGCTGCAGGGAGCAGACCGACAGACAGACAAGAAGGAAGCAGAGATGCTTCTTCCTTGCGGGGGGATTCGTTCCTTTGATCGCCTCTTCCATGTCGGCGATCGCCTTCATGGCCGTGCCAAGTGTCCGTTTCATATTTCCTTTCTCATCGCCTGGAGCATACCGTTCGAACTCACATTCGTCAATGGCTGCAATGTAATTGCCGATGACCTCCTTCGATACGCTGATCTTGTCGAGCTGTCCGCTGATGTTGTCACGTGACAGCTGTTCAACCGGCAGGTTCAGTTTATCGGCGGCATACCCCCACAGGGTCTGCAGCACTTCGTCGTAGAACTCAAGGTTCTTGTTCTTCAACATCAGCAGCTCGGCTTCGTGCAGACGGCCGGAAGCGATGCGGTTGGCATTCTTCCCGCGCTTCAGCACCATGTCCACACGGTGGGCGAAACGGTCACGGTAGCAGAAAGAAAGGATGCCGCCCGTGCCCAGCAGCAGGATGAGGAGGACATAATAGACTGCCGAACCGAAGAAGAGGTTGCCGACCTTGTCGAGCGAGCTATCGCCTGTCTTCAGAGGCAATATGTCTTCGTTGGGCAGGTCGACAGACAGGATGTCCTTGGCAGTACCGTCGCCTCTTGCCACCTTCAGGTCCATGGGAGCGGTCTGGAGCGTGACGTATCTCTTCTGCGCCAGGTCGTAGTAGCACAGTTTTACGGGAGGAATGGAGACGACTCCTTCCTGACGGGGTACGACGACCTGATCGTAAATCATGTTGCCCTCCGCCCCTTTTGTGGTCAGCTGCGTCTTGTCGGTTGTCTTGACATCGTACGCTTCAAAGCCCTTGGGGAGCTGGATAACCGGCTGTCTGATCAGCTTCAGGTTGCCCGTTCCGCTGACCACCACACGGATGGTCACCGGGTCGCCAGCCTTCACCTCCTTCTTGTTGAGCTGGGCGGAGAGGTTGAAATGACCGACGCCGCCGGAGAAGTCGGCAGGCCGGGCTGGCAACGGAAGCACTTTGACAGACAGTCCCGGGGCGACGATGTTCTTCTTGATGTTCGTCGTCCCGCCGTCAATGCCGAATGCTTCAAACGGATTGAAGCCGTTGGACTCCTGGATGATGCCATGGAAAGTCAGGGAAGGGACCTTCAAAGTCCCGGTCATCTGCGGATACATGACGTATTCACTCCAGGTGACACAGTTATAGACCCGGTTTCCGACACGCTCCCGATGAAAGGTCTTCTGCTGGGGCAGGTCCACTTCCTGTACGAGGAAGCCGGCCAGGTCCGGCATCTTGCCCATCAGCTGTCGGAGATTCTTCGTCGTATAGACCTTATAGGTAAGCAATACCGGTTCCTGCTCGTAGACGGTGGTCTTGTTGGCACTCACCTTGATGAACAGGTCTTTGGACGAGATGGTGGTGGCCGGCGACCGTGGGTCGTCCTGCGGGTCATAATAGCCGCCGCCGGATGCCGCTCTCGATACATTCGCACTGCCGGATGCGCTGACCCTCACAGGGGTTGAGGCCAGCTCCTGTCCGTTTACGTTGATGCGGGCAGGCCCGATGCTCAGCATTCCTTTCCTTGTCGCCACGAAGACATAGGTGAACGAGACAGAAGACGAGCTGCTCGCATGGCCGTCGATGAACTGGAAGTTGGATTGGGAGGAGGTCGCCGGGCCGTAAACTTTCTCAAGGCCGCCCGACAACTTCCCCAGCTGGAACCGATGGATGTCCTGCGTATATACGGTATATTCAACCTGAAATTCCTCGCCCACCGCCACGTGTTTGGGTGCCGTCACCCGTACACGCTGCGCCTGCATGGTGCAGACACTCAACAATACGAGAAACAAAAATATATATCGTTTCATATCTTCAATATTACCAGTTCTTTTCGAGTTTTCTGTCAGAAGGCTGCCGCATTGCCTTGGACAACCGTTCCTGCGTTTCCTTTTCCTGCTGTCTGGCAGCATTGAGCAACTGCTCGGCATTGTCCTTGCTCATACTCTGATCATCCTGCTGGCGGTTGTTCTTCTGATTCTTGTTCTGCTGCTTTTGATTCTTGTTCTGCTGCTTGTCTTTCTTCTTGTCGGATTTGTTCTTCCCGCCGCCGGAGGACTGCTTCTGCTTCTGCTGCCGTCGCTGCTGGCGTTGACACAGTTCAAGGTTGTAACGCGCATTCCTGTGATGAGGATTACGCCGCAAAGCGTTCTTGTAGGCTTCTATGGCCTTGGCATACTCTTTCTCTCCCTGAAAGACAGTTCCGAGATTGTTATAGCTGCTCGCCTGACGGACGGGATCCTTCTCCAGCCGTGCCGCCTTCTCATACTGTTTCCGGGCTTCATCATTCTTCTTCTGCGCCTGCAGGCTTCTGCCCAGATTGTAGCCGGCAATTGCATTGCCGGGATCTTTGTCGACAGCCTTCCGGTAAAGTACTTCCGCCTGCGCATAGCGCTTCGAGGAGAAAAGTCTGTTGCCTTCCCTTGTAAGCTGGCTGGCAGTCTGTCCCTTGGCCGAGACAAGTACCATCAGCAGATAGATTATGAAATAAAGTCGTCTTGCCATTACTTTTCAACTTTTCTTTCTTTCAAGTACCAGAACATCAACCATGAGCAGAATGACGGCAAGGAGCGCCAGAGCCTGGAACTGCTCGTCGAAATCGCTGTAAACCACGTTGTTGATCTCCCCTTTCTGCAGTTTGCCGAGTTCTCTTCCGAGGACGGCGTCCGCCACGTTGCTGTTGTCTACATGGACATATACCCCCTGTCCGGCTGCGGCTATCTGCCTGCACATCTCTTCATTGAGATGCGTCTTCACGGGTTCACCGTCCGATGTCTTCAGCTCACTTCCGTCAGGCATCGGGATGACAGCTCCCTGCCTGGAGCCGATTCCCAGGATGAAGACCTTGATGCCTTTGCTCCGTGCCTGTTTCGCCATCGCCTCTGCACCGCCCTCATTGTCTTCACCGTCTGTAATCAGGATGATTGCCTTGCCCGCTTTCGAGTTCGGCGTAAAACTGTTGGCGGCAAGCTGGAGCGCCTTTCCGATGTCTGTCCCCTGTGTGCCGATCAACGAAGGGTTGATGTTGTCCAGGAACATCTTGGCGGACACATAGTCGCTTGTTATCGGAAGCTGCACGAAAGCCTCACCTGCAAAGACAATCAGTCCGATCTTGTCTTCGCTGAATCTGCTCATCAGGTTCTCCACCAGCAGTTTGCTCTTTTCCAGACGAGAGGGTGCCACGTCTTCGGCAAGCATGGAGTTGCTGATGTCCAGTGCGATGATCGTCTCTATCCCTTCCCGATGCTTGTTGGTGGCGAGTTTGCTGCCGATCTGCGGACGGGCGATAATCAGTACGAGCAGCAGCAGGATCCCTTCGGACAGTATGAATTTGATCCACATCCTCCTCAGGCTTTTCATCGGAGAAAGCTGGCGTATAAGTGCCGGGTTGCCGAATCTCCTTATTCTCCGCCCGTATTTACGCACAGAATACAAGTAGATGACTGCTGACAACGGGACCAGCAGCAACAGCCACAGATATATGGGATTGTCAAATCTAAACATGCTTCAATCAATCTTGTTAGACAGGTACACGAATGCGATTCGGGACAGACAGGCAGAGAGCCTCACGGCAGCCGCCTGAATACGGTCCACCGGAGCAGCAGTTCCAGACAGAAGACAATCAGCGCCAGCCAGGCAAAAGGTATGTAAGCCTCGTGCAGGCGGCTGTAAGACTTCATGTTCATCTTCGTCTTCTCGAGTTTGTCTATATCCTGATAGATTCTCGACAGCTCCGCCTGGCTCTGCGCCCGGTAGAACTCGCCGTTTGTCGATACGGCGATGTTCTGCAGCGCCCTGTAGTCGATGGCTCCGATCTCTTCTCCCGTCTCCCTGCCGAAGCCGATCGTGTAGACCCTGATGCCGAACTTCTTTGCTATGGCGGCGGCGGTCATCGGCGATATAGAACCGACGTTGTTGCTGCCGTCGGTCAGCAGAATGACGATCTTGCTCTTGGCTTTCGAATCCTGCAGACGGCTGACAGCATTTGCCAGTCCCATGCCGATGGCGGTCCCGTCTTTCATCAGACCGCTTGTGACGAGGTCTGGACGGACGTTATGGAGAAGATTCAGAAGAGCCGCATGGTCAAGTGTCATAGGACATTGGGTAAACGCCTCACCGGCGAAAATCGTCAGCCCGATGTTGTCGTTGGGACGGCTGCTGATGAACTCGGAGGCCACTTCCTTGGCGACGGCCATGCGGTTCGGGTACACGTCATCCGTCAACATGCTTGCCGACACATCCATCGTCAGCATAATATCGATGCCTTCCGTCTCCTTGTCATCCCATGCGTCATAGGTCTGCGGGCGTGCCAGGACAATGACGGTCAGCGCATAGACCATGCACCGCAGCGCCATAGGGAGGTGGATCATCCTCACCCTCCAGCTTCTGGGAGCATGCTGATAAGCGAAAGTGTCGCTCAGCCGCATCGTCGGTTCTTTCCCTTTACCACGGAGGAAATACCATAACAGGTACGGTATCAGCAAAAGCAGTAAAAGGAGGTATCCACTATTGGCAAATTCCATTTCTACATTCTCTTTTTAATATCACATCAGTAGTGCATAGGCTTCAGAAGCGGTGTAGAGGAGCAAAGCCACAGAGGCGGCAATAAGCAGTCCTATCGCCAGTCTGAGCACCTTGCGGGAACGGCTGTCCCTTGCCTCCTCCCCGCCGTCTGCGCCTGTAACGGCCGCTGGGGTCTCTTCCTTCTTTGTCCTTTCGATGAACCGGACGACACTGTCCAGATAGAAGTCCATGTCATTCTCCCCCGTCGAGTATTTGGCAAACTTCACGAGGTCGGCCGTGTCGAACACCTCCCGCAACCCGGCGACATCCGCCTCGCTGCACTGCCCGTCCAGACTCTCCAGTATATCGCCGGAAGTCATTTCCAGCGCATTGATTCCGAAACGCTGCGCCAGATAGGTTCTGAGGGCAAGCGTCACATCCGTATAGTATGCCTTCTGCTCGGCATACATACGTTTCCTGGCCCGTATCTCCTCCAGTTCCAGCCTTGCTTTTTCATAGGGGGACAATATACGCTGGTGCTTCTGCCGTTTCCGACCGATCTTCCTGTTACGGAGAATCCTGTAAAGACAGAACGCCACGCCCAGCAGGACAAGTGCCAATGCGCCCAGCAGCATCACCGGCAGCCATTCGCCCCATGAGAAAGGAACCTGCTGGATGTCATCGGGCGGCATCGGCGTGTTCCGTACCGTATCAACAGGAATGGTGCGGACTTCCAGTACAAGGGGCCGGGTCCTGTCCGCCTTCCCGTTCACGACAATCTCCTGTGCCGGAATCGTGTATCGTTTCGCCTCCCATGCCGTCAGCGTATAGGTACGTCTTACAAGCTGGCGCCCCGACCGCTCGGCTGTGCTGCTGCCGCTTTTCAGAATCTCTATGCCGGGAGCGACGGGCTTCGTGCGGGTGTAGTTCGGAAAAAACACTTTCGCCCCCCGGGGTACATCCGCCTCAATGACGAGGTGTGCCTGCCCGCCGATCAGTATCCGGACCGTATCGAGACTTGCCTTGACACCGGTCTGCGCCTGACAGACCGCCGTCAGGGCGAGCAACTTGATTATGACTATATATTTCCTCATCGGCTTCTCTTTTCAAACAGTGTCATCAGCATCTTCACGTAATCATCATCCGTCGCCACGGCCATGCTGTCCACACGGCTCTGGAACAAGGTCTCATGAAGCCGCTGCTCCCTTTCCTCCCAATACGCATTGTGCTTTCTCCGCAGGCGGATGTCATGCGTGTCAATATACATCTCATGCCCCGTCTCGGCATCCACGACCTTCATCAGTCCCACGTCAGGCATCTCCTTCGCCCGGGGGTCGTACACCTGAATCGCCACGACATCATGCTTCTTGCTGGCTATACGGAGTTCCTGGCTGAAATCCTTTCGGGTATAGAAGTCGCTGATGACAAAGGCCGTGCAGCGCCGCTTCATCACCTTGTTGAGGCATTCCAGACCGGTGCCGACATCCGTTTTCCTGCTTTCAGGCGTGAAGGTGAGCATCTCACGGATAAGATAAAGGATGTGCTTCCGTCCTTTCTTCGGGGCAATATACTTCTCGACATGGTCGGAGAAGAAGATAATCCCTATCTTGTCGTTGTTCTGGATGGCCGAGAAAGCCAGCGTCGCGGCGATCTCCGTGGCACATTCCCGCTTCAGCTGGCCGGTGGTACCGAAGTCGAGCGAACCGCTGACATCTATCAGCAGCATCACCGTCATCTCCCGTTCCTCCTCGAAGACCTTGACGTAAGGCCGGTGGAAACGCCCCGTGACATTCCAGTCAATATCCCGCACATCATCGCCGTACTGATACTCGCGCACCTCCGAGAAGGCCATGCCGCGCCCCTTGAAGGCAGAGTGATACTGCCCCGCAAAGATGTTCCGGCTCAGTCCCAATGCCTTGATTTCGATCTTACGGACCTTTTTCAGCAATTCAGTCGTATCCATATACAATGATGATAACCTCTTTTTACATGCCTGACGTTCTCTTTCTCCGGTCGGAGACTACGGCACCTGCACCTTGTTGATAACCTCACTGATGATCTTCTCGGTCGTAAGATCGGCGGCCTCCGCCTCGTATGACAGTCCGATTCTGTGACGGAGAACGTCGTGTGCGACGGCGCGCACGTCTTCCGGAACGACATAGCCGCGATGCTTGATGAAAGCGTAGGCACGGCTTGCCTTGGCAAGGTTGATGCTGGCACGGGGACTCCCGCCGAAAGTAATCATCTGCGTCAGTTCCGGCAGCTGATAGCGTTCAGGGTAGCGTGTGGCGAAGACGATGTCGGCGATATACTGCATGATCTTGTCGTCGATATATACGTCTTTCACCACCCTGCGCGCCGCAAGGATCTCATCCGCACCGATGACCGGCAGGACTTCAGGCATCGCCTCCTGGAGATTCTCACGGATGACGAGTTTCTCTTCCTCCAGTGTAGGATAGCCGATGACGACCTTCAGCATGAAACGGTCTACCTGCGCCTCGGGCAGCATGTACGTGCCTTCCTGTTCGATCGGGTTCTGTGTCGCCATGACAAGGAACGGATCCGGCAGGTTGAAAGTGGTGTCGCCGATCGTCACCTGGTGCTCCTGCATGGCTTCCAGCAATGCGCTCTGGACCTTGGCGGGGGCACGGTTGATCTCGTCGGCAAGGACGAAGTTGGCGAACACGGGGCCTTTCTTCACGTGGAACGACTCATCCTTCTGCGAATAGATCTGCGTGCCGACGACGTCTGCCGGCAGCAGGTCCGGTGTAAACTGAATGCGGCTGTAGTGTGCGTCGATCAGCTGCGAGAGCGTCTTGATGGCAAGTGTCTTCGCCAGACCGGGGACACCCTCGAGCAGGATATGCCCGTCGCTGAGCAGTGAGATGAGCAGCGAGTCAACCAGGTGCCTCTGTCCGACGATCACCCGGTTCATTCCTGTCGTAAGGTTTGTCACAAAGGAACTCTGGCGTTCAATACGTTCATTCAACGCTCTGATGTCAATGGATTCTGCCATTATCTTACGAATTATACGGTACTGTTTATTTCTGTTTCAATGAGAGGCAAAAGTACAACATAAAAGCGGACGGAGCGAATAATAGTGTCTAAATTATATTAAAATAGGACGTGTGGGAGATTAACGATTACAAAACAGGTTGTCCTGACCAAGGGAATCCGCCCCTCCATGTTCCAACGTCATGGTACAGAATTTTCCCGGCCGACCGTCAGTGAGAACCGTCGGAAAATACGGCCACGGATGTACCGCCTCATACACCCCGGCCTCATCCCAGGGCTATACAGCAAAAAAAGACGGAAACCCTTTGCATAAAGGATTTCCGCCTGTTTCTCGGAGGGTGGGACTCGAACCCACGACATTCAGAACCCGAAGTTGATGCCCTTTAAAATTTCTTCTCTACCACTTGAATACCACTAAGGCGGTTATACTTTGCAAAGATATTGGTTTCTTTTCTTCTATATCTTTTATCTTTTGTGAGTTAACCGATCACTCGGTTGTTGTTCAATCACCTTATATTGGCTTTCTGTGCCTGTAGTATCAATGCTATCTGCCATAATTCGCATGATAGCTTCGTTGAATGCTGCACAGGCACACCCGACCTTTTCTTCAAACTCTTTGTCATAGCCAAATAGTTTATTTTGCACATTGCTTAACTTAGCGTAACACTCATCTTAATATTACCTCTCTCATAGTGTTTCTAAATGTTGTTGCTATTTGTTTCTTAATCACAATGTAAATGCGATGGTTACGATCATGCAAAACTAGTAAACCGTGTAAAATATGTATGATCCTGATAACCGTTAGTAAACAAGGGCTCTTTATGCTCCTGACATTACGTAAATTGACAAAACGTTGATTTTAATCAACAGAACACCAAAATATTTGCATTATTCATTTCTTCTTTATACTTTTGCAGGGTAGTCTATAATCAAAATATATAATATGGACATAAAAAAAGTAATAAAGAGGTATGGCTACACAATAGAAGATGTAGCGAAGAGAATGGGAATTTCAAGGGTCACACTTAGCCAGAATATGAGCCGTAACCCAACAGTTGGCACATTGGAACGCATTGCAAATGCTATTAATTGTAGCGTAGGAGAGTTCTTTGCGGATGAAAAAGACATACCCAATACTATCATTTGCCCCCATTGTGGGAAAATAATCAAGTTCGAAAAAGTGTAATAAGGTATGGGGAAAATTAGAAAACTTACAGTTCTCTCCACCGAAATTTCTGTGGTAGAGGGTATTAATAGTGATGATTTCATCTGTCTAACAGACATGGTGAAAGCGTCAGAAGATGATGGCAGGGCAGCTGATATAATAAAGAATTGGATACGCAATAGAGCGACGATTGAATTTCTTGGGGCATGGGAGAGCCTTTATAACCCTAAATTTAAAGTGGTCGAATTTGACCACTTTAGAAAATCAGCTGGTCTACCAACTTTTACAATGAGTGTTGCAAATTGGGTAGAAAGTACTGGTGCTATAGGAATTTATTCCAAGTCAGGAAGATATGGGGGAACTTATGCACATAAGGACATTGCATTTGAATTTGGCGCAGCTATTAGTCCTATGTTTAAGTTATACCTCATCAAGGATTACCAACGACTAAAGGAAGAAGAGAGTAACCCCGCCTTATTGCAATGGCATGCGAAGAGGTTTCTTTCAAAGGCAAACTATGCAATACACACAGATGCCATTCAAATGCAACTAAAACATCTTGGATATAAAAAAGCAAAAGAAATTTTGGTATATGCTCAAGAGGCAGATATGCTGAATGTTGTTGTGTTTGGCTGTACAGCAAAGGAATGGGAATCAAAGAATCCACAATTAGCAAGGAAAAGATTTAATATTCGAGAAACAGCATCTGTAGCTCAATTGTTGGTTCTCTCTAATTTGGAAACTATTAATGCGGAATTTATTAAAAAAGGCATCTCACGTTCTGAAAGATTCAGAGCTTTACTAAAGATTGCGGAAGAACAATTAGAAACTCTCAAAAAAAGAGAAATAGACAGCCAATTTCGCAAACAGTTCCCAGAAAATAATGTAGGTAAGCTTTTAAATGGCAATGACATAGTTAATCGACATAACGGGATGGAACAATGAAATTACCAAATGACACTTTATATCTGCCTATCAAACAGGTGTATTTCGACCAAATAATAGCTGGTACGAAAAAAGAAGAGTTCAGAGAAATTAAGATGGGTATCACGGCTAATAAATACTTGCAACGGGTAATGGACGATAATGGCAACCCTGTTAAAGATACCAACGATACAGAGGGGTATGTAAGAGATTTAGAGCATACAGACCCGAATGTATCAAAGTACTGGATAGATGACTATAATAACGGTCATTTTCCATTCAAGCCGTATCCATACACGAAACTATATCTTGCAGTAGGCTATGCAAAAGAACGTGATACGGCTCTCGTTGAGATTGACGGGTATAGATTTATCCCTGAAATGATACGAGCAGATAAGTATGCATTTTGGGTGATTGCCTACCATATAGGAAAAGTGTTAGAAGTCCATAAAAAGTGAAACCTTATTCATTTACTCATCTACATTTTGCCGAAAGTCCGAGCAGGTAGTATACAGCACCATTAATTCGGTACATGTTGCAGATATAACGCTTGCGCAGGTTACTTTTGCAGCTTGTGGGTAATGGCACGTCTCAATCCTTGTGGCATTTTTCCGGGCACGGATGTACCGCCTCATACACCCCGGCCTCATCCCAGGGCTATACAGCAAAAAAGACGGAAACCCTTTGCATAAAGGATTTCCGCCTGTTTCTCGGAGGGTGGAGGGTGGGACTCGAACCCACGACATTCAGAACCACAATCTGACGCTCTAACCAACTGAACTACATCCACCGTGTTGACTGTTTTCCACGACCGCAAAGGCCGTTTCATTTTAGCGAGTGCAAAGGTACGGGTTTTATTTGTTTCAAGCAAATATTTCCCGTACTTTTTTGCATTTATCTGTTATTTCGCAGGTGCGGCAGGAGCAGCAGGAGCCTGTGCGGCACCCCCCTTTGCAGCCGGGGCAGCCTGCTTCTGCTGGCTTGCACCGAAGTTAGGCAGGTTGTTGGGGTTCGTCGTGCTGCCTTCCGTCGCCGCCTTCTCGATCACGCTCTCATCGGTGTCTGCGGTAGGTGCTACGTAAGCACTGGCTACACTGATGACGACCATGGCGATGGCCAGACCCCATGTCGTCTTCTCAATGAAGTCGGTGGTCTTGCGGACGCCCATGATGGCATTAGAGGATGAGAAGTTCGATGAGAGACCGCCGCCCTTGGACTCCTGGATCAGCACGACCCCTATCATCAGAAGAGCAGCAATCACGATAAGGATTACGAATAACGTGTACATTTTCTTGTCTTATTTTTTATTGTTGTTTATTATCAGTTTCTCCAAAAAACGCATTTGGTCTGCAAAGTAACGATTTTTTTTCGGATAAACCAAATTTAATCGCTTAATTATTTCCAATGCCTTCTCATAACGGCCTTGTTTGATATATATTCTTGCCAGCGTCTCCGTAAAATAGCCAGTATCCTCATTCTCAACCTCTTCTATCCCGTCAGGTTCGTCGGGTTCGTACTCGGTCTCTTCCTGTAAGGTAATCTTCCCGCCCTCGTTGAAGATGAAATCGTCTATGAGTTCCTGCCCTTTCAGCTGGGGGGCCGCCTCTTTCTGCTGCTCGATTTCGCTCTCCAGCAGATAGGCCACATAGTCTACCGTAGCATCGGCAGGAGTCGGCCTGCGGGGAGCACCGCCTTTTCCCGATTCCTTTTCTTCTTCGGGAATCTGTTCGAGGAAGTTGTCGATGAGCGAACTGGTACGGTCTTCCTTCCCGCTGTCCTGCACAGCCTCCTCCCCTCCGGACGCTCCTTTCTGCGTGCGCTGCGGAGCCAGCTGGTAATGTGCTTCCTCCACGAGCCGGAAGAGGGTACTCCGGTCAGAGACGTACACTGCCGCACGGCGCAGCTCATCATCAAAGGTGGAATCGTGCAGCAGAAAGAGATTCCGCAGCAGCAGGATGCGCGCCGGCTGGTAATAAGGATAGAGCGCAAGCATGCTCCGGAGACCGTAGAGGGTCTCCTTGTTCAGATTCTCCGGATGACGAATGAGATAGGCTATATCCATAGAAGTGGTGGCTGATGATGGTCTGCGAGGATGGGCAGGGCGGGAACTACCAGTTGGCGACGGTTGCATTGAATATCTGGTCCGTAAGGTCTTTCACCATCTGCGTGACGAGTTCCTCCTGCACTGAGTTCAGGCTCCGGCTCGTCTCATAGCTTGCCGTCGCCGTAAACTGCCGCTCGAAGTCTTCGTTGTGATTCGTGTTGTTCGTAAAACGCACATTGACCGTGATGGAGAGTTCCGTCTGGGCCGAATACCCTTCACTCGACACGCTCTTGTTCCGCTGCTGATACTGCGTGATCTCCCCCTCGATCTTCATGTCTCCATTGCGCTTCACCTGCTGCAGGCGGGTGTGGTTGGCGAAGACATCCTTCAGCTGGTTGTTGAACATCAGCCCCATCGGTCCCCATACATAAGTGGAACGGATAGGGAAATCGGCAATCTGTATCGTGTGTACCTTATTGTAGTCGATGCTTGCACCATTGAATTTGTAAGATACGCCGCAGGCGGTCAGCAGCAGCAGACAGACGGCTGCCAGTCCCCGGGCCAGCGGGCGGACCGCAGCGTGCCTCATCCCCGCCCTCTTCATGTTGCGGGCATACGGAAATCCTCTCATAGTCCTTCGTTTTAATCTTTGTCTAATCCGTACTGCCTGATGCGCCGGTAGAGCGTACGGTCGCTGATGCCGAGTTCCTGTGCCGCCTTCTTCCGGTTGCCGTTGTTGCGTTCCAGAGCCTTCTCCACCAGCTGCCGTCCCATATCGTTCAGGTTCAAGGTCTCCGGTTCGGAAATTTCCTCTGCCTCGGCATCCTCTACCTGTCCGATAGCGGCCGGCGGATTGAGGGTCGGCTTGTCCGCCGTGGCGGGGAGATTGGAGACTGTCGGCGGAGCGGACCGGAATCCGCGCGCCCCATTGAGCTGCCGGCTCTCTTCGAGCTGCTTGCGCACATTGTTGAGGTCGCGCCGCAGGTCGCTCACGTTCCCTCTCAGCTCATAAAGGATCTTGTAGAGGATTTCACGCTCGCTCTCGTAGGTATGCGTACCGGCAGGCTGCACCGTGGACAGCTCCGTGCTGTCCTGGTCGCGCGGGATGAAGTGGAGCAATGTCTCGGCGTCGATCTCCCGCTTCTCACTGAGGACGGACATCTGTTCCGTGATGTTCTTCAGCTGGCGGACGTTGCCCGGCCACTTGTACTGCAGCATGATCTGGCGTGCCTCGCCGGTAAGCGTAATCTTCGGCAGACGGTACTTCTCCGCCATCTGCATGGCGAAAAGACGGAAAAGCAGGATGATGTCCTCGCCCCGGTCACGGAGCGGCGGCATCTGGATGGGAATCGTATTCAGACGGTAGAACAGATCCTCACGGAACTTCCCCTCACTGACGGCCTTGCGCATGTTGACGTTGGTGGCGGCCACGATGCGCACATCCGTCTTGCGGATCTCCTGACCGCCCACACGGATATACTCGCCGGTCTCCAGCACACGGAGCAGCCGGGCCTGCGTCGCCAGGGGCAGTTCGCCCACCTCGTCGAGGAAGATTGTTCCCTTGTTGGCAATGCCGAAGTAGCCTTCGCTCTCTCCGATGGCACCCGTGAAGGAGCCTTTCTCGTGCCCGAAGAGTTCGCTGTCGATGGTCCCCTCCGGGATGGAGCCGCAGTTGACGGCAAAATACTTCTCGCGGCGACGGGGAGAATTGTCATGGATGACACGGGGGATAATCTCCTTGCCTGCACCGCTTTCGCCGATGATCAACACGGACAGATCCGTGGGCGCCACCTGCAAGGCGACATCCAGGGCGTGGTTCAGTCCGTCGCTGTTGCCGACAATATTATATCGCTGTTTGGTTCGTTGCAGTTCTGTTGTATTCATTTAACTGACAAAATTACCTATTATATTTGACATAACTGCAATTTTGGCAGACTTTAACAACTTTCCCCCGATTCTCCTGCCCTACTTGAACCTGCCGGGCAGGTTTTACCGTAAGTCGGAAAGCGGTCAACCCGGGTCGTCCAGCTACATACGGTCAACAATATTTGAACACAAGTCCCCGACCCGCCAGCCAAGTTTGAAAACAAGACGAAAGCGGTCTACCCGGAACATGAAACCGCACCGGCCGCCACGGCCGGAGGGTCGGGAACCGGATTCCCAGGCACTGGGAACAGGACTCCCAGACCTTGGGAACAGGATTCCCAGCCGGTTGGGAACACCAGTCCCATACACAGGAACGGAGACTCCTGACGGCTGCCTCGTCCCATGCGCTTCAAGAGGAAAAAGGACAGCGGCCGTCCCGTACGCACCTGCACAGCAGAAGACGGCACCGGAAGCTGCCGGCGAACAAGAACCCGGCTTAAAAGGACCTGTTCCGCTCCAGCTTGATCAGCAGCAGACCGACAGCCGTCCAGATGAGTTCACGGATGCGGACAAGAAGGGCTACGAAGACGCCGGCACTGGCGGAAAGTCCCAGACCGGTGACCGACATGAGGAAGCCTCCCTCACGGCCACCCAACTGCAGGGGCATGAAGAAGAGCATATTGGCAAAAAGGGATGTGAAAGCAAGGATGAGAATACAGTCAAGGTAATTGACAGACGGAAGTAGAACCAGAAGGATGAAGAAAATCTCCAATGCACTGCAGATCCGGCAGGAGAGTTCGAGCAACACGACGGTAAGGAACGTGCGGGGATTCTGGTTGTGGAGCGAGGCGATCTGCCTGTCTATCTTGTCAAGCTCGTCCTTGTGACCCGCGACAAACGGCCCCGCCCACCTCTTTATGAAAGGAAGATGACGTACAAGATTCATCACACGTACCGCCAGCCCTTTCCTGTAGCCCGTGAGAAAGAACCAGATGGCAGACACGCAGAACACGCCGGCCAGCGTGAGCATCGCACCCATGAAGAGACTGACAGGCTGTGTGAAGAGATACAGGAACAGGGAGAGAAGCCAGAACCAGAAATGACTGAAGATGTGGGTCATGGCATAGAGAACGACGGATGACGTAGCACGCTCTGCCCCGATTTTCGGCGTCAGCTCCATGATACGGTAAGGCTCGCCGCCCATCAGTCCGCCCGGCGTCGCATAATTGAGTGCGAACCCTGACACCGTAACCTTGTAAAGCCAAAGGAACGAAACGCGTCGCCGTTCCGCCGGGTCGACGGTCTGACTGCGGATGATCGTCAGCCAGGCCGACGTATTGAAGAGGTACAGCAACGCCCACAGGACAACCACAGCAAGAAACCAGTAGCCGGCATGCTGCAGATTGTGCCACACATCGGCGAAGTCGAGCTGTGTCACCATGATGACAAGGACGACCAGGCCGAAGACGAAGAAGATGTTCTGATACTTCTTTTCCATAAACAGTTCCTGACGAAGAAATCAAGCAAGACGCTCACGGGGGCGGACATCCGTCCTGGCACAGAAGAAAGACCTCGGAGCCCCCGGCGGCATGGTCTCTCTGCCTGCACAACGCCGGGAGAGCCGGCCTGCCCGAAGCCGTGCCTTCAGTCAAGATGCCGCTGCAGCCCACGGACTCCATCACTTCCTGGGCATCCGGTATCAGTGCGCCTCCTTCGGATTGCGGTGTGTACTGTGCGGTGTGCGGTCATCACGTTTGCGCGGGATGGCGAAACGCACCTTGTCGCTCTCATCCCGCTTCTCCTTGTAAAGCCTCGGCAGCGGATTCCCCATGGGCTCATCGTATTCGGCACGGTTGCGGAAGATGTCAATGGCGAGGTAGACGGCATGGCGGAAGGGAAGCTCGTCGGCAACGCCCTTGCCTGCCAGCGGAAGACTGTCGGGTATTTCTGCTGAAGTGCGGACAAGGGGCAGTCCTGCCGTATAGTTGATGCCCCGGCATGCGGAGAGCGTACGGAAGGGGGACAGTCCCTGTTCATAATACATGGCGAGAATGCCGTCGAACTGTTCGGCGTGGCTGCAGCCGAAGAACGTGTCTGCCGGATAAGGTCCGAAAGCCTGGATGCCTTTTTCGACAAGCTCGGCGATTGCCGGCGAAATAAGTTCCTGTTCCTCAGAGCCCAGCAGTCCGTTGTCGCCAGCCTTGGGATTCAGGCCGAGTACGGCAATGCGCGGATTGGATAGGCGGAAGTCGCGGCGCAGGCTCAGGAAGAGTGTGGTGGCATTGCTGACGATACGCTCCTTGGTGATCGACTCCGCCACCTGCCGCAACGGGAGATTACGGGTGGCGAGTGCTACACGCAGCCCGTCGTCGACGAGGACGGACAAGCCCTGCCCGTCCGTCTCAAGATGATCCTCGATATACCGGCTCTGCCCGCTGAAGTGGAACTGCTCGTTGTTGTCGATGGGAGCGGTCACCAGCACATCAAACAAGCCCTGCCGGTAGTCGTCCAAAGCCCGGTCGACAGCACGGAGGCCGGCTGCTCCCGACTCTTCAGAGGCAATGCCCAGTTCCACCTTGATCTCGTCGTCGAACACAGGAAGCAGGTTGAGCCGTCCCTCCTGTGCTTCCTTCGCATCCTTGATAATGGTGAAATTGGCCTCTATCCCCAGCGCATTTCGGTGATAAGCGGCGACCTTCGGCGAACCGTAGACGATGGGGGTGCAGAGTTCCAGCATCTCCGGTTCGGCGAAGGTCTTGAATATCAACTCATAGCCGATGCCGTTCGTATCTCCGTGCGTTATGGCTACACGGACTTTTTTATTTTCGTTCATATCTCTATATCTTGTATGGTTATGTTCTTTTCCTACTTACGCTTCAAAGTTTACAGTCTTGCCTTTTCACCTTTTCACCCTTTTTACTCTTTTACGTTTCCCTTCCGTTCTTCTTTCTCCTTTGCCGTAGAAAGCAGACCGCAGGCCGCAAAGATGTCCTGCCCCCGGCTGGCACGGATAGTCGTAAAGACGCCATGCTGTGTCAGATAGTTCCGAAATACCTCCATTTTCCGGTCGTCAACGCCCTGCAATGGAGTATTGGGAATCGGATGAAACCGGATGAGGTTGATGCGGCAGTCCAGTCCTTTGAGCAGGCGCACGATGGCCTTTGCATGGGCTTCCGAGTCGTTAACGCCCTTGAAGACAATGTATTCAAACGACAGGCGCCGCTGGTGGGAGAAATCATAATTGGCCAGCAGACCGACGATGCTCTCGATAGACATCCCCCTTTCTGCCGGCATCAGTTCTGAACGCTGTTCATGGAGCGGTGAGTGCATGCTGATGGCTACATGGCAGTCGCTCTCCTCGAGAAACCGTTTCAGCTTTCCTTTAACTCCCACGCTGCTCACCGTGATACGCTTCGGAGACCATCCATAACCGAAACCGGCGGTCAGTATCTCCGTCGCACGCAATACATTGTCCAGGTTATCCATCGGTTCACCCTGTCCCATGAAGACGATGTTCGTCAGCTTGTCGCGTTCAGGGAGCGAATAAACCTGATTGAGGATGTCCGTTGCCGTAAGGCTGCCCTCAAAGCCCTGTTTCCCCGTCTGGCAGAAGAGGCAGTTCATCTTGCATCCCACCTGTGAGGAAACACACAGGGTGGCACGGTCGTCTTCGGGGATATACACCGTCTCGACGAACTTCCCGCTCTCCGTTGGGAAAAGGTATTTGACGGTACCGTCCTTGGAATACTGCGCATCGATCGGGTCTTTGCAGCCGACAGCATACGCTGCCGCCAGCTTCTCACGGTTCGCCTTTGAAATATTCGTCATCTCGTCAATGGACCTGACGTGCTGCGTATAGAGCCATTTGGCTATCTGTCCGCCGGTGAAAGCCGGCATGCCGAGCGACTTTGCGACCTCTTTCAATTCGCCGAGTGTCATTCCCAACAGATTCTTTTTTGCAGTTTCCATGCTTGTTCCCAATGTTTTGCTGCTGCAAAGATAACGAAAAAAATGCTAATATACGTGCTTTGCTTTCTTTTTATGAAGACCAGAATCATGAAAGGCAGACCCTGAAAATCCACATTGAACTTTTGTCATCGGACTTCTGTCCATGTGAACATTGTCAACTCTTTGTGCCTTTGCTTTTATACGGCACAATCTGCTTTCCCTTTCAGTCGCACCCGTCCTGTCATGCTCTTTCAAGAAGAAAGCGAAGCTGCCCGCCTGAAAAGCGAAGTGCTGCAAACCAGATAAAATGCACGGATGACAAGCAAGTCGGATGAGGAAAGGGACTTCCTTTTGGAGGAAAATCTTTAGTATCAGCCTGAAAAAAGGGAAACCCAGCCGGCTTCCCTTCTCTGTGTCAAAAACATAATGTGTTCCCGGATCGGGCTTTCATGTCGGCAAAGCGTTCATGGATCTCAAAACGGGAAGACATAAATTCATCCTTATCCTTTTTATGGAGGATGAGGTATTCCACCTCGTCAATCCCTCCACAGATCTTCTGGTCTACACACCCTGTAGCATACATCGCCTTTAACCCAGGCAGCAATGCTTCCGTATGCAGACTGACGACATCCGCGGTTATAAATCCTGCCAGACTGCCATCAATATACTGCACCTTGGGAAGTGTTTCCGTTGCAAAGGTGACAAGACTGCCGAACCATTCCAGACAGGCTTGTCGCTGCTCGGGTCTCCTACGGGCGAGCAGTGCCATCGTACAACTCACGCAACACTTGAACATGGAATAAAGCCCGGGCTCTTTCATGAACTCAAGCAGCTTGGCGAACTTGTCCGGTGTCACCAGTTTATACAATGTCGGGACTATGATTTCATTGGCACAGTCACCGAAATGATAGTCATAGAAACCTTCCGACTGCCTGCAGCATTCCAGCATCAGGTCGAGACTGCTCTCATTGTTGCCCACCTCACCTAACAGGATGATGGCAGAGGCGAGTATTCCGTTATACCTCCCGTCATCAAAACCTTCCGGTATCTTGCCTTCACTTGTTATCGTCATGACATAACGGATGATGGCTTCTAAATCAGCACGGAGTTCCTCCTCTGGCAAGGCGAGAATACGGTCAATCAATCTGTCTTCCAACCACATGGAATTCTCCGGCTTGCTCAGTTCCTCGACAAGCCATCTGTTATGCACATTCCAGGCTTCGGCGTATCGCGGGGGCGTATAAGTATATTTTGTCTCAAGACCGTAGGTCGGGCTTTTCTTATAGTCGCTGTCGCCTACACCGAAGTTTGTACAAGGCGTAATATACTTGAAATCTGTTCCGTAAGTTTTCTTCAGCTTCGGCAGATACCTGCTGGCTTCAAACCCGCTGGAGGCAACGAGGAAATGCCTGCCGTCTTTGCCGAACCGGTACTCGATGAGCGGAACATCTTCCGTGTCTTCTTCCAGCATATACCTCGAGAGTGCAAAGCTCTTGTCGGGTTCTATATCAGCCTCACCGGCAAACTCGACAGCACCGTAGACAATGTTGTGCGCTTCTTCATAGCTGCATTCTATGAGGCCATCTCCCTCTGAAGCACGGTCCAGGAAGTCCTCAAACTCATCCTCTTCAACCCTCAGCCTGTAAAAAGACCCTTTCACTCCGACACAATAAGTATCTATAAGATAAGCTGCAAAACTGATCTTTCCTCCCATATGCTTCCTTGTGACGATGACATATCCTTCTCCCGCCTCAAACAGACTGGAAGAACGGTAGCACTGTCCTTTCTGCAGCATTCTGGCTTTCGTCCGGAGATATTTCTCGGGCGAGAGGAACTGCTGCTGACCTTTTCCTGCTTTCTTCTTTTTTGGCATCTTTTCCTTTATAAATTGTTATAGGCGGAGATTCATGACCAGCCGGACACGTCCCGCAGACCGTTACCGGTTGCACCCCCTGACAGCACGCTGTGCCTTCTCCAGCTGGAAACGTTCCGGGTCGAAACGGTACCCCAGCCATTCCAACCGTTCCCTCGCATCCTGCGAAGCAGGGTCTTTCATGAGCTCGCAGATTTCCTGATAGCCCCACACGCCCCCACAGTCTTCAGGCGGACAGGCACGCTTGCCGTCAAGGAGTGTCACCTGTTTCTCCGATCCGGCATAATCCGCAATCCCTGTAAGTGTAACCGTATGTTCCCATCCGTCACCATAATCGTACTCGAAGGTAACCTTGTCTTTCACCTTCTTCAGGATCTCTCCCACCGTGACTCTCCCGCCGTCATGGTATCTGCCCGCTACAGCCTGAAAACCTTTCGGATTATGGATAGATGTGACATACAAATCAACCGCTTTCCCTCGCTTTGCAACGAACTGGTGCAGATGAGTCTCACACCATCCCATCGACAGCAGTATGACCGAGGCAAGGGAAGCGAGTGTGATGTTTGACGGCACCTCTATCTTGCGCCAGATGGCAGGCCTGATGTGGTCAAGTTTGATGCGGAGCGTGTACTTCTTCACGTCGACGGACGGCATATAGACAGCCGCAGGGTTCTCCGCCCAGCCTTCATAATCCTGAAAGTCATAATCGGAAAGATCGAAAGGTCCGCCGTCCCAGTCCTCATCGTCCAGTTCATCCTCGCCGTCCGGATTCCGACAGGCATCGGAATCGTCATCTCCGTACGACAGGACATCCAGGATCATGCGCTCCCCGCTCTCGTCCTCCAGTGTTCCCAATTCACCGTCCCGTATGTCTTCCTTCACCCCGTCCATTCCGTCTACGACCATGGAAGGGGGTATCATGTAAGCAGAATAGAACTTGGCGATCAGCGGCTCCAATGCCACGGCACGCGCATGGATACAGCAATAGAACAGCTTATCAAGCACGATGCCGTCAAAGAGGTCGGAATCTTCCCCTTTCGGATAATAGTAGTTCAGCACGTCGGCGAGCCACCGCTGTACCTGCAGCAGCATTCTTCCGTCACGTTTGGGAAGCTGGCCGACGGCAAGAGCCACCTGCGACTTACTCTCGGGCAGCAGCCCCGGTTCTTTCATGAAATCGAGCAGTACAGGCAGCTGGTCCGCCTCCACAATATTGCTCAACACGACTGCCGGAACATCTTCCAGGCAAATATCTCCAAAATACATCTGCATGAAATCATAGTCCTGACGGAGCATCTCCAAGACTGCGGGCAGACATTCCGAAACCTGAAAATGCTCAATGAGTGCCAGTGTCAGCAGCAGTCCGTCAGTGTCCGGACAAGGGTCATCCTGCCATGCTTTGAGGTGGGAATAGACAAGTCTCGTCAGCTGGGCTGCGGTCTTTTCGTGCTGCCAGTCTTCCAGACTGCTGACGAGGCGGTCATAATCAAAGTTCTCCGTCTCCGCCAGCTGATGCGGCAGGAGACCGGAAAGCGGCGTGTCAACCTCCCCGTCCTGCAGGAAGCCCGCATAGTCAGGACAATGATAGTGATAATGCTCCATGGAGAAATCGCTCATCCATTGGGACAGTGTCTCCGGATCGGCAAAGGCCGCCCCAAGCCGCTCCTTTTCATCATCCGTCAGCTTCTCGCCTTTCATGCTCTCTGCTATCTGATGGATCAGGCTGTCAAAATCAGGCAGGACATCCTCACCGCTATCCTCCTCCTGTCCGTCCATAATATCCATGCTCAGGGTCTCCACAACCAGACGGTAGAATTGACCTGTCAGCTTGTCATTCATCAGGCCGGGAGAGGTCTCTGATCGTTTACCGATCTTCTTCTCGATCTTATCCAGCAGGTAAAAGATTTCAGACCTGCACATACTGGTGCAGAAGACATCATCGGCACTGTCGGCCGTGAAATAATCCATGATATGCTGGTCGAGTTCCTTGCTTCTCTTGCGTGAGAGGACTCCGCGGTTGACAAGCTCTGCACCATGCTCCTCCAAGAAATCACCGAGTTTTTCCAGCTGCTCTAAAAAGGTTTCCTTTGCCATACACAAAAGGTTGATTAGACTGACTGTTACAGTCTTTGACTACAAATATAGCTCTTTTTTCTCAATTATAACCGCTTCCCGAACAAAAAAGCAAAGATTCCCTACCCGATTAGGATCAGTCGGGAAGGGTGGACAGTACTGCAAAGATGGCCGGACGCCCGGTGCATCATCCTGACAGATCCGGCCACGACCATCTTGCAGACCATTCGCCGGAAAGCCGTCTTGACGGCATGAAGGCAAGGACAAGGCGGCCGTCTTCACCGGCACGGAAAAAGGAAGAAGGATAGGCCAGATCGACCTGCGCTGACGATCCCCGATGACCTATCCTTCTTCCTGTTACATATAATAAGGTGTATTTACTGCATATCGTAAACTACCTGCATGAGCTTCTTGCCCAGTGCGTCAGCGGCTTCCATCGTATCGGCCTCGCTGTAGACACGGATGATCGGCTCGGTATTCGACTTGCGGAGATGCACCCAGGCATCGGGGAAGTCGAGTTTCACACCGTCAATGTCCGTCACCTGCACGTCCTTCTCCTGTCCGTAGAGTTCTTTCACCCGCTTGAGAATGGCATCGACATCAGTCTCCGGCGTGAGGTCGATGCGGTTCTTGGCGATGAAATATGCAGGGAAAGTCCTGCGCAGTTCGCTTGCCTTGAGGCCTTTCTGTGCCAGAGAACTGAGGAAGAGGGCGATACCGACGAGAGCATCCCGTCCGTAATGGCTCTCCGGATAGATGACCCCGCCATTGCCTTCTCCTCCGATGACCGCTCCCACTTCTTTCATCTTCGTGGTCACGTTCACCTCGCCGACCGCAGAGGCATAATACTTGCAGCCGTGTTTCTCGGTCACGTCACGCAGGGCACGGGTGGAAGAGAGATTGCTTACGGTACTGCCTTTCACGTGGTCGAGAATATAGTCAGCCACCGTGACGAGCGTATATTCCTCGCCGTACATCTTGCCGTCTTCCTGGATGAATGCCAGACGGTCCACATCCGGATCGACAACGATCCCCAGATCGTAACCGCCCTTTGCGACCTCATCCATGATGCCCGTGAGGTTCTTCTCGACAGGCTCCGGATTGTGGGCGAAGTCGCCCGTAGGTTCTCCATTGAGGAACTTGTACTCGACGCCCAGCCGGTCGAGGAGTTTGGGGAGAATGACGCCGCCGACCGAGTTGATGGAGTCTACGACGACACGGAACCTGCGCTTGCGGATGGCTTCAAGGTCGAGCAGCTCGAGGTTCATCACCTCTTCTATATGCCGTCCGTCAAACGAATCATCGTCCGTATAGCTGCCCAGTCCATCTACATCCGCATATTCAAAGTCTTCACGAGCCGCGATGTCGAGCACCTCTGCACCGTCGGCAGCCGTCAGGAACTCGCCCTCCTCGTTCAGAAGTTTCAGGGCGTTCCAGTGGCGGGGATTATGCGAAGCGGTGATGATGATGCCACCGTCCGCACCGCTCATGCGCACCGCCAGCTCGGTTGTCGGAGTCGTGGCCAGTCCGATGTTCACCACATCGACCCCGATACCCATCAGCGTTCCGCATACCACGTTCTTGACCATCGGACCGGAGATACGTGCGTCGCGGCCGACGACGATCTTCAGTTTCTTCCCCGGATGTCTGCGGGCAATGAACGTAGCGTATGCCGAAGTGAATTTAACAATATCCAGCGGGTTCAGCGTATCGCCCGCACGACCTCCGATAGTGCCACGGATGCCGGAAATTGATTTGATAAGTGTCATACTCCAAATATATTATGAGGGTATCATCCCATTTTTACCGTTTTACCCTTTACTTTTCACCGTTTTACTTTTTTACTTTCCGCCTTTCCATCAGAGTCCCCTCTGGAACGTAAGGTCGTAAAAACAGGGATAGACAGCCTGCGAGGCATTGATCTGTCCCTGCTGCGAGGGAACAATGAGCCGCACGTGCGCCAGCTTCGATGTAGCCGAAACCAGTCTGCCCAACCCGATATAGGTCATCGGGGCCAGCCAGCCGTTGGGCACTGAAGTGCTCTTGTAGGCATCGTACATCACACTGGAGGACGGGTCGAAGGAGGCCGTATAAGTACCGCTCGTGTTCGTAACCGACATCTTGTCTACCTTCGGGCCGAAAACGAGGAACTGATTGGACAGCTGCAGCGTGTCCCGGATGAGGTTGCGCTCTGTGAAACGGCAGAGAACCGTTGCCGTCTCCCCTTTCCTGATGGGATTGCCCGTACCCTTCTCCACGATCTGCATGTACACACCGGTACTGGAGAAGTGCACGTACTGGTTCTTCGTCACGTCGGTCGTATTCCCCTGCTTGGCAAACTGGTCTTCACTGATGACATTGATGCCCTTTTTGACGATAAAAGCATGAATGGCATCATTTTCGCGCTCCAGCTGGTCGGCATAGGTTTCGGAATGACTGCATGCACTGAAGGCCAGCACCGCCGCCACAACAACAAGGAGAAAAGTTATCTTCTTCATTCGTTTCTTCGTTTAAATATGCCGTGCAAAGGTAAGAAAAGTATTTAGAAAGCTGAAATTAGAAATCAGAAAATATATTAAGGAAAGCACTGAAAACGGTTCTTCCGTTCAATGCGTGAATGCTTTTCGTATAGCTTCAACGGAAGAACCGAAGTGAGTCATTCTACAAAAAACATGGCCAGGACCGTCAGCTGTCCATTTTATCATCATCCTCCGACACAAAGCCCTTTTCATTTTAATACGTTGAAAAGATAGACAGGGTTTTGAAAAAACATTACATAATTTCAAACAGATCATCTGCAAATATAAAATGACGTGCAAAAAAGCAAGTCTGCAACCAGCAGTAAACCAATTAGTTGTCAGGTCGTTTGTAAAAGGTGCCTGATTGGACTCCAAAAGGGCGTTGGTAACACGCTAAAAGAGCACCAGTTGCAGGTCAATCAGGCCTCTTTTAGAAGCTAAAAGGACATGTGTTGCTTTAAGGTACATGAAAACAGTTTACAAACACCGATGATCTGGGAATAAAGAGAAGGCCGAAAATGCTCGCATACGGACAAAAGGACAAAAGCTGACTGCATTCATGAATCCGGCAGGCCGGCACACGATTTTCAGCACATCCCAAAAGGCCACAGCCTCGGGGCACTCCAAGTCCTACAGACGGCAGACAGGAAGGTGCGGGCACACAGGACAGCATCCTGCAGCGGATGGGCAACAGCATGACAAACAGGCAAAATCCATACCGTTCGGGAACAAAAGCACCTTACCTGCTTATTTGCCCCCATGAGCAGGAGAAACGGCATCGGCAGAGGACGTTAATTACCGCAAAGTGATTATCTTTGCAGTCTGATGCAAAAAATCATAGTTCTGCTTTACATTTTCAGTTGCTGAACTGTAAGGATTGTGTATGAAACATGAAAAGACTGACATAGAAAGGCTCTTCAAGCGTTATTACCAGCCGATGTACCGGGTGGCAAGGAGCATTCTCTACGACTGTGACGAGTGCAGGGACGTGGTGAGTGACGTTTTCGCCCACGTGCTGAGCGAGCAGATCGTCCTGCTGCCCGGGACGGAAGAAGGCTACCTCGTGAGGGCTGTCCGCAACCGTTGTCTGAACATCATTGCGCATAAGGACATACGGGAACGGACGGCGAAGCTGCTTCTGGCAGATGCGGAAACCGTCCTTTCCGAACAGGACAACGAACTGCTCGACCGGCTGATGCAGATGATCGAGAACCTCGAACCGCCTGTCCGCCGACAGATTCTCCGGCTGCGACATCTGCAGGGACTGCCCTTCCAGCGCATCGCCGACGAACTGGGCGTGAGCCGGGTGACCGTCTACCATCATCTTTCAGAGGCTATCAACAGTATCAAGAAACAACTTAACCAAGCAGGACAATGAACAACAAGCTATCAGAAGAAAAGCGGATGCAGTTCCTTGACATGCAGGAACATCCCGAAAAATACACCGACAGGCAGATAGAAGCACTGCTTGCCGACGAGGAAATCCGTGCTTTCGCACAGGAACTGGCCATGACCAAACGCGCCATGATGCGCAACGAGGCCGGAGAAGTGGACGTGGAGGATGAGTGGGAACACTTCTCCACTCGGCATCCCGTACCACGGCAGCGCAGCAGAATGAAGATTGCTGCATCTGTCGCAGGCGTCGTCTTTGCATCAGGACTTGCCTTTGCAGCAACCGTACAGTTGGGCATTCTGCCTTTCTTCGGCAACAAACAGCCAATCAATCCACAGCCACAGATACAGCGGACAACCGTAACCGACTCATTAAAACAGATACGGGAACAACGTAAAGCTGTCATTGACAGCCTTACACGCACGCTTCTTCCACAGAAAGACAGCATCCCCATGCAGCCGGTTGTCTTTGAGAATGTTTCACTGAAGACCATCGTCGAGACTATGGCTCAGTACTATCATGCAGAGGTGAAAGTACTGAACCCGGGCGCAACCCAAATGCGGCTTTTCTTCAAATGGGACAAACAGGCATCTCTCCAGCAGAACATTGAACTGCTGAATGCCTTTGACCGTGTGAACCTTACCTATTCCGACAACACCCTGACAATAGAATAAAGCTATGAAAAGGTTATTAACAACGCTCGTACTCCTCACCATTATGTGTGGAGCATCAGCCCAGCGCATCACCCGACAGTACAACAATGTCTCTATGGCACAGGCGTTGAAAGAACTCAACAGCCTGCAAAACCGTTACACAATCAACTTCATTTATGACGAACTGGAGGACTTCCGTGTTACAACCAGCATCAAGAACCAGCGTGTTACCGATGCCATCCAGCAGCTGATAGGCTTCTATCCCATACGGATGACACACCGTGGGAATACAATCATGGTGGAATGCACGCACAAGACAAAGCGACATCTGACGGGAAAGGTCGTTGATGAGACCGGGCAACCCGTACCTTACGCCAATGTACTGCTGCTGTCAGTAGTCGACTCCAGTGCCGTTGCTGGTGGAGTGAGCAATGAAAGCGGTGTGTTCGTAGTGCCTTACGAGCCGGCAAAGGTCATTGCACGCATCAGCTACGTGGGCTACAAGACCGTTTACCGAACCTTCTCAACCGAGAATGCAGGCACTATCCAGCTTGCACCCGATGCCTTACAGCTGAAAGGAGTGACCGTCAAGACCGTCCGACCACAATACAAGATGACACGGGGAGGCATGACAATCGACATTGAACACTCACTGTTGGCAAAGATGGGTACCGCAAATGACGTTTTAGCGCAGTTGCCTCGTGTAAATGTTGATGCTAATGGAGGTGTTACTATTTTTTCCAAAGGTTCACCGGAAATCTACATTGACAACCGACTAATACGTGACAAGCAGGAACTCACAACCTTAAAATCCACTGAAATAAAAAACATTGAGATTCTAACAAACCCAGGCGCACAGTACAATGCGTCTGTTCAATCAGTTATCCGCATCCATACAAAAGGGATAAAAGCTGACGGACTGAGCGTAATGACAGCAGTAAATGCCAAGAACAACAGCAAGTGGGGCGGTTTTGAGGAAGTTAATGTGAAATACAGAAAAGGCGGACTTGAAGTTTTTACAGATGTCACAAGCTCTACACGATATGAGGGTGAACGCAATACTGTCAGCAGCAAACTGCTTCTCCCAGACCATACCATTTACCAAGAACAGCTTGCCAATACCGATTTCCGAGCCTCGTTCTTCCTCCCCAAAGCCGGTTTCAGTTATGATATTACACCAAAACATTCTATTGGTGCTTCCTATTCGCTGGTCAAGTCTATAGTAGGAAAAGGAGAATGTGTGAACAACTACCAGAAGGTATGGAAAGATAATGTTTTGACAGGAATTATCCAGCAGAATCTTAATATAGACATCTTCAACGGTCCTGACCATACCGCCAACCTTTACTATATAGGAAAAGTAGGGAAAATAGACATTGTCTTCAATGGTACAGGTATATGGAAGAAAGACGGACGCAGGGATAACTGGACAGAAAACAGCGACGATCTGCTCTCCCGCAAAGTGAATACAGAGAATGAACGACATATAAGAATGTTGGCATCCAAGCTCATTCTCAGCTATCCCATTGGTAAAGGAAAAGCAGAAATTGGGACCGAAACGACAAATACCCACTCCCATTCCATCTATAATAACCCGGAGAAATATGTCGACGCATCGGACAACACTGTTGTAGAAAAAAGCATTGCACCTTTTATTGACTATTCACTGCCATTGGGAAATTGGACAGTTGAGGCAGGATTACGCTATGAGTACACATCGGCACTCTACCGCTCTTTCGGCATAAAAGAGGATGAACCAAGCCACACTTATCATGACTGGTTCCCCAACCTTTCTGTTTCCTGGAATAAAGACAAGTGGTCTCTACAGATGAACTATGCTAAACACATCAGCCGCCCTTCCTATAGAGACCTGAGAAGCAACGTTCAATATGTCAATCGGTTCACCTATGAAGCCGGCAACCCCTATCTGCGACCAACCATAAACCACTGTATCGGATTCAGCATAGTACACAGCTGGCTAAGTCTGGACATAGATTATTCTTACAATAAGGATGCCATTGTCTACACGTCAAGGCTCTATGACGGAAAGGAAATAGCACTTATACAAAACCAGAACTTTCACCATACACAGAGCCTCTCAACCTCCTTTGTAGCTTCACCTAAGTTCGGATGGTATCAACCTACATTGGAGATTGACTTCCTTAAGCCATTCTTCAATACACGAAAGTATGGAAGTACAGAAGACCTACAAGACCCATTTGTCAGCATAAAGATGAATACCAAACTTGTCCTTTCGACCAACAGCTTTATAACTTTGGACATGAAATATAATTCCGAGGTCTGTACAGACTTCGTAAAGACCAAGGCATCTGGTACCGTTGATGTGGGATACACTCTCTCCTTCCTGCACAAGGCGCTGCTTCTTAATGTATATGCCATAGATCTCTTCAAGACAAAACGGGACGCATGGACGCAGTATGGACAGAATGTTATCAATACCAAGGACTGCTATAACTGCACACGCCGCATAGGAATCACTCTCACCTATAACTTCAATGCAAAACGAAGCAAGTACAAGGGAACAGGTGCAGGTAATGCAGAGAAGAGCCGACTGTAGTTATCTCCAACTATTGAAAAGAACTATGAGAAAGTATATTATATCCATGCTTTGCGTTCTGAGTTTGCAACTGCATGCCCAGCGTATCACCCGCCAGTACAACAATGTCTCCATGGCACAGGCGTTGAAAGAACTCAACAGCCTGCAAAACCGTTACACAATCAACTTCATTTATGACGAACTGGAGGACTTCCGCGTTACAACCAGCATCAAGAACCAGCGTGTTACCGATGCCATCCAGCAGCTGATAGGCTTCTATCCCATACGGATGACACACCGTGGGAACACAATCATGGTGGAATGCACGCACAAGACAAAGCGACATCTGACGGGAAAGGTCGTTGATGAAACCGGGCAACCCGTACCTTACGCCAATGTACTGCTGCTGTCAGTAGTCGACTCCAGTGCCGTTGCTGGTGGAGTGAGCAATGAAAGCGGTGTGTTCGTAGTGCCTTACGAGCCGGCAAAGGTCATTGCACGCATCAGCTACGTGGGCTACAAGACCGTTTACCGAACCTTCTCAACCGAGAATGCAGGCACTATCCAGCTTGCACCCGATGCCTTACAGCTGAAAGGAGTGACCGTCAAGACCGTCCGACCACAATACAAGATGACACGGGGAGGCATGACAATTGACATTGAACACTCACTGTTGGCAAAGATGGGCAGTGCCATGGACGTACTGGCACAGCTTCCCCGTGTGACGACAAGCGGCAACAGTGTGCAGGTCTTTGCCAAGGGAATACCGCTTATCTATATCAACAACCGCAAAATAAGTGACATGAAGGAACTGACGGAACTCAAGTCTGACAACATCAAGAGCGTGGATGTAATTACAAGTCCCGGTGCACAATATGATGCACAGGTACAGTCCGTCATCCGCATCAAAACCATTCGCAGGCAGGATGAAGGCTTCAGCTTTCGTAATGATGCCAATGTGGAATACAATGGATGGTGGACTGGCTCGGAATCGACCAAGCTGACTTATCGGACAAAGCGTCTGGAGCTGTTCAACAGCCTCTACTGGATGAACTATCTACAGCAGGAGAACAACGACCTTCACTCTCAGATACACACAAACGAAGACGATATTGATATTCGCCAGCACATCAACTATAAGGGCAGGCACAATGCCCTTTCCGAGCGCATAGGTACTTCTTACTTCTTCAACGACAGCAACTCAATCGGTGCCTCTTACCGTTTCTACACCAATTACCGCATGGACGGAACAATGGATGGTGTTCAGAATATCTACAAAAACGGCATGTCAGAAGGAACGATAACACAGAAAGGGAATGTTGAGATACGTACTCCTGCCCGTCATCAGGCTGATGTGTATTATGTTGGCAGACTCGGAAAACTCGGAATAGACTTCAATGCATCCTATGTTGCCATGAGGTTTAAGGAAAACCATGCCCAGACAGAGCACTCCGACCAGCTTTCCAGCCGTGAAGTACACTCTTCTGGCAACCAGCGCAGTCATCTCTGGGCAGGAAAACTTGTCTTTGAATATCCGCTATGGCGTGGTAATCTGAACTGGGGAACGGAGTTCAGCTATACCAACTCCTGGGGAAACTTCACCAATAAAGAGCAGATTGTAGCATCCTCGGAGACTGACATCAAGGAAAGGAACCAGGCTGTTTTTGCAGATTACAGCCTTCCTTTGGGCAAGTTCTCGCTTAGTGCAGGACTAAGGTACGAGCATGTAGTATCAGACTATTACTCCTTCGGGACTAAACAAGACGATGCCAGCCGGCGTTACAGTAACTTCTTCCCTTCCGCTTCACTGGCATGGAACAACGGGAAGTGGTCGCTCCAGCTTAATTACAGCAATAAAATCAACCGTCCGAGCTACCGTTCCTTGCGCAATTTCGTACAATACAACAACCGTTACGGCTATGAAGGGGGCAACCCGGAACTGCGCCCGGAACAGATACACAACATAGAAGTAACCGGCGTATACAGCTGGCTGAACATTTCTGCCGGCTATAAATACTACAAGGATGCGATAATCTGGACACGTGGATTATACCAGAACAAGGCTATTGCCTTTACCGCAGCCTACAACTATGACCATTCAGAGCTGTACTATGCCTCTGTCGTCGCCTCTCCTAAGTTCGGCTGGTATCAGCCTACGGCAGAAATAAGATATCTGCAGCAGAACTTCCATGCACCGAATGATGATGGCTCGCTGGTGAAGAACAAGCCAGCTGTAACGTTCTCTTTGCTCAACCAGTTTGCCTTCTCCAAGACCTTCATGGGCAGGTTGCACTTCCGGACGCGCACAAGACTTTATGACGGCTTCCAGAAAGTAAACGGCTTTGCAAGCCTGAACCTGGCTTTACGCAAGTCATTCTGCAACGAACGCCTCATACTTTCCCTTTCTGCAAACGACATCTTTGACTCCATGCGGGAGCGATGGGCTCTTAACGGTTATGGCACCACGATGGACAAGGACTGCAACACCTATTCCCGCTCCGTCTCACTGACCGTTACCTATAACTTCAATGCAAAGCGAAGCAAGTACAAGGGAACGGGTGCAGGCAATGCCGAGAAGAGCCGACTGTAAAACAATCAGGCTTTAGAAGTAACATACCAATGATTAACGGCGACAGCTCTAAGTCTTGACTGCCTTCTTGCCAAGAAAGTACATCTTTTGGAAATGCGGGCGTTTCTAAATTAATATCAGCAACAATCTTATAAAAACAATGCCTGATGCCCTTGTCAGAATGACGGGACATATCCTTGGTTATGCTTTTCATCCATTTAAGGTATGTGTTGTAAAATAACAGACAAGTTGTCATCCTGTAATCTGCTGCTTGACAAAACACCCTCACTATTCAGAAACAGTCTCACGTAGAACGCCCTCATCCGTCCGCTGATTTTTCATCACTGCGGGCTGATGAGGGCGTTTTTTCTATAAGCATCTACGACTCATAACACCTGTGTTTGTACTGCCTTATAACAAACTATTTATGCTTTGACTTTGCACGTTTCGCCAAATAGGATTCTTTTCCAGGGAAAACAGAATAGTCGCCTGTGAATTCCATGCATCTGAATACGACATTACGGTTGTAGACAACAAGGTCGGGACAGCTTTTCAGCTCCTGCAAAAGCGAGTCGGTGAGTGGTTTATCATATATTTGGTAGTAAAAGTCCATACCACCATCCTTGCCATAGATAATTTCAGTATAGTCGCCTATCACTTCATCTCTACTGATAGTCAAACCACGGTGGCCCATCTTCTGCAAGGCTGAGCGAACAGAATCCAAACGTTCCAGACTTAACCCTATCTTCCGCAATTCCTTTTCCTGCAATTCATCTGTTTCCCCATACCCATCTTGGCAATCAATCTCTTTCCCGGAAGTAACACCCCAGTCCGTCAGTTCTCCATGCTTTGAATACTCCACAGAGAATCCAGTACTGTCAGCCAGCCAGCTTCGTGTCGTATGAATCAGTTGTGTTATATTTTTCTCATTTGCCTTGAAGTCAGTCTCCATAGCCTCAGCAGTACACTCTTTTTGCAGGATAACAGCAAATACTGCAACGCACAACAGCTGTAAGATATTGAAACTATGAAGCCCCAGGAAGATATTATTCATATGATTACGTTGCCTGACTGCCTGGACTATGGAACAGATGTAAACAATGGCAATGGGTATCGAGATGAACCATGCAACGGCCATAAACCAGATTAACCAAAAGAAGGCATCACACGTGTCATCCTCTTCATAAAAGATAAGCATCGTTATCAACAAAAAGAATGTCATAAAAGCGAAAGCCAATACACGCAGGGACTGCCAGAAAAAGACATGCCGGTTCTTCTTGCAAAAAGCCTCTAAACCTGTTGCGCCTTCCTTTTTCTCATACTTCTTCCTGTTACCCACCCGAAACGATACACCAAGGGCGAGCAGGCAAAACAGTATAATAGCAGTGAAATCAATCATACATATAACAGCTCACCGGCAGCGTCATAACGTCTCTGACATTCCAGTGGTTCTTCCAGCAAAGTCATCCTTCTGTTTCCCTACCGACAAGAGATTCTATCCCGGAGGACGGACATCATCATACGCAACAGCTCTTTTCCATCTGTACGCATATCCGTTGATAAGCCCGCCGGCCGTCACCGTTTTCCAGACGGATCACACCGCAGTAAACAAAGCCGAGGCGGGAAAGGGCAGCCTGCATAGGCCGGTTGTCGGCATGAGTGTCGACACGGATGGAGGAGGTGAAGGCGGAACAGTAGCTGACGATGTCTGCCATGACGCCATGGACTCCTTCTGCCGAAGCCACACGATGGATGACATGATAAGGTCGGTCGTCAAGCCAGCTGCCACCCTCTATATGAGAATAGGTAGGATCGGGACCGGGAAGGAAAGCGAACGTGGCGACAGGAAGACCGTCTTCATACAACAGGTAAGAGCCGCCCCGCGCGATGTCCTCTGCGATCTTCTCCACCGGCGGATATGCGGGCGGCCACTGGTGAGGATTGCCGGCAGCAATCATCTTCGCCCTGCCCTGCTGTATGAGCCGCATCACAAGTGGAAGATCATCCTTCACAGCTCTGCGGACAGTACGGCCGGCGGGCAGTTTCACAGCACTTTCTTTTGTCATAAGGATTCCTCTTTAATCTGGTTGCAATGCAAAAGTACAAAGAAATATCTAACATTAAGTCCCAATAATGCTTAAATATCATACAAAAAGTCAGAAGCAGGGAAGCGGACGAAAGGAAAAGTATGAAAAATAGTATGCGAAATAATTGCGAATGATAAAATTAATGTGTATTTTTGCCCACAGAATCGAATACTAATTTCTAAAAACCTATAACAATGGAAAATAACCTTTTCAAGCATTCAGCCAACAGACTGGAAGCACACTTGGGCAAAGACGCACACAAGTTTACGAAGGAGGACATCAAACAGGTTGTCAGCGACCTGAACATCCGGATGGTCAACTTCATGTATCCTGCCGGTGACGGACGGCTGAAGACCTTGAACTTCATGCTGCACACACCGGAATATCTGGAGACCATCCTTACCAACGGTGAACGCGTCGACGGGTCTTCCCTCTTCAGTTTCATCGCCGCAGCCAGCAGCGACCTTTATGTCATGCCGCGTTTCTCGACGGCATTCGTTGATCCGTTCTCTGAGATTCCTACGCTCTGTATGCTCTGTTCGTTCTTCGACCGTGACGGCAATCCGCTGGCATCTTCCCCGGAATATACGCTTCACAAGGCCATGGCTGCCTTCAGGAAGGTGACAGGCATGGAATTCCATGCCATGGGCGAACTGGAATACTATGTTATCCGCGACGACGAGGGCGTTTTCCCTGCCGACGACCAGCACGGCTACCACGAGAGTTCTCCCTTTGCTAAAAGCAATGACTTCCGTATGCGTGCCATGCAGCTGATTGCCGAGTGCGGCGGCAAGATCAAGTACGGACATTCCGAGGTGGGCAACTTCGTTGAGAACGGTCGCTGCTACGAGCAGAACGAAATCGAGTTCCTACCTGTTGCTGCTAACGAGTGTGCAGAACAGCTGCTCCTTGCCAAGTGGATCATCCGCAGCTTGGGCTATGAAGAGGGACTTGATGTTACTTTCGCACCGAAGATTACCGTGGGCAAAGCCGGTTCGGGTATGCACATCCACATGCGTATCATGAAGGACGGAAAGAACATGATGCTCGACCATGGAAAGCTGTCTGTTGATGCTCGCCGTGCCATCGCCGGTATGATGGATCTGGCAGAGAGCATCACGGCTTTCGGCAACAAGAATCCGACCTCTTACTTCCGTCTCGTTCCACACCAGGAGGCTCCGACAAATGTCTGCTGGGGCATGAGCAACCGTTCGGTACTGGTGCGTGTGCCACTGGGCTGGACTTCCGGCGAGGATATGTGCCACAAGGCAAATGAGACAGAACCGCTCACAGCACGCGACTACTCAGGCAAGCAGACCGTAGAGATGCGGTCGCCGGATGCTTCGGCAGACATCTACCAGCTTCTGGCCGGTCTTTGTGTTGCCTGCCGCCATGGCTTCGAGATGGCGAATGCAGAGGCTGAAGCCGAGCGTACCTTTGCTGACGGCGACATCCACGACCCGAAGAATGCCGAGCGTTACGCCACACTGGCCCAGCTGCCTGACAGCTGTGCTGCGTCAGCCGACTGTCTGGAGCGTCAGCGCAAGGTCTACGAGGAGTACGACGTCTTCTCTCCGGCCATGATCGACGGCATCATCAAGCAGCTCCGTGCCTTCAACGACCGCACACTGCGTCAGGAAATCGAAGGCAAGGAGATGATGATGGAGCAGCTCGTCCGCCAGTACTTCCATTGCGGATAAACTCAGAAAGACAAGTCCTATCCTTTATAACGAATCCCAGGCAACAGAAGCGTTGCCTGGGATTTTTCTTTCACCTCCTCCTTATTCCCTTATCCCCTTATTCATTAGACATAATGTACCGATAAAGCTCCCGTATGTAGATAGGTTCTCTAAATAAATTAATGTTTGAAGTTGGCATACACTTTGCGTTCTTAACAAAAAGGCTTATACGGATTAAAGTTTATTGAGAAATTATGAGTTTACAGGAAATCTTAAACCACAGAAGAGCTGTCAGGCATTTCGACCCGGACAAACCGCTCGACAATGCGGTTGTAAAGAGGTGTATAGAACAGGCCACCTTAGCTCCGACAAGTTCTAATATGCAGCTTTGGGAAGCTTATCATGTCACGGACAGGAATGTATTGGAGAAATTGTCTCATGCCTGTCTGGACCAGCTGACAGCACGTTCGGCACAGCAGACAGTCGTCTTCGTCACCCGACAGGACCAATACAGGCAGCACGCACAGGCGGTACTTGCATTTGAGAAGGACAATGTCAGAAGCAACAGTCCGGCCGGAAAGCAGGAGAAACGCATCAGGAAGCAGGAACTGTATTATACGAAGCTGATCCCCTTTGTCTATTCGCGCTTCTTCGGTCTGCTGGGACTTTTCCGCAAGGCCCTGGCACAGTCCATAGGTCTGTTCCGTCCCATAATGCGGCAGGTGAGCGAAGGAGACATACGTGTCAGCGTACACAAGAGCTGTGCCCTGGCTGCCCAGACTTTCATGCTGGCAATGAGTGAGGCCGGATATGATACGTGTCCGCTTGAAGGGTTTGACAGCCGGCTGGTGAAAAAGGCTCTGCATCCGCCTTATGATACGGAAATCAACATGGTCATTACCTGTGGTGTCCGTATGCCGGACGGTGTCTGGGGCGAACGTTACCGCCGTCCATTTGAAGAAACTTACCATACGGTTTAGGCTTCAGGCCCTGTCTGCCTTTATAAAGGGGGAGAGAAGTTTTTATCCGCATCCGTCATACCTTTCAGAGAAAAAACGTATCTTTGCAGATAATCTGAACAAGACACAATGGATAAGGACTTAAAAGACTTGAGAATCGCTGTCGCCGGGACCGGCTATGTCGGTCTCAGCATTGCCACGTTATTAAGCCAGCACCATCGGGTGGTGGCTGTTGACGTGATAAAGGAAAAGATCGACCTGATCAACAGCCGCCGTTCCCCAATCCAAGACGACTATATCGAACAGTATCTGGCCGAAAAGGAACTGAACCTCACGGCGACGTTGGACGCTGAGGCGGCCTACAGGAATGCCGACTTCGTCGTCATTGCCACACCGACGAACTATGACCCGGTAAAGAACTACTTTGACACACGTCATGTCGAGGAGGTCATTGAGGTGGTAATGAAGGTGAATCCAGAGGCTGTCATGGTGATCAAGTCGACAATCCCTGTAGGCTATACAGAGAACATCCGGGCTAAATATAAATGCGACAACATCCTCTTTGCACCAGAGTTTTTGCGTGAGAGCAAGGCACTCTACGACAACCTTTACCCCAGCCGTATCATCGTCGGCCGTCCGGACGGCGACGAGCGACTCGACCGTGCGGCGCATCTCTTTGCCCGATTGTTACAAGAAGGAGCCGTCAGGCAGGACATCCCTACCCTCTTCATGGGACTTACCGAAGCAGAAGCCGTAAAGCTCTTTGCTAATACCTACCTGGCCTTGCGTGTAAGTTACTTCAACGAACTGGACACATACGCCGAGGTGAAGGGACTTGACACTTCGAATATCATCCAAGGTGTCTGCCTTGATCCACGTATCGGATCTTTCTATAACAACCCATCATTTGGCTATGGCGGATATTGCCTGCCGAAAGATACGAAGCAGCTGCTTGCCAATTATGCGGACGTCCCCGAGAATCTTATCCAGGCGATTGTGGAAAGCAACCGCACACGCAAGGATTTCATTGCCGACCAGGTGCTGCACACAGCAGGCTATTATGACTATTATGACCGGGGCGACTATAACCCAGATGAAGAGAAGGAATGTATCATCGGCGTCTACCGCCTGACAATGAAGTCGAACAGTGACAACTTCCGCCAGAGTTCCATTCAAGGAGTGATGAAGCGTATCAAGGCCAAGGGAGCACAGGTCATCATCTATGAGCCGACACTCGAAGACGGTGCCACTTTCTTCGGCAGCCTTGTCGTCAACGACCTTCCCGCCTTCAAGCAGCGTTGCCATGCCATCATCGCCAACCGCTACGATAAATGCCTTGACGATGTGAAAGAGAAAGTATATACAAGAGATATATTCAGACGGGATTAATACTCCTTTCATCCATAAAAGAACGGGCACTGAATGAGTACTCATTTGGTGCTTTTTCATTTTTCTTTTTGTATATGGTACCAAGTGAGCAGCCATTTGGTGCTTTTTTATGGAGGAAAGTCTTAAACGCTAAAAGGGCTTGTTTCACAACAAGCCCATTTATAATACAAAAACATTATGAAATAATTTATTTCGCGAACAAGATTATCATTTAATAATTATGGCTTATGTCGCACGCTTACAAGTACGACACTTGCGTTCACAGTACCGCTCGCACTGCACACGTATATCATAGCCCAGCATCGCACCGAGGATGAAGTCCTCCTCCGGCGATAGCTGATTGAGAGGTTTCGTCACCATCAGCCGGATGGCGTCCAGACATTCCTGACGGCCGAAGAAGAGATTCATGCGGTCGTGCCCCACCGGCTGGATAAGGTAAGGGATGTTCTGATGTTCGAGCCGGAGCGTAGCGAATGATTCGTACTTCTTGTTGCAAGTGTACAGAACCATCTGCCGCACACCTTTCTGGTACTCGTAGATGTGATTCATCAACACTTTCATGTCGGCGGTCATCATATCTGTCATCATAGTGATCCCTCCCGGATATGGTTAGAATATAAGACGGTTCTCCCGGCTGCGGCTTACAATGCCGGCTTGATGGTCTCCAGCCATGCATCGATGCGGCCCTCGGTCTTGTCGTCCTCGTTTACATCGTCCAATGCCAGCCCTACGAACTTCCCGTCTACCACAGCCTCGCTGTCGTCGAAGGCATATCCGTCCGTTGACACGCCCGGGAGGATGTTCGCCCCCTGTGCAGCATCGTAGAGTTCCTTCATGCCGCCGCAGAATGTATCTGAATAGCTTTCAGCATCGCCACAGCCGAAAATCGCCACGGTCTTGCCGGAGAGATCAGCACCTTTCAGTACGTTGACACCATCATACCAGTCGTCCTGCAGTTCACCTGCACCCCATGTGGAAGTACCGAGAAGCAGGTTGTCATTCTCTGCGATGGTATCTGCCGAGAAGTCTGCAACGTTAATGGCCTCAACGCCGAACTTCTCGGCGATGGTGTTTGCAATGCTTTCACATGTACCGGTTGATGAACCGTAAACAACAATTGTCTTCTTCATATTTCTGTTACTGATTTAATATTCTTGTTTGTTTATTTTTTACGTTTGCAAAGATACGATGAAAAAACATTACCTGCAATACCTAAAAATGATGGTTTATGGAAAATACCTACTTTTAGGGAGCGGAAATCACCGTTTTACGAACTTCCTGCCATTCCAGATGTAGATTCCCTTGGGGAGATCTTCCATGGAAGTGCCCACGCACCGGCCATCCAGAAGATAAATGCGCGCGTCTTCCTGTCTTCTTTTTCCATGATCGTCGACCTCCCTGATGCCCGCTGCCTTTCTACGCAGCACTTCCTGCAAGCCGGCCTTGACGTCAATCTGCCCATACCCGTAGAGGTTGTTCGGATAGGCAAGCGACGTGTCATAATGCGTGCAGGTCTTCGAGAAGATGTCCAGACAGTCGGCAGGGGTCAGCCGGGGATCAGCCTGCAGCCACAGTGCGATGGCACCCGTCACGACCGGCGCCGCCATGGACGTACCGGCATCGGCATTCCATGCGTAGGTGCGTCCGTTGTAATCGAAGTGGCGCACGTCGCTCTGCACAGGGCCGTTTATGTTCTTCGGATTGCTGATGAAGAAAGTGCTGTAAGAAGAGATGATGTTCTGTCCCGGTGCCATGACATCGGGCTTCGTGCGGCCGTCCAGCGTGGGACCCATGGCGGAGAAGGGTGTCCGCACACCGTGCTGGCCATTATCATATACCTTCCGTTCGCCGAGATAATTGACGAAACTGGTGCGGTAGCCAGTCGCACCGACACAGATTACGTCGGGCGAACTGGCCGGCGAAAAGACCGTACGGCTGCAGTCTCCCGCATCAAGTCCCGGGTCGAACGCGTGAGGGAACAGATAGCCCGACGTGCGATAGAGCTCCACGTCAGCCTCCCTGCCCACCACCTGGAGAGACACGCACGGACTGTCGCCTATGCCGGAGGCGCTGCTCAGCAGAAGGTCGTAGGCGGTCTCGCCGGCACCATAACAGCTGGGATATGCCAGCACCTGCCATACATACTTCTTGCCGTCTATCACCGCCGAGTCGGCAAGGAGCGAGTCGCGGGCCGCACAGACATCCGCCGTAGAGACCTCCAGCACCAAAGGGGAGTCCGCCTTATTATATAAGGTCAGCCGGAATGCAAAAGGTTTCCCGGACTTTGCCGTGCAGCCTACCCTGTTCGGGTTGCCCTTGACAAATGCCCCGGCACGCTCCTGTCCTGCCGGCTTATGTATGTAGGTGTTCCGTGCGCCGTCGTTCCCGGCAGACGAGACGATGATGTGCCCGGGACCTGTCATGGCGGAAAGCAGCTGGTAATACAGCTGGTCGTCGCCATGGAAGTCCTGGTGGCTGCCTTCGCTGAAGTTGATGACACAAGGCTGGTGATGGCGGTCGGCATAATCGAAGATGTACTTGAAACCGAGCGCATCCGTGGCGTAGGTGTACTTGTAGTAGTCCTTCGGATCGATCAGCGAGGCATTGTCCGCCGCATTGTCGACCAGCACCAGGTCGGCATCGCAGGCCATGCCACGATAAGGCGAAACCAACCCGTTGCCCTCCGCTCCGCCGCCGGCCGCAATCCCCGCCGTATGCGTGCCGTGTGTCTGCGTCTCGCCGTCAACGGCATGACCGATTCCGAGCAAGGCCTCCTGCCCGACGTAATCCCGCCCGACGTAAAGGCTTGAACCCAGTGTGTCACGCGACAGCTGATCCCACATTGCCTTGATGCGGTAACGGCTCATGTCCGTAGAATAGAAGTTGGGATGCGTCAGGTCGAAACCAATGTCCTGCACGCCTACGACGACCCCGCGTCCCGTATAAGCCGCGGACAGTCCGTCCCCGGCATGGACAGGCTCTGCATTGACCACTAAACGTGTGGTATCCATCTGCACGCTGCACCGGCCGCCTGTCTCGATGCGGCTCACCTGCCGGCTGCAGGACAGCCGTCCGAGCACATCCAGCGGGATGGCGGCAATGCTGATGTCCCCCACCCGGGCCAGTTCCTTACAGCCGTATCGGCGCAGCACTTCCGCCGCATTGCCGTCGATGCGCACGAAAGCCGTCAGCAGCCTTTCATCCCCCTGCCCCCGGGTGAGCTGCCGGACGGCGAGTGCGGAGGCCATCGCCTCACGTACAAAGGGCGACATCTTCTCATAGCGGGGACGCTGTGCGCTGATCCCGGGTGTCATGGAAAGGAACAGGAAAAAATACAGGATTCGTCTCATTTGCATTTGTATATATCGTTTTTTTAGACAGATTCATCCGTGCCCGTCTTTCCTCTGAACGACAGCCAACCACACAGGCTTCTCCCCTGCGGTCGTCGGTCCGTCGGAAAGTCTGCTGCAAAGGAACAAAAAATAAATGAACCCTGCAAGTAAAACGCCCCCACCGGCAAACCGAAAACATTGAACTACACGGGAGCCGGATTCCCAGGCGTTGGGAACAGGACTCCCAGACGTTGGGAACAGGATTCCCAACGCATTGGGAACAGGATTCCCGGGCGTCGGGAACAACCGTCCCAGGACTCAGGGGCATTTGCTTAATGCAGTCTAATGTCTGGGGGTGACTGTTTTCCGTTTTACTTTCAAACTTGGTTGACGGCTGAAGGCATCAGCGGAGACAGCACCGCAGACACGAAAAAGGCTACAGACCGGCAGCCCGGTCCGTAGCCTTGATATGTTTTTGTATAAAGTCCCGCTTCTGCAAGGAACAGGGAGCAGCCTGGTTACTTGTTCAGGCCGCGGTTGTTCAGCGTGACGTTGAGAAGCTTGACGTACTCACGATACTGGCGGTTGTTCAGAATATAGTGCATATAAGAAAGATCCTTCTTGATGGCCTCGTTCACCTTCGCCTCACGCTCGGAGCTGTCGGCAACAGAAGCGTTCATCATCTCGGTGGCAAATGTACGGTTGATGTCCTCAACGGCGTCGATCTGGTCCTGGTTAAGATTCAGGGCACGGCTCAGGGCATATGTGCTCACATTGAACTTATATGCGTTGGCGTTTGCAGCGTTGTTGTCGTTCTCACCGGCTGCGAAAGCCATTGTCATGCTCATTACTGCTACTACTGTCAATACAATCTTCTTCATAATCATTTTCCTTTCTTAATCATGATGAGCAACCCGATGGGGAAACTCGTTGTTATCCTAATTAACTGTAACTTTTATCTCTTTTTCGCTTGCAAAGTTACAAGATAATCAGGTTCTGACATAACTTTCCGTCACTTTTCATCCGTTTTCTCTTATATTTTTGACACACGTCAAGACGTTTGATTTATATCAGCAGGCCGTATCCGACTTCCTCTTACGGGACGTATGCAGAAGAACCCGGAAAAAGAAAACGATCAGCACGCACCCTTTTCTCACTTTAAATCCTTACCTTTGCAGAAGACAAACGACCAAGGCAGGTCCTGAAAATTGCCTCGGAGGGATTTCAGCCTTTCAGTCGGGCAGATTCAGCTTTCTCCTTGAAAGAGCATGGCAGATCATGCACCTGGAAGAGGAAGCGGAAAATGCCGCATGACAGCAGCACGGAAAGGGTGGACGATGTCCCCATCGAAGACAGGCCAACGTGGAATTTTCAGAACATACCTTAACATTAAACAAGCAATAATGGAGAATAACACACACCGGCTCATCGTAGTCAGCTACGAGCTATACAGTGTAGAAAACGGTCAGGAACACTTCATCGAGAAGACAGAGGAACAGAAACCCATGCAGTTCTATACTGCCTGCGAAATGGCACTGCCGGCTTTCGAGCAGGAAATCGTGAAATACGGAAAGGATACCGACTTTGAATTTTCGCTCACCAAGGAGCAGGCCTACGGCGAACACGATGCGAAGAGCGTACTGGCTCTCGACAAGGAGACCTTCTCCCATGATGGCGTGTTCGATTCAAAGAACATTTACAAGGATGCCGTCGTACCGCTGCAGAACGAGCAGGGACATCGCTTCCTGGGCAAGGTGCTGGAGGTCTCGGACGACAAGGTGACCATCGACCTCAATCATCCTCTCGCCGGGAAAGACCTTCAGTTCCGCGGGCACGTCATCGAGAACCGCCCGGCAAGTGATGCGGAAATCAAGGGCTTCTTCGAGCAGATGAGCCAGCATCACTGCGGGGGCTGCGGAGGAGACTGCAACTGTGGAGGCGAGGGAGGCTGCAAGGACGAGGGAGGCTGCAAAGGCAATTGCAGCTGCCACTGACCCCCTTAATCCTCTCTCATGCCCCGCCTCTCCGCCGGAAGCCCCGGAGGGGAGACACCCCTGTCACACAGCCCACTCTTATGAACACATTCGGAAAACTCTTCACACTGACCACCTTCGGCGAGAGCCATGGCGCAGCCGTGGGCGGTGTCGTCGACGGGATGCCGGCCGGTATCCCCGTCGATACCGCCTTCATCCAGCATGAGCTGGACCGTCGCCGGCCGGGGCAGAGCCGTATCACGACAGACCGCAGGGAAGCAGACCGGGTGGAGCTGCTGAGCGGCGTGTTCGAGGGGAAGTCTACCGGTGCACCGATCGGATTCCTCGTCCGCAACACGAACCAGCATTCAAAGGACTACGACGACATCCGCAACCTCTTCCGTCCCTCCCACGCCGACTATACCTATTACAGCAAGTACGGCATCCGCGACCACCGAGGGGGCGGACGTGCCTCTGCACGCATCACGCTGTCCCGGGTAGTGGCAGGTGCTCTGGCCAAACTTGTACTGCGGCAGCTGGACATCAGCATCACAGCCTACACCTCACAGGTCGGCGACATACAGCTCGACAGAGACTGCCGCCGGTACGACCTCAGCCGCATCGAATCGAACCCCGTCCGCTGCCCCGACCCCGGGAAAGCCAAGGAGATGGAAGCACTCATTGCACAGGTAAAACAGGAGGGTGATACCATCGGCGGTGTCGTCACCTGTGTCGTCAAAGGCTGTCCTGCTGGGCTGGGCGAACCGGAATCGGGGAAACTGCATGCACTGCTGGGCGCCGCCATGCTCAGCATCAACGCCGCAAAGGGATTTGAATACGGCGAGGGCTTTGCCGGCGCGGCATGGCGGGGAAGCCAGCAGAACGACATCTTCCTGCCAGCCAAAGAAAAACCTCAAACCTCAAACCTCAAACCTCAAACCTCAAACCTCAAACTCCAGACCAACCACAGCGGCGGCATACAAGGAGGGATCAGCAACGGCGAGGACATCTACTTCCGCGTGGCCTTCAAGCCTGTCGCAACGCTGCTCATGGCACAGCAGACCGTAGACAAGGCGGGGCATCCGGTCACAATGAACGTGCGCGGCCGGCACGATCCCTGCGTACTGCCCCGTGCCGTCCCCGTCGTCGAGGCGATGGCCGCCATGACGATACTTGACGCACTGCTGATAAGCAGGACAAACAGACTTTAGACAGAAAAGGAACAATACATACGGGCATACTGCCGCCATGAACCTGACACTTCAGGCATATTACCGTCGGGGAAAAGAAAAACAGCCGGATGACTGTCCAGGTCACCCGGCTGTTTTCTCCTATGGGACAGGCGCTGAAATCCACCTTATTACAGCATTCTCCCTTGATACCGAAGGCACCGCAAGGACATCACCTGGCAGATTCTTTCCTGCGCAACAAAGCGGAGATGCTCCCTGTTTCCGGACGGTTCAGTCCAAGGCCTTTATAAACGCCTTCAGCGCCGACCCGCCGTCAAGCGACGGAGCATAGGCCTCAAGGATGTTCAGACGTGCATTGCCGCCCCTGCGCTTCAAGTCTTCTGCGGTGTTCAGCACACAGATGTCCCCTGCCAGACCGCAGACATCAATCTGTTCTATCCCCAAGGCACGGACCAGCCGGCTTATCACATCCGCCGAACTTTCGTTCTGCATGATGGAATACTCATCCTTCTGGATGCTGTCGCCCTTATACAGCAAGGTGAAACCGCCCTTCGACTCGTTGAGCGCAGCCAATAACGGTTCCCATATCGCTGCACCGGCAGAATGCTGCACACAATGACGGGGCCACTGCCCACCCTCTTCGGCAAAAGAGCAGTGATGATAAGGGTGCCAGTCGGACGTGACGATCTTCACGGCATATTCATCACCATGTGCCTTTACATACTCTGCGAGTGCATCCATTGCCCCGGCGGCACCTTTCACGGGAAGTGAACCACTGATAAAGTCAACCTGCGGGTCGACGATCAATAACATCTTCTTCATTCAATGTAATCTTTTTACTATAAAGAAATATCCTGGAAAATCCACGCCGGCATACCGGTACGGAAAGCCCGTCAGCCTCTGGTGTCCTCCTGCCTCTATGCGGCCTCTTCAGCTACCTCCTCCGGCAGTAAAGTCAGCCATACCCTCGCCGGGAAGAAAGCCGGGACTTGTCCGCTGAAGAAGCTGAAGACATCAAGGGGGAGTTCTACAGGCATTGCCGTCACCTTTTACGAACTCATGCAAGACAGTTGATGATTTCCGTGACGGATTTGCAACCATGACGATCAAGCCAGTCACTGATGCCGTCACGCACCTTGATTGTCACCCGGGGATCAAGGAAATTTGCCGTCCCTATCTGGACCGCCGTCGCCCCTGCCATGAGGAACTCGATGGCGTCTTCGGCCGTAGAAATCCCTCCTAACCCGATGACGGGAATCTTGACAGCCCTTGCCACATCGTTGACCATACGGACAGCAACAGGCTTTACAGCAGGGCCGCTCAATCCGCCGGTGCGGATGCTCAGCTTCGGACGACGGTGCTCAATGTCAATCGCCATGCCCATGAGGGTATTGATCAGGGATACGGAATCGGCTCCCTCGTCTTCACAGGCACGTGCTATGCCGGCTATGTCCGTGACATTTGGCGACAGCTTCACAATCAAGGTCTTGTGATAGCGTGCCCGTACAGCCTTCACGATGGAGGCCGCTCCGGCACAGGTCACCCCGAAAGCCATTCCTCCCTCCTTGACATTCGGACAGGAAATATTCACCTCAATGGCAGGAATCCCGTCCAGCACATCAAGCCGCCCGGCCGTCTCCGCATACGACTCCGGGGAGTCTCCGCTCACGTTGACGATCATATTGGTGTCAATATCCTTTATCTCGGGATAGATGTGTCCGATGAAATAATCCACCCCCTTGTTCTGCAAACCCACACAATTTAGCATCCCCTGAGGAGTCTCTGCCATACGTGGATAGTCGTTTCCCTCACGTGGCTTCAGCGTCGTACCCTTGACGATGATGCCCCCGATCTGGTCCAACGGCACGAAGTCGGCGAACTCAAGGCCATAACCGAAAGTACCGCTGGCCGTCATCACGGGGTTCTTCAAGCGCAAATCATTTATCTTTACATTCAAATCAGCCATGCAATAATCATTTTATTTTACATATCTAAGATTATAGATGTCTCTTCAGACGAACTTCCTTTACCTTCTGCGGCGTATGCGCCATGAGAACCGGACTCCTGCCGATGCCGCCCCTTACTTTCCCCACAACAGGCGGCGGGTATCGAAAACGGGACCCTCCTTACAGACACAGAGATTCCCTTCCGTGGTTTTCTCCACACAGCATAGACAGGCGCCGACACCGCAGGCCATCATATTCTCCAATGAGGCCTCACAGGGAATGGAGGCCTTCCGGGCATAATGGGCAACGGCCATCATCATGGGCTTGGGACCGCATGTAGAGATATGGTCGAAGTGTTCTGACACGAGGACGGAATGATTCGTGACAAATCCCTTTTCACCGGCAGAGCCGTCTTCGGTAGTTATACATACCCTTCCATACGCTTTGAAAAGTTCTACCTCAGCCAGATCAGCCGCCGTACGTGCGCCCAGCAGAAAGACGGGATCACCCCCCGCCTCCCTGATCTGCTTGCCATAATAGAGCAATGGAGCCACGCCGACGCCTCCGCCGACCAGCAGAACCCGCTCGCCGGGACGGCGTACAGGAGTAAAACTGTTGCCCAGTGGGAGCACACAGTTCAGTATGTCTCCCGAATGCAGGCGCGCGAGCGCACGTGTACCCTCTCCTATGGCAGCGACAAGCAGCCACAGTTCATTGCGTTCACAATCAAGGAAATTAATGGAGATCGGACGGCGAAGAAAGGTAGAGGGAGAGCCGTCCACCCTCACCTCCACGAACTGACCCGGAAGCATCTCGGGAAAGGGCCTGTCATCTGTCAGTTTAATGAGGACATTCCTTTCATTGATGCGTTCCACAGAAGACACCTTCAGATCGAGGACATACTTCTTCATCTTTATCTTGCTTTTAATCATTATGCAAACATTGCCTGCGAAGACAGACGGCCGCCTGCGTTCATTCCGCCGGTACAGCCACCTGGTGAATAGTGGCCGCCCAATGCGAAGAAGGGGCGGATTCCCTATCTGCCGAGTGCAGCCTTTTCATGCAAAAACAATGCAGACGAGAGCAGAAGGAAACTTGCTTACGGTCTGCCGAGTGCAGCTTATTTTATGCAAACTTACATAAAAATCCCGAATTATCCATCATCTGGACATAGAAAACCACTTTTTCTTTCAGTGAAGTACAGATAGTGAAGTACCGATGGCAACATGATCAGACTTATTGGAGGCTTCCATGAATGGACAGCCGCAACCTCTACTCTGATGCCCCGGAGAAAGAGGAGGCTGGTCCGCCTCCGGGTGCAGCTGCTCCCGACTTTTCTCTACCTGCCGGACGGGAAAGTCTGACAGACCACGGTACAAGACAGAAGCCGAATACTACAACGGGAGCTCTCCGAAAGGACCTACACAACTGATTACAGGATATTACTACTCCTATTCTCTTTGTCTGGAACCATTTCTGTTGTACCTTTGCCTCCGAAAGACCATGCGGTAGCTACCAGCTGTCAGACTAACAATGGCGGGAAAAAATACGGTCCGAGGGCTACTTCTTCGGAACAAAACTCTCCCATGTCCGATTAGATCGGGATATTGAAAACGGCAACATGTCCGAGGACTACTTCTTCGGAACAAAACTCTCCCATGTCTGGTCATCAAAAAAGATGCGGATCTCCGTGATCCGACGCTGTGGTTTGTCAATATATTTCACTTCCGTTCGTGTCGGATTTTTGAACATAGGATCAGCAGAGGTTACCGCGGCCGTTCCGCCTTCTTGATGTGAGTGGGAAGTAGGGGACGTGAAATGAAGTGAACCTTCAGAACTGTCCGGACGCTCTTTCTTCACGCCGCCAGCCGGAGCGTCCGGCTCAGCGACCTGATCCTTAAACATGGGACCTTGCCCATAAACAAGCCAGTCGAGATTGATCCTGGTAAACTTGCTCCTGATGGCTTCCACCGTATTCAGGGTAGGCTTGGTCCTTCCCGTGAAGATGCTACTGAGAGAGGCCGATGAGATGCCGATGAAATCTGCAAAGGTCTGCTGGGTCATGTGCTGACTTTCCATGAGCTGTCTGATTCTATCTTTCATAACCGAATTCTATTGTCCATAACCAAATAGTGACGTTTGAAAGCTTTCCTGACGCTTTTCTAACGACTTTACAAAGATAAATATAATAATTCAAGTATCAAAATAATGCGGGAGGAAATCTATTTTTCCATATTAAGATTTTGATATTCACATTTCAACACCTATGGATAGAGAACATTGTGCATTCGCATACACATTTACAAATCACAATTCACACCAATGAAAACGATAAAACATAAAAATGAGCAAAAAATACTAATCTACTGGGTTTTAGAAAATTTATGGATGATATGTGAATGTAAATTCTCGAATATGCAGTTAAGGGAGTATATATCATCCATAAACCAACTGTTTTTTATAGAGAATGTCATTATAAAACTGATTTACAGAAGTATAGATAGGAAATAAGTGGGATGAATATTTATTCGTTCAAATCTTCAAATCCAAATATATTCTTTTAGAAAAACAAATATCAGCAAGGGTGCGCATGTTTTCACTTTGTATATTTTAAATTATAAATTTACATTCACAAACATCAGTATGCTGTCTATAAATAAGAATCCGACATTTCAAAATTATAAAATTTGTGAACGGTAAATCTTGTTTTATGACATAATCCCATTTTCTGCATGTTTAGCGTATTTACAGACAGGTGCGTAGATTCCCGGAAATATGCGAAAAATGAGGGGGAGAAAACAAGCTAACTGCCCTATCAGTCAGCATAAAACACAAGAAAAGCACCCCTTATTGGATGCTCATTCTAACTCAAAAAACACATGATTTTAAATAAAAAAGGGAATTTTGAGCCACCAAAAAGCTTCAAAATTCCCTTTCTTTCCTAATGAAGAATAAAGAAAATAAGTTCTTTCATCAAATCTCCTGCACCTGTATTGGGATTATCCAGCCCTTTGCTCTTGCCGTCAATCTCCCGAAGTTTGGAAATTATGCTCATCGTTTTACGTGCGGAATAGTTTTTCAAGCCTGTGATATAGTCTCTCGCTCCCCAAGAATTACGTAAATCCAATGCACCTGCAATGTCCTGATCTGTGTTCCGGCGAGGAGCATAGTGTACAATCATCAGGTTCTGGAAATAGGAAAAGAGCAAAGGGAGGAATGAATAAAGAGAACCAGCCTTAGGATTGCTGTCAAAATATTTCACAATCTGATTGGCCTTGAAACAGTCCTTCTGGACAATGGCATTTCTGAGCTCAAACGCATTGAAATCTTTACTTACCCCGACTTCCCTCTCCACCACCTCCGGTGTCACACGGAGACGGTCTGCCGGAAGTGAAATGAGCACCTTGTCGAGTTCGGAGGTGAGACGGCCGAGATCGGATCCGATATGGTCGGCTATCATCTGACACGCCTTGGGGTCAATGCTGACGTTCTTCAGCTTCAGATAAGTCTGGATAAAATCCGGCAGTTGATAGTCCCGCAGTTTCTTGCTCTCGAAAACGACTCCCACAACCTGAGCCAGCCCTACTGCTTTCTTGCGGGCATCAATTTTCCCGTTTTTATGACACCACACCAGGATGGTTGATTTTACAGGATTTTTGAGATACTTCTCCAGAGGTTCCAAAGAACGGATATTCTGTGCTTCCTTGACAATGATCACCTGGTACTCGGCCATCATAGGATAGCGCCGTGCCATATCAGCTATCTGCACGGCTGTACTGTCCGACCCGAAACAAATGGTCTGATTGAAGTCACGTTCTTCTGGGCGAAGCGCATGCTCTGCAATATAATCGGAAATCTGATCGATGTAATAGGATTCGTCTCCCATCAACATATAGACGGGAGCAAACTTCCTGCTTTTCAGATCTCGCATGATGTGCTGAAATGTGGTTCCTTGCTTTGCTGGCATTTACTTTTTTATTAACTTTGCATAGAAGGCAGACTGTTACCCTCAAAAGGCTTCCCTGCCGTGAACGGAGAGAAGTCCATCAGGGGAGAATGTCCTGAGGGCGTGTCGGCACAGCCTTCTTGTGCAAAGTTAATAGAAAAGAAATAGAATACAAAATTTTCGTTTGACTTTCGCCCGGACGCTTTACACCTTATTATATTATATATAAATAGAAAGAACCGCTTTGGAAATGATGCGACTTAACCTACCTCCTTACCCTGCCAGGGTGAAAGAGGCTGACGGACGGAGACAGATCTTCGACATACTGCGCAGAAAATACGTGGCACTCACTCCAGAAGAATGGGTACGCCAGCATTTCATTCATTATCTGATCGGCTATAAAGGCTATCCCGCAGCCCTGCTTGCCAACGAAGTCCCGCTGCAAGTCGGAGAAAAGAGAGTACGTGCAGACAGCGTACTGTACGACAGACAGCTTCGGCCGAGGCTTATCATCGAGTACAAGGCACCTACCATAGCTCTGACCCAAAAGGTCTTTGACCAAATAACGGTGTATAACCTCCTGCTCCATGTAGATTATCTCATCGTTTCGAACGGATTGGAAACCTATATCTGCAAGATGGACTATACAAACCACACGTATCGATTTTTGGAGATGATACCAGACTATAAAAATATCAACAATTTATAGACAAAGGATCTTGCATATACTGGTAATTTTATTTACAATATAATCCCTTGATCTTTTGGCATCATCTTTGCGCATTACAAGGAATATGGCATCAGACTGTGCTGAACGATAATTAAAAAGAGAAAATATGGCAATTGGGAAATGGATTGGCGGCGCCCTGGGCTGGATTCTTGGTGGAGGAGTCCTGGGAGCTGTAGCGGGCTTCTGCATAGGAACAATGCTTGACGAAGCCATCGAAGACAAGAAACACAAAGGACCGGATGATGATGCCGGAAACGGAGGACAAAGCTATTATGAACAAAGAACATTTGGAGGCAGACGGCCTTTCGAGGAAGACCGGAACTCCTTTTTGTTCTCCATGCTCGTCCTCTCCTCCTACATCATAAAAGCGGACGGTCGGATCATGCACTCTGAAATGGAGTTCGTACGGCAGTTTCTCCGTCACAACTTCGGACCGCAGGCGGTAAACCAGGGAGAGGACATCCTGCTGAAGCTGTTCGAACTGCAAAGGCAGCAAGGCCCTTATCAATTCAAAGAAACCATCCGTAAAAGCTGCATCGAAATCAGTTTCCACATGAACATCAGTCAGCGGCTGCAGCTGCTCAACTACCTTGTCATCATCGCCAAAGTAGACGGCATTGTCAGTCCGGAAGAAGTGACAGCACTGAAGGAAGTCGCCCACTATCTCGGTCTTTCCGCACAGGACGTAGAGTCCATGCTCAATCTGGAGAATGGCGCAAAAGACAGCAGCAACATCGAGGAAGCCTACAAGGTGCTGGGGATATCTCCGTCGGCCACGGATGAGGAGGTGAAGGCTGCCTACCGCAAGATGGCACTGAAGCATCATCCCGACCGTGTGTCTGCTCTTGGCGAGGATGTGCGCAAGGCCGCAGAAAAGAAGTTCCAGGAAATCAATGATGCCAAAGAGAGAATCTTCAAGGCAAGAGGACTGTAAAGGAGGACGAAGTCTGTACGGACAAGGAAGGAACCGATTGACGGACTAAAGGCAGACTGACCATCAGGCGAACCGGCTGACAGGTGAAGCGGCAAGTTGACAAGTAGACAAGCAGACAAGTCGATGGCCGGCAACCGTCCGGATAACAAAAGACCGGTTAACAGACATCTTACCCATAAACACCAGCTAATCAATCCGGCAATATACAGAAGCCGTGAATTGGCAAGTCAATGGTAGATCCCGGATGAATTTAGAACCAATAAGTCTGACAGCTGACTACGAAAAAACATCGGGACTCCGGACTTTAAGCTGTATGTGAACTTTGAGAAATATAATCTTGAAAAATAAATTATGACAACAAGACTAAGTATAAAGACCACCGAGGGGGATATCATCATCCGCCTCTATGATGAGACACCCGGACATCGTGACAACTTCTTGAGATTAGCGAAAGAAGGCTACTTCAACGGCACCCTTTTCCACCGGGTCATAGAGGACTTCATGATACAAGGCGGAGACCCGGACAGCAAGAATGCGCCGAAGGGGAAGATGCTGGGCACGGGCGGACCGGACTATACCCTTCCGGCAGAGTTCGTCTACCCTCGTTATTTCCACAAACGAGGCGCATTGAGTGCAGCCCGGACAGGCGACGACGTGAACCCAGACCGTGAAAGCAGTGGCAGCCAGTTCTATATTGTATGGGGCAAGACCTACAAACCTGCCGAACTGAAGCAGATAGAACGACAGATGGAACTGCAACAAGAGCAGGAGATCTTCAATCAGCTGGCTAAACAACATCATGAGCAGATCATGGATCTGAGACGCAATCGCAACCGTGCAGGTCTGCAGGAATTACAGGACAACCTGATTGAAGAGACCAAGAAATTATGCAGACAAAACGGGAAGCCCGCCTTCACTTCCGAGCAGACCGAGGCCTACACGACCCTTGGCGGAACGCCCTTCCTTGACAACCAGTACACGGTCTTCGGCGAGGTTGAGGAAGGGCTCGATGTCGTGGAACGTATACAGCATTGCCCGACCGATCGCAACGACCGCCCGATAGAAGACATAAAAATCGAAAACATCACCCTGCTGTGAGACACAAACGGACAGCAGGACAACCGTTAAAAGAGGATGTGTCAAAATGCAAATACCATTTTGATCATCTTACAGTTTGAAACAATTCATTAAAAATGACCATTTCTGCACTCGATTTTGAGTAAAGAAATGGTTTTTTCTTTGCTTTTAGGAAAGACCTGCTTATAGTTTGAAAGTTGTCAAGTCATTAATCTGCATTTTGACACACCCTCTTTTTCGGTTCTTCCGGAATTTGGAGTGATAAAGTAAACTTACTACATAATAGGCACACAGAGAAGCGGAGAAAGCAGAGGAAAACTATCACGGAGTTGCCGATGGCATAGAAGAGCGAAAGAGAGGTGCGTTTTTGGGGGATAAACGCTATTCAAAAATTTCACAAAAATGCTCTGATAAAGCCCTCAGATAACCTTCCAAGCACCGACGGTGCCTTCACTATAGGATTACCTCCATCCACTCCCTGCCTCTGTGTGATATTTCATCCAAATTATAAACACACTAGACAAACCCCATCACTCCAAATTCATGAATATCCTCTTTTTCATTTCATCCAATGCGCAAGACAGACAATAGGGCCATCTTGTGCTGTGACCGCAGTAAAGCCTGCTTTGCTCCCGACCTTCCAAACAGCCCATGCCCCCACTTAGGACTCACCTTACCTGATATTCCACAAAGCGCTGTTAACAATACCTGCCTGTCATTAATTTCTTTCGGTGAAGTACCACAATAGTTCCCAGCCTTTTCTCGCACATATTCTGCCGACTCTTGCAAAGGGCTTCCGTCTATAATCTCCTCTGACATAACAGATTCCGCCAATGGAAAACAGGATGAAAGAACAGGGCCGGCTTCCCCATTGGAGGCTGTACAAGAGGGGACAGGGCTAAACCGTATTGAGGATTATACAAGAAAAGATAAAGGTGGCAGGGCCGACATCTCCATGGAAGTCTGGACAAGGAAGGACTGGACTAAATCTTATTGAGAGATGTACAAGAAAAGAACAGGGCTAACAAATTCCACAGGAAGCCCTGCAAGAAAGAGACAATCCTCTGGACACCAGATGTAAAGATACCTGCACCTGATGTCCAGAGGATTGTCTCTTTTCATTTTACAAGGCCGGGAGGTGCGGTCGCTCCGTAGAGAAACGGCGGTTTCTTTTCTCCTGTCACCCGTTTCATCTATTCTGTCGGAGTCTCCCCTTCCGTCAGACCGTATGATGGAGAAGAGGTTTACTCTCCTTCTTCTTCCTTCTTCTTGCGTGTCGTCCTGCGCTTCTTCGGTTTCTCTTCTGCAGGCTTGTCCACCTTCACACCCGCCAGTTCCGGATCGATAAGGATACGCCCGCAGTACTCGCAGACGATAATCTTCTTGTGCATCCTCACGTCCAACTGCCTCTGGGGCGGAATCTTGTTGAAGCAGCCGCCACAGGCATCCCGCTGCACATAGACGATTCCCAGTCCGTTGCGTGCTCCGCGACGGATACGTTTGAAACTGCGAAGCAATCCCGGTTCGATCCTCGTCTCCAGTTCTGCCGCCTTTTCTTTCAGCATCCCTTCCTCCTCACGGGTCTCCTGCATGATTTCATCCAGCTCGTTCCGTTTCTCTTCCAAAGCATGCTGGCGGTCTTCGAGCAGTGCACGGTTGGCGTCCTGGTCCCTCTGCTTCTCTTCGACTTTCAACTGGGCTTCCTTGATTTTCTTGTTGCAAAGCTCTATCTCCAGAGTCTGGAACTCGATTTCCTTGGTCAGCGTGTCATACTCGCGGTTGTTCGCCACCGTATCCAGCTGTTTATTGTAGCGTTCCAGACTTGCCTGCGCCTCCAGAATGTCACTTTTCTTCTGGGTAATCGCAGTCTGATACTCTTTGATATCCTGGTCTATTTTCTCGATACGTGTGTGCAGCCCTTCCAGCTCATCCTCCAGGTCGCGCACCTCGAGCGGCAACTCACCCCGCAGCGCACGCTTCTCGTCGATTCCCGACAATGTTGTCTGCAACTGGAAAAGATTCTTCAGCTTCTCTTCTACTGGTAACTCTTTTGGATCTTTCTTTGCCATAGTTCCTTGTATTAATTCAAAATTCAATGTTCATAAAATGCGATTCGCCATCTGGCGTCTAGAGCCCGGGCTTCTGGTCACCATGTCGCTTGGACTGCACCCTCTTCACCGGACGCTGTCGCACCCAAAGTCTCCTGCGTGTAAAGACCCGTCTCCGACAGCCTCTCCGAAACGATCCGGGAGAAGTCGGCATCACGGTCTGAGACACAGCCCCCGAATACGACGACAGACAGCCGGGACACCCCTCTGTCCACTAAAAGTAAACGATCGGATTCGTATTTATCTCCGACAGGCAGCATTCCACACCCGGACAGTCCCGGCGGATGACATCACGCAGCACCTCAGCCGTGTACTGCTCGCTCTGATAGTGCCCGATGGCACAAAGCTGGATCTCCTGCTCATGTCCGAAGAACTCATGATAGCCCATTTCCCCCGTAACGAAAGCATCGGCACCGGCGGCCACGGCATCGTGCAGGAGGAATGAACCTGACCCTCCACAAAGGGCAACCGACCGTATCTCACGCCGGAGCAGTTCGTTTGCCTGAACGCACTCCACGTCAAACCGCTCCTTCAGCAGCAGAATCAGGTCATCGGCAGCCAGCGGTGTCTCGAACTCGCCGATGACACCGTCTCCACCGGTCACCAGCTCTCCGGTCTGCGGATCCGCCGCCTGCCTGGCACGTCCCAGAAGACGGATGTTCCCAAGCCCTAACTTCTCTGCGATCTTGTAGTTCACGCCTCCCACGGCCGAATCCAGGTTCGTGTGCATGGCAACGATGACGACATCGTTCTTGACAGCCTTGAATACCGTACGCTGCACATAGTCCGCATCCGTAATCTGTGCCAGCTTGTGAAAGATGAGCGGATGATGCGCCACAATCAGGTTGCACCCTCGTCCGATGGCTTCGTCCACGACCTTTTCCGTCACGTCAAGACACAATAAAGCCCCTGATACTTCCGCCTCTGTCAATCCGACCTGCAGGCCGGCATTGTCATAGCTCTCCTGCAAGGGCAAAGGCGCGAATCGTTCAAGGGCATCAATCACTTCCTTTATTTTCACGCTACGCATAAGTTTCAGACTGCAAAGATAAGAAAAATATCCGGTTCCGCAAATCTTTGCAGGCGGTTTTTCTTCCGCCTCCCATCAAGGCTAGGAAGGCAAGAAGCCCCGAGGGAATCCGTCACTCCTGGATAATCAGGTAGCGTGACACGTTCCAGAACCTATCCGCATCGGTAATCGTCAGTGTCGTTGTCCCATCCTCGTTCTCCGTAAGTGTATAGCTTGTCTCCGGGTTCGCCGACAGCACCTTCGGGGTACGCGAGTTGATTGTCAGCGTCTTCAGCTCCTTACGGTCAGCTTTCGTGAAATTCTCTTCGATGATATGATTGCCGTCGATCTTCTTCGAGAACAGACTGGTCTTCAACAGGCCTTTCTCCTTCAACGTCTGTTTCCGTGCAATGATGTAATACACCTCCGGCGAAGGCTCTTCCTGCCTCTCCAGAATCTGTCTTGCCTTGAGCCTGATGTTCTCCCGTTCCAGCTCCGACAGCCTCAGCCTGTCATACAGCACATCCATATTGATGTCCCGGTTCATGACAGCATATCTTAGCTGCTCTACGCTTATGTCTTTCCGCTTCGCCATCACCTGGAGAGAGGCCACGCGCTCGCCTTTTTCCTGCAGCTGCGCCGAAAGGAAGTCCAGCACCTTGTACAGTTTCTCCATTGCAGCACGTTCTCCGGCCGTGCCCTCCGGCTTCTTTGACCTCTCTTTTTGTATCCGGGCGATCTGCCGCTGTTTTTCGCCCAGCAATGCCCCAAGGGTATTGATCTGCTGGATTATCTTCGTACGTTTATTCGTGTGCTCGACGGTCTTGCAGAGCAATGCTTCCTGCGAATAGATAAGGTCAAGATTGGCTGATATGTCGTCAATGGATGCCGTAAGCTGGCTTATCGCCTCCGACTCTCTCGATGGAGGAGTGACATTGATGCGCTGCCGGACGGGAGTAGGACGCTTCTCCTCCACACAAGACGTGACCGTGACAATACCTGCAAGTAAAATTAGAGATGTGAAATTATTGCGGTTCATCTTTAACAAATATCGAATATTCCTGCAAAGATACGTCATTTATCCGAAGATTCCGACTGATACGTCTTAAAAATCCTAATAAAAGGATAAATACACGTCACTCGGCCGCAAAATAGCGGAATCACCACCCGCACACTGGATGTTCAAACTATTTGCACAAAAGGGAAACAGACCGCAAATGGGGTAAAACAGAAAATCAGACAGACAGAAAAACACACGATGAATAGACAAACAGCACGCTTTACTACCGGAAACGGATTCCGTCAGATCTTCAAAAACATTTTTGAAAGATTTTCCCGCTTAGACGAGAAGATTCCGTTTCTTCTTGTTGAGAGAACAAGGAGACGGTACGGCTGAAAGAAAAAAGCGAATGCACTATAAAAATTCCCATCGTAGGGACTATACCTTTTGTTCCCAAGTCTATGGTTTGTCCGTTAAATGCGTGGATGCTTTCCGCATAGCTTTAACAGAGAAACCGAGGTGATTCATTCAACAAAAACATAGTCAAGACTGGCAGCTGTCTATCCTGTTGTCCTTCTCCGATACAAAGACCTTTTCATTTTAATACGTTGAAAACACAGACAAGATTTTGAAAAGTCATTACATAATTTCTAATAAATCATCTGCAAATATAAAAAACACATACAAAAGTCGAGTCCGTAACCGGCAGTTAATCAGTTGGTTATTAATCCGCTCGCAAAAGGGGCTTGATTGGACTTCAAAAGGGCGTTGGTAACACGCTAAGAGAGCACCTGTTGCAGGTCAATCAGGCATCTTTCAGGAGCCAGAAGAGCATGTCTCGGCTTTGGTTGCATGAAAACTGTTTACAAACACCGATGATATGAGAATAAGTTGTCCGTAGAAGACGGAAAGACATACTGATGGACAGACCTCGTATCTATTTGCCTTTTCTGCATTTTATCGGTTCTTCCGAAATATAGAGTGATAAAGTACAATAGTCCGTTAAATTTTCACGGTTTGCGAAGCTTTCGTCCCTAAGGCAACAGAAATTGTGGCAGAAAGAAAACATGATAAGTCTCTGAAAAAGAGTAGATCAAATAACAATATATAACATGATAAAATCGGCTATCTAATTGATTTTCAGTAATTTTATGGGTTGAAAAAGAAACATAAAGTTTATGCTGATAACCAACTTGATTAGCCGATATATGAAGCTCTGCAAAGCAGCATTCGGTGCCGAAGATGGAGCAAAGTTAAGCAAAAGTATCCAGACAAACGTCATGGAAATGCTTTTTCCTTTGATGGTCATCCCAAGGAGATGCAATTTCACGCAGATGGGACGCTATGGCAATCGTGGCGAGCAGTGCTATCGGCAGACGGCAGAGCGCAGCGTGGACTGGCTTGAGATGAACATGTGGCTGTGTGCTTTCGCCTTCAAACAAGGCAAGGGTCGCAATGCCATCGTCATAGACCCGAGCTTCATCAGGAAGGCTGGGAAGCATACCCCATACGTGGGTACGTTTTGGTCGGGCTGTGCAGGTGCGGTAAAGCACGGTCTTGAGATCCTCGGCATCGGTGTGATAGACGTGGATCTGCATGAGTGCATGATGCTGAAGGCGGTGCAGACCACATTGGAAGAAAGCGAGGAGAAAAAAGAGATGAGCCTGTACGACTGGTATGCCAAGGTGTTGCAGGACGACAAGGTAACCTTACAGCGTATCTGCAAGGTGCTTGTCGCCGACTCAGCCTTCTCCAAAAGACCCTTCATCGACAAGGTTATGAAGATGGGATTCCATGTTGTGAGCCGCCTGCGTCATGACGCAGCCTTGTTCTACACATGGGACGGGAACCCACGGGAAAGCCCGGTCGTCCCCGTGTCAAAGGTGACAAGATTGACGTGAGGAACATCGATATGTCCAAAGTCGAAATGCTTGAGCTGGAGGAGACCTCCGGCAAGGCTTATGCGCTCAGGGCATGGTGCAAGTCCCTGCGCAGGGTCGTTTCGCTTGTCATCCACGAGTTGCCCAATGGCAGTCGGCGCTTGTATTTCTGTACGGACGAGAGCATGGACGGACCCAATGTGGTGGAGTACTACACCACACGTTTCCAAGAGGAGTTTTGCTTTCGCGACGCAAAGCAGTTCCTCGGCCTTACAGATTGTCAGGCACGCGACAAGAGAAAACTTGACTTTGCCTTCTACTCTTCATTCACGGCACTCAATGTGGCCAAGATCATGTGCAGGGAACTTGGCACGTCCGTCGGTCGACTTAAAGCGCAGATGGTCAATGCCTACTATGCGCAACGAATTATTGACGTGTTCGAGAAGAACCCGAACACGCCTTTTAATAAAGAAAGTATTAATGAGATCTTTAGTTTCGAGGATGACGCAGCATAACATTTAACGGACTATTGTTCTGTACAGGCTGCTTGATATATATATGTACTATCTCGTGCTGTCTTTATGTAGACGACCTTTGCACAGTGTCTATCCGCACCTTCCAACGGTCTGTAATCCTTCACGAATTACAAATACTGTATCAGTACCATTGACCGTGTCATGCTTCGCCTGTATAGTCGTTTTCTCTCGTTCTGAGACGCTATCCTTTCCTAGCCTAACGGACTATACTGTATCGCATCTGAAAAAGCTGTCATGTACGATTTGTGTCTATGCAAGTTTCGTTGTCCAACAGTCAGCCAACAGACAAACATCCAGCATTGCCGGGGATACTCCTAATAGCTTTCTCATCAGAAACGTACCTCCTTTCCATTGTTGTAAACAAGTGAACCATACTTTATGCCATCCAACCGCCGGAGCCATCCCTTTAGGAATTTCTTTTGTGCTGGTTGGTTTTGCACAAATCTCAGTATATAGAGCTTTCTCCTCTCTTTCAGCCACGTAAAGAACTCTTTTGGGTCTTGCTTGTTCAAGGCTGCAATAGTCTTCGGGCCTACCACACCATCAGCAAGTACACCCAGCTTTACTTGTGGTATCCTAATTCCATACGCACCCGAAGCCCATACCCAGTCGACCAAGCAATTAGCGATAGACTGATCTTTAATAGCATCTGCCTGCCACTTGTTCCAGAAGTTTTTGCGCATAATCATCTTGGCATCATCAAGGGTTATGAGTTTCAAGTCCTCGACATCTATATCTCCGTCTCGGTCTTTATCATAGCCCAGCCTCTTCCAAGTGGCTATCGTTACACCATACTTCGTTGCCCCTCCTCGGTCTATGGGGTCATTACCGTAAACACCTTCAAAGCTAAATATGAAAGGTGCTAAAACATCTAAATTTGCCATACTCTATTATTTTTGTTCATTATCTTCCATAGTCAGTTTCGCCACCGCAGCCATAACTGCTGAAACTCCAATTAAATATGGGTATATATCCTGCCAACAGTGGGATCCGACAGCACCACCAGCAACCAGAGTCACATGTATAGCAAGGGCGACGCCACTAACTATGGAACCTATATAAATTATTCGCTTAAAGAAGTGGGGAGTTGTAGCCCTCCACCCCCTGAAACAGTCTTAAAACATTTCAAAAAACACCTCCTTTCTGTATATCCGGACGGCCCATTTTGACATCGTTAAGGTGCGTAACCTTAACGTTTATCTCATCGAGCTTATCCTTAATCTCTTCCATACCTTCTTGTGCTTTTCTGTTGTTCTCATTATGGAGCAGGTGGTAGTTATCCACTTGCACCTCCAGAATGGAAAGACGAGAGTTTAACTGTACCCACGTTCCAACGAAAGCAATTATAACCGTGCCCCAAACACCTAAAAGCTTGTTTCGTATTCCTTTATCCATTTGTCATTTTTTATTTTATAGTTAACCCTTAATTCCGCAACTAAATACGTAATTTGGTATTAATATTTTTTATAAGTCTCTGAGGAACAATCGTTTCTCAGAGTTTTGCTATTTGTAGGATTTTCACTAACTTTATGGTGTTAAAAGATCAAAGTACAATCCTACTTAGCATGGCAAAGATAGCAATAAAAAACGAGAACATAACCCCTTATGGCGGTATTTTTTATGTAATGCCTTAAATCCGTAGCATAAAATCTTGCAAGTAATCCAAGTGCCTGATAAACAAAGTCCTCAAAACACTTGGATATGTCAGAATTTTCACCTATCTTGGTGCTGCAAACATAACAAGCAAGCAAAAAACTGACATGACAAGGTAGCAATTAAAAACGAGAATATCACTTCCTTCGGAGGAATTTATCACATCATGGACGTTTTTTCAAAGCTGGGCTTTGAAAAACTTACCGGATCCGTGTTGGGCAGACGCGGATGCAGCGGCAAGGCATTCAGCCATGGAAGCATCCTGGGATCTCTCTTCTTCAGCTACCTTTGTGGCGGGGATTGTCTTGAGGACATCAATGCGCTTACAGGACAGTTCAGGCAGAGACCTGACACGCTGTTGCCCGGTGCCGACACCGTGGAGGCGCGGACTGAAGGCGCTTGCCGAAAAGAATATTGTCTACAGGAGCGAAACCTCCGGCAAGTCTTACAGTTTCAACACTGCAGAGAAGCTGAACACCTTACTTTTACGGATGATACGGAGAATGGGACTTATAAAGGCGGGCAGCCATGTTGGCCTGGACTTTGACCACCAGTTTGTTCCTGCCCGCAAGTTCGATGCAAAGTATTCCTACAGGCAGGACCATGGTTATTTCCCGGGCTGGGCTTCCATCGGGGGCATCATAGTCGGAGGTGAGAACCGTGACGGAAACACCAATGTGAAATTCCATCAGCAGGACACGCTTCGCCGCATCATGGACCGTGTGACCTCCGAGCTTGGTGTTGCGATAGAGCGTTTCCGTGCCGACTGCGGGTCGTTCTCGGAGGGAATCATCCAGACCGTAGAGCAGCGCTGCAACACGTTCTATATACGTGCTGCCAACTGCGGCAGCCGGTACGGGGAGTTCCGCCAGCTGGAAGAATGGAAGAGCGTTGAGGTTGGTTATGAGAGATGCGATGTCACTTCCGTCAGCATGGACAACCTCGTCGAAGGAAAGTCATACAGGCTTGTCGTACAGCGTACTCCCTTGAAAGACAAGCACGGCAGGGAACAGACCGATATGTTCGGAGTGATATACACATACCGCTGTATCCTTACCAACAACCGGACATCTACCGGGAAGGACATCATCACATTCTACAATGAACGCGGGGCGAGCGAAAAGAACTTCGACATACAGAACAATGACTTCGGCTGGGCACATCTGCCCTTTTCCTTCATGGCTGAGAACATGGTTTTCATGATGGTAACCGCCATGCCGAAGAACTTCTATCTCTACCTCGTCCGCCATATCAGCGAAAAGGTCAGACCGTTGAAAAAGACAAGCAGGCTGAAAGCCTTTATCCTGCATTTTGTCAGCGTGCCGGCAAAATGGGTGAGAACAGGAAGGCGGAACGTTCTGAACCTGTATACAAATAAAGCATACTATTCTGAAGTATTCCTTGAATAAGCAGCATTTCTTTGTGGTTATCATATTCCCCATTGGTTTGGGTGGGGGATTTCATGCCCAGGTAAGACCCAGGAAGCCCCGAAAATCCTCATATCAACATATAGAACCTCAAAAAGACATCTCAACATATAAAACCGCCTCACAAGGAAAAACGCTGCGGAATTGAGGAGGTTTATGAATGTTGACTTCGTATTTGCTCCAAGGTCTTTTCCAAAAACTTGTTTGATTCTTTTTTCAAATAGTTCTTTTGAAGGTTTCTTAAAGCCATGAGTATATAAATAATGCTCCACCAAAGGTATTGTCAAGAGAAAATCCTCCTGTGTTGGCATGTATCTTGGTTTTGATTGATCATCTCGAAAATCGCCACCATACCACGCAAGTTCTTGAAGTTTTAAATGCTTCAACAGCTTATCTTTATCAACTCCCCAATATTTTAAGGAATCTATCTCATTCATTTTTATATTTTCGTTGTTCATTAGTTTCTTTACAGCAAGGGTATTATCCTTAGAAGAATTTGATTTACACTGTGCAAAAGTAAGAAGCCCTATTAATAAAGAGCTTATAAACAAGAATCGTTTCATATCTATTTTTGATGTTTTGAATAGAATTATGATATATACCTCATAATGTCAAGGAATAGCACAATGTTATACTACTCACCAGACATACGATGACTTTCGATTTCAACTCCTTCCTGATACCGGTCATATTGCCTTTGTATTATCTTATCGAAGTCCTTTAGGTGGAAGTAATTATTCTTCTTGATGTATGAAATAAAGTCTTTCTGATAGTACAGGGCATATCCAAAACCTTCATTATCACAAGGTGTTCCTATACACTTCTCATACATAAGACCATAATAATACCCGATGTATGCACCAGCCTTGTATCTTTCATCCTTTGTCAGGTCGTCGAACTCTGGTTCATTTTCTAAATCCAACAAATATGATAAATATTCATCCAACATACAGTAATACAGATTCTTTCTGTCAGCATGTTTCAACATATACTGCAGCAGTCCTTGATGAATGAGAAGTCGCCCATCAGCAGCTTTTGAAACAAAGAGTTCCTTGTACTCTTTTCCTATAGGGAGTTCTTCCTCCCCTTTCACTTCATCTATCATCATCTTGTTGATAATATCAGACTTGTCATAGCCGTATTTCAGGAATAACTCACGAAGGAAATCCCTGTCATTATTCATAAGCCAAGTGAGTGCTGCCTTGCTGTCGTGGAAGATGAATTGATTTCTGTAAAAGATACTCTTATCTAAGGAATAGACGATCTTGCCTTTCTCGGTATCCATGTATTCCTCTCCATCTGCACCTTTGACAGTTCCTTTTATGGTAACAACTTGATTAAGTGAAGGTGAAAGAATAACACAATTATATTGAGGTACGAACGTTTGTAAATCCCAAAATATGCCAAAAGTTTGACCATCAGGAACCGCTTTTAAAGCCATGATATTCTTTTGAATACTTCGTTCTTTTGAATTTCCTTTATCTGCATATTTCCAAAAACCATCCTGTATTAGTTCTTTGGAATGTTGGTTCAGATCAACTCCGAATATCTGATATACCCTTTTATAGGCTTCTTGGGAGGGAAGGGGCTTGAACCCACTTCTTATAAGTTCCTGACAAATTAGACGTACAGCCAGGTCAGTACATTTCTCCTGCATATCATTGGGCTGTACTATTATGCCTTCTGGGTCGTCTATTTCGTAATAATCTCTTATCAATTGCTCTTCCATTGGCGATAGTTTATGTGTTAATTGAACTTGACCTTTTACATTCTCAATCTTTTGGCTTTCTCTTGGGTGTTTCTGGCTTACCCCTTTACAGCTAATTGTAAACAATAATGATAAAATAAATAAATAATTCTGTCTCATATATTATATGCTAAATAAGTCTTTTCTTGTTTTGAAGATTTAGCCAATTTCCGTGGTTTACCAAAGATGAGTTTTGTTCCATCGAAATACATCCACTCTTGATACTGATGAGCAAGACGACGGATAAAGTCGAAGTCCGACTCTTCATATTGGCAGATAAAGTCTTTGGTTTCCTTGAATGCAGGATTTAACTCCAACTGCACCTTAGCTTCTGCGCATAGTTTCTTAACCACATCCCCAATGGTTGTGTCATTCCATGAGAAGCAGCTGTGTGCCGTTTCCATTCTGTAAGTAGCAGAGTAGCCAGAAACGATAATACACCCAAAAAGAGGGAACCAAGCACTGAAATTCCAAATGCTTGTAGACTATATCTTCCCCAATTTCCTTTGCTACTTCCCATCATAATGAACTTTTAGATTATTCTTCTTCAAACAATCTTTCAAACTCGTCTTCGGGTAGGAGATAACGCAAGTAATACTCTGCAAACTTATAGTTAACAGAGTCTGGTGTGTTGCGCATACGTTGGACAGCCTTGGGTGGGAGATAAAAATATACCATAATTTCTCCTGGGAAAAGACTATCTTGCCTTAACGCATTCTTATTCCGCTCTTCTATATCATCACCTGAGATAATCCTATGTAGAAAAACTGGCATAGGTTTTTCTTTTGTTCCGTATGATTTATCCTTCCATTGTTTACGATTTACATAGACTGATAGCACCATGTTTGGACGCATTAAGCTATTTTGAACACCAGCTGCATCATGATGACGATTGTAAAGTCCAACAATTTCATCAATTCCTTTAATCCATATCAATTCAAAATTCTTTTTATACTGAGGAATATAATATCTTTTATTGCTGGCATATATTCTCTGACTTTGTTTTTTATCATATTTTATTACTTGGACATAACTTGTCCCTTCTCCTTGCAAGGTTTGATCAAATAGGTTTTCTGGTAAAACGAGTCTAATACTATCCCACTGACTTACGTATGTCTTTGTATATGCTACAGCATCACGATTCCCCTTAAAATGTTCAATGATAGGATTAATAAGATAAAACAAAAGTGGTCCAAGCACTGAAATTCCAAATGCTTGTAATCCGTATCTTCCCCAATTTCCTTTGCTACTTCCCATCATAATGAACTTTTACATTATTCTTCTTCAAACAATCTTTCAAACTCGTCTTCGGATAAGAGATAACGCAAGTAATATTCTGCAAACTTATAGTTAACAGAGTCTGGTGTATTACGCATACGTTGAACAGCCTTAGGAGGAAGATAGAAATCTATCATAATTTCTCCAGGACAACGTCTATCTTTCCTTAATGCGTTCTTATTGCGCTCTTCGATATCATCACCAGAGATAATTCTATGTAGAAAGACTGGCATTGGCTTTTCTATCGTTCCGTATGATTTATCCTTCCATTGTTTACGATTGACATAGACTGATAACACCATGTTTGGACGTATTAAGTCATTTTGAACACCAGCTGCATCATAATGACGATTATAAAGCCCAACAATTTCATCTATACCTTTAATCCATATCAATTCAAAATATTTCTTATATTGTGAAATATAACACTTTTCAAAGCTTGCAAGTATCCTTTGTTTTTGCTTACCATCACCAGTCAAGACTTCTGTTCGATGCGTAAATTCACCAGATGAGAAATCAAATAGGTTAGGGGGTAGCACTATTTTTATACTATCCCACTGACTTACGTATGTCTTTGTATATGCTACAGCATCACGATTCCCCTTAAAATGTTCAATGATAGGATTAATAAGATAAAACAAGAGGGGACCAAGCACTGAAATTCCAAATGCTTGTAATCCGTATCTTCCCCAATTACCTTTATTACTTCCTATCATAATGAACTTTTAGATTATTCTTCTTCAAACAATCTTTCAAACTCGTCTTCAGGTAGGAGATAACGCAAGTAATACTCTGCAAACTTATAGTTAACAGAGTCTGGTGTGTTGCGCATACGTTGAACAGCCTTGGGAGGGAGATAGAAATCTATCATAATTTCTCCAGGAAAACGTCTATCTTTTCTTAATGCGTTCTTATTGCGCTCTTCGATATCATCACCAGAGATAATTCTATGTAGAAAGACTGGCATTGGCTTTTCTATCGTTCCGTATGATTTATCCTTCCATTGTTTACGATTTACATAGACTGATAGCACCATGTTTGGACGCATTAAGCTATTTTGAACACCAGCTGCATCATGATGACGATTGTAAAGTCCAACAATTTCATCAATTCCTTCTATCCAAATTAACTCAAAATATTTCTTATATTGAGGGATATAATATATTTCATTTGCAGCAACTATCCGATTTTTGTCTCTGTAGGATGACAACATCTTAATATGACTTGAACCTTCCTTTATCGATCGTTCTAATAAGTCATTAGGTAGTATGAGTTTTATACTATCCCACTGACTTACGTATGTCTTTGTATATGCTACAGCATCACGATTTCCCTTAAAATGTTCAATGATAGGATTAATAAGATAAAATAAGAGGGGACCAAGCACTGAAATTCCAAATGCTTGTAATCCGTATCTTCCCCAATTTCCTTTGCTACTTCCCATCTGATACTATTTTTGATTTTTCTTTATCTAAAAGATGTATTCTTTCTATACCTTAATTCCGCAGTACAACTTCTTGTGAGAACTCCAAGTGCCTGAGAAACAAAGTCCTCAAAACACTTGGATATGTCAGAATTTTCACCTATCTTGGTGCTGCAAACATAACAAGCAAGCAAAAAACTGACATGACAAAGGTAGCAATTAAAAACGAGAATATCACTTCCTTCGGAGGAATTTATCATATCATGGACGTTTTTTCAAAGTTGGGCTTTGAAAAACTTACCGAATCCGTGTTGGGCAGACGCGGATGCAGCGGCAAGGCATTCAGCCATGGAAGCATCCTGGGCTCCCTCTTCTTCAGCTACCTTTGAGGTGGGGACTGTCTTGAGGATATCAATGCGCTAATTGGGCAGTTCAGGCAGAGACCCGGCACGCTGTTACCCGGTGCCGACACTGTGGGGCGCGGACTGAAGGAGCTTGCCGAAGAGAATATTGTCTATAAGAGCGAAACCTCCGGCAGGTCTTACAGTTTCAACACTGCAGAGAAGCTGAATACCTTACTTTTACGGATGATACGGAGAATGGGGCTTATAAAGGCGGGCAGCCATGTTGACCTGGACTTTGACCACCAGTTTGTTCCTGCCCACAAGTTCGATGCAAAGTATTCCTACAAGCAGGATTTTGGCTATTTCCCGGGCTGGGCTTCCATCGGGGGCATCATAGTCGGAGGTGAGAACCGTGACGGAAACACAAATGTGAGATTCCATCAGGAGGACACGCTCCGCCGAATTATGGACCGTGTAACCTCAGAACTTGGTGTTGTGATAGAGCGTTTCCGTGCCGACTGCGGGTCGTTCTCGAAGGAAATCATCCGAACCGTAGAGCCGCGCTGCAACACGTTCTATATGCGTGCTGCCAACTGTGGCAGCCGACACGAGGAGTTCCGCCAGCTGGAAGAATGGAAGAGCGTTGAGGTTGGTTATGAGAGATGCGATGTCACCTCCGTCAGCATGGACGACCTCATCGAAGGAAAGTCATACAGGCTTGTCGTACAGCGTACTCCCCTGAAAGACAGGCACGGCAGGGAACAGACCGACATGTTCGGAGTGATATACACATACCGCTGTATCCTTACCAACAACCGGACATCCACAGAGAAGGACATCATCACATTCTACAATGAACGCGGAGCGAGCGAAAAGAACTTCGACATACAGAACAATGACTTCGGCTGGGCACATCTGCCCTTTTCCTTCATGGCTGAGAACATGGTTTTCATGATGGTTACCGCCATGCTGAAGAACTTCTATCTCTATCTCATCCGTCATATCAGCGAGAAGGTCAAGCCATTGAAAAAGACAAGCAGGCTGAAAGCCTTTATCCTGCATTTTGTCAGCGTGCCAGCAAAATGGGTGCGCACTGGAAGGCAGAACGTTCTGAACCTATATACAAATAAAACCTACTACTCTGAGGTCTTCCTTGAATAAACAGCATTTCTTTGTGGTTCTCATATTCGCCATTGGTTTGGGTGGGGGATTTCATGCCTAGACAAGACCCAGGAAGCCCCGAAAAACCTCATGTCAACATATAGAGCACCAAAAAGACATCTCAACACATAAAATCGCCTCACAAGGAAAAACGCTGCGGAATTGAGGGATAGCACTAAGATAGGTGAAAATTCTGACATATCCAAGTGTTTTGAGGACTTTGTTTCTCAGGCACTTGGATTTCTCACAAGAAATTGTGCTGCGGAATTAAGGTTAAAATCCAGTTCTCAGCACGGTTTTTTTACTTTTATTGCTGTTTTGCTTGCTTTTATCAGAAACAAAGGCTATATTTGTTGCCTTAATACTTTGAAAGTTATACCGAATGAAGAAGCTACTACTGACCTGGCTCCTTGGACTTGTCAGTCTTAATGCCATCGCACAACAACCCTGTAAATGGGAAGAGTTGCTTGATGAACTCTATGCCAATACCGAAGAAAATACAACAGTGAAGGAGGAAACTTTTGAACTGCTGGCTGGGCTTGCAGAACATCCACTGAACATCAATACGGCAACACGGGAAGAACTGGAACGCATCCCATTCCTGACGGCTGAACAGATTGAGGAACTGCAAGCCTACGTTTACCAGTATCATGGCATGCAGTCATTGGGCGAGCTTGCCATGATTGAATCCCTTGATGTGGTACGCCGCCAGCTTCTTCCTTATTTTGTCTATGTTTCTCCAGCAGAAGAACGCAAACAGTTCCCCTCTCTTAAATCTATATTGAAGGGTGGAAAACACACGTTGATGTTTACTTCTCACATTCCTTTCTATAAGCGGGAAGGCGACCGCAACGGCTATATCGGCTATCCGTATGCCCATTCTTTCCGTTACACTTTCCGTTATGGCGATTATGTCCAGGCAGGAGTTGTGGGTGCACAAGATGCAGGTGAGCCATTCTTTGCACATGGCAACAGTCTGGGTTATGACCATTACAGCTTTTACGTGCTGTTAAGGAAAATGGGACGGATGAAGGCTTTGGCGGCAGGACGATACAAGGTGAATTTCGGACAGGGACTTGTCATCAACAACTCTTTCTCCTTTGGGAAACCTGCCATGCTCTCAACGCTCGGCAGACAGTCCACAGGAATCCATACACATTCATCCCGCTCGGCAGCCAATTATCTGCAGGGAGCAGCTGCAACCGTGGAGATGGCAAAACATCTTGACCTCACAGCTTTCCTTTCCTACCGAACCATTGATGCCACACTCTCTGACAGTGGCACCATCAAGACGACACTCAATACCGGCTATCACCGTACAGAACGGGAGATGAACCGAAAAGATGCTGCCTCGCAGTTTGTCGCCGGGACACATCTGAGCTGGTCATCGGGTGCTTTTCGTGTAGGATTGTCGGCTCTTTACACCTGTTTCGATAAGGAACTGACGCCCAACACCTCATTATATTACCATCATCACGCTCCGTCGGGCAATAACTTCTGGAACGTCAGTGTGGACTATGGCTATCAGCATCCTCGCTGGTCGTTGGCTGGCGAGACGGCAGTGGACGGCAAAGGGAGTATTGCCACAGTGAATAACCTCTCCTTTCAGGCTGCACCTAACCTGTCACTCCTTGCTATCCAACGATATTATGGCTATCAGTACACGGCACTTCTTGCACGTGGATTCGGTGACAACGGAGCGGTTCAGAACGAGAGCGGAATCCTTGTAGGGACCGACTGGAACGTGACACGTGGCTTGTCGCTCATGGCTTACACTGATTTCGTTTACTTCTCACACCCTCGTTTTGGCGCACATACTGCCAGCAAGGCGTGGGACAATCTGCTGATGCTTACCTATATCCGCCAACGCTGGTCACTTCTGGCACGTTACCGGCTTCGGATACGTGAGAAAGACAATACCGAGAAGACTGCCCTTGTGAACGAACTGACGCAGCGCGGACGTTTCTCACTGACTTATTCTGCCGATTCATGGAGTTGTAAAAGCCAGTTGGATATAGCTGCAAGCAGTTATCTCAATCGAAGTTTCGGCTATATGTTAAGTGAGTCAGGCACATGGATGCCGCTCTCATGGCTCAGTCTTACCGGCACATTAGGCTACTTCCACACAGCCGACTTCTCCTCCCGCATCTACATCTATGAGCGTGGTCCGCTTTACTCCTTCAGCTTTCCGTCCTTCTTTGGCAGGGGAATGCGTTATAGTCTCTTTGTACGGGCTGACTTTTCAAGCCATCTTATGCTCATCCTTCGCAGTTCAACCACCCATTACTTCGACCGTAACCACGTCTCTTCCGGGCTTCAGCAGGTCAACTCTTCAACACTAAGTGGACTTGATTTTCAACTTCGATGGCGATTTTAAGTACTTGTCCCGTATGTAATTGCTATCCATAAAGTAGATGGCAGGGGCTGTTATTCGCCAAAGGCATCGTAGTTTCCCATACGTAGGAGCATCGGGAAATGGCGTCGATAGCGATAAAGGGGGAAATCTCCTTCGTCCCCAAAAGAAGTAAAATCAAATTGATGCGTTGCCTGATATTTTGCGGACGAATTGTGTTCATCAACATAAATATTGGACAGGCATGGCTGCCCGTCATACATGTTAATGAGGATGTTATAGGCATACTTGTATCCTTGTCCTGCTTCAAAACTCAGTTCTATCCCCTCCTCCCCTGCTGTTATATTCTCAAAACTCAGCATTGTTTCAGCTTCCGTGTTGCGAATAACATTGGTGTAAACCCATCGTCTTCCCTTGTATTCTATCGCAAGAAGGCGGTCGGTAAAAATCGAATCCGTAATAATGTCAACAGCAGTCGTCATGGTTATCGGAGATAAAACAGCGGCATTCATCCCTTTGAATGATGCTTCTCCCATCTTTACATAAAAGTCAGATATCCGAAATCCTTTCCATGTATAAAATCCCTTCCAACGGTTTGGAGTAGGACAACTAAGCTGTATCGTATTATTCACAAAACTTGTCAAGTGCTGAATCGGCTTCCCATAATATCCTATTACAGTATCAGTCTCGGCATCATACCCGTATTCTATCAATGGGTTTCCTGACTTTTCACTTGTCGCAGCTGTGTCGGACGGAAGGCTGCAAGCCATGCAATTAGCTGCAGCCAACATAAGTAATAAAAAGGAACACACCTTTCTTTTCATATTCCTTACCCTTTTTCGTTTTATAATCTACCATCGATTATGTCATTTCCATTGCCTGCAAAAGTAATTAAAAGTAATGATATACCTTAATTCCGCAGCACAATTTCTTGTGAGAACTCCAAGTGCCTGAGAAACAAAGTCCTCAAAACACTTGGATATGTCAGAATTTTCACCTATCTTGGTGCTGCAAACATAACAAGCAAGCAAAAAACTGACATGACAAAGGTAGCAATTAAAAACGAGAATATCACTTCCTTCGGAGGAATTTATCACATCATGGACGTTTTTTCAAAGCTGGGCTTTGAAAAACTTACCGGATCCGTGTTGGGCAGACGCGGATGCAGCGGCAAGGCATTCAGCCATGGAAGCATCCTGGGATCTCTCTTCTTCAGCTACCTTTGTGGCGGGGATTGTCTTGAGGACATCAATGCGCTTACAGGACAGTTCAGGCAGAGACCTGACACGCTGTTGCCCGGTGCCGACACCGTGGAGGCGCGGACTGAAGGCGCTTGCCGAAAAGAATATTGTCTACAGGAGCGAAACCTCCGGCAAGTCTTACAGTTTCAACACTGCAGAGAAGCTGAACACCTTACTTTTACGGATGATACGGAGAATGGGACTTATAAAGGCGGGCAGCCATGTTGACCTGGACTTTGACCACCAGTTCGTTCCTGCCCACAAGTTCGATGCAAAGTATTCCTACAAGCAGGATTTTGGCTATTTCCCTGGCTGGGCTTCCATTGGGGGGATCATAGTCGGAGGTGAGAACCGTGACGGAAACACCAATGTGAGATTCCATCAGGAGGACACGCTCCGTCGCATTATGGACCGTGTGACCTCCGAACTTGGTGTGGTAATAGAGCGTTTCCGTGCTGACTGCGGGGCGTTCTCGAAGGAGATCATCCGAACCGTAGAGCCGCGCTGCAACACGTTCTATATACGTGCTGCCAACTGCGGCAGCCGACACGAGGACTTCCGCCAGCTGGAAGGATGGAAGAGCGTTGAGGTTGGCTATGAGAGATGCGATGTCACCTCCGTCAGCATGGACAACCTCACCGAAGGAAAGTCATACAGGCTTGTCGTACAGCGTACTCCCTTGAAAGACAGGCACGGCAGGGTACAGACCGATATGTTCGGAGTGATATACACATACCGCTGTATCCTTACCAACAACCAGACATCCACAGAGAAGGACATCATTACATTCTACAATGAACGCGGGGCGAGCGAAAAGAACTTCGACATACAGAACAATGACTTCGGCCGGGCACATCTGCCCTTTTCCTTTATGGCTGAGAACATGGTTTTCATGATGGTTACCGCCATGCTGAAGAACTTCTATCTCTATCTCGTCCGTAATATCAGCGAGAAGGTCAAGCCGTTGAAAAGGACAAGCAGGCTGAAAGCCTTTATCCTGCATTTTGTCAGCGTGCCGGCAAAATGGGTACGGACGGGAAGACAGAACGTTCTGAACCTGTATACAAATAAAGCATACTATTCTGAAGTATTCCTTGAACAGGCAGCATTTCTTTGTGGTTCTCATATTCCCCATTGGTTTGGGTGGGGGATTTCATGTCTGGGCAAGACCCTAGAAGCCCCGAAAATCCTCATATCAGCATACAGAGCCCCAAAAAGACATCTCAACATGTAAAACCGCCTCACAAGGAAAAACGCTACGGAATTGAGGTACTCCTTTATCAACAGGAAGCCTGAAAAGTATAATACCATCACTCCAAATTCCGGAAGACCCACTTTTATTAGTCATATATTAAAACTCAATGGATATGGGGACAATAGGCAAAGAGAAATGATAAAATCCTGTGTTTGAAGCGGTTGGATACTTTAGAATATAATCGAAGCATAAGAAGATATTAATTCATTGGCCTGATGGTCTGTTCTATAAATATAATCTCATCTGACGTAAGACCATATTGATTATAGAATTTCGTGTCATCCCGATTACAACTAAAATCCTGCATGGAAATAAGATTAAAACCGGTACATGAGCTGGAAGTGGGAATACCGCCTCCTTCCTGCCCAACAGGACATACGCAAGCGGTGTATAACCGGCCTGTACGGAAACAGGAACTGCTGAGAAATCTCATCCACATCCATGCCGACAGCAAAAGAAAAGACCAGTTCAGTACTCGCCATCGAGTAAAGAAATGGTCTTTTCCTCAGCTTCCATGGAAGCATCGCTTACAGCTCAGGACATCAGCCTGCGCGTCTGTCTCCTGATGCACCCTCCCCAAGGCGGAGAGGTTTACAGATGCAGGTCGTGTCCCATACGGTCGCGCTTTGTCCTCAGATAACGGTAATCGAACTTATTGGGGGCAATCTCAATGGGCACATTCTCCGTGATTTCCAGACCGTAGGCTTCCAGACCGACCCGCTTGGTGGGATTGTTGGTCATCAGCCGCATCTTGTGTACACCGAGGTGGCGCAGCATCTGTGCACCGCAGCCGTAGTCGCGCTCGTCGGGGCGGAAGCCGAGATGGATGTTTGCCTCAACAGTGTCGAGCCCCTCGTCCTGCAGTTTGTAAGCCGCAATCTTGTTCATCAGACCGATGCCGCGGCCTTCCTGCTGCATATAGATAAGAATGCCCTTCCCTTCCTTCTCGATCATCTGCATGGCCTTGTGGAGCTGCTCGCCGCAGTCGCATCGCCGGCTGCCGAGAATGTCGCCTGTCGCACAGGAAGAGTGTACACGCACGAGCACCGGCTCGTCTTCCTTCCACGTACCCTTGATGAGGGCCATGTGCTCCAGACCGTTCGCCTGCCGGAACGGAATCAGATGGAAAGTGCCGTACTGCGTGGGCAGCTCCACCTCGTCGCCCACCTCGATGCTCGACTCCTTCTTCAGACGGTAGGCAATGATGTCCTTGATGCTGATGATCTTCATGCCCCATTCCTTCGCACGCTTCTGCAGATCCGGCATACGTGCCATGGTGCCGTCCTCGTTCATGATTTCCATGAGCACGCCGGCCGGGAAGCAGCCGGACAGCTTGCAGAGGTCGACGGCCGCCTCGGTATGCCCCGAGCGGCGCAGCACGCCGTTGTCCTGCGCATAGAGCGGATTGATGTGCCCCGGCCGGCCGAAGGTCTGGGGAGTAGAGTCCGGATCGGCCAGTGCCCTGATGGTCTCGGCACGGTCGTGGGCGGAGACGCCTGTCGTGCAGCCTTCCAGCTTGTCTACCGTAACCGTGAACGGCGTACCGAGCATGGACGTATTGTCCGACACCTGATGGGGCAGATCCAGCTCGTCGGCGCGAGAGAGCGTAATCGGCACGCAAAGCACGCCGCGGGCGTTCTTCAGCATGAAGTTCACCTTCTCCGGCGTGATCTTCTCCGCCGCCATGATGAGGTCGCCCTCGTTCTCGCGGTCCTCGTCGTCTACCACAATGACGAACTTCCCCTCCCGGAAATCGTTCAAAGCATCTTCGATGCTGTCGAGTTTAAAGTCTTCCATATATTGTTACTGATTATGAGTGTTTCAGGTTCTTCCGCCGGAAGCCCTCTTCTCCATCCACTCTATCTCCGCAATCACCACGTCATTGCAGCTGACGATGGTACGGAGGTCACGGTAGAGCCGCAGGCGGAAGCGCCACATACGGAAGTAGAAGAAGATGCCTGCCGGCAGGATGAGGGCTGCAAGGATGTTCAGCCACCGGCGGTCGAAAGGCCTCGTATGCGCCTTCACGGCCAGTACCGGGTAACGGTTCAGCTCGGTCATGATGACCTTGTCGCGCGTGTTGCCCAGATCTTCGATGACGGTCTCAAGCTCGTCGCTGATGCCCTCGATGACATGGTCGGCATGATAACGGAAAAACACCTTGATCACATTCGGCGGCGATGTCAGGTTGCGCGACTTCGCATATTCGGTGACCTGCACATTCAGATGCCGGAGCCGTTCCGCATCCCTGCCGTACTCCGGATCGTTCAGTATCACTTCTTTGCTGGCTATGCTCCGTTTGATGCGCAGGCCGAACATCCTCCGCAGCAGGTTCATGTACAGATCGGCATTGAACACCGCCGAGTCGTTGTTTGCCTTGTAGGTGAAGAACACCGCCATCGGGATGAGCACCGCCATCGACAGTCCTTTGCCGAACCAGATCGCCCAGTCGCCCTGCCGGGACATACGGTAGCCGGTGTTGTCGAGGATGTAGAAGATGATGAACACGATGACGCTGACGATGATCGGGATGCCCAGTCCGCCCTTGCGGATAATGGCACCGAGCGGTGCGCCGATGAAAAAGAAGATGATGCAGATCAGCGACAGCGTGAACTTGTTGATGGTCTCGATGTCGTGCAGACGGATCAGTTTGTCGCCGTCGCCGGTCACCAGACTCTTGAATTCCAGATCGCCTACCTCCTGCTGGACGGTAGACAAGGCCTGGTCGACGACCTGCCGGCGCTGGTCGGCAGGCAGTCTGCTGAACATCGAATCGACCTCAAAACCCTTTCCGGCGGCCATCCGGACCGCCTTCCGCTCATCAGAAGGAGTGAGCTTCGGCGACGGATAGTAAATCGCCTGCGCATCCTTATAATACGCCTTCCCTACACTGTCATAGACATGAATCAGGGAATCCTTGTCGTGTTGTATACGGGTAATGCTCTTCGTGCGGGCATCATTCGAGATCCCCGCCATGTCAGTGAGATTGAAGTCGCCGTCAAAGTCGAGCACGATGTGCTTATGGGCGAATGTCTCCCGGCGATAAGGGACGCTGGCACTGTTGCCCATCTCCTGCGAGCGCATGTTCTCGAACCACTCTCCGCTCCACAGGTTCAGCACGAGGTGCTTCTTCTCCGCCGTCGACTGAAGCATGCCCGAATCGGCCAGGATGATGGCCTGGTCCTCATAGCTGTCGGTCATCCGATACACCATTATATTATAAAGGTGTCCCGTCTTCAGGTCTTTCTTCTCTACATAAAGGTTGGTATTGGGAATGCCGTCATAGAAGATCCCTTCGGGTATCTCCAGCTCCGGACTTTTCTGCTTCATGGAGATGAGCAGCTGGGCGATGTGCTTCTGCGCGCTCGGCCCGACGTTGTTCTGGAAATAGAACGAACCGCAGGCGATGAGGACACTGATGACGATCAGGCCGCGGAACGACTGGATCAGTGAGATGCCTGCCGACTTGATGGCCGTCAGCTCGGAGCTCTCGCCGAGGTTGCCGTAGGATATAAGGGAAGAAAGGAGTATGGCCAGCGGTAGCGCCTGAGGTACCATCATCAGACTCATGTACCAGAAGAACTGCCCGAGAACATCCACGGACAGTCCCTTGCCGATCAGGTCGTCGACATACCGCCAAAGGAACTGCATCATCAGCACGAACAGGCTGATGAAGAAGGTCCCGGCGAAGAGCATGCCAAACTGCCTGGCTATGAATATATCTAATTTTCTGATCCGAAACATGAGACGATGTAGAATTGACTACTCACCTTTTCCTTGCACACAGACAGACTGGCTGCAAACGTGTGCAGCCCCACTTCCTGCAAAGGGAAGGCAAACGTGTGCAGGAGAAAGATAGCTTTCGTTCTGCCGAACGCAGCTTACTTTCTGCAAAAGTACATAAAAATATCAGAGTAATGGTCTTTTTTAGTTTTTTTATTCTCCGCCTGCCACCCTGCGACCTGTCCGGCAATGTTCCGGAAGGGGCTGATGAAACCGGACTGCAACCCTCAAGGCCGTGAAAAGAAAAGCAGAGCGTTCCAGCCTTTAAACAGAAAAAGCAGACCTGCAGAAACCTCAAATCTCAAACCTCAAACCTCAAACTCCCGTAATCCGGTGCAGCCGGTCTATGTTCTGATTCCATATCCGGACAAGATCTTCCGCCTCTCCGTCCTCGGCGAAATCGGTGATACCGAGATGATAGTTGCCGGCGATCTCACTGTGGAACATCCTTATTTCCCAATAGGAATCGTCGTCCGAATCATCCCAACACAGTCGTATATGACTGTTCTTCACCATCTCCATCACAATTGCCGTATGTGTTTCATGTTCGCGGAGCGGGTCTCCCCACACGAACGTGGCTACATTCTCCTCAAAGAAGACATCGTCGGCCAGCCATTTCTTCAACCCGACCGGCGTACTGATCAATGTCCACACGGCACTGCCCGAACGGGTCTTCAGCTCATATTCCAGCTCTATTTTCCTGCTCATTATTCAAATGTTCTGCATTTTCTTTCATTATTTTTATAACTCTTCTCCCCCGGCCGTCCGCTCCAACCTGCCGGCATCCCGCTACCTGTCCCGGCCTTGCAGGACAGCCACCGCCCCCCTCCTGCCGGCGGAACGGAACATTCCCCATACAGCCCGCCATGCAGCCGCTCATCCGGCTCTACGGAAAGACAGAAACCAGCCCCGCAGACAGCAGCCGCCTGCAAATATAAAACTTTTTCCTGTATATCCGCTAAAAAAGTGATTCAAAATTTGCAGACTTAACTTTTTTTCCATACCTTTGCACCCGCTTTCGAGAACGAAAGCACCATGGATGGCGGGATAGCTCAGCTGGTTAGAGCGTCGGATTCATAATCCGGAGGTCGTGGGTTCGGGTCCCACCCCCGCTACGTTGAGAATCAAGGAGTTACGAAGTTTTCGTAACTCCTTTTTCTTTTATCTGGGAAAACATTGGGAAAACAAATGGGTCAGTCCTAAAACCCAGTTGCAAGCCTATACTCTTAAGCACACAATTTCATAAGCCTATATAAAAAGAAAGGAATATCTGTAACTCCTCTGAACTGTGCCCTGAATGCCTTAACCTTAGCATTGAATGACTCGGCATTTGCATTCGTAGCTCTGTTTACAAAGAAATTGAGTATGGTTTGATAATGATTTTCAAACGTGTCAATCACTGTGTAGAAATTGTCCACTCCCAGCTCTTCAACCTCATTAAACCATTTTGCCAGCTTCAGCCTTGCAGCATCCTTGATGCTCTTGATGTTATAAATGTCGGTAAGTTTCATAGCCAAATCATATGCCTTTTTCAGTGTCGGATAATGTTCAAAGATGATTTCCGCCCTACCTTTCTGTGTTTCAGTCCACTTGGTCTTGTGCTTGGTCAATATGAACTTTGCTCTGGCGAGCAACTGCTTGCGCGTGTCACCATTGCTGTATCTAAATGGTATATATTCCTTACCCTTACTTTTAGCTTCTTTTATCTCCTCATTCTCTTTATCTCTTGCCATCCATCGGTAAGCAATACGCATGTCATCCAGAGCATCATAATATAGTTTCTGCACATGAAATCTGTCATTGGTAATAAGTGCTTTTGGAAAAACAGAGCGGGCTATGCGCATCATAGAAGATGATAAATCGAGTGTTATCTCCTTGACTGTCTTTCGTTTAGAAAGGTTTATCGTCTTGAGAACCTGGATGACGTCCTCTGCCTTGGTCCCTTTAACCACAGCTACCAAAGTCCCTTTTCTGCCCTTTCCCGCCTTGTTGGTCAGAAAAGTATAAACCTCGCCACTGCTTAGACAGGTCTCATCAATACTTAGGTTCTCACCTATGTTATCTTCAAACAATAGCCAGTCTTGAGCATGCCCCAACTGGTCCCAGCTACGATAATCACTGAAATGTTCCTTGTACTGTGTGGATAACTGCTTGCCATTTACGCCATAGTGCGCACCGATGCTTGCGATGCTCTCTGCAGTGGACTCAATTCTATTCTTTTAAAAAAGAAACGAACTCGGGGGATAGTTTACTGCCCTCGGCCGTCAAGTCATCATATGAATAAGTAAATATCTCTCCGTTGGAACTGTCACGCCACTTGCGACGGCGAACATGGAGGTAGACGGCTTTGCCACGAAGAGGAAAGTCCTGAATTACACGCTCGCTGGTAAAACCATAACTGCTTACAGTGCCTAGCTTATGGTCTGACTTTTCCATAAAGTTACGCTCGTCAAGCCAAAAGTCAAACTGGGAAACACTCTCTTGAATATCGACAACATCAAAGTAGTCGGCAAGTACATCTGGAAAGATGCAACGTAATAGTTGGTCACTCTTCATGATGCAAAGGTAATAAATACTTATGGAATTATGTGCTTAAGAGTATAGGCTTGCAACTGGGTTTTAGGACTGACCCAAACAAATGGCTTTTGAAAAGGCTATGATATCCTACTTTAAATCGCTTATTTGCAAAATGGTGGGCAATGCCATAGAGTATAAAACAGAATCGTATGTAAATAAGCAATGCCTATTGATACATGGCTTCGAGGTTAATGCTCAGGTGGAATAACATAAAAAGAAAGATATAAGTACCCCATTTTTTGTGTCAAGCATAGTTTTGCTCATAAAAATATCACGCTCTTTATAATAATCTGCTATTATTTTTATAACTTTGTGACAGGTTTTAACAAATCGCAATTTGAGAAATCTATTATCAGATAGAATTATGGAGAATCATTTTGTTGACTATCTCATAGAAGGGGACAATTATCCACCAGTCGGATATATTCCTTTTGACTCCTCTGACCACATTCGTTTCCAAAGCGGGAAGGATGCTTCAGGTCACAACCTTGGCTGCAACAGACGCTTTATTATTGAAAAGAACATAGAAGGCGGTGAGGGTTATACAGTTACAATATATAATCTCGATGGAATTCACCCATTATGGAAAGACAACATCCAAATGGCACCCAAGCGAATGCGAATAATTTCAACGAGTGAGAATATTGTTGAGCTGCGTGGATATGGATATGACGAAGACGCTTTGGCACTAGGTGTACCCTTGACAGATGCATCATTCGATAATTATGGTATTGTACTCTTAATAGAAGATGCGGAAATTAGAAGAATTCAACTTAATATATACGACAGAAATGTTAGCATTGTATATTTAAAGTAAGTATGTATTTACATCTTGATTACCTTTAAGAATAAAATGGCTCTATAACGAATTGTGTGAGTAATCCATCTTTATCCAATACGATTCGTTATGGAGCCAATAAATTAAATATCAAATTATTAATTCGCTATGGCAGAATTAGAAATTAGACAATCAGAGTCCAATATCTACAGCAACGTTGAAGATTGTGAAGCTCTTCCTTTGTTCGTAAGATATACAAGTGACGATGCTAAATTTTATGACAAAGATGCGACGATTTCTTTTGAAGATACTGTTGCACAATTGTCGGGTACCCACACGTGCTACCTTATTCACCGTCGTCAAAAGGGACGAAATAAGGTATATGAAGAACTCGCAATAAAGTTCGACGAACTTCCTTTTTGCATGACTGCACAATTGGCAAGGGATGAATGCACTTTACGCGCCCCTCATTTCACAGTCAAGAATATGGTTTTGCCTGAAGAAAAAGACCAATTTATAGTTAGAAAATGTGAAGTCCGTTTTGTTGATTTATATGAGGATTCATTCAAATTGATAAACGGAGCTGGTCCTTATTGGATTGGTCATGTTCAAGAGATTACCCAATTCATGAAGGATTGTTTCTCGCTTCCGATACCCCCTATTGAGATTCAAATAGAGGAGGACAAGGAAATGTGGCAGGCTTATCTTGACGGCCTAAATACTCTATTAGAGAACAAACGAGATTTAATCAAGATTCAAAACATTAGCAAACAAAAAGGGGGGTTGCTTAAATTGGATTTTGATATGAATAGCTATGCTCAGAATTTAAATAATGCTATTACTGAAGAAATAAAAGGGAAATGCGAGATGGAAGCGAATGTTTCCATCGATGATGGAGAATGCCTTATATCATTTGATAGTTACCAATCCATTCCCGAAGATACTATAGAAAGTATTAAGGCAATTGGAAGAGACTATTGCTATCAGGCTGATTCAGAACCCACCAATACGGTAAGCGGGAAAATTGCAATCATATCAGATTCAGAAGAATTAGCAGCCATAACCTCTTCCATTGATTCGGAATTGACTGAGTTCGGAGTAGATTTAAAGAAGAATGAGTCGGGAGAGTTTCTTTTAACCTCTGATAAGGATATTGTATTCCTTCAGAAAATTGTAGATACTCATCACAAAGGTATAGCGGAGGTTGTTTGTACGACCAAATTGGTCATGGCTTTATTGCCTTCTGCTGAATCTATTGATATAAACAACTATATTAAGGCCCTTCCTAATGACACCCAGGTTATACCACATGGGAAACATTATGTAATAACGTCTAAGCGTCCTCTTAGTACAGAACTTTCCATATTCCAAAAACTTCGTTTTGCAAGTTGTATGGTATCTGTTTCACCTAAACAAATAGATACGAGGATTGAGATTGAAGGTGCTAACATAAAAGGAAATACCTACACTTGGATTGTAAATGATCCTAGCGAACTGCCACGAGTTGGCCGTTATTTTAATATGGTTAGAAAAAATTATTCCGACCAATATATTAGTAGTACATTCCACTACGCTTTTGCGCCCCAGATTGAAAAGTCTGTTCTTGCAGATTTGAAGCTCCAGAATTATGGCAAATCTTCACTGCAAGTAGATGTGCCAAGATCGTGTGTCGTTTTCTACCCAAAATCTCAAGAGGATTATACAACTCTTAAAGAAGAAATTTTCTCACAGTTTGATGACTCTATATGTGCAGAAGCTCCTGAGTATGAACCAACAGCACGCATAGAATTCCTTTGCGAGAATGAAGAATATCGTAGAAGCGTATTTGAAAAGGTCAATGTGGCACTTGCTGACAAACGTGGCAATTTCACAACAAACAGACTCAGCAAAGATGCTAAAGAGTTGAATTTTGCTTTCAATTTTGTGGACATTGAGGAAAGAGATAATATTGAGACTATAATAGAAGGGGCACTTGCCTCTATTCATGGAATAAAGCTTCTTTATGATGACAACAATAATAAGGGTGTTACACAATGGACGCTTTCGGAGGACCTTTCTTTATTGCAGGAATTAGATCGCAAGCTTCAATCTGACTTTAGAAATGAAAACGTCAATTATATTAATGGTTCAAAATATGATAAGTTAAGCGAGGTCGATGAAGAAGAGTTAGCGCATAGTCAGTACTCAAAGGAAAGCATTATACGTCATCGTCGTCGTCAGTATCTTCAAAAAGACAGCCTAAATATTGGTAATTGCGTACGAAGAACAAGAGACTATACCATCATAGAACCCAATAATGACGTTTTAGAATTATTATCGTCAAAAGAACTGAAAATTGTTGCAGGTGACTATATACAATTCCCTGCCATGGGTGAAACCATGGAATTAATGCGCCAAAGCAAGGCTATGAGTCGTATTTTAAAGCCAGAAAGCAAATACAACCATAGGCCTATAAATCCGAACCTTCCAAATTTCATATTTGACCCAAAGTATGCAGGAGAAACCGTTGTTGACATTAATACAGCAATGGAAGACATTCGTACTCACAAGATCGGGAATCTGAACGAAAAGCAATTGGAGGCTGTCACAAAATCTGTTCTTGCTAAAGATTTAGCACTTATACAAGGTCCTCCTGGTACTGGTAAAACAACTGTTATTGCCGAGATAATATGGCAAGAAATCCGCAAGAATCCTGATTGCAGAATCTTATTAACATCACAGACAAATCTTGCAGTTGACAATGCTCTTGAAAGACTGCAAAGTCAATCTGGTATTCGACCTGTTCGTATAGGTAAACCTGACAAATTGGAACCGGAAGGAAGAAGATTCTCTTTGCCAGTAATGGATAGTTGGGCGCAAGACTCTGAGAATGGAGAAGATAATGCAACTCGTATTTGGATTGATAGAATTGCAAATAAAATATCTAATGACCCCAAATATTTGTCTGCGATCAGCTCTTGGAAGAACGAACTCGAAGCCAAGGATAAACATTCCAGGACTGAGTTTAGCCGTTTATACAGAACTAATGTAAATCTCGTGGCTGCAACATGTAGTATTTGTGGTTCTCGTGATTTTATGGAGTCATATTCTGACATGTTTGGAGGTAACGAACGTTCTGACATGTTTTTTGATGTGGTAATTATGGATGAAGCCAGTAAAGCCACACCATTAGAAATGGCAGTACCACTTGTCTTGGGCAAAAAAATTATCGTCATTGGTGACCATAAGCAGTTGCCTCCAATGATGGATGAAAATACAATTGATAGCGCTCTAGAAAAGATTGGCAAAAAAGAAATTGCTGCGAAATTACAAAAGGCTGAATCTCAATTCAAACGTTTGTTTGAAGCTGCTGCAAAAGTTAGAAAGACAATCGTTGCCACACTTGATACACAATATCGTATGCATGAACAGATCATGAATACAATTAAACAATTCTATCAAGATGAACTTGCCGCGACTGGTGGATTAAAGTGTGGAATAACCGAAACTATGGACATTCCAGATTTGGCAAATAAGGGAAGTAGATGGCATGGTATAACATTAAATCCTATAATTCAACCCAGCACTCATGCAGTATGGATAGATGTTCATACCCCAGAAACATACTTAAGCCCTGGTTACAAAAACGAAGGTGAACTTAAAGCCATAGATTTAGTTCTTCAGGCTCTCCTACAGGCTGATGGATATTCTGAGTTTGTGAATGCACAGCAAAAACCAGAAGACAAAGAAATTGGCATCATTACATTCTATAGTGCTCAAAGTCGGGAAATCCGAAAGAAGTACAAGGGAAAGAACTATAGAATGGATGTAGTTGACAGATTCCAAGGCATGGAGCGCAACATTATTATTGTTTCAACTGTTCGAAGCAACCCTAAGAACAATATTGGTTTTGCAAAAGAAATCGAACGTATTAATGTCGCTTTCTCTCGTGCCAGGCGTCTTCTTATTGTCGTTGGCAACAAACGTCAATTTGAGAGTAATAGTAATTATGCTGCTTCCATTGCAAATATGGAAACTGTTAGTTTTGAACAACTTAAAGATGCAGTAAGATGAGCAAGATAAAAAAACATAAAAATACAGCGACCCAAAAGGCACAGGAACCTATTGGTACTCGTATAGCCAAGGCAGTATTCGAAGAAAAGAAAATTTCTGAAAGAATCTTTGGATATATTTCTTATGACATTAACTTTATCAAAGCTACTTATGCAGGTAAAACTCAAAGACCTGCAAAGATAACATCGCTTGAAAAGGGTATTGTCGGCATACTTCTTGTAGATGGAACATCGTCATTTAAAAAAATAGGTTTGATTTTGGGTTTGGACGTAGTAAACGACAAAGCAGAACAGTCAATATTGCGGACAGCGATTGATACACTTCGAGGCTTCAATGCTATTGAAGGTGATGATTCATGTATGGCTCTTACTGATGCCGGTCGCACATACGCAAGCAAAGGTGAACGTCCTGATACCTATACAAAATCGTTTGATATATACGTTGATAAGTCCCACTTGTCTTGGTTGAATATAAAAAATTGTATAGGCGACAATCTCTCAAAAATTAACGAGATTAACACGCCTTGTGACAATCTAAATCTTTCTTTAGAGCAGATTAAGCAGTATGCAGAATGTCAAGCACAAGATGTGCATTTTCCACAGAATCGTTATCTTTTAGAAAGTGCAATATGGAGTGAAGGACATGAGGCAAGTTATAAGGTATATGTGTGCTTTGTACAAAGTATTGCTTCATCGGAAGAGGTTCGTGCATTTGTTTTCGACGAAAATTCAAATACATTAAATCATGTAATGTCGGAGCAGATAAATTCCAACCCAGAATTGTTGTCGGAACTTCTTGAAAACTGTATTAGGTTTGAGTGTGAAATTGACGAGGAGACCATAGTACTCGAAGGAGATGCAATAGAGACTGCCAAATCAGAAATTTCTGAAGACATAAAGGAGGCAGAAAAGCAACTATTACTTGAAGAAGAGAATGCTCAAAATGCACCTTTGTCAGATACAAAAGCAGAGTCCTCTCGATCAGCAAATACAGATAAGGAGAGACTTCATAAAAAAGCACTATACGATTCTTTATCTTTTGAGCTTGAACTTCAAAAGATTTTCAATGAGGATGATCCAGATGAAATATGGCTCATTAGCCCTTGGATTCGAAAGGGTGCATTTATGCACGATCGCGGTCCACTTATAGAAAATTTCCTCAAGGACGAAAACAAGAGAGTTTTCATTGCTTATTCTGAACCTGCATCTAATAACGATGGAAAACCAATGATAGATGAAGAGGTTGAACCTGGAATAAAATTGTTGGATGAACAATATCCTAATTTTTTCTATGTTCAACTCCCAGAGTTTCATCTTAAAAATGTCATTGAAGTTAAAGGTGACCAGAAAGTCCTTTTTTCAGGAAGTTTCAATGTGTTATCGTTCTCAGTATCAGAGGAACAAAAACATATACGAAGAGAAGAGATGACATTAGCGCATCATACCGTTGCAAAGAATAAGTATGTAGATTTTCAATTGGAATTTGCAGAAATTTACGCATCGAGGATACAGAAGAAAATCGAAAGTCTGGAAGTTACATCCTTAGCAAATTACAAGAATGAACGCTTAGATTATTTCTTGAATGTTGACAATCCTAAGGTTCATAAGTTGTTCAGCCCGATTGAAGATTTACTTGAAGAAAAAGTTTTGGGATGCCTTAAAGCGGAACTGCATAAGAAACTAACAAAGATTGAACAAGAGTTAGTTGTCGCATCAAATATGGGAGGGCTAAACATGAAGGATAAAAAGAGGTACAAATCATCATTGGAAAGTATATCCAAGGATTTGTCTTCTAATTCAATAGATGATCCTTCTATAATTGAGCTGCTTGAAAGTTGTCTCAATCATTTAGACGTTGTACCAGATAAGAAAATATTTCCTGGCAAAGTCTCGCCTAAAACTGCAAGACAGCCATTTGCTCCAAGGCAGCCACAAAATTCCACCATGGAAAATCTAGACACTGAAAGTGCATCAATTTTAGAAGTTAAAACAATGGTATCTGAAGCAATGGACGGAAGCCAACATGGAACCCGAATAACAATCGATTCTGTGGCTAAAGCTAAAAAGATGTGTTCTCCAACTAATATTGGCCTTGAAAACATTGACAAATTGTTTAAGGTTTTGGCTGGTACAAATGTTTTAGCTTCCGCAATAAAGGTCGGTATCGAAAAGAAAATGAGACTTGCTGATGTTCATAATTCACTTCGAAGAATCGTAAAGAAATGTGAAGACTTCGACAATCTCAGTATTATATATAATAATGGAGACCAAAAACGGATTATTTTCGATGTTGAGGGTATTCAGTTCCAATATGAGAAATTTGAGGTGAATGATGAATTAATGATGTTTATCAATAGTCATAACAATCGAGTTACTCGATGGAATGGTAGTCGCACCTTCCTTTTTTCTGTTGAGATAATTGAGATTGCCACAAAATATAAAATTGAGTAGTATGTCACGATTCGAATCTTCAAGATTTGTACGAAATCCTCAGGTGATGCACGTAGATGTTCTTAAATCTGCGTGTGACACCTTGGGATGGTCGTATTCTGTTAGAGGAAATGAGCTACTTGTAACAGATACAAACCAAGGCACAAAACTGTATGGTGAATTTGCCCTTAAACTTAATCTCACAACAAATAAAGTAACATATAACACTTATTATATACCAAATGCAGCACAAAAAGTAGAAGAATTACAAAACCAATTCTATGCTTTGAATGCTGCATATGCAAAAAACTCATTGGTTCAAGAATTTAAGAAAAAAGGCTTTACCTATAAAGCAAATGATCGATTCTCTCCAACAACAGAAGAAGTTTATAGCTTTTTTATGGTAGGTCGTTCAAAAGACAAAAACGAGGACGAACCTGTTGCGCAGATAAAGTTTGTTATTTTAAAAGATGGGACGATTGTTACTGACTCCGACTATCTACCGAACGATGTTAATGAAAGAGCTCATGACGCTATGGATGTCCTAGAACAATTACTGGGTAACAAAAGGGTAATGACAAAGAAAACAAATATTCCAGCTAAATATTTAGCAAAGATGAAGTCCCGTAGAAAAAACACACAATCTATAGAACAGAAATAATATCAAAATGGAAGCCATATATTCGAAAATTAAAGATATGCTAAAGGCATATTATCCAGTCCTGTATCTGACCAGTTTTGAATATGACAGAACAAAACAGAAGATAGAAGGTATAATAAATATACTTAAGTCGGAAGGAAGGGGTGTTCGTCTATTCAACTGGAATTGTGTAAGTGGTTTACGAGACCTTAGTAGCGACAAACCCCTACCTGTCATTAATAAAGATGATGAAGAAATAGTTGAACCCGAAGAGGTGTTAAAATACATTCTAAATGACAAGGATACAAGTAAGGATGTATTTGTGTTGGAAGATTTCAACAATTATATAGAAGAGGAAAATGTTAAATACTATATTCGTTCTATCGCTGAAAGAGCAAGGCATACGAATACTCACGCCATTATTTTGTCTGCTGTCTATAAATTGCCTGTAGAATTGGAAAAATATGTAACTGTATTGAATATTCCATTACCGAATAGATTAGATATGGAAAAGACACTTGGCGTTGTTGAAAGACAATGTAAGATCAATCTATCGGTGGAAATGCGTAATAGAATGGTAGATGCAGCTTTAGGGATGACCTCTATGGAAGCAGATTTGGCATTTTGTCTTGCTGCTGTTAAGGACGATTTTGGACAGAATGCACCATATACAGTTTCTTCAGAAAAAGAACAAATCATAAAGAAGTCTGGCATCCTTGATTATTTTCCTAAGAATGAAAGCCTTAAGGATGTTGGTGGTATGGAAGTTCTAAAAGATTGGCTGTTCAAAAGACAAAAAGCATATGAAAAGAAAGCACGTGATTTTGGATTACAAGAACCAAAAGGCTTATTGCTGTTGGGCGTTCCTGGTTGTGGAAAGAGTCTTACTGCTAAAAGTATTGCATCTTTCTGGAATATGCCATTATTGAGGTTGGATATTGGCAAGGTTTATCAAGGGTTGGTTGGTAGCAGTGAGGACAACATACGAAAGGCAATTGCGACCGCAGAAGCTGTAGCACCTTGTGTTCTTTGGATTGATGAAATAGAAAAAGGACTTAGCGGTGTACAATCAAGCGGTTCAACTGATGGAGGTGTAACATCAAGAATTTTTTCCACAATATTGACGTGGATGCAAGAGAAAACATCTCCAGTATTTGTCGTAGCTACTGCAAATAACATCAATCTCTTACCACCAGAATTGTTGCGAAAGGGACGTTTCGATGAGATGTTCTTTGTAGATCTTCCAAGTCAACAAGAACGAGAAAATATATTTTCCATACATTTAAAAAAGAAGGGACAAGATCCTTCTCAATACCCAATGGAAATGCTTGGCAAGAAAACGGAAGGTTTTAATGGCGCAGAAATAGAAGAATGCATAAAAGAGGCCATGTTTGCGGCCTACGTTGAAGCACCAGATGAACCGAAACTTCTAAGTAAGCATCTAATGGATGCCATAGCAAAGACTGTTCCTTTGTCAACAACAATGAAGGAACAAATCGCTGCACTTAGAAATTGGGCGGCTACGAGAGCTAAAAATGCTTCTAGTGAATCGATTGCTGAAGAAAAGAAGGAAATGCCTATCCTTCTCACTCGTCCAGAGTTGGCGCTTGAAAGGTCATTTGATTTAAATACTACAAAAGAGTAATGAATGAGTATCGAGATATAATTAGGTGCTTATGATAACGTTGTCCCACCTCTTACCATTCCGAACAGAGAAGTGAAATGCGTTAATGCCGATGGTACTGCAAATTCGGGAAAGTAGGTCGGTGCCAGCCCGGAAGCGAACAGGGATGATAACATGTGATGCATAACTTAATCCAGAAAGTCATTATGGATAATTTTAATGTTATTCTAGTAAATGGTGACTTGTAGTTAAATCAGTCCGAAAACAAAGGAGCTGATTTGAAAAAGTCATCTCCTTTTGGGGATTCGTCTTAGACTCAACTTGGAAAGTGTTTTGCTGACCTTGTTTGGCTACTTGCTTTAGTGGGGTTAATAATGCTTCTGTAATAAGGACCTCCTGAGCATGGGGGTAAAAGGCTCTTTTAAATTTGTAAGAACGAATTCAAATTACAAAAATACAAGTTTTGCGAGTACCTGCGGGAGAATATTCGGTGCGCATTAAAAACTTAAGTATAAAGGCAATTTTTAAACTAAAATAAGTATCTTTGTGAAGATTGTCTATGTGATGGTTAGCCATAGCTTTGAGTGGCACAGGTATCTATCTCTGACAAAGTATTGGAATTCAATCTGTCTGCAATGGCATTCATGATATTGTAAACAGAAGAAAAAGTACATTGGCGGACTCCAACACACCAGAGTGAATAAAGCTCTGCAGATGTACCCTTTGGTTGTAGGTGATACAAAACAGGATGCTGTTTACTTTGGTTCGTCTTTTTATGGGCCCCATCTCTCCGCTGGGAACGAATCCAGTGAATTGGGCTACAAAACTCGAGAGAATGTTGTTATTCAATCTGGCAAACTGTTTGTACGACCAGTACACAGTTGTCCTAACCTGTAGAACAAATGAAGAACAATGTTCAAAGTGCAAACCATCTGTCGCCACAGCAGATTCTAAAATCGTGGCATCAACAACATCTTTCTTTTTATAACAAGTTCTTGGCAGAATTTAATGCCATGGCTAAAGGTGATATGAGTTTCATGGCAAAATTATTCGGGCTCTTCTTGAACCATCAGCCGAAAGAGATGGTGGAGGTGTGGGAATATATGGATGACTTTGTTCAAAATGATTTTATAGCGCCCAAAAGAATACCTGCCATCGTAGAAAAATATGATACTATGGTGGACGAATGTCTTGATGGGAATATTCTCATTTGCCTGAACCTGGCATCATGTGAAGCCGTGGCATTGAATACGTCCGATTCTTATACGCCAAAAGCTGATGAGTTTGTTATTGATGTAAAATGGCTGGATGCTTTATTCGCACACCTTCCCAAAACAGTACGTGTCTATTTCAATAGTCTCATTGACGGCATGATGAAGGAATATGATGCTTCTGTTGGTATGACCAAAGAAGAGATGGAGGCATCTTGCAGAGAGCTTGTGAAATTGGTAGCAGAAACTTATATGGTCTATTGCCTATTGATGGTTCCGAAGTTCTTGAAAAGTCTGCTTGCCCAAAAGGATGTGGAGAAAGACTCGATTTACAGCCTGTATTATTTTATGATTTTTGACCACGGATTTATAAAGATGACTTCCGCAGCCATTAGCAATATTGATGCAGCTAACCCTAATATGGAGGAACAAACCTTGTCCGATATTGCTATAAAGAACCTTGTTCAAGAGAGCATCCTCGATGGTTTTGAGAAGAAAACAGAGTGGAAGGCAATCGTCAAGAAAGAAGATGAGGAAACGGGAGACTTCATCAATTCTGTGTTAAGTCATGTCCGTAGTACAGGAGGTAAAGCCAAAGACTTACGGACACTCAAAGAACTACTTACAAACGACACCCCAGAGATGCTTAAAAACATTCACTGCTTTGTAAGCGAGAACTCAGAAACCACGGCATTAGGGTGTCTATATTATTTGCTTCAAAGAACCCATGCTCTGCGTCCTTGCAATTTCAAAACATTCTGCAGCTCAGTGTTTGTCGCCATGGATATGCCTGAAAAGGATATTACTAAGGCCCGGCAGAAATACAACAAGATAAAAAAACATGAAAATGCACTCTCGGAGAAGCTGATTCGTCAATACTTGCTGGATAAGTCGCAAAGAAAACATGAGGTCAATTGGGATAAGGGCTATTTCTCTGAAGAATGGAAAAGTATTCGTAAGATAGTCAATAAATGGCTACCGATATTCGAGAATACGATGTCGGCTTGATATGGTACAAAATAATGTTTTATGAAGGCGGATAAAAGCGTTGCGATACCCTCTTATCTGCCTTTTTCTGTTATTGTATGTTATATCTCGGTCTGTTTTTTTCGTGAATAATTAAAAAGACATGTTTTGATTTTCATGTTCCTAATTTTGCGGTGCAATAAAGATCGATCGGATTGCACAGAGTTAAACAACGTCAGTAATCATTTGCTGACAATTAGGAATCAAACAAAAATGGACATGAAGATATTTTCGATAGAGGAGCTCTTGCAGACTCCTATTTGTATGATGAATGGTGAACAGTTCGCTTTTCTGATGAACAATCTTTCACTTTACTGCAATAAGAACAATGTTAAGGATGAACTTTCCAAGCCGAAGAGACTTACCTATGGCATCAAGGGTATTGCTGAGACGTTTGGATGCAGTGTTCCTACGGCAAACCGAATCAAGAAGAGTGGTATCATTGACGATGCCATCTCTCAAATTGGACGCAAGATTGTTGTTGATGTTGATAAGGCTTTAGAACTTGCTGCGGAAAACAAAAATTCTATTCTCTAATCTAAAACCATGCTTATGAAAAACCTACAACGTGACAAGTTTACATTTACCCGGTCACTTCTTCTGCTCATAGAGGAGTGCCCAGCTGAAGAAAAGCTCCCTTTGGTGACAGCTATCATTTGCTATGGACTGAATAGAAGGACAATGGAAAATGTTCATGGGCGCAGTTTTGAGTTGTTTCTACAAGCAAAAGTAGAATTGGATAAGTCGTGGCGTCAGTATGAGAATGGATGCAGTAAGTCTGAAAACCATCATCACGGAGGTGCGCCTCGTGGCAATCGTAATGCTTCGAAAACAATACCGACTCAATACCCAAACAATACCACTTTTCAAGCCTCTGCATACAATAATAAACCTATAGATAAGAAAGAAGAAAAGAAGAAAGAAGATACAGAGTTGTTGGATTTTATAGATGATAGATTTTCATCGCTATTCAAAAAATGGATGCAATATAGGAGAGATATAAACAAACCATTTGTTACTAACAGCTCGTTGAAAAAGTGCTATAACCAGTTGCTCAATTTCAGTAACAATGATCCGAAGAAAGCTGACCAAATAATTGATCGCAGCATTGCTAATGGTTGGATGGGACTGTTCCCTTTACCCAATTATTCTGCAAAAAATCAACATATCAGTGCATCTGAAACAGCCATGAATACTGGCGTTCTCCTAAAAGATAATTCTTTCGATAAATACGATAACGATAAGACATGGTAACTATGAACACCGTAGACTTTAGTGTTGCTGTTGAAAGAATCAGAACGGACAGATACAACCCCAATCCTTCCAAGGTTAGATTTCATATCCCTGATCCAAAAGAAAATCTTCAGAAGGGATTCAACTTTTTTATCCCAGATGCCCAGTACCTTCCCGAATATGATTTGATTGCAGAATGGTTGGGCGATAACAAAGGAAGCGGACTTATCTGTATGGGTAATCTTGGACGTGGCAAGACGGTCATCTGCACCAAGATTATCCCGGTGCTGTTGAACCAATACTGCCGACTGATAGTGAATGTCGTCGATGCACAGGAACTAAACAGCAGTATTGACAACATTCTCCAACGCCATATTATTTGCGTTGATGATATTGGTACCGAGAGCGAATATGTCAAGTACGGCGAGCGGAGGACTCCTTTTGCCGAACTCGTGGATCAAGCAGAGAAGAAAGGCAAACTTTTGATTCTGACGACTAACCTGACGGTTTCAGAATTGGCAAATAAGTATGGCGAGCGGACTATTGACAGGCTCTGAGCCATTACTAAGATAGTACTCTTTAGGGGTGAAAGCCTACGTTCCTGAGATAGTAATTGGTAGTGAATTGCAAGAAGTGGGATTGTCGTACAAATCCCCTCTTGAATTCACTCCCGATGGTCGCAAAGTTATTAAATGGCAAGTGGCATGAGAAAAGAATTTAGAATAGATTTTCGATGCACGGAAGATGAATTCTTTGCTATAAACAGTACTGCAAAGGATTGCGGACTTACCAAGTCCGATTATGTCCGTAAGGTGATACTGGGATTCCGTCCTTGGAAGAGGCTGCCAGAAGAAGAACTCCTTTTGCTTCAGGATATAAAGAAAGCGACTGCGGATCTACAGCATATCCATAATTTCTTTCATCAAGGGAGTTATACGGCCTTGATGAAAGAGCTTCAGGCAATCGTCAACCAACTAAAATCATTGCTTTATGATAGCAACAGGAAGAAGCATTAGTCATGGTCGAGAGAAGGCCAATTATGATGCCAAAAAGATCATCGAAGATGTCAAGGTTGCGACGGAACTGTGCCGACATAATGTATATGGTGGCAATTCGCTTGAAGTGGTCGAAGAGATGAGAGATATTATGCTCAATTATAAGCCGAATATCAAGAAAGGCTACTTCGATTTTGTGATTACGCTTTCAGAAGAAGACGCTGATAAAGTAACGACTTTGGAACAAGGTCAGAAAATTGTGGAAGAGTTTATGAGCCGTATAATGATCCACCAAATTGGACTGCAAGAAATGGAATATAAGCAACTCCAATGGATTGCCTGGCAGCACGACTGTACCGATAACAATAAGAAGTTGAAACATTGGCACATATTGGCTAACCGTGTCTTGCCTAACGGAAAACTTTTGTCGGACTCTTATGTTGGAATGAAAGCAGCTAAAGTTGCCAATGAAATGAGTAGGCAGTATGGGCTCTCCAATGCTATGGAAATCTCCCGAAGGAACAAGAACAAAATCCGTCAGATTGCTTTTGACGCACTCAGAGATTTGCCACATTTTAGTTATGAAGGATTCAAAATAGCAATGGCAGAGCGTGGTGTGGTAATTCGTGATGCATTGAATAGTAAGGGACAGCTACAAGTATTCTATTTCAAAGCTAAATCTGGGACAGAATACAAAGCAAGTGAGATTGACCGTTGCTTCACATTGAAACGGATAAGGAATACTTATCATAGACTTCAACAAAACAAGAATGAGCGCAAAAACTATCAGAATAATTCCCAAGTTTATCTCCAACGACCGAAGGCTGCTGCTGCGAGGTCGGTTCGATTCTCAGGTCTGCCGGTCATTTCAAGTAACAATACAAGAAATGCGGAAAGTGAGGTCGGTGGCTCTTTTGGAAAAAGCTGGGACGACATGACTGATGAAGAAAAGCGACTTGCCTCAAAAGGATTATCGATATAGAAATATCATTTATGAAGAAAAATCAATATGTACCACGGCCAGAGGCAGCAACAAATGTAGCTCCTGTAGGCGAAAAGCGAATGGCTCAGCAGATACAGACCATTCAAAGCCAAATGTGTGAAGCTCTCACTTTGGCCTACAACAAAGGTATTACAGCACTCAATGCAGTAATGGCCAAGGCTCCTAAAACGGTATCGCTGGATAATGTTTCGGCCTCAAAAGTTGATAATGTTCAGATAGCTATAGATAGATTCCCAGACATTGCTCATAAGACTTTTCAGAAGGAAATGGACAAGTTCAAGCAAATCAAGTTATGGATGATTGCAAGTATTGTCATTTTTAATCTCGGTGTCTTTATGTTTGCCATTGGGCTGAATATGATTTGTACGGAGCATTCCAAAATGGAAGCAATGCGGAAAAGTATTGACCGAGAACAAGGGTTTGCCGACTTTGGGCGTTACGTGTTCTACAATACGGGGGGATATTCTGGAAAATGGTACCAACAATTCAAGGCGGTCAATGAGCGAAGGACCGAAACTTGGGAGGAGTCCATGAGAGATTGGATTCACAAGACTCACCATATCAGCGAATGAGCTGTTTGTATTCAAATAGATTTCGATAAATTATTTGTTGCCTGTTATTTCTTTCCATTCAAGTGCTTTATAGAGGGACTTTATAGAGGGTCCACAACAAACGTATTTGGGTGCCGTTTCCTAATTGGTCAATGACCTTTTGGATTTTCACACACCGGGTATAAAAGGTGGGGATAATATTCGGCTATTACTTCTGATGCTTGTCGTTTATTTCCCAATGACCACTATAGCCGCTGCCAATATACTTTATATTTGGTATTTTGGCTATATGGCGTTTTATAGTTTTTGTACTTCTGCTGCTGGAGATTGCAAGTTCTTGGGTAGTTATATTCGGGTTGCTGAGGATTTGTTTCATAATCCAATCATCAAGGTTATTATCTTGAGGGACACCTTGAGGGACACCTTGAGGGACACCTTGCTCTCTGTTTAATACAACAGTATCGCTACATCCTTCGTGAATGGGGATGAAAACATCAATAAAAGTACGGTTGTCATCGGTTGTGATAATGGCACGTGGCGAACCGTTTTCTTTCAGTGCGGTTTGAATGGTGGGAATACCCGTGGAGCGGCCTTCGGTCAAGTCCAGTTCTTTCAGGAAGTCGCCCAGGCGACGATTGCGATATCGTCGGGAACGCAACGACATGCCTTGCTGTATGGCAGCTTGTGATATAGAGCGGTCTGGACCAGGAATGCTCGTTACAGTGATGCCGTTTGGTTCCACTGTAATGGTCACTGGTTCATATTGCGAATAGTCACGGTGATAGAAAGCATTCGTTATTGTTTCCTCAAGAGCAGGCATGGGATAGTTATAGTATCTCAGGCTCTCTGCACGGTCTGGCTGCTTGGCTATATACTCCCTGATAATGGTATTCTTCAGATAGGTCAATGCGCCATTGATCAATTGTGGCACGCTGCCGTGCAGGATATTCTCGCTGAAATTATTGGGATCATTCTCCCTGCCATTCGGGAAAATAACTATCTCTGCCTGTGTGTATGGGAAAATCTTTTCGGGATGCTCGCAAAACATCATTGCCGCCACATTCTTCAGCATACGGTTTTCTGTTGGCCCGTCATAAAGATCCATCTGCTCCAGCGTATTACGCATGGGCTGCTGAAATACACTTTCCTGAAGTCGGCTTCCAACTTTCACCAGATAATCCCGTAGTAGAACCATTGAAAGATTCTCTACTTTAATTTTCGGATTAGGCTGCTCGTCAAAAGGAATATGGCTGGCCAACGCCATCAGTTCATCATGTACTTCGCCCTTAGCTACGATGCTGCTGGAACCACTACGCACATAGTATGTCGGCTTCTTTACCTTTGCCGTGACATTGGCTGGGACAGCATACGGGCGGTTGACTCCAGCCGGTACCCAGATGACAAAGACATCCTTGCCATCCACTTGCTCAAAAGAAGTACGAGGGAGATAATAGGGCGAAATCATGTTATTGTAGGCCACCATATCTTTCTGTATCTTGTCTTGTTGTTCCAATGGTACACCAAATACGGGTCTTTTGGCTAAGCCATTGCTGTCCTGGTCAATACCAACAAGAATATACCCACCGCCCAAATTATCAATATCGTTGGCAAAAGCCGAAATACTGTGATAAATGTCATCAGGATTCCAACCACGCTTGAATTCAATGCGGTTTTCTTCCACTTTCCGCTTGCTCAGCAAGTCTTCTATGTTTACGGGTAAAGCCATGTCTGCTGTTTTATTTGCAAATGTAATCTTTTTATTTGATATTGTTTAGCAGTTAGAGCATTTTTAGCAGGAGGTCTTGTAATTCCGCTTTCGTCATTTGTTTGATGTCGGCTTTTGTTGGTTTATTATCTAAATTTAACAAACGACTGTTATACTCAAACTGCTTGTCAAGCGGATAGGAGGCAAGATACAGGACTGTAACCGACTTTTGGGTAGAATGCCCCATACTTTCAGATATGTATTGCATATCCACTCCCGCATTGCGCATATTGGTGGCGAAGGAGTGTCGGGCCCATGTGCCGGAAATCTTTTCTTCCCATCCCAAGGCGTCCTTGCACAAGATTTGTAGCCTTTTCCGAACGTTCTGGTTTTCTTGCGTAGTACGTCTGCGTATCTCTTCGTCCGTTTTTGCATCTTTCAGAATATCTGGGAACACTAAGGCTCCTTTCTGCGGCGGAGCGGCAATTTCATCCAGAACTTTTTTCAGAGGTTCGATGATGGGAATAATAACCTCCGCTCCTTCTTCGCTTCTTCCTGCAGTTTTCTTTCTGCTGAAACGAAACGCCTTGCCGTTGGTGGAATAATAATAGTCGTCGTATGTCAGCCCAGCTTCATCAACCAAATTGAAGCCATTACAAAGATATTGCACCAGAAAGAGCCCTAATGAATAGTGAACATTTGGAGTGAAGTCGCTAGGCCAACTCTCTGGATATTTCTTTCCAATGAAGGTTTTATACAGTGTTGTCATTTTGTCTACATCCAGAAACTCAGCCCTGCGTGTGTTTCCTTTAGGAATAGATACAAGGTTCATATCCCTACGATTGGAAAATGGATATTCTGTATTGGCAAGATAGCCGAGCTTTACACACTCATTCCAAATAACACGGGCCGAACGTAGATAAATGCCTCGTGTGGTATCTGATATTTTACCAACCAATTCTCCATCTCTATCCTTCACTCCTTCCATCATACCTTCATTCCATCTCTCGATGATGCTTTTGTCGATATGAAAACCTTCTACTGGCTGTTTCCATAGAATTTTCAGAAATGATTTTAGGGCACATTCATAGGATTCTCCTGTCGTAAACCTCCCGTTAGTAGACAGCTCTTTGATTTTTCTTTTCCATACATCAATGAAAGAGGTATTGGCTATCGATTCTTCTCCGGTAATGACAGCTTTGATTTTTTCAAGTGTCAGATTACTTCCTAGATGTTCTATCAATTCTTTGTATTTGTTAAAGACAGAATCAAACTGGAGTTTCTTGCTATATAATTCGGAGCGAACTGATTTTGTATTAAGGTTGCAAATTTTGGAAAATTCCTCAATAGTATATTCTCCTTCGACATAGTGATACCACGACTTTCTGTTGATGGTATAACGCATTGCTACAGGGAGTGTGTTCTTATCCTTTTTAGGGTGACGTTTGTCGAGGATAAGAGAAAAGGTACAGCAGCTATATCGTGCTGTCATGTAAGTGGTGCTAAGGTGGGAATTTTTCATTTATTCATTTTTCTGGTTCTATCTAAAGAGCATGTGTCTCCCACATTTTTATATCCCCAATTATGCCATCCGAACGGAAAATGGGAAAACAATGGGAAAACAAATGCGGTTTGATATGGGATATTTCCTACTATCATTAACTATTGCAAAGTTACTAAATTGCTGATAATCAACAAATATTTGAAAACTAAAAATCATAAAAATAAATTGTACCTGATTCATAATCCGGAGGTCGTGGGTTCGGATCCCACCCCCGCTACGAAAAAGGAGTTACGGATTGTCCGCAACTCCTTTTTGTTTTTACAGATATGCTTTTGGCCATTCATCAATCGGACAGCCTCTCCGAAACTATTCAGACTCAGTAGATTCACTATTCCCTACCCTAATGCCATGATACGCTCCAAGTCGGATTGTTCCCCCACAACCCACAGCACATCCCCGGCCTGCAGACAGCGGGAAGGTGTGACGAGGGTAAGGTTCTTCTGCCCTTCGTCCACCCCCACTACCATACAGTTATACTGATCACGGATACCACTGTCTTTGAGCGTCTTACCGATAAAAGGGCTTTCTCGGGAAAGAGTGAAGCTCCGTAGTTTCATCTCCCGCTTCTCTATCTCTGTGTCTTCCGGCTGCAATTCCTCCTTCATGGCATGGGAAAGCATCGTCAGCTGTTCATCATCACCGATCGTCTGCAACTTGTCACCGGGGAAAAGGATGGTATTGCCATTCGGGATGTTGATACGGTGTGCTCCCCGGAGAATGCTGCTGACGTGTACACCGAAACGGTTGCGGAGCTTCAGGCTGCTGAGCGGTTTCCCTGCCCAGAGAGAGTCCTCCGGCAGTTCAAGATTGGCGATATGAATGTCCCGATCTATCAGATGATCCGCAAAAAGCGGTTTTCTTTTTCCCTGGACCTGTGCCCTGATGTCGCGGCTCCGGAGATTTTCGATGAACAACCGTTCCAGTGTGATGCTACGTTTTTTGAGCCGGCGGGAGAGAAGCATCAGGACCAGTATGCCTACGGCCATGGCTATCATCAGTGCATTCTGGAACCGTGTAAGATAATTGCAGATGTAGAAGATGAAACCGACGGCAATAACAATGCGGGCAAGAATCGTAGCTGTCAGCGGCAGCCGGTTGATGCGCCGGCTCGTCCATAAAGTCTTGAAAGCCTCTGAATGATTCTGCTTCATGACGATGGAACGCAAGAACGGCGAGATGAGAGCCACCGTGAAGAGACCACACACGGCATTGCCCGGCCAGTGGCTGCCTGTCCATTCTAAAGAGAAATGTCTGCATACAGGGAGCACCGTTGAGAACATGACGGCGATGACAGCCGAGGAGAGGATACCGTAGATGATCGTATTGAGCAGCATCTTCCTGCCCAGCTCCTTCCAATGACTGTCGGCGGAGGCGTTTTCACCGGAAGGTTCATTCTGAATATGCGTGAGACGGCGCACCCATTGCCTGGGGAGGTGCTTGACGAGGAGGTCATAACAAGGCTCCGCCGCACGGATCATATACGGCGTGAGGAAAGTGGTAAGGACCGACACGGCTACGACGACCGGATAGAGGAAATCGCTGATGACGTGCAGGGACAGGCCCAATGAAGCGATGATAAAGGCAAACTCGCCCACCTGTGCCATCGAGAATCCGCAGCGCATGGCGTTCTTGAGCGTCTGTCCGCCAAGCAGATAGCCCAAAGTCCCGAATACCGCCTGCCCTGCAAGGATGGTCAGGACGAGCAGAAAGATGGGGACAGCATAGTCTACAAGTACCTTCGGATTGACCAGCATTCCCACAGAGACGAAGAAGATGGCGCCGAAGAGGTTTTTCACGGGATCTACAAGCCGGATAATCTTGTCTGCTTCAACGGTCTCCGCCAGAATGCTTCCCATGACAAAGGCGCCGAAGGCGGCACTGAATCCTACCTGTGTGGAAATGACGGCCATCAGGCAGCAGAACCCCAACGCCACAATCAGCAATGTCTCGCTATTGAGTATCTTGCGGACGGAACGAAGAAAGAGCGGAATGACAAAGAGCCCGACGACAAACCACAGCACAAGGAAGAAGGCGATTTTAAAGATGCTGCCGACCACCTGTGCGCCGTCAGGGCTGGCACCGCTGGCTACCGTACTGAGCATTACCATCATGACGATGGCGAGGATATCCTCCAGGATCAGTACGCTCATGACCGTATTGGCAAAGCCCTTCTGTGTGAGCCCCATATCAGAAAAAGCCTTATAGATAATGGTGGTAGAACTCATGGCGAGCATGCCGCCCAGAAAGATACAGTCCATCTCTTTCCACCCGAAGCTGTAACCGACGACAACACCCAGTGTCATCATACAGAAGAGAATGGTACAGGCCGCAATGACAGGGGCTACTCCCGTCTTGAGAATCTTTTTCACGGAGAAGTCAAGCCCCAATGAGAACAGCAGGAAGATGACCCCGATGTCAGCCCATGTCTGTATATCGGCTTTGTCCACGACACTCATCAGATAGGGCATGTGGGGCGACACGAGAAATCCTGCCACGATATACCCCAGCACCAATGGCTGCCTGAGTTTCTTGAAAACAAGTGTTACGAATCCTGCTACAACGAGTATGAGGGCGAGGTCTTTGACCAGTGAAGGAAGTTCGGACATGAATCGGGGAATTGGGGGAGAGTTAGGGCAGAGTCAGAGGGTACAGGAGGAGTCAAGGAAGACAAAAGAGTTGAGCCAACACCGTGTCCGATGTACTGGCGGGACAAAACTCCTTTAACCTCCTTAACTCCTCTATATCCTCAACTCAATCATTAAACTCGGCTGTCAGCCGGCAGATGTTGACGATGACTTGCATGGCTTTCTCCATGACCTGTACCGAGACAAACTCGTAAGGCCCATGGAAGTTGACTCCGCCGGCGAAGATGTTCGGACAGGGAAGTCCCTTGAACGACAGCTGCGCACCGTCCGTACCGCCGCGGATCGGCTGCACCTTCGGAGCGACATTGGCCTGCTGCATGGCACGGAGCACCAGTTCGACGACGTGCATGTTGGGGTCGATCTTCTCCTTCATGTTGTAGTACTGGTCGTTCAGCTTCAGTTCAACCGTCCCTTTTCCATACTTCTCGTTCATCTTCTTCACGCAGTTCTCCATAAAACGCTTCCGCTCTTCGAAATGGCTGCGGTCATGGTCACGGATGATATAACTGAGCTTTGCCTCTTCACAGCGGCTGTCAATGCCGAGAAGATGGTAGAATCCCTGGTAACCTTCCGTCTGTTCAGGGATTTCCGTCTCCGGAATCATGTCATTGAACTCACAAGCCAGACGGCTGGCATTCACCATCTTTCCCTTGGCATAGCCCGTATGGACACTTACGCCATGAATCAGCACCTTGGCACCTGCCGCATTGAAATTCTCGTATTCAAGTTCTCCCAGGTCACCGCCGTCAATCGTATATCCCCACTCACAGCCGAACTTCTCCACATCGAAGTGATGCGCACCCTTTCCGATCTCTTCATCCGGATTGAAGCCGACCCGGATGTCTCCATGCTTGATTTCATCATGGTCACGGAGGAAGCACATCGCCTGTACAATCTCGGCGATACCTGCCTTGTCGTCAGCCCCCAGCAGTGTCGTCCCGTCAGTGACGATAAGGTCTTCTCCCTTATGGACCAGCAGTTCCGGGAACATCCGCGGAGAACTGACCATATCAGGATTCAACTGTATTTCGCCTCCATCATAGTGTTCGATGATCCGTGCTTTGATATTGGCACCGCTGGCATCAAGCGCAGTGTCATAGTGAGAAATGAACCCGATTGTCGGTACCTTCTTCTTCGTATTGGCGGGGAGCGTGGCATAAATGTAGCCCATCTCGTCCATCTCGACGTCTTTCAGTCCTTCCCGTTCAAGTTCCTCCTTGAGATATTTCGCAAAGACAAGCTGCTTCGGCGTACTGGGAACAGTCTCTGAGTCTTCAGCCGACTGTGTGTCAAACTTGGTGTAGTTGATAAATCTTTCTACTATTTCCATGATGTTACGGATATTTAGTTGTATGCTTGCAAAGATACGATTTAATTCCGAAAAAGCCTAATGATACTACTTTCACAGTCTGTTTTTATGATTTCTTATTAGCAGGAGGGACGGCACGGTCTGTCCACCGGAGCGTCTTTCCACCGTCATCCCCCCACCCGTTTCCTGCCGAAGAACTTGTCCACGGCGACAGCAATGGCTCCGTCGCCTGTCACGTTGCAGGCCGTACCGAAGCTGTCCATGGCGATGTACAGGGCGATCATCAAGGCCTGTGCCTCATCGTTAAAGCCCAGGATGCTCGACAAAGGAGCCAGGGCAGCCATGATGGCACCTCCGGGCACACCCGGGGCGGCCACCATGATAATGGCGAGCATGAGGATAAAATAGGTAAAAAGTCCCAGTCCATGCGGCAGTCCTGTCAGCAGACAGATTGTCAGGGCACACGCCGTAATCTTCATGGCACTGCCGCTGAGGTGGATCGTGGCACAGAGTGGAACGACAAATCCGGCGACTTCCTTGCTTACGCCGTTCTCCTCTGTCTGCTTCAGGGTCACAGGGATGGTCGCCGCCGACGAGCTGGTCCCCAGGGCTGTCAGGTAGGCAGGCAGCATCGTCCACAACATCCGGAAAGGATTTCGCCTTGCGACAGCACCGGCAAGACAGAACTCATAGACGAGGATGAGGACATGCAGCACAAGGATCACGATGATGATCTGCGAGAATACCAGCAGCACCTGCCGTGCCTGTCCGTTGTGCGTCATGTTGAGAAACACGCCGAAGATATAAAGCGGCAGGAGCGGGATGATGGCTCTCTCGATCACTTTCTCTATAACGGTCTTGAACTCATTGAAAAGGCTCTCCATCGTACGCAGACCTCCGTATGCAATGCTCAGGCCGACGATGAACGAGAATACCAGACTGCTCATCACGTCGACCATGGCAGGAATGGTAATGGAGAAATAAGGTGCCAGTTCGGTCGCTTTGTCAATATGCGGTATGCTGCCTCCCGTCGAAGCGATCATAGACGGGAACAGCCATGTACCTGTCCCGTAGGACAGACCGGCAGCCACGATCGTATCGACATAGGCGATGACAACCGTCACAAGCAGCAGTTTCCCGGCCCCCTTCCCGATGCCTGCAATGGCCGGAGTAACCAGCCCGATGATGATCAGCGGAATCATAAAGCCAAGGAACTGGCTGAAGATACTGTTGAAAGTCAGAAACAGCCTTACGGCAGGTGCCGGAAGGTAATAGCCAAGAAACAGTCCGAGAAGTATGGCTATGATGACGCGTGGAAGCAGTCCGATCTTGAATTTCTTTTCCATGCTCTGTCTTTTAAAAATGAATTAGTCGTCTTCGATGCTAATTCGGTAAAACAAAAAAGGATGGACAGTAAAACCATACATCCTTTGTTAACAATCTGTGAATCTGTGCGGGAGGAGAACCCGTCCCCATCCTTTCGTATTAGAGATCCCTTCTAAAAAGAAGTCCCGCCCTTATAGTGACTCCGCAGGGATTCAAACCCTGGACCTTCAGAACCGGAATCTGACACTCTATTCAGCTGAGCTACGGAGCCTGATAACGGTTGCAAAGGTACGGTAAAGTTTGCAGAATACCAAACGAACAGCAAACATTCTTGCTAAAGATTTTGATTCCAACCACAATTTCACCTACAATTTCCCAATAAGCTCCCGCAATCCCTCCGAAAACTCCCACATAATATTTCACCACACAATATACCACCACACACGACATTCCGCTACATAACATACCGCTACACGACATTCTCCACCACATAACATTCTACCACACAACATTCCCACACAAAGTCTTACACACCGATTTCACACCTTCTCCCTCGCAAGGAGCATTGCCGACGAAGATGCCAAAAATGTCAGAAAGACACAAAAAATGACGGTTTCCATATAGTCCTGCAACATTCAGCAGGACATTCTTCGCCAATATGACAATTATTCTATAACTTTGCAGACAATTAAAGAAACAAGCAGACAAACAGAAAGGAATGGTCATGAGCCGATTGATAAAGCCAAAAGGATACAAAGCGGTGCTCGACAAGCACCAAACCGAACAAGGGATAAAGCTGATAAAAGACTTCTTCCAGCAGAATTTAGCTACCGAACTGCGGCTGAGCCGCGTCACGGCACCGCTGTTCGTACAGACCGGTCTGGGCATCAATGACGACCTGAACGGCATCGAGCGGCCGGTTTCCTTCCCCATCAAGGATATGGGAGAGGCACGGGCAGAAGTGGTACACTCGCTGGCGAAATGGAAGCGGCTGACACTGGCCGACTACGAGATACAGCCGGGCTATGGCATTTATACCGACATGAATGCCATCCGTGCCGACGAGGAACTGGACAACCTCCATTCGCTGTACGTGGATCAGTGGGACTGGGAAGCGGTCATTACGGAAAACGACAGGACACGCTGCTATCTGGAACGTGTCGTCCGGCGCATCTATGCAGCCATCCTCCGTACGGAGTTTCTTGCCTGTGAAACCTATCCCGAGCTGGAACCGTTCCTTCCGGAAGAGATACACTTCATCCATGCACAGGAACTGCTGGACAAATATCCTACGATGACCGCCAAGGAACGCGAGGATGCCATAAGCAGAGAATACGGTGCTGTATTCATCGAAGGAATCGGATGCAAGCTAAGCAACGGGGAGAAACATGACGGGCGTGCAGCCGATTACGACGACTGGTCCACCATAGCTGAAGACGGAAAGACGGGGCTGAACGGCGACATCCTTGTCTGGTATCCGGTCCTCGGACATAGCATCGAACTGTCGTCTATGGGCATCCGTGTGGACAGGCAGGCACTGCTCCGCCAGCTGGGTCTTGAAGGACAGAAGGAGCGCAAGCACCTTTTCTTCCATCAGCAGCTGCTTGCCGGCAGGCTGCCGCTGAGTATCGGCGGCGGCATCGGACAGAGCCGCCTCTGCATGATCCTGCTGCACAAAGCACATATCGGAGAGATACAGGCCAGCATCTGGCCGGAAGAGATGCGGAAAGAATGTGAGGAGGTGGGGATGGGATTGATATAAAGCCTCACCCCCAGCCCCTCTCCGAATGGAGAGGGGAGTGAATACCGTGATTCCCCTGAAAAGTAACCGTAGCTTCCATGTATCAATTACCACTACCTTCAACAGTACACCGGTAACCGTGTCCTTTCCCTTCCTAAAGGGACAGTACACTGACAACAGCACCCTTCTCATTTCCAAATTAACAGTACGCCAGCAACCATCTCCTCCCCATTCCCAAATTAACAGTACGCCAGCAACCATCTCCTCCCCATTCACAAATTAACAGTACGCCAGCAACCATCTCCTCTCCATTCACAAATTAACAGTACGCCAGCAACCATCTCCTCCCCATTCCTAAACTAACAGTATACCGGCAGCAGTACTCTTCTCATTTCTAAATTAACAGTACAGCAGCAACCGTTCTCCTGTCATCGGACTGGCAACTGTTCTTTTGCCATCAGACCGGCGGCAATCGTTGTTTTTCCCTGTTTTCCTAATAAAACCTTGAAAACCACAGGTGGTGCATTTCACGGAAAATGTGTAAATACGGTTCACTGCCTGACGATTATACCGCCCTGGGAACCGCCGACCGTACATTTCACCGAAAGTATGTAAATACAATTCAAGACCTGGCGATTATACCGCCTAAAGACAGCAGACAGCGCATTTCACGGAAAATGTGTAAATACGATTCACGGCCTGGCAATTACCCCTCCTAAAGACAGCAGACAGTATATTTCATGGAAAGTATGTAAATACGATTCACAGCCTGGCGATTACCCCTCCTAAAGACAGCAGACAGTATATTTCATGGAAAGTATGTAAATACGATTCACGGCCTGGCGATTACCCCTCCTAAAGACAGCAGACAGCGCATTTCACTCCCCTCTCCATTCGGAGAGGGGCCGGGGGTGAGGCTTCAGTCAATAAACCTTTTTATCATCGCCCCATACTCATCGATCCGCCTGTCCCGGAGGAAAGGCCACCAGCGGCGCACCTGTTCGCTGTGGTCAAGATCGACAGGAACAACCGTATGCTCCTCGTCTTTGTCACAAGCGCGGAACAGGAGTTCCCCCTGCGGGCCGGCCACAAAGCTGCTGCCCCAGAACCGTATCCCCCCCGTCTGCCCGCTCGGATCCGGCTCATAGCCGACACGGTTGACGGCGACGACCGGCAGTCCGTTTGCGACGGCATGCCCCCGCATGACCGTCGTCCATGCCTCACGCTGGCGTTGTTTCTCCTCGTCCGTATCGCTGCTTTCGTAGCCGATGGCAGTGGGATAAACGAGTATTTCCGCTCCCTGCAGCGCCATCAGCCGGGCTGCTTCAGGATACCACTGGTCCCAGCAGACGAGTACGCCAAGGCGACCCACGCTGGTGTCAACAGGATGAAAACCAAGGTCGCCCGGCGTGAAGTAAAACTTCTCATAATAGGCCGGGTCATCGGGAATGTGCATCTTGCGATACCTGCCTGCAATGCTGCCGTCTTTTTCTATCACTACAGCCGTGTTGTGATATAGCCCCGGCGCACGCTTTTCGAAGAGGGAGGCGATGATGACGACCCCCAGTTCACGTGCCAGATTCCCATAGAAATCTGTTGACGGTCCGGGGATGGGTTCGGCAAGGTCGAAGTTCTCCACGTTCTCTGTCTGGCAGAAATAAAGCGAATTGTGCAGTTCCTGCAGGACAATGAGTTCTGCACCACGGTGCGCAAGTCCGGCAATGCCTTCTGCCAGCCGTTCCGTATTTGTCTTTGTGTCTGCAACATTGTGTTGTTGCAGGATTCCTATTTTCAGTTCTCTCATACAAAGTCTTTTTTCCTACCCCCAGCGTCTCCTGCCGCCAACCGGCAGGAGATGCTGAAAGACTGTCCCGATTACGGACAGCGGGGCATGTGATTGTCTTTTTCAAAGTCCTACGCCTACGGCTTCCTGCCCTACACCGCCTACGGCAGCCGTGTACCCGGTGCCGGCGGCGGCTATTTCACATAGAAGACACGTCCCGCTTTGCGCGGGGCAGCCTTTCCTTCCTTCGCCGGGAAGCCCAGAATACAGAAACCTATCCCTTCATAGTCGCCTTCTATCCCCCACTCTTCCAGCATCCGCCTGCCGTCTGCACGGTCAAAAGTCTCCCTGGCACGGTTGATCCAGCAGCTTCCCAGACCGACGGCATGGGCTGCATTCATCAGGTTACCCATCATCAACGCACCGTCACAGACATGGTTTGGACTGCTTTTATCGGCCAGAACAGCAAGGACAACAGGGGCACCATAGAATGGATCGGCTGTTGTACCCATAATCTCGGCATTGATGACCGAGAGACGTTTGCGTACCTCTTTGTTCGTCACTTCCACGATGATGGCCGTCTGCATATTCTTTCCACTTGCAGCATAAAGACCGGCTTCCATCACCTTGTCAATCAGTTCCTGTGCCGGCATACGGTCTTCATAGGCGCGTATGCTGCGGCGTGTCATCAGAGCTTCTAATGCTTCCATTGTCGTATTTTTTAGTTTTTGAGAATCAGAGAGAGAAGGTGTATGCGTCTGTCCATCGCATTCCCGAATCCGGACAAGAGACCGAAGTCGGCATACAGCCCCCAGAACATTTCAGCAACAGGCGTTCAAAGGGGGGCTCTGCCTGCTCCGGACGTACCAGACAAAACCCTTTCCTTTCCGGGTCAATACCACTGGACGGCATTGCTGATGCCGCTCCGCTTGTCATACTTCAGCGCATCCGTCAGCGTCGAGGCATTGCAACGGAAGGTGAAATTATACGATGTATAAGGTGCCAGCACCACCGATGCGCTCATATTGAAGCAATGAAGGTCGCGCGACAGACTGGCCGTGGTCATGCTCATGGCATGGTTTTCGAAGTCGTAGCCGCTTGAGAAGTTGATGTTCCAGCCGTCACTGATGCGGATGTTCCCCGAGAAGTTCAGCGTCTGCGTGAACTTATAAGGATAGCGCATCGTCTTGGTATTGAACCGTCCGGCCGTATTCTCACGCATCGTGATGCCATAGCCGATTGTCAGCGACCACGGCATATTGAAGCGCATATAACCGTTGTCGTCCGTCTCGGCAATGTTGCCGCGCTTCTTCTTTGCCGCATGCTTCCCCTTTTCAAGGTCGTCGTCCATATTGGATTCGATGTCCGTGTCGGGACCGTCACCGTCGTCGTCCGTCTGGTCATCCTCCTTATCCTCCTTATGTCCGAACCACTTCTTCAGTTTCTCCGGGTTCAACGTGAACGAGAAATTCTGCGACATCCCCAGGAAGCGGGGCAGCCGGCCATAGCCCCATTCGGTATGGTTGCCGACATAAGGTTTGCCGTTGGCGTCAAGTTCGTAAGCATAGGTGGCAAACTGCGCATTCATGGAGAAGGTATAGTTCTTCCACCACTTCAGACGCAGGCGCATGCTGAGGTCGCTCCAGCGATGATAGTCGGCAGCGGCATTGTACGACATGCTCGCTCCCAGCTCGTCGATGATGCTTATCTTCCTGAAGCCCGTGGAGTCCTTGTCACTCTTGACCTTCATCTCGATGTTGTTGCTTACGTCCCAACTGATCATCTCGGTCTTGTACTTCCCTGGGACGCTGTACAATTCATCCTGATAAGGCGAGTATTCCACGAGTTTCACGTTACCGCTGGCATCCGTGTACTGGTAACTGCCATAATAACCATAACGGCGTGCGCCGAAGTTCGGCGAATAAGAGAAAGAGATCTGCGGCGTGATGACATGGCGGATCGCCTGGATTCTGTCGCCGAAGAGCTTGCGGTTCGGTGTCCAGAATCCATACAGCTTTGTACTGGCTCCCACGCTCATGCTCCAGTTATACACATTGTGGAAGCCGTATGTGGTATCTGTCACGACCTCCTTCTGTTTTACATTGTCCCATCCACGCAGCACTTTCTTGGAATACATGCGGTCTGTAAAATTGAACGACGGTGTGACATTGATATAATTGAACACGGTGAAGTTCGCCTGCACAGGGATTGTATGCTGAAAGGCATTCTTCCAGTCCTTGAAAAGGTTGGCATGCAGCAGCTGGTCTTCCTTGGTGGAGATGGAATTGGACAGCTGGCCGGTATAGCTCATCGAAATCTTCTCATACCACCGGTCCTTGCCCACAGCGTGCCTGCGCTTGAACGGATAGAAACGGCTCAGACTGATGTTCAGGTCGGGCAGCGTCATCTGGATGGTCGAGTCGCGCATATTCTGCGCCAGATTGGTCGTGGCGCTCAATGAGAGGCCTATACTTGAGAAATTCGTGCTCCAGCTGACGGACGATGTACGGGTAGACTGCGTGAGCGTCTGCGGATTGTACATGCTGTTGAGGTTGTTGCGCTCATAGCTCGACGTGGCGAAGTTCACGCTTGCCGCCAGCGAACTGTAGGGGTTGGCCTTGGGATCCTGACGGTGGCTCCACTGTATCTTGAAGCTCTCCTGCTCCGTGAAGTCCGGCAGTCCCTTGTCTCCGGTCTTCGAATCCTGGTAACTGAAGAGGAACGAACCGGAATACCGGTAGCGTTTCCGGTAGTTGCTGGCCGCCGAAACGCCCCACGACCCCTTGGTGTAGATCTCCCCCAGGAGCTTCAGGTCCCACTTGTCGCTGATGGCGAAATAATAGCCTCCGTCGCGCAGATAGAACCCGCGGTCGTTCTCATCACCGTAGTTCGGCATGATGAATCCGCTCGAATATTTCTTCGAAAAAGGGAAGAACCCGTAGGGGATTGCCAACGGAAGGGGGACGTCGGCCACGACCAGATAGGCCGGACCGAAGACGACATCCTTGCCCGGACGCACCTTGGCACGCGAGAGGGCGATGTAGAAGTCGGGGTGAGGATCATCACAGGTGGTGTAGCGGCCATGCTGCAGATAGATGACACCCGAAGAGTCGCGCTTGCCCACCTCGCCGCTGAGGAAGCCGTCCTGCTGCTCGGTATAGACCCCTTTGATCAGGCCCTTCTTCGACTTGAAGTTGAAGGCCATCGTATCGCTCTTGTACTCGTCCTTGCCCATCGTGAAGAGCGGTCTGCCCTTTATGCCGTCTTCCTCCGCCGAGTCGGCCGTTCCCGTGGCGCGCACCGTACTGCTGTCAAGGTTCATGAAGACCTTGTCGCTCGCAAGTTTCATGTTCTCATAATCCACCTTCGCATTGCCATACAGAAAGGCCGTTCCCGTGGCCGCATCGTAGACGAGGGAGTCGTCGGCCGAGTACTTCACCGGTGCATCGATGCCGTTCGAGCGTGCCCGCATCATACTGTCGGCACGGATGGAGTCGTCGATGGCCTTGTTGTGATGGTAGATCGCCAGCTGGAGAGAGTCCATCTTCGTGGTATCCGGAATATGCTCGTTGTCCTCCCGGCCTGTCCCTGCGGCCTGTCCCTGAAGCAGACTGTCGACCACAATCGTGCCGGCTTTTGCTTTCCGGGCTTTCTTACCCTTCGGAACAGGCATATTGACACTTGCCATCGCACAGACGATGGCAAACGACAGAAGGAGTATAATGCTCTTATTTCTCATTGCCTAAATAACGTGCAAAAATACTCAAATAATGCCGAAAAACAGCCACCATTACGCTATTTTAACGTTTTCCGCAATCCCTGTCTGCTGCACATGGAAGCCTGAAGCTCCGTGTGTCATACATTACCACAGCATCGGGAATCCTGTTCCCAACGCCCGGTACTCCTGTTCCCAACGTCTGGTACTCCTGTTCCAGACGGCTGCGGACAGGACACCCCTGCTGTCACGGCTTTGCATCGCCGCCTTTAGATTCCGCCAGACAGGTGCAGACAAAGAGGAGACTTTCGCCTTATCTCCTGAAAAAGGGGAGGAAAACCCCTTACTGACTGCATATAATCGGGATTTATTTCGTAAATTTGCAGACGAAACTATCAGGTAAAAAAACAATTCATACGAAATATAACTGAACTTATGTCGATCACAAACCTGCTGACCGGACGCTCCGCTTCATTCTCCCTGTTGATCATGGGGCTGCTGTTACTTGACACATCGCAGGTCATGGCCCAGCAGAATATCGCCTTTCGCATCCGGCAGCAGACAGAGGAACCCGTCGACGCAGCAACGCTTATCATTACCGACCAGAAAACAGGCAAAGTCGTTGCCAATGGACTGACGGAAGCAGACGGAAAACTCAGCTGCCAGATCACGGACGGCAGTTACCAGCTGTATTGCGGAGCCATCGGATGCCGTGACACCACGGTTCTCTTCTCCATTCCCGACAACAACGACACTTATAACATCTACCTGCGCTCAGACGGAACAGAGCTGGAAAACGTTGTCGTCACAGCCCGCAAACGACGCCCGTTGATAAAGATGGAAAGCGGAAAGATAAGCATTTCCGTAGTCCGGTCTTATCTTGCCAACCTTGGTAATTCCTTAGATGTTCTGCGCCATACACCCAGTGTGAGGCTTGACAGTAAAGGGAATCTGTCGCTTTCTGCCCTCGGCAGTGCTACCGTCTATGTGAACGGGAAGCGCATACGACTTCAAGGTGAAGCACTTACTGCCTATCTGCGTGCTATCCCGTCTTCCAACATTGCCAGCATTACCACCTCCACCCATCCCGATGCCAGTTACGACTCGGAAGGGGCAAGCGGTATTATCGACATCACACTGAAGAACAATAACGAGCGAGGACTCTATATTTCCACCTCGCATGGTGTTTCCTTCTGGAACCACCTGCGCCAGAGTTCCGATTTCAGCATGGCTTACAACAGGCGGACATGGCAGCTGGGCATCAATTACAGTCACAACATCGGACACTACGACATGGAATATGGCACTGACAGGATACAGGACGGAGACCGCAACTTCTCGGAGACCGACGATACCGACAAGCGTAACACCTACGCTGGCGGACTGGCTTTTGTATTCCAACCCGGCAAAAGACACAAGCTGACGCTGAACACATCGGTTGATGCCCTGACGGGACCTGGAGTTACGGCAACCACTACATGGATATATAAAGGTAGGGAAACACTCCATGAAATATTGAAGGCAAGAAATGACTATACCAAACAGGAGAATACAAAATATACGACGGGCATAGGCTATCAGTTTGCCATCACGAAACAGCAGAGCATCGCTGCAAATGCCGACTGGATTCACGTTGACGGATTGAGCAGGAATCAACAGCCCAATGCGTTCTACTCTCCTGACGGGAAGCTGCTGCGTGAAGACGACTATCCAGCCGAAAACAAGAAAACAATCAACATCCTGTCGTCAACAACAGACTACAGACTGAAGAACAGCCGTGGTGGAGAACTGCTGGCAGGTGTCAAGGCTGCCAAGGTGGAAAGCCGTAACCGATTCGGCTTCTATGCAAAAGGCGCACTTGACCTCACAAGGTCAAACAGGTTTACCTATCAAGAGTCAAACCTTGAAGGTTATATGCAATATGCCCAGCAGTGGAAACGGCTGCAGGCTTCTGCAGGCTTACGAATTGAATATATGCAGACTGTAGGGACATTGAAATCCTATCAGGACGGAACAGTGATGGAAGAGAACAAGAACTGTCACACAAGGCTCTTCCCCAACCTCTCCGTCAGTTACGACCTCAACAACAGTTCAAAGCTCACACTCGCCTACAGCAAACGACAGGACAAACCGAGATATGAAGACCTCAACCCCTTTGAATATCTGCTGGACGAGCTGACCTACTGGAAAGGAAATCCGTTTATCCAACCGCAGATAAGCCATAAGATTTCATTAGGCTACACTAAGAACAGCCTTAGCATTACCCTATCCTACAACCAGCTGAATGACTATTTCACTCAACTTCCCGACACTTACAAGAAGAACTGTATTGTCATGACAACCAAGAACATCGGCAAGCAGAAGCAGCTGGCACTTGACCTTGTCTATAACAAACGCCTTACATCATGGTGGGACATCAGTACAAACATCGGTGCCTATTACTTTGTCAACCATCTTGACTACGAAACCTACAGAGAAGATTATCGTCGACCATCCTGCAACCTTACCCTTTCAAACGACATACAACTGCCTGCAAAGATACGTATGGAGCTGTCTGCCAAATATGCAAGCAAGTCTCAAGGCAGGAGTTATGAGGTGCTCAAGCCAAGCGGAAGCATAGACATCGGACTGAGCAGACGGCTGCTCCGTGACCGTCTCTCACTATCCTTGATGATTACCGACCTCCTCCACACTGAGCGTTGGGACAGTTACGGACGCAAGGGGGCATTGCAGTTGGACATCTGGGGGCACAGCGAAAGCCGACAGGTACTCTTCCGTGTACACTACAACTTCGGAAGCAGGAAATTTGAAACAGACAAGAACCGGGTGAAGGAGGCGGAACGTCTGTAGAAACCTCCCGCAAGACAGACCCGGCAGACACCAGAGACTCCATTCACCGGGAACACCGACATCAGACATAAAATACATAACAGACAATTTCAATCAACATCAAAACCAAACAAGTAAAATGAGAAAAACGGTATTAGGCTTCATCGCCAGCTTCATGGTGCTTTCCGCACATGCCCAGGATCTGAAGATCAAGAAAGGAGAGGTTCTGCTTGACGGCACACCGGTAGCACTTGTAAAAGAAGAGAAGAGAGTCTGCGAACTGTCTACGCCCGACGGGAAAAAGGTGTTCACATTCTTCATTACGAACAGGACAAAACAAGGCATCAGCACACCGGAAGACTGGCTCCAGTTCACATCACCCGAAGGCGCAGTCTTTGAGCTGCAGAACCCGAAAGACAGGATTGTTCTGTCCAACACAAAGTACTTTGTCTACAAGCTGTTAGACAGCAAGCCCCAGCTCATCGCCGGCAGCGGCATCAACCAATCCGCCATCACCGACCTCTTCGAGCAGGGCTCACGTCCTTTCTCTGCGAAATGGGACAGCATCTATGCGGCAGTCAAAGAGATGGAGAAAGCCGATGAGGACTTCACTGCACAGCATCCTTTCTCCATCAACGACAACGGCGACATCATCATCAACAAAGAGGTGGTGGGAAAGGTGCTTGTCAATGACCCATCATTAGGCAAAAGAAACTATTATATCAAGGACCGTGTGGGCAACCAGGTAGCCGAGATCAAGCTCGAATCTTGGAGCGGCAGCGAGAACTTCAGCAATATAACGACCTGTGATGACAGGAAACTTCCCTTCCTGCAATACAAGACGGCACCCCAGCTCTCCGAGAACGAGATGGTACGCCGCATGGTATCCAAACTGCTTGCCAACGGCTATGCACTGGGAGACATGACGGAGAATATCAAGCTGCGACTGGCCAACAAGGCAAAAGCAGAGGAACAGCAGGCTGCCGACGAAGAACGACAGCTGGTGAAAGAGACCAGGGAGGCTTCCGTGAACATCTATAATGTGCCTGGCAAGGTGGTACTTGCCGACGGTACGACACATGAGGGCAGCATCACCATCGTCTATGAATCCATTGAAAAGAAGATGGGCAAAGGGACCAGTGGCATCCTCGACCTTGACGCTCCGGCAATGGGATCAGCCGTAACACTGACGCACAACGACGCGAACGGCAAGACCGAACAGAAGTTCAAGGCTGCCGACAACGTAACCGTATATGCAGGCGGCAAGACCTATATCGGCGCAAAAGGCTCGAAAGACGGTGTGCTGACGAATGCCGGCGGCAGTGGTTCCATCAATATCGGGACACGCCACCCACAGTTCTTTGAGGTACGCTTTACCGACGGAAAGGGCAACTACATCCTGGAACATCCATTGGATAAAGACGAACTTTATCTGAAGCTGAAGGACAGAAAAGAGGCCATCTATCTTGGCGACAAAGCCATGTTAGGTACACGGAGTGCAAAGACGAGGACAAAACTGACAGCTGAATATCTGAACCGTCCAGGTATGGATGCCTCCAAATATGACACCCGGACACTGGAAGGGCTGCGGCAGCTGATTGCCGATTACGATGCAGCCGGCAACAAGTAAGCCCTCCGCAAACGAAAATCGGACCGGAATCCACAGGGACTCCGATCCGATTTCTCTTTATATTCTCTCAAACTTTACTTTCTTTCTAAACTCTTAGCGTAAGGAATGAGCGTGCTGCCGGCTTATGCCAGACAAGTTGCACGACCCATGTTGTACTCACTGATGACGTTTGTCAGATAGTTGAACAGCTTACGCATAATGCTTGCTTTCTTGATTCTCTCTTTCATAACGTTTTCCTTTCTTTTCTTGTTAAACAATCTTTTTACTTGTGTCTGCCTATTGAGACTGAAGCCCTTTCAGTGGCCACCTCTTGTTATCCTGATGAGGTGCCGTTTGTTTCGTTTTGTGCTTGCAAAGTTAGTGTGGTTTCCGGCCTCAAACAAAAAAAAACGCCTTTTTTACCTTGATCTTTGGGTAAAAGTTGACTTTCATCAAAGATTTTGACGCATATCAAACGCCTGAATTGACCTACGTCAACCCCATGAATTGACCTGCGTCAAGCTGCATCATGGCCTTGCTCATGCCGACAATCCCCAGGAGGAGACGCACCTTTCCTATAATACTACGGCAATAAATCGGCGGCGGGAAGCGGCATATCACGTTTTCTTTTCTTACCTTTGCACCATGAATACAGACAGACATCACGGTTTCAGGCTGCCTGCAGAATGGGAACCGCAAAGCGGCGTCATGCTGATATGGCCGCACGAAGACACTGACTGGCGGCCTTACCTGAAAGAGATTACCGAGGTTTATCTCCAGATGGCGGATGCCATTACACGCCATGAGGCCTTGCTCATCACGACACGAAACACAGAGCAGGTGCGCAACTTACTGGCAGAAAGGCTGATAGAGGAACAGATGAGGCAGGTAACCCTCTTCGCCTGTGACAGCAATGACACATGGGCACGGGACGTTGCTCCCATCTCCCTCGTTTCGGATGCGCAGCCCAAGGGCAGCTTCCAGCCGACCCACCTGCTTGACTTCTGTTTCAACGGATGGGGCGGGAAGTTTGCAGCGGAGAAGGACAACCGGATCAACCGGCAGATCTATGAAGCGGGACTCTTTCACGGTGCACTGGAAAATCACAAGGACTTTGTGCTGGAGGGCGGTTCGATAGAAAGCGACGGAGACCGTACGCTCTTTACGACAACCGGCTGCCTGACAGCCGCACACCGCAATCAGCCACTCACAAAAGAGGATATCGACAGACGGCTGCGCCTGCTCTTCCCGAACGTGGAGCGTGTCGTCTGGCTGGATCACGGTCAGCTGGCAGGCGATGACACCGACGGACATATCGACACCATCGTACGCATCGCTCCGGATGACACCTTATTATATATAGGATGTGACGATGAGACGGACGAACATTATGAGGCGTTCCGCCTTCTGGAGGAACAGCTGAAGAGACTTCGTACGCCCGACGGCAGACCTTACCGTCTGCTGCGCCTGCCGATGCCGGATGCCATCTATGACGACGGTGAGCGGCTGCCGGCGACATACGCCAACTTCCTTGTCATCAACGGAGCAGTACTGGTACCCACATACCATCAGCCCGAAAAGGACAAGGCCGCATTAGGAACCATACAGGAGGCGTTCCCCGGCCGGGAGATTATCGGTATCGACAGCCGTACAATCATAAGGCAGCATGGATCCATCCACTGCCTGACGATGCAACTGCCTTGACTCAGGCAGGTACGGAAAGTTGTCCTGTCAGACAAAGAGAAATGCCCCCGTCTGTCCGTAGAACAGGTTGTTTACCGGACAAACGGGGGCATCTACTCTTTTTCGCACACCCCTCATGGGTGCTTTCTGATACATCTTCCTTCTTTTTCCGAACCGACCGAGGAAAGACGTTCTCTCGGGATTCCGGCCTGAAGGATATTGCCTGCTGCCCCCATCGGAACAGCAGGCACGGTGACAGGGGATACGCTTATGCTTCCTTGTCGTACTCGAGGTGGAAATTGACAAGGGTCTCGATGCCTTTCAGCCAGAGGTCAACCGGCATATTCTCGTTCGGCGAGTGGATGGCATTCGACTCCAGACCGAAACCCATAAGAACACTCTTCGCACCGAGCATCTTCTCAAAGGTAGAGATGATGGGGATGCTTCCACCGATACGGACTGGCAACGGCCGCTTGCCGAAGACAGTCTCAAAGCCACGTTCCGCCGCCTTGTAGGCCGGGAAGTCGATCGGACAGACGTAGCCGTAGCCGCCATGGTGTTTCTCCACTTTCACGGTAACGGTGTCGGGAGCGACGCGGTTGAAGTAGTCGATTACCAGTTGACTGATCTTGTTGTGATCCTGATGCGGGACGAGACGGGACGAGATCTTGGCGTATGCCTTCGATGGGATGACGGTCTTGGCACCGTCTCCCGTATAGCCGCCCCAGATACCGCAGACATCGAATGACGGACGATAGCCTGTGCGTTCGATCGTGCTGTACCCCTCCTCACCGAAGAGAGCCTTCACACCGATGGACTTCTTGTACGCATCCTCATTGAAAGGAATTGAGGCAACGAGCTTCCGTTCCTCTTCGGAAGCCTCCTCCACATCATCATAGAAACCAGGAATCCGGATCTTTCCGTCAGGTCCCGTCACGTCGGCAAGCAGCTTGCAGAGGACATTGATCGGGTTGGCAACAGCCCCTCCGAACGTCCCGGAATGGAGGTCATGATCGGGACCTGTCACCTCAATCTGCCAATAGGACAGACCCCGCAGCCCCGTTGTGATGGAGGGAACATCAGGACTGATAATACCCGTGTCGGACACGAGTATCACGTCACACTTCAGCAGTTCCCTGTGTGCTTCGATGAACGGACCGAGGCTTCCGGATCCGATTTCCTCCTCACCTTCAAAGATAAACTTCACATTATGCTTCAGCAGGTTGTGCTTGTTGACATACTCGAAAGCCTTCGCCTGCATGAACGACTGCCCCTTGTCATCATCGGCACCGCGTGCCCAGATATGGCCGTCTTTCACGACAGGCTCGAAAGGTTCGGTCTTCCACAGCTCGAAAGGCTCGGCCGGCATCACGTCATAATGCCCGTAAACCAATACGGTTTTCGCCTTCGGGTCGACCATCCGCTCGGCATAGACCATCGGATTCCCCTTTGACGGCATCACCTCTGCCTTGTCGACTCCAGCCTCAAGCAGCAGTTCCTTCCACCGTTCGGCACAGCGCACCATATCCTCCTTGTGAGCCGGTTGCGCACTTACGCTGGGAATGCGTATCAGACTGAACAGCTCCTCGAGCATCCTGTCTTTGTTCTCTTCTACATAGTTCTTGATCATAGTGATTTGATTGTTGATTTTCGTAATACTCGCAAATTTAAACATGATTTACGACTTCTGCAAGTTTTCCGTGGTTTTTATTTCGCACAACTGTTCTACGGACAGCGTTCCGTTGACAGAGACATCCGCTGCTCTTTCGGGTACTTCACACGGAAATATCCTGTCAGCAGGATTGTTCCCGGGCAACCCGCCGTCTCTCCAACTCTTAGCAGACTGTCGGAAAAGTACCGCCAGACAGCTGATGATACTTAACCGACAGGCTGACCCTACTTGACCGGAAAGTTGACTATGCTTAGCCGATAAACAGGATATACTTAACCCGCAAGCGGTTCCTACTTGACCGAAAGCTCGACTATGCTTGGCAACAAGCAGAATATACTTAGCTGACAGACGGAATATACTTAACCAGCAGGCCAGCCCTACTTGACCGACTATACCGGCCGAGTCCATCCAGCAAGATGACAACCGTCCGGCTTCATGCAACAATCAACTTCATACCGGAACGGTCCTTCCCCATCATAGAGCAGGGAAACGAGCGACCTGCCGGAAAATATTTCCCGGACGGGAAAGCTCCCACAAGCAGTCCTATACGACTTTCCGGCCAGATCTTAAAACACCCGACCATCCTCCCTACCGTACGGCCGCAGCTTCCCTGATGTAGGAAGAACGGTCAACGGAAGGAAGAAGAGCATACCTTCCCCCGGTAATCTCCTTCAAGGACAGGCTCCGGAACTCGATGTCATAGCCGTCGTCCTGCCCGCGTACCTCATACAGGAAACCGATGCGGCGGTTCTTCATGCTGACCATCGTCGAATAGCACGATGAACCATCCGTCACACGCAGTCCCTTCTTCCACCCCCTGCCCAAGGCTTCAGGCGTGGAATAGTCGGCATAGGCAGCCAGCTCCTTGTAATAGAAGCCCACACTGTCGCGGCATGCGCTGAGCGGCACGGACTGGAGGGCTACGAACAGCCGGCGTCCGTCGGCCGTCCTCCTTGCCGGAACGACCAGGATGCCGCCGTTGCAGGCGTTGACCTGCCTGCCGGTCATGTTCTCCGGCATCACCTCCTGTCCCCAGCTGCCTGTGCCCTTGAGGGCATCCGCATAGGTGAAGACATTGAATCGCCGTCCGCCATAGACATCCCGGCAGCTGAGCAGCACGCTCCCGTCGGGCAGCTCCTCCACTTTCGACTCGTCCTGAGCGACAGAGGGGGCAACAGCGGGAGAACCCAGCACGCTCCATGTGCGGCCGAAGTCGTCGGAATAGATGACGAACGTGCCGCAACGGTCCACTCCTCTCTGTCGGACGGGATGGGCGATGTACAGCCGGTAGAACCGTCCCTTGCGGATGTACCGGCTCTGCATGATCTTCCCTGAAGTCAGGAAGATGCCGTCGGGACTGCCGCCGCCGGGCAGCCGTCCGTCATAGAGACCGTGTATCATTTCCGTCAGGTCCGTCCCGTTGTCCCATGTCCTTCCGCCGTCGGTGCTGCGGAAGAAGAAGGCGTGCATGGGATTCCGGCGTGTCGCCGTCTGGTAACCGGTCTTCCCGGCGACGCAGCTCATCAGCACGTTGTCCGACGTGCGGTCGGCGACGATGCACGGATCGCCGAAAGCCGTGCGGACGGTGTCCGCAGCCTGCTCATCGCCCCTTGCGACACAGAGCGTGTCCGACCATGTGCGGCCGTGATCCCTGCTGGTCTTCATGACGACATCAATCTGCCAGCGGCCGTTGCGGTTGTTCCACCCCACGTCCGCATGGCTGAAGCGGAAGTCGCAGGCCGCCAGCAGCGTGCCCCGCCGTGTCTCGGCGATGGCCGGGATGCGGTAGGGGACGGGGCTGTGCGCCCTATCAAAAACGATGGTGGTAAAACCATCATCGTTTTTTTCTTTCCTGTCGTTTCCTGTCCCGACCGCACCGGCCTGTAACAGTACGGTACAGAGGATGACAGCTGATAAAATCCTTTTATACATGAATAGCATTTGCCGGATTTATACTAAAATTTATATTCCACAAACGCCTCCATCGCTTCGTAGCAGGCCATCCCAAGATCATCGTAAAGCTTGGCGGTGCCGCGGTTGCGGTCCTCGGAACGCTGCCAGAAGAGCCGTTCGTCGTTGCCGAGGAACGGAGCGCTCTCCATCTGGCTCTGGTGCTTGAGGATGGAATTGCGTTTTGCACGAAGCTCTTCCGGACTGATGGGGACGCACATCTCGATGTTCTCGATTTCCCATTCCGCCCATGCGCCGCGGTACATCCACACACGGCAGTCCTTCAGCCACGCCGCCTTGGCCTCTTTCTCCAGGTCGATGGCGGCGAGGACGGCATCCGTACATTTACGGTGCGTGCCGTGCGGGTCGGCCAGGTCGCCGGCCACGTAGATCTGGTGCGGCTGCACGGTACTGATGAGTTTCCTTACGATATTCACGTCGGCCTCGCCCATCGGCAGCTTCTCGATCTTGCCCGACTCATAGAAAGGCAGGTCGAGGAAGTGGACGTGGTCGAGCGGAATCTGGTTGAAGGTGCAGGCCGTGCGCGCCTCGCCGCGGCGGATCAGCCCCTTGATGGTGCGGACATCCTGTGTGTCGATGTCGCCTTCCTTCTTGTGCTTCAGGAACTCCTTGATCTCCTTGTACTTCGACTTGATGACCTCGTCCTGCTCGTTGCCGAAGAGCTGGTTGAAACCGTTGATGAAGTGCATGAAGCGCACGACCTCCTCGTCGCCGACGGCGATGTTGCCCGATGTCTCATAGGCGACGTGTACGTCGTGGCCCTGCTGGACGAGGCGGCGGAGCGTACCGCCCATGGAGATCACGTCGTCGTCAGGGTGCGGCGAAAAGACGATGACCCGCTTCGGGAACGGTTTGGCACGCTCCGGACGGTAGGTGTCGTCGGCATCCGGCTTGCCGCCCGGCCATCCGGTGATGGTATGCTGGAGGTCGTTGAATATCTTGATGTTGGCGTTGTAGGCCGACCCGTAGAGGGCCAGAAGTTCGCTGAGGCCGTTCTCATTGTAGTCCTTGTTGGTCAGCTTGAGGATCGGTTTGCCCGTCACCTGACAGAGCCAGACGAGTGCCGAACGTACCAGCTTGTCCGTCCACCGGCAGGAAGCGACAAGCCAGGGGTGCTGGATGCGCGTCAGCTTGGCTGCCGCCGAGAGGTCGATGACGACGTGCGCATCGTTGTGCGTCTGCAGGAAAGAGGCCGGGACAGTGTCGCTGACCTTGCCTTCTACGGTCTTCTTGATGATGTCGGCCTTCTCCTCGCCCCATGCCGTAAGGAAGATCCTGCGTGCGGAGAGGATGGTGCTGACGCCCATCGTGATGGAACAGGGAGGAACCGTCTCCTGCGAGCCGAAGCTCATCTTCATCTCCTCGCGCGCCGTCTCGTCGATGAGGATGAGGCGTGAGGCCGACGTGAGGCTCGAACCCGGCTCGTTGGTGGCGATGTTGCCCATGCGGCCGATGCCGAGGAGGATGACGTCCAGGCCGCCCTGCTCCTTGATGTGCTGCTCGTACTGCCGGCAGTGTTCCTGCACATCGTCCTGGGCAAGCGTCCCGTCGGGCGTGAAGATGTTCTCCGCCTCGATGTCGACATGATTCAGGAAACGCTCCTTCAGCTGGTTGATGCTGCGGTTCACGTTCTCGGCGTTCAGCGGGAAATATTCGTAGGCGTTGAAGACGACCACGTTCCTGAAGCTCAGCCTGCCGGCCTCGTGCCGACGGATAAGCTCCTGGAAGATGGGGGTGAGCGAAGAGCCGGACCCTACGCCCATGACGAACTTCCGTCCTTCCTGCTCCCGCTTCTTGATGTCGGCTTCCAGCTGGTTGGCGATGTCGACGGCACCCTCCTCGATGGTCGGGAAGATGTCGGTCGGCACTTTCTCGAAGCGGGTGATCTCCGAACGTTCGATGGCGGTTGCCGGACGGTAGAACTCCTCCGGTATCTGGTTGAGTACGATCTTTGAACTAAGATTCAGCTTCATCACAGGTTCTCCTTTTCTATGTCTTTAAAGTATTTGTATGTTTCTACGGTGAGCTTGTCGGTCGCAGCCTCGTCACAGACGATGATGCCGTGCTCGTGCATCTGCAGCGCACTGATGGTCCACTTCTGGGTGATGCCGCCCTCTACGGCTGCACGCAGGGCCTCGGCCTTGTGGTGACCGTTGGCGAGAATCAGCACCTCCCGGGCGTCCATGACGGTGCCCACACCTACGGTCAGTGCGTGTGCCGGCACTTTCTCCGGGTCGTTGTCGAAGAAGCGCGAGTTGGCGATGCGCGTGTCAGAGGTCAGCGTCTTCACACGGGTGCGCGAGCGGAGCGACGACCCTGGCTCGTTGAAGGCAATGTGCCCGTCGGGGCCGATGCCGCCGAGGAAGAGGTCGATGCCGCCGGCCTCACGGATCATCTCCTCATAGTGCCGGCATTCTGCCTCCAGGTCTTCGGCATTGCCGTTCAGGATGTGGATGTTCTCCTTCGGGCAGTCGATGTGGTTGAAGAGGTGTTCGGCCATGAAGGTGTGGTAGCTCTGCGGATGGCTCTCGGGCAGGCCGACATACTCGTCCATGTTGAACGTGACGACGTTCTTGAAGCTGACTCTGCCTTCCTTGCAGGCCATCACCAGTTCGGCATACATCCCTTCCGGCGACGAACCGGTAGGCAGTCCGAGCACGAACGGCTTTTCCTGGTTTCTGGCAGCATTGATGCGCTCGATGACGTAGTTGGCCGCCCACCGGGACAGCTGTTCGTAGTTGGGTTCTATGATTAATCTCATAATCTTTGGTTTTAATTATTTTGTTTGGGTCTGAATGTGCTGTACACGCTGTTCCCCGCTCATGCCGCGGCCTTTGCCTTCTTCGTCCTGTCGGGATAGGTGAACGGGACGAACCATGTGATCAGCAGGGCCGGAATGGTGCATGCCAGTACGACGATGAAGAACATACGGTAGCCCAGATGGTCGCTGAAGTAGCCGCTCAGCATGCCCGGCAGCATGACTCCGAGGTTCATGATGCCGCTGGCAAAGGCATAGTGGGCCATCTGGTGCCTGCCCGGCGCCACCTGCTGCATCATGAAGAGCGACAGACCGACGAAGCCAAATCCGTAGCCGAAGTATTCCATGACGATACCGCCGCCGATCAGCCACAGGCTCTCGGGCTGGTAGACGGCAAGCAACGTGTAGGCGACAAAGGGGATGTTGAACACCAGGGCGAGCGAGAAAAGACTCTTCTGCAGCCCCCGCCAGGCGATGTAGTAGCCGGCGAGAATCGAACCGATGACGAACGCCGCAGCACCGAAGGTGCCGTAGCACAGGCCGATTTCCTGTTCGCTCAGTCCCAGTCCCTGCTGGGCACGCGGTGCCTTGAGGAAGAGCGGGACGATCTTCATCACGAATCCCTCGGCAAAGCGGTAGAGGACGATGAAACAGATATAATATATAATGTGTCTCTTCCGGAAGAAGTCGAGGAACACCTCCAGCAGCTCGTGCAGAGAATCGTGCAGCGAGACAGGACTGCCCTCCGTCGGCTTCGCCGGGTCCGGCAGGACGGCATAGTGATAGATGCCGATGGTCACCATGACGGCGGCGATGATCAGCATGATCAGCATCCAGGCCTTCGTCACGCCGAAGTGCCCGATGAACGTGCCGGCGAGATAGACCAGCCCGCCCGTCGCGGCAATCTTCGCAATGTTGTAGAATGCCCCCTGCCAGCCTATCCACCGTGCCTGCTCCTCGTTCGACAGCACGGACATATAAGTGCCGTCGGCTGCGATGTCGTGCGTCGCACCGCTCATGGCGATCACCGAGAGTATCGCTATCGTGACCGGGAAGAAAGAGGGAAGATGGAGCGCAAAGGCCACCAGGGCGAAGAGCACGCCTGTGAGCAGCTGCGTCAGTACGACAAAGAACTTCTTTGTCTTGTAAATCTCCAGGAACGGACTCCACAGCGGCTTCAGCGTCCAGGGCAGCATGATGAGCGAGGTCCAGAAGGCGATCTGCGCATCGCTCACGCCCATTCCCTTGTACATCAGCGTGCAGACCATGTTGAGCACGACGAAGGGCATGCCCATGGCGAAGTAAAGCGTAGGCACCCATGCCGCCGGACTGATCCGTTTCCCGTTGTATGTGGTTTCCTCCGTTAGGTTCTTAGGGTTCAGATTCATTTTGTCTATCAGGATTTTCTAAAGGAATAACAGCCCAGAGGGCACTTTTGCGTATCACCTCAAGACCTATTTAACTTTAATTTACCAATACCCGGTGTACATCCTCATACAAGGGCATCCTTCCGCCTCGGAGCTATCCGGACACCACCGTCCTCCATCATCCGGACAGGGTACAAAGGAACAGGCATCGGAAATGAAGTCCCCTCCCGACATCTTTTTGCCCGCAGGAGAACCCGGGCATCAGCAAGGACGGACCGGGACCGGAAAACAAGACCGAACGATGCGGATCAGTTCGCCTCATCCGGCCGGATCACAATTGTCCTCTCCAGAAACCGCATCGACAGGAGCGGGCGCAGCATGTACAGGAAGATTTTCTCCGGGCAGCCGGGACTGCCCTTCCCGACGGCCGGGAATCCTGTTCCCGACGGCCGGGAAGGGTGTTCCCAACCGGTCGGGAACCGTGTTCCCAATATCCGGGGACGCGGTACCCCTCCGGCTGGGAACAAGACCGTATTCCCCGGAGTGCTGGAAGACAGCACCGTGCCTTCTCAGGCTCCTGCCATCAGCCTATTCGGCTCTCCCGTCCCCTTCCGCCGTCTGAACTTCATGTATCCCGCTCCCAGGACGGCAAGGATCAGAATGGCCATGGCAATGTAAGCAACCGTCTCAGTCGTAGAGATGCTCGCCGGGTGGAAGTCGAGGACAACGGTGTGGCTGCCCGGTTTCACACGGAGAGCACGGAGGATATAATTCACACGGCCGAGTTCTGCAGGCTGCCCGTCTACCGTCGCTGTCCAGCCCGGATAATAGATTTCAGAGAAGACGACAATGCCGCCGTTCTTCGAGCTGACGGTGTATCGCAGGTTGTTCGGCTCGTACTTCTCCAGTCTCACCGTGGCCGCAGAGCCGTTCTCCACCGCCTGTCCGAGGACAGCTGCAAAGGCCTTGTCGGCTACAGCTGCATGGCGTACATCTATCCTGCCCACCTGCGCATACTCCGCATTGGCATCGGCAACATAGCTTATCTTATCGACAAACCATCCGTTTCCCTGTGCGTAAGGGTTCTTCAGCGGCATTGTCGTGCCTCCCTGCAACGGAAGGATGAAGTACTTCGTATTCAGCATATTCAGCACCGGGAACACCTTCGCCCCGTCCACAGCCTGCATGTTGCCGCCCTTGGCGGCGATCGCCTGCATCGCCTTCTGCATCTCCGGGACGATGTAGGCGTCGATCATCTCCTGGTAACGGCGCAGTTTGGCGGGATGGTAACCGCCGATGCTCTTGTGGAAGTAAGCGGTCTCGTTCTCGTTGAAAGTATTGGAAGCGAAGTTCAGCACACGGTAGTCCAGGCCCTTGTCTTTCAGGATCTCCACGTCGGCCGCCGTCGGCTGCTGCGGCATGTCACGCTCGCTCTTCGGCACGAACATACCGTCGTTCAGATAACGCTTGTCCACCTGCCACAGGTCGACGAGGCAGAGCACCAGCAGGGCGGCGATCATATAATCGGCGCGCAGCTTCTTCATCCTGTAACCGAAGAGCAGGGCGAAACCGATCAGAATAACGACGACCGAACGCCATGCGTCGGCACTGACCATGGCGGAACGCATCGCCGAGACATTGGCGAGAATCGTCCCTGCCGTATTGCTGTCCATGCCCTGTATGCCGTTGATCATCTGGCGTTCCTGATCGCTGACGAACGGCCCCGTCATGTCGGGGAACAGGGCGATCAGGGCCGCCACGCCGGCCGTCAGGGCAAGGCTGACATAGGCGAACTTCATCTTCCTGCCCAGCAGGTCAGGCTCGTCGACGAGGCGTTTCAGCGCCAGGGCGGCCAGCAGCGGTATGGTGAACTCGGCGATGACGAGGATGCTCGCCACGGTACGGAACTTCGCATACATCGGGATGTAATCGAGGAAGAAGTCGGTGAACCCCATGAAGTTGTGCCCCCATGACAGGAGGACAGACAGCACGGTCGCCGCAGCCAGCGCCCACTTCATCGGGCCTTTCACGAGGAACAGTCCCAGGATGAAGAGGAACAGCACGAACGCTCCGACATAGACCGGTCCGCTCGTCCCCGGCTGTGTGCCGAAATACTGCGGGAAGGCATCGTAGAGCTGGGGAATCATCGACTGTATCTGCGGGTCGGCCTTCTTCATCGCCGTCTCGCTCTGGCTCAGCGGCACGCTCGCCCCGCCCTTCGCATCGGGCACGAGCAGCGTCAGCGTCTCGTCGATGCCGTAGCTCCACTGCGTGATGTAGTCACGGTCGAGCCCAGAACTGGTCTGGTTGGCTTTGTCCGCCTTCACCAGTTCGCTCTTGCCGCGCATGCTCTCCTTCTGGTACTGCCAGGTGTGGTAGAGGTTGGAGAGGTTGATGGCGATGCCGATGACGGCTGCCGCCGCCAGCACGCCTGTCGCCTTCAGGAATCCCGCCAGCCGCTTCTCACGGATGGCCTTCACGAGGTAGGCGACGACCATGAAGAGGATGACGAACAGATAGTAATAGGTCATCTGTACGTGGTTCGCCTTCACTTCGAAGGCGGTGAATATCGCCGTCACGATGAAGCCGGACAGATACCGGCCGCGGTAAGCCAGCACGACACCGGCGATCATCGGCGGAAGGTAGGCCAGTGCCATCACCTTCCACAGATGTCCGGCAGCGATGATGATCAGGAAATAGGACGAGAAGGCCCACATCACACCGCCCAGCGCCGCCAGCGACTGCCGGAAGTCGAACGCCCGCAGCAGGATGTAGAAGCCCAGGAGATAGGCGAAAAGGAACCATACATTGTCCGGCAGCCAGAGGTGGTAGGCGTTCATCACCTGCGACAGGCCGTCCGTCGACCGGTAGGACGGCGACATCTGGTAGGTCGGCATACCGCCGAAGATGGCGTTTGTCCATCGTGTCGCCTCGCCGGTACGCTCCTGGTAGGCCGCCATTTCCTGTGCCGATCCGACACCTGCCGAGGCATCGTGGCGATAGAGGATCTTACCCTGTGTGACGGGAACAAAGAAGTAAGCGAACGAGATGACCGCAAACAACACGACAGCCACCACATCGGGCAGAAATCTTTTCCAAGTTTTCATGTTTGTTTTTGTTTTGCTTTCGTCTGACAGAATTTCCTGACCGAGAGGTCATGGATTCCATATCATGCGTGCAAAGTTACAAAAAACAAAGCACGTACAATCTCCAGCTTATAACTTTTTCGTACCTTTGCCGCATGAAAATAGGAATCATCGTTGCGATGGACAAGGAGTTCACGCAGCTCAAAGCAATCCTTTCCCAAACGGCAAAGGAGCATTTCGACCATAAAGACTTCGTGACAGGCCGACTGGGAGACAAGGAAATCATCCTGCTGCAGTGCGGCATCGGAAAAGTGAATGCGGCGGTCGGTACCGTGGAGATGATCCATCATTACCACCCTGACCTCATCGTATCGAGCGGCTGTGCCGGCGGTGCAGACACGACGCTGGAGGTGACGGACGTGGTGGTGGCTTCGGCCTGCACCTACCACGATGCCTACTGCGGTGACGAAGTGGCGTTCGGGCAGATCATCGGCATGCCGGCATACTTCACGGCTCCTGCCGAACTGGTGGAAAAGGCATTGTCGCTGAACGACCTGCCTGACTGCAGGGAACTGCACATACGGAGCGGACTGACCGTCAGCGGCGAGTGGTTCGTCAACTCGCGTGAGAAGATGCAGCAGATACTGGACCGGTTCCCCGGTGCCACGGCCGTCGACATGGAGAGCTGCGCCATCGCACAGGTCTGCCATATCTACCGGACACCGTTCGTCTCCTTCCGCATCATCAGCGACATACCGCTCAAGGACAGCAAGGCGAGTCAGTACTTCGACTTCTGGGAGCGTGTCGCCAACGGCAGCTTCGAGGTGACGAAACACTTTATCGACATAATATGAAAACTATGAACAAGATCCCATCATTCACCATCGACCACGAGCGGCTGCTGCGCGGCATCTACGTAAGCCGCAAGGACGAAGTAGGCGGAGAAACCGTCACCACCTTCGACATCCGCATGAAAGAGCCCAACCGGGAACCGGCGCTGCACGTGGGAGCCATCCACACCATCGAGCACCTGGCCGCCACCTATCTCCGCAACGACCCGGAATGGAAAGACCGTATCATCTACTGGGGGCCGATGGGCTGCCTGACGGGCAACTACCTGATTCTCCGCGGCGACCTTGCATCGAAAGACATCGTCGGACTGATGCGCCGCACCTTCCGGTTCGTTGCCGACTACGAGGGCGACATCCCCGGTGCAGCACCTTGCGACTGCGGCAACTACCTGCTCCACGACCTGCCGATGGCAAAGTGGGAGTCGAAGAAGTTTCTCACAGAGGTGCTGGACAATATCACCGAAGCCAACCTCCATTACCCGGAGAAATAAGAGAGGGAGGATGCGTCAAAATGCAGATGAATAACTTGACGACTTTCAAACCATAAGCAGGTTTTTCCTACAACAAAGAAAAGACCATTTCTTTACTCAGAATCGAGTACAGAAAAGGTCTTTTTTAATGAATTGTTTCAAACTGTAAGATGATCAAAACGGTATTTGCATTTTGACACACCCTCCTGTGTTTAGAGGATGCAAACAAGCCTGTCGCTGTCCGGCAGACATCTTCCGCAATAAGTCGGCCGGCAGCCTCCTTTTTACAGGTATGATGATGCCGGGAAGTACCCTTCCTTACCGGCTTCTGCCGTCGTGCGGATGCCCGTCACCGGCTGTACTGCCGATGGACACCGGCCGTGCTGAGGCCTGACACCGGTTGTGCCAAGCCCGACGGCCTCGCTGCCTGTGCCGGAGAGGGAGTGCCCTGCCGTACAGGAGAAGCTGGCCGGAGGGTGTTTCGCTGCCTTGTATGCAAAGAGCGTGTGCCGGAACACCGTATGCTGCCGGACAATACGGCCATGTCGGCTAAGCCAGCTCCAGCCCGAGCGTCTCTACGAGTTTCTTTACAGAGCGGTTGGTTTTCATCAGCCTGTCGAACTCTTCACGGGGAGTAAGCATGGGTTTGATTTCCTCCTGTCTGGCAAGCCGGATGGTAAGGCCGATCTGTCCGTTGTGCAGATCCTTCGCCAGCGTGGCCCGGATGCGCGACCGGATGGGAAGCATTTCGTTGAGCTGGATGTTGTTCTCGGCCAGCACCTGGATATTCGGAAATTCGGTGATGGTCGGCGTGATGTTCTTCATCCGCTGTGCCAGTGCCTGCATCTTGTCCGGCATACGTGTACACATGGCACGCCACCGGACGACGAGGTCCTGCTGTGTAAACGGCTCATTCTCGTCCTTGTTGGTGATTTCAGGCTCGTCCTCCCGGGCTTTTTTCCTGTCGCTCTTGAGCAGATTGTCAAATGACATGCTCAATGCCCCCAGGTTGATGGACTTCGGCAGACCTGTTGCCACCTTCGCCGCCGGACGCTCTGCGGCGGTGACGTGTGTGCCGCCGGGAGACGGGGCAGCCACCTGCTCCCGGCTTCCGCCCTGACAGCGGCGTGCTGTCTCGTCATGATGTCTCAGGCTCCCGGCCACCTGCGGAGCCGGTTTCTGTTGAGCCTTCAGAATAAGATTCTTGAACAGGGATTTCAATCGCTTAGGGCTACGCCCCGAGGCAGGCACGTCATCGTCCTTCTGCGTGATCTGTGCCACCTGGATCAGGGTCAGTTCCACCAGCAGCCGCTTGTTGGAACTCTGCCGGTACTCCACGTCGCAGCGGTTCATGATCTGCAGCGCGCTGTAAAGGAAGCGGACAGGACACCGCTGCGCCTGCTCCTGATAGCGCTGCCGCTGCTGCTGGCTTGTCTCGAGCAGCGGGAGCGTCTGTGCATCCTTTGCCATCAGCACGTTGCGGACGTGGGATGCCAGTCCGTTGACGAGGTGTCCGCCGTCGAAGCCCTTGTTGATGACATCGTTCAGGAGCACCATCACTTCACTCACCTTGTTCTCCAGGGCAAGGTCGATGATGTGGAAGTAGTTGTCCGCATCCAGTACGTTCAGGTCCTCTATGACTTTCTGGTAGGTGATGTTTCCCTGCGAGAAGCTCGCCGTCTGGTCGAAGATGGAAAGGGCGTCGCGCATACCGCCGTCGGCCTTCTCGGCGATGACGTTCAGTGCCTCCTCCTCGTATTGTATGTTCTCCTTTTCGGCAACGCTTTTCAGATGGCTGATGATGTTCGGCACAGTCATGCGCTCGAAGTCGTAGATCTGGCAGCGGGACAGGATGGTCGGGAGGATCTTGTGCTTCTCGGTCGTCGCGAGGATGAAGATGACGTGTGCCGGCGGCTCTTCCAAAGTCTTCAGGAAAGCATTGAAAGCCGCCGTGGAAAGCATGTGTACCTCGTCGATGATGAAGACCTTGTACCGTCCTACCTGCGGCGGGATGCGCGTCTGGTCCATCAGCGACTTAATGTTTTCCACTGAGTTGTTGCTGGCGGCATCCAGCTCGAAGATGTTGTAGCTGCGCCCCTCGCTGAAGGCCTTGCAGCTCTCGCATTCGTTGCAGGCCTCGCCGTCGGCCGTGGGATGTTCGCAGTTGATCGCCTTCGCAAAGATGCGGGCGCAGGTCGTCTTGCCCACTCCCCGCGGTCCGCAGAAGAGGTAAGCGTGCGCCAGCTTACCGCTTTTCACGGCATTCTTCAGCGTGGTAGTCAGCGCCTGCTGCCCCACGACGGAATCGAAGGACATCGGCCGGTACTTGCGCGCCGAGACAATATATTCATCCATAGTTTTGAAAATCTGATTGTCTTGCAAAGGTAATAAAAGTTAAGGGAAGTGGATGGAGAGAGACAGGATTAAATTGTTAATTTGCTAAAAATATGGATGCTTCCTGCGTACGTCTGCAATCTTTTCCTTACTTTTGCAGAAAATAATAAGGAGAGAAGTGAGCAAGATTACCGGACATATTTACAGATTCTTCAGTCGGTTCAAGTTCCATATTGTCATCATCTTCGGCGCACTCATCGTGGGCGTGCTGGACGAGAACAGTTTCATGAAGCGCATTGAATACGCCTACCAGATCGATGACCTGAAGGCCGAAATCCGGAAATATGACCGTCAGTATCAGCACGACACACAGCAGCTGAAGGACCTCAAGACCGACTCGGACGCCATCGCCCGCGTGGCCCGGGAGCGTTACTTCATGAAGGCTGACAACGAAGACATCTTCGTGCTGAGCGACGATGAGCAGCCGGCCGACAACACACCTAAGTATGAGACAGCTGAATAAACTCGAATCAACCGTTTACCTTTTGGGAGGAATCGTCATGGTTGCAGGCACGGGTCTGTATGCCTTCTTTCTCATTCAGTCCGTCGCCTGCTGGCTGATGCTGGCCGGTACCGCCGGCTTTGTGCTCATGCAGTCGCGGCAGCGTTACCTCGGCACGCGGCTGGCCGTCCGCCGTCTGCGCCGCATCATGACCCTGGCGGGCTGGGGATTCATCCTTTCCGGGCTGTTCATGGTGGAGGACTGTTACCATTTTCTCCGTCCGGCATTCACCGGTTCGCTGGACGGTTACAGCAGTTACGTAAGCATCTTCCATCACAACTGGGTCATCCTCCTGCTCATATCCGCCGTCTTAGAGATGTACACGACCCACCGCATCAGCTACGAGCTGAAGAAAGAGGGCGGAGAAGGCAGTGACTAAAAAAAGCTAAAAACATTACAGATAGTTTTAATTTGAATAAAAAAGTTCTTCAAGTCCGATTATAGGTTGTAATTTTGTCTGAGAAGAAGAAGTTGAACAGTTAAATGATCTATGAATAAAGTTCTCTACGCACTCCTGACACTCGCTGCATTCACATCGTGTGCCAACTCTTTCAATATCCAGGGGACCTCCAACGTGTCGAGTCTGGATGGGAGAAAGCTGTATCTGAAGACCGACCAGGGCGACTCGCTGATCAATCTGGACTCCTGTGACGTGGTTCACGGACAGTTCTCCTTCCATGGGACGATCGACTCGGTGAAGGTGGCACAGGTGTTCATGGACGATGTCAACCTGCAGTTCCCCGTCGTATTGGAGAAAGGAGACATCACGCTCAGGCTGGACAACACGCAGCAGCGTGTCAGCGGTACGCCGCTCAACGACAAGCTCAACGACTTCTGGACGAAATTCACACAGCTGCGCAACCAGTACGTCGAAATCGACCATGAAGAGAGCGCAGCCATCCTGAACGGACATGACGAGGAGACGGTGAATGCCCGCCTGATCAAGAAGGCGCTGGGCGTATATGCCAAAGGAGACAGGCTGTTCACGAAGTTCATCACGGAGAACTTCGACAACATCCTCGGCCCCTGGGGATTCCTGACCCGCATCACCTACGACACGACCCCCAATGCCTTCCCCATATGGATGAACGACTATATGTATGCCAACGTGGTCAACCAGCTGCCGTCATGGATTGAATACATCATGGCCAAGGCGACAGACACCTTCAAGCAGAATCCGCAGGTAAAGGCCTTCTATGCAGACTTCCAGCAGGCACAGAAGGAGATGAACGGCACGGCCGAACCTGCCGCCGCAGCCATCCCGGACACGGCAGGAACCGCTCCCACTGCCGCCGTCACACCCCCGACGCCCGCACAGATGGCCGGCGAGCCTGCCCGCAGATAAGACTCCGCTCCGCACATCCGCTTCCTTTGTTCTTGCGCATTCTTCCTCTCTCCGCACCCCCCATTCCCCTGTTTTCGAGACACGGTCTCAGAGCAGGAAGCCAGTAATCCCTAAACAACAGAAACTCATGAGGAAACTCATCCAAGGTGGAACAATCGTCAACGAAGGGCGGAGCTTCATCGGCTCGCTCGTCATAGAGGACGACTGCATCGCAGACATCATGGCCGGAACACAGCAGCCCCGTGGCTCATTTGACGAGACCGTCAATGCCACGGGGTGTTTTGTCCTGCCCGGCGTGATCGACGACCATGTACACTTCCGTGAGCCGGGACTGACGGAGAAGGCAGACATCGAGAGCGAGAGCCGGGCTGCCGCATACGGCGGGGTGACCTCCTACTTCGAGATGCCGAATACGCTTCCGCAGACGACGACGCCGGAGGCTCTGCACGACAAGTGGGAACGTGCGGGGCGGACGAGCCACGTAAACTACAGCTTCTTCTTTGGCGCGACAAATGCCAACAGCGGTCTGTTCCCCCTGCTCGACACGCATACGGTCCCCGGCATCAAGCTCTTCATGGGTGCTTCGACAGGAAACATGCTTGTCGACCGGCGTGAGGCGCTGGAGCAGATCTTCCGGGTCGCTGCCGAACTGGGTCTCCCCGTGATGACGCACTGTGAAGAAACAGGCATCATCAATGCGAACATGAAGGCAGCCAGGGAACGCTTCGGCGACGATCCGGCGATCATCCATCACGGGGAAATCCGCAGTGCGGAGGCCTGCCTGGCCTCCTCCCGGCTGGCAGTCGAACTGGCCCGGAAATACAGGACGCACCTGCACATCGCACACATCTCTACGGCAGGAGAACTGTCTCTGGCGAACCGTCCGGAGGATGAGGGACGGATCACGCTGGAGGCTGTCCTCGCACACATTGTATTCTCTGACCGGGACTACCTCACGAAGAAGGCGCTGATCAAGTGCAATCCTGCCGTCAAGACCGCTGCCGACCAGGCCGCCATCCGCCGGGCACTCGCAGACGGACGGATCACGGTCGTCGGTACCGACCATGCCCCGCACCTGCCGGCACAGAAGCAGGGAGGCTGCACAAAGGCCGCCTCGGGGATGCCGATGGTTCAGTTTTCACTCGTCACGATGCTGGAACTGGTCGATCAGGGCGTGCTCGGCATCGAACGCATGGTGGAGCTGATGGCGCATGCCCCGGCCCGGCTCTTCCATGTGGACCGCCGGGGTTTCCTGCGGAAAGGATACAAGGCCGACCTCGTCGTCGTCGCCCCCCGTCAGCCCTGGACGGTCGACAGGAAATGTATTCAAAGCAAATGCAAGTGGAGTCCGATGGAGGGACATACCTACCGGTGGCGGGTACTGCATACTTTCTGCAACGGACACCATCTGCTGAACGACGGACTTCTTGACGGCACGGTGCGCGGCGAGCAGATTACCTTCCGGCACGGACAGGAGGCCGGCCGGTCAGCCGGACATGGCCTCTGAATGCCGGAAAGGCCTGCCCCGCCCTTGTTGTGGACGACAGCGTTTCAGAGAGAAGTCCCTGTCCGACACCGTCCCCGGCCTGACGCTGCGGCAAGAAGTCCTCACCGCCTCTGCATGAAGAAGAAATGATAGCCAGAATCGTCATATACCTTATATTGACAATAGTGTTGTCCGACCTGTACATCGATATGCACTATTTCCGCAAGCGTTACCACATCACGTGGCGGCAACGCCTGCTATGGTGGACTCCCTGCATCGGCATGGTCGTCTATACCTGTGCGCTGGCTTCCATCCGCAACTTCGCACCTGCCGACCTGACATGGCTGAACACCTATCTCTTCCTCCTCGGCATGTTCGTCGGCCCCAAGGCCATCTTCACCCTCTCGTCTTTCGCAGGATGGGCCGTGCGCAAGTACGTTACGCATACGCAGCGCAACTGGGGACACAGCATCGGACTTGTCCTGGGCACCCTTGCCTTCGCCTTCTATGTTTATGGACTCACCGCCGGGGTCTCCGCTGTCCGGGTGAAGCACGTGTCTCTGGCCTTCCGGGATCTGCCGCCGTCATTCGACGGTTACCGGATCGTACATGTATCCGACCTCCATCTCGGCACTTTCGACGGATGGCGGAAGAGAATCCTGCAGGCGGAGATGGACAACATCGTGCGGCAGAACCCAGACCTCATCTGCTTCACAGGCGACCTGCAGAACATGCGCCCTGAAGAGGTGGAGAAGATGGCGCCTGTCCTACGGCAACCGATGAGGAAAACCGTAGCGGTCCTGGGCAACCACGACTATACCGAATATATCAAAGGGAATCCCAAGGAGAAGGCGGCGCAGGAGGCACGGCTGATCGCCGTGGAGGAGAAGCGACTGGGATGGACGCTCCTCCGCAACCGGCACCTGCTCATCACCTCGCCCGCCGGCGAGACCATCTGTATCTGTGGCACGGAGAACGACGGCAGACCGCCTTTCCCCAATTATGCAGACTATGGAAAGGCCACGAAGGGCCTGGACAGAAACGCCTTTGTCATCATGCTGCAGCACGACCCTTCCGCATGGAAGCGGAACATCCTCCCGAAGACGACGGCACAGCTGACGCTCAGCGGGCATACGCATGGCGGACAGATGCAGCTCTTCGGATGGAGGCCGACCCGCATCCGACAGCATGAAGACTACGGGCTCTACCGGCAGGGCGGACGGTTCCTCTATGTCACGGCGGGACTGGGCGGACTGGTGCCGTTCCGGCTCAACATGCCTAACGAGATAACAGTCATCACGCTGCACACGAAGAAAAAGAAATAAAAAAGAAATCCTTTATGTATACTTCCACACCTCAGCGACAGGACCGGCGACCGGCTGCTCTGCATACGTTGCCCGCACGGATTCTGACGGTTCTGTACAATCTTTACACGTTGTTCATCTTCCTTCCCCTCTTCATCCTGGCCTCTGCCCTCACGGCCTTGATAACGACGGCAGGCTGCCAGCTGGGCAACGGCCACTTCTGGGGATATTATCCGGGCAAATGCTGGTCGTGGCTTACGGTCCGTCTGCTTTTCCTGCCGGTAGAGGTCCGGGGACGGGAACACCTCAACCCCAGACAGAGTTATGTCTTCGTCTGCAATCACCAGGGCTCTTTTGACATCTTCCTCATCTACGGTTTCCTCGGCCGTAACTTCAAGTGGATGATGAAGAAGGCCATCCGCAAGATTCCCCTGGTGGGACTGGCCTGTGAAAAAGCCCACCACATCTATGTGGACAAGAGCGGTGCCAGCAAGATAAAGAAGACCTACGACACGGCGCGCGAGACACTGCGCGAGGGGATGTCCGTCGTCGTCTTTCCCGAGGGGGCACGCAGTTTTACGGGACACATGGGCAGGTTCCGGCGCGGCGCCTTCATGCTGGCCGACGAGCTCCAGCTGCCGGTCTGCCCGCTTACCATCAACGGTTCCTATGATGTCATGCCACGGACGAAGGACTGGCATTTCCCCGTATGGCACCGGCTCAGTCTTACCATTCACGAGCCGATTCCGCCCAGAGGGAAGGGGACGGAGTTTGAGAAGCGGACGATGGCCGAAGCCTACGAGGCTGTCATGTCGGGGCTTACACCTGAATACCGGGGTTTCGTTGAGAATCCGGACCAGTAAAAACAAGCTGGAAAATTTGTCAGTATCATATTTTTCCACTACATTTGTCCTGTTAAAACAGTATTCCTATGACGAGTGACAGCATTGTAATCATACCGACCTACAACGAGAAAGAGAACATGGAGAAGATTGTCCGGGCGGTCTTCCGGCTGGAAAAGCATTTCCATATTCTGGTGATCGACGACGGAAGTCCTGACGGGACGGCACAGATTGTACACCGGCTGATGAAGACGGAGTTCGGAGACCGCCTCTTCATCATCGAACGTGCGGGCAAGCTGGGATTAGGCACAGCCTATATCGCCGGCTTCAAATGGGCGCTGGAGCACGGGTACGACTACATCTTCGAGATGGATGCCGACTTCAGTCACGACCCCGCCGACCTGCCGCGGCTCTATGCGGCCACGCACGACGAAGGGTATGACGTCGCCGTCGGGTCGCGTTATGTCAGCGGTGTGAATGTCGTCAACTGGCCTATCGGACGGGTGCTGATGAGCTATTTTGCCAGCAGGTATGTCCAGATCGTGACCGGTTTCCACGTCCACGATACCACAGCGGGATTCGTATGTTACCGCCGCCGCGTCCTCGAGACCATCCCTCTGGACAGGATCCGTTTCAAGGGCTATGCCTTTCAGATCGAAATGAAATACACGGCCTACAAGATCGGCTTCAGAATCAAGGAGGTGCCTGTCGTCTTCGTCAATCGCAGGGAGGGGACCAGCAAGATGAGCGGCGGAATCTTCTCCGAGGCCTTCTTCGGCGTAATGCGACTGCGGATGGATGGATGGTTCAGGAAATATCCGAAGGTGCAGGATTAATCCCACTTTCCGAATCTTACAGGCGGATCCCGGGCGTTACCTTTGCCGGGATTCTCTCTTCCAGACGGGCGGATTCAGCTTTCTCCTTGAAAAGGCACAGCGGGCTATGTGGCAGAAGGAGAGGGCTGAATCTGCCGTATATAAGCAGGAGGGAACAATGCGCCGGCAGGTCTCATGTCCAGCGAAAGACCGATGCACAGGACATCGCAGGGGGAGCGGCCGCCCTGTAAAACCGGAACAGGAAGCGTGTCACACACCACTACCGTATGTGGACAGACGCCCTCTTCTTTCCACGAAACAGACTTTCCTTATCGGACAGACGGGCGGCTGTCCCTGCTTCAGCTACTAAATAAACTTCTGGCACATCTTATGATTTCTTTTCAACAGGCAATTCTTCTTTTGAGGAAAGGAGACCTCTCCCTCTATCCGATATCACACATTGAATCTTAGCCGCCGTACAGAAAATAATCTTACAATCCGGATGGCTGTCCATCCGTTTTTACCCGCTCTTCATCCGGCTGGGAGACAGACTGTGGGAGGCTGAAAGGCAAACAGCCGTCTCTTTCCTCCTAACTAACGCCCGATTGCCCTCCAACTAACGCCCGATTGAGCCTCAACTAACGCCCGATTGCCGTCTAACCAAGCACCGTTTCTTGCACACGCCGTTATCAACCTGTAAACAAGGGACTTACACTCTACTGGCCATTTTCCTGTTTCCATGGACTCCAATTTTTCATCTGAGGAGGGGACGATGAACAAGAGCAAGGGTCTCATCCAGCCCCGCATGGTAAAAATCCATGACAGATGGCGCACGGAAACCTCCTTTCCAAGAACTTGTTTTTGGGGGCGTCATTGCCAGAGAAAATAAGAGAACAGGAAAACAGAGATAATACTTTTACCTTGAAAACCTCTTTGTTTGGCCAACGAAACGTGATTTTAGAATCTGATTTGACATTATTAAACGTTAATAGGGATATTCAGAAAATTCACAAACAACTGTTTTCCAGTTTGATATATTATTTGTGCCTTTACACGAAATCCCCCGAACGGCTCATCACGGACAGAATCGGGGGGAAACTTTTTTCTTCGAAATAACACTATGAGATTACACAAAAGTGTAAAAAGTAAGGCAGGAAAAGGAAAATTACCCAAAAGTGTAGTCTTCAATATTTGGAAAATCGCTAATTTTGCCGTATAAATTAAATATAAAAGAATTTTTATGGAAAAGGAAGTTGCATCATTCAAAAAACATGAGACATTCATGGCAGATAAATCCTGTCTGAATGAAATCGCCAATTTCGTAGTCCGGGAGAATTGTTCTCATCACTTATCTTCTTTCACAGAGGAAAGATAACAGAAGAAAATCTTTTTCTATGCCAGATCCAAGATGTACAAGGGCTAAAGATCTAAATGTGATATTATGAGGAAAATTATCTAAATGTTATAAAATAATGAAGCATATTTTTATGATGCTCCTGTTTCTGATGTTTTCCAAAGGAGCATACTCTCAAATGAGTGTAAAAGGAAGAATTATCGATGAGAACGACAAGGAAGTAATTGGATGTTCGGTCAGAATTCTGTCGGCAGATTCGACATTCTTGTTGGGTGGCGTAACAAATGATGTGGGTGAATTCCATATTAAAGGTATAGAATCGAATAACTTTATCGTTCATCTGTCATATGTAGGCTATGAAGACCAATATATTACCTGTAATAATGCATCGGATGATGTTGATATGGGAAAGATCAAACTGATGGTATTACCAAAGGCTTTAGGTGAGGTAAAAGTCATTGGCAGTAATAAAATTCAGAAAATTGACAGACAGATACTTATTCCTAGTAGTCTGCAACGGAAGGCATCCAGTAATGGCCTTTTGTTACTGCAGAATTTAAGTCTTCCACGCATTGAGATCAATTCTATTAACAATAGCATAGAGATGACTACAGGAGGGACAGTTGAATTACAAATCAATGGAGTAAAGGCAAAGCTTCCTGAGGTGAAATCTCTAAGACCAGACGATATAGCAAAGGTGGAATACCATGATAATCCGGGATTGCGTTATGGAAATGTGGGAGCTGTCATTAATATTATTCTGAAACGGAGGAACTCAGGTGGAAATTTCTCAGTCGATTTAACCAATGGCATAAATAAAATCGGAACAGGAGATTATGATGTTTCCGCTAATTATCATTTTGGAAGTTCGTCTTTCAAGTTTATGTCTAATTGGGAACGCAGAGATTTGAAATGGATACGCGAGAATGTTGAAACCTTTAATGGAACAGCAACTCCACTATACAATGTGGAAACAGGCTTGCCTACAAAGGTAAAGTATGACAGGATGAATTTCCTATTAGGTTATGACTATAGTAAAAACAACAGTCTGCTAAGTATCAACTATAGACAGTCATATATGGATATGCCTTATTCCATATCAGACAGAGAATCCGAACTTACAAGTGCTGGACAGGAATATAAAATATCCGATCATGAAAAGTCGAGGGAAAATATACCTTCATTAGATATTTATTACCAGACAGAATTGGCTAAGGGTAAGAATCTGTTTATTGATGTGGTAGGAACCTATATAAAAACTAAGAATAATAGGCATTTTGTTCAGAGAGGAGTAAATTCTGTTGAGGAATATGCATCGCAGACAAAAGGTGATAAATATTCGCTCATCGCTGAGGCTATTTATGAGCAGAAGATTAAAAATTCCATGTTATCACTTGGCATAAAACATAATCAGGCCTTCGTTTCCAATAATTATGGTGGAACCATCAATGCGAATGTAAGTATGCGAACAGCTGAGACCTATGGGTACGTGGAATTTATGTCTAAGGTAGGGAAATTGGCATACACCATGGGTAGTGGTGTAATGAGAACATATAACAGTCAGGGAGATGTAAGCCTGAGTAAACTTATCTTTCGCCCAACACTTAAATTGTCATACAATCTGGCCAAGAATTTACTTGTCAGATACACTGGCTATATTTCAGGTTATTCTCCATCATTATCAGATATGAATGATGTGAGCCAGAATATAGATAATTATCAAGTCAGACGAGGGAATCCTAATCTTAAGACCGTGACGTTCTTCTCTAATGATTTGACCGTCAACTGGAAGTGCAAATGGTTGGATCTGGATTATCTTATCAGATACAGCTTTGATGACAAGCCTTTGATGGAGACGACATTGTTCGAGAATAACAAGTATATACGTACAATGGAAAATCAGAGGGGGTTTCATCGGTTGCAGAATAATTTAAATTTGAAGCTGATTCCTTTCGGTGAAAATTGTCAGATTAATGTCAGCACATACTTCAACAGATACATAAGTGAGGGGAATAATTACACCCACACCTATTCTGATTTCGGCGTAAATGGTTCTGTTACCTTTTTGAAAGGGAATTGGTTCCTGATGGTCAGTGCCGGCAAAGGGCATAAAATACTATGGGGAGAGACTTTAACCAAGGAGGAGACTCTGCATTCAATATCTATCGGCTATAATAGGGATAACTGGGGCATACAAGCTCAGGTATTGAATCCTTTCAGCAGCAGGTACAGTCAGTATGTAGAAAACTGGTCGAAGCTGGCTCCTAACAGGCAGGATGCTTTTTCGCATGACCTGAACAGGATATTCATGCTTGAAGCATATATCAACGTAGACTTCGGTAAACACAAGAACAATGTAAACAAACGAATAAATAATAGTGATACCAATTCTGGCGTTTTGTCAGGAAGCAAATAGCAGGCCTCGGTATGATTATACAGAGCCGACAACATACGGAGCCAGGCTTCCGGACACGGCAAGATGCCGGGCAGGAATGTGTTTCTTTGTCAAGAACGTGATGGGAGTTCTTTAGGGGACCTTGTCTCGCAATTTTCAGAAAAGCCGTATTTTGGCTTCATCTTCTTCATTTCAAATTAAGCAGCCCAATGGATTTTATATGCCTTTGGACTGCTTGATCTTTTTCCAGGGAACACTAAGTATGCACTAAATTAATTCTGCCAACGGGTTAATCATAGATACATCTATTGAAAAATCTGATACCGCTCGAGCTCTATTGCGGACACAAAAAGAGAACAGGGAAGTCCGTCCCTGCTTTCGCTATCCTGTAAACTTCTGGCACGCCCTGTTTCCATTACATGGCAGCCTCTGAAAACACCTCCGACGGATCTGCCGCCTTCCCCGTCAGCATTGGCGAGGAGAGTCCGCTTTCCAGAGCAGGTCTTAAAGATGAAAAACATTTTCCCTGTTCAAACGACCCGTTATTCGAGGATTTTATGTAAGTTTGCAGAGCGTGACAAGATAACGACAGAGAAAAGACAACATTAAACTTTGACAGATATGACCGCTACCCCCTCGCAGCACACAGAGAGCATGACAAGCGGCGCACCTGCACGATCCATCCTGAAGTTCGCCGTACCGCTCATCCTCGGCTACCTCCTGCAGCAGATGTACCTCATCATCGACGCCGCCATCGTGGGACGGTGGATCGGCGTGGGCGCACTGGCCGCCGTGGGGGCCTCGAGCAGCATCATGTTCCTCATCATGGGCTTCTGCAACGGCGCCTGTGCAGGCTTCGCCATCCCCGTGGCACAGGCCTTCGGCGCCGGCGACCACCACAAGATGCGGTGCTACGTGAGCAACGCCGGACGTATCGCCGTCGTGCTCGCACTGGTGGCGACCCTGCTCTCGTACCTGTTCTGCGAGAAGATCCTGCAGCTCGTCAACACGCCGGCCGACGTCTTCCACGATGCCTACGTCTTCCTCTTCCTGCAGTTCTGCACCATCCCCTTCACCATCGCCTACAACCTCTATTCGGGACAGATCCGTGCGCTGGGCAACTCCAAGGAGCCGTTCTACTTCCTCATCGCATCTTCGTTCCTGAACATCCTGCTGGATGTCGTGTTCATCCTCCTGCTGGGAATGGGCGTCGAGGGAGCGGGCATCGCCACCTTCCTGAGCCAGGCCTTCGCCTCGGGGCTGTGCCGGCGGTTCATCCGCCGCCGCCTGACGGTACTTGTCCCGAAGGGAGACGAACGGGACTTCAACAACAAGAAAATCAGCATCCTGCTGAACAACGGCGTACCGATGGGCCTGCAGTTCTCCATCACCGCCGTCGGCATCATCATGCTGCAGAGTGCCAACAACGCCCTCGGAACGGTCTATGTGGCCTCGTTCACAGCCGCCATCCGCATCAAGTACCTCTTCACCTGCGTGCTGGAGAACATCGGCGTCGCCATGGCGACCTACTGCGGACAGAACATCGGGGCAAGGAGGCTGGACCGTGTGAAGACCGGCGTGCGCGACGCCATGGGCATCATGATGGTCTACTTCGTCCTGACCGTCGCCGTCATCTATCCTTTCGCCGACGAAATGATGATGCTCTTCGTCAACGGAGGCGAGCAGGAGGTGATCGCCAATGCGGCACAGCTGATGCGCATCTCCAACTGGTTCTACCCTGCACTGGGCGTGCTCGTCATCCTGCGATACAGCATCCAGGGCCTCGGTTACAGCAACCTGAGCATGATGAGCGGCGTGATGGAGATGATCGCCCGCTGCGGCGTGAGCCTCTGGCTGGTGCCGGCATGGGCGTGGCTGGGTGTCTGCTATGCCGACCCGGTGGCATGGATGATGGCCGACCTATTCCTCGCCCCCGCCTACCTGTGGCTGCTGAAACGGCTGCGTAAGGACCACCGCATCCCGTCTGCGGCATGACGCTGCGCCCACTCTACACATTAAACCTGCAACATAATTACAAGGAGCCGAGCCTCAACACGGACGGTGCCGACCGACGGGCACCCTGCGTGATGGACCGCAACGCAACACGTGACAGGCTGCAACACATAGACGGGTGTACCAAGACCGTGTCATTCATGCGTCCCTAAACACGAGATGCCTGTAACTGACTTCAATACAGAAAGGTTTACGGGGCAGCAATCATCATCTATCTCTTTTTTCCCTCTTTTTCCCTCTTTTTTCCCTCTTTTTTCCCCCACTCCATCCCTTTCCTTCATCAACTCTCTCCCTTCGTACCCGATTCTCAACTTACACTGACAACAGGCCGGCACCGTTCTGCACAAAAAAGGGACCGGGCAGAGGCTGCACTGGCAGCCTCTTGCCCGGTCCGGCAAGTTCATTAGTGGGTTGTTTCCCTCTAAAGAAATTAAGGAACGACTCCCAAGAAGTTCCTGAAAACAGGAATTTCTAATATGGTCTCCGTCAGCAGAGACATGGAAGCCGTCTTTATACTATAGTACAACTTTCACGCTCTTGACGGTCTTGTTATTATGCAGCTTCAAAATGAGAACTGTCTTATTTGCCGTGTGCAACTCTGCCGTAACAGGTGCGACAATACTCTGTACAAGTCTGCCGTCAACCGTGTAGATTTCAGCCTTAGAGGTGTTCTCAAACACCAGCCTGCCATTAACCACCTTGACAGAAGGAACACCTGTCACATTGGCAACCTTGTCAACCGCTGTCACAATCGTCCAGTTGTCGGGATTGCCTACATCATGCTTGTCAACATACGTACGGCCCGGCTGGTTGTCTCCTACAATATCTACATCAATATCAAGTGTGTAGCCCTTGTTCGTCTTGGAACCAGGACCGAAAGCACCAGCAAACCATGCGTCAGAGTAGACGATGCGCAGACGGCTCTTGCCTACGTGAGCATCAGCCGGAATAGTTATCTTACCCTTGAGACCGTCACCCTTTACAAGGCATGGATTGCCCTTGCGGAGCGTTCCGGCACGGAACACACGCTCGCCATAGGCCTCCGTACCGTCCTTGGTGTTGTTATCCAGAGGATAGGTAGACTGATCCTTGTCAGGATCGTTCGCATAGGAAGTGCCGTCAGCATAAGAGTAGAAACCATTGTCCTTCCAGAATGGCTGCTCTACAACGCCCTTTCCGTAGTTGAAAGTACCGCTGCCGTCGAAGTCCATCCAGCCGCCTACGAAGCAGTAACGGCAGTCGTCCTTGGTGCCTGTAGCGACCACCTGGGCATCAAAACCCTTGAGGGTAAACTCGTAGGTTTCACCCTGCTTTACCTTAAGAGTCTTGTCAGCATGGTGGTAGTTCAGGAAACGAGCACTGTTCTTAACGCCGTTAGGACTGTTGTCCTTGAGATAATCCTCATAAGGAAGCTCATACTTATAGTCGCCATCAGGTGTTCCCTTGACGGTGAAACGTTCAACGCCGCGCAGGCGGACAGCATTGTTGTAGCCTTCCGCATTGGTATCGAGGAAGGACTGTCCGTAAGAGCCGAACGGATCTTTCGCACCCGCCTCACTGCTGGTCTTGATGTCATGCCATTCCGGCTTGGTAACGGTTTTGAGGTCGGTTGATACCGCTACGACAGCCACCTGAGGTTTCGCAGCCTTTGTTATGTCCAGTGCAGGGATGAATGCCGCCCACTGTGAGGTGCGTCCCACTTCAACGACATTGGCGTCATTGGCATCTGACGCACGGTAGATAACCTCGAAGTGGTCGATGTTGGCATCCTTGTTATATACCACACCGTATTCATTGGCCACATGGTTTACACCCCATGCCATCTTCAGGTCAACAGTTGTAGTGCCGTTCTCAACGAGCGTAGAGGTAGTCGTAACGTCTACGTTCTGTACTTCATCAGGTTTCGCTGTGTTTCCGTCATTGAGCTGCAGCTCACCTACATACGCATCGAAACCATTCTCGGCATTCTCCACACGGAGACCGACATACTCGACCTTGCTTCCATGGGCAAGACCCTCGAGGTTGATCCGGTGCTCCTTCCAGCTGTTGCCACCGTTCTGCGGTATGTCGTATGCCTTCCACTGACCGCCGGTGAAGAGGATGAGTTTCAGCTGTCCGTTCTTCTCGCCGTTCTTCTTGGTAGCCACGAGTGCATAAGGCTTTGCGCCGTTGGTGGTAAGGTCCGTGCGGTAGAGCACGATGTCGGAGGCCGTAGAGCCCGTCGCCTTCAGACGGAGACTGGTGCCGCCGGTAAAGGCATCCTCATGGGTGAATGAAGGTGTAACGTCCTTGCTGATCTGTGCAGCATCACTGACTTTTTCGTTGGCTTTGAGCACCAGCCAGCGATAGGTAGGTACGATGTCCTGTGCAGACATATTATACCATGCACCTGAAACTTTCTTGCCACGGTAATTGTAACGGTCGCCGTTACCCAGACAGAAGTTGGTCGCAAACGGGAAGCTGCCCTTGACGGTAGAACGCTCTGGAACCATGTCGGCAAAGCCTTTCCATCCATTCATAGGAGGTGTATCGCCAGCCCATTCCATATTATGACTGTTGTAGCTTAACCCCACCTTGTTTAGCGGGTTGCGATTACCACCACTGAAGGTGCGCTCAAGGAACTGCTGGTAGTGATCCTGCTGTTCCATGGTGCTGGATCCGCTGTTGTAACTCCAGAAACGGCTGTCCTTGTGTTCGCCCCAGAGACAGATATTCAGTTCCTTGGCCTCATCATAGGTCATATCCTCCCATTCTTTGCTGAAGTTCACAATCCAAAAACCCTGCCAGAGTCCTTTGGCACCCAGTGTGCTGTTTGCCTTCTTGGCATTCTGCACGGAGTTCTCTGCCCCGGTTTCACCACCATAGTTCAGCATCAGATCGGAAATCTGTCCCTCAGAATCTGCATACCAATCGGTAGCCTGATAGGCTGTCAGCTGTGACGAGCTGCCATAAAGACCCAAATGGAAACCGTCGAAGCCCACCTGCTTTGCATACTTGTACAATGCCTTGTGAAAACCCTTGTAATTGCCCACAGAGCCTTGATGCAACTCCCAGTTAATATTGACACCATCCATACCGAAATACATCAGCATGTGGATCATAGGCTTAACGTAACGATAGCCGTCAAAAGCCAGTTTGGCATCGGTAGTCTTCGCTCCTGCATAAGTAATCCAGTCGTTGTATGCCCCGGCAGAAGAAGCGCCATCGAAGAAGATGGTTCCACCCAGGATGTCACATCCGTTCTTGTGTGCGGCATCCGTCCACGCACCGGGAATCTGTGCTACACTGTGGTTCCAGCTGCCCCACAGGGCTGTATAGTTCCAGAGAGAGAACACGTCGTTGTGCCACACACCTGTAGGATAGCCGGCATCGCCACCCGATCCGCTGCCCATCGGCAGGTTCATCCATACACGGCGGTCAGCATAAGTGTTCTTGATAAGACGTCCGTTCTGATCAAGAATGTCACGACGCTTTACGTGTGACTTGATAAAAGACAGGTCTGTAGTCGTCATGCCCATTTGGGAAGCAATCTCCTCGTCGGTCGGGAAGTTCTTGCCTTGCTGCAGGGCTGTTGCGAACAGGTCTACCATCTTCTTCCAGTTCAGCTGTCCGAAGTTGTAGTTCTGCGCCATGACTGATGCAGGACTCCCACTCAGCAGTGCTGTAAGAAGCAGTGCGGCTAAAGTAGATTTCTTTTTCATCTTAATGATTTTAGTTGGGTTATAATTAAAAAATAGGTTTTGTCAATGCTCAAAGTCGGACTGAGACGTGGCTGCCTCCGCTTTCACATAAGCCGACAGAAAGGAATCAGCAAGGACAGATGCCGGTGCCTGTACAGGAGCTATCTGTTCGTTACAGACTGACGAAGGTGTCTGTCCTTACCGATTGGATATTTGATGTTCAGTGTTGCAAGGAGTTAGAAGTTCGGCTTCTCTACATCCCACCAAAGGCGTGTCCCTTCCTTGTCGGCTCCGCCAAGCGCCTTCAGGCCCGTAGCCTCAACGTCCTTGAGCGTAGCAGGGTCGGAAGTGCCGGGGAATGGAAGACGGCGTACGATGTCTCCATCTTTCAGCGATCCGTCACCATCCTGCATATTCAGCATCTTGAACAGGCGCGGATAGCCGGTACGGCGGAGGTCAACCCATGCCTCAAGGCTGTTGGGGAAACCTGCAATGTACTTCTGGGTAATAATCTTCTCCAGCTTTGTCTCCTGTGAGTCGCCCTCATTCCACTTCACGCCGACGGTGATTTCGCTTACACGGTCAGCATCGTTGCCTGTCGGATCAACATAAGTAAACGGAATGGCCTTCTCCATCTTCAGGTAAGTATCCATAGCCGCCTCATACTTTCCCTTATAGGGACGGCGCTGGCTCTGACGGTCCATAAAGTTCCCCTCGCGGATACCCTGCTCATAGAACTGCTGGGCAGAGCCACCCATATTCCAGCCTCTCACGGCACCTTCGGCACGGAGGAAGCAGACTTCGGAGAGCTTCATCAGGTAAAGCGGTGCATTGTTCATCGTACGGTTGATGAGCTTTGAAAATCCGTTGTAAGGATTTGATGTGCTTCCCTGTTCCTGCCCGACATGTGCTCCGGCAAGGATTCCGCATACCTTTTCACCAGCATTCAGATTCTTGTCTTCCCCTTTCGATGAGCGGATAAAGTCGTTTTTCTCAAAGAGCGTTTCAAGGAAAGGATGATTGTAAGCCCTGAGCACCTGCTCAAATCCAGCACCCATACGCATATCATTCCATGTATTCCAAAGTTCTACCAGCGGATTGTTCTTGCCAGTGCTGGCTGTGAGGAAGCAGACTTCTTGCTCTTCAGTCTCGATGACACCACTTGCTACAGCCTCCTCGGCCCACTGCTTTGCTTTCGACGGATTCACCTTGACGATGTGCATCGCCATGCGGAGTTTCAGCGAATTGGCAAAACGCTTCAGGATGTCCATATCCTTAAATCCTCCCCTGTCAGCAGAAACATTACATTTAGTGTAATCGGTCAGCGCACGCTGGATTTTCTCCTTATACCACTGCGGGCGGTTGGCCTGATAATAATCGTAACATTTCACAATGCTGTCAAGATTAGCCTCTACCGTACTGTAGATCGTCTCCACATCGTCGTATGTGAAAGGACGCTCCTGCTTGTTCGTCTTCAGGTCCTGATAAGGCATCGGGCCGTAGTTGTCCGCACACTCGATGCTTGCAAAGTCGAGGAAGAGCAGATAAGTCGCCTTCAGCTCCGGAAGAGAATCTATTTCCTCCATGTTCAGCAACGGAACCAAAGCCTTCGTCGCTTCCTGGTAGGAACCGTATGCACCACTGTAAGCCTTCAGGTCGATGGCCGAAGAGGACACGATGTTGATACCGGAGTAGGGATAATTGACATGAGGGATGACACCGTACTGTGCGAAGGCATCCTGATAGAATGTAGACAGATACTGATACTGATGCGCAACAGGGGGGTCTCCTTTCTTTCCGCCCCGAGTCGCATATACACCGCCGAGAGCAATTTTCAGATTGGTCTCTATCTTGCCATATATATCATCGAATTTCTCTTTGGTAATGCTGACACGGTAATCGATAGAGTCGACCTTACCTTGCCGTACCACCTTCTTTTCATTCTGTGTCGTCTGGTTGAACTCGGCACCCGTGACATCGAAGTCCAGGCAGGAGTTCAGTGTCAGTCCGGCAACAGAGAGAACCAGGACTGTTCCTATATTTTTCAGTTTCATTGTCGTTAGGTTTTAATCGTTGGGTTTAGAAATTCATTTTCAAGGAGAAACCGTAGGAGCGGGTCGACGGCGTGTTGAACAGCTCGAAGGCTCCCAGTCCGTTGGTTGTCGAGAGAGAAACGTCCGGATCAGTCGGTGCGTCCTTGTAGATGAAGAACAGGTTGCGGGCGATGAACGACAGTGCGAGGTTGCGGTTCATGCCGAAGAGGTTGCGGAAGGTGTAGCCCAGCGACAGCTCGCGCATACGGAAGTTCGTTGCGTTGTAGACGTAGTCTGCGGGACTGTCTGCCGATCCGATTGCCTGATAGTATGACTGCACGGGAACAATGCGCCCGCTGCCGTCAGGCAGCATCATGCCCGGGACATTGCCGTAGTCCTTTGCGACGATGTTGTTCTTCTCCGCCTCGAGGCGCGCATCTGCCGAACGCTGCGAGTAGCCGTAGTAGTCGAGCTGCTGCTCCGTAAGGCTGATGACCTTGCCACCGATGCGTCCGTTGATGAGGAACGACAGCGAGAGGTCCTTCCAGGTGAAGGTGTTGCTCCATCCCATCTGCCAGTTGGCGTTCATGTTGCCGATGTACTTCAGCTTTCCGCTCTTGTCGAACTGCGGCTGACCGAGCGAATTGAGCTTGATGTGTCCGTTTTCGTCACGGTCGAAGTCGGGCACGTACATATCGCCGATCGAACCGCCTTCCATGTACTTCACGTGTACGCCGCCGACCTTCTGCTCGATGAGCCGTTCCTTGCCCTGCTCGTCGTAGGCGGTCTTGAGAATCTTGTTCTTGTTGTAGGAGAGGTTGAACGACGTGCGCCAGCGCAGCCAGCTAACCGGCTTGAAGTCGTAGCCAAGGGTCATCTCGATGCCCTGGTTGCGCACCTTGGCAGAGTTCATGTTCTTCGTCAGACCTGTACCCGTCGCCGCCGTCATGTAGAGGTGGCTCATGGTAGCGTTGTAATAGGTGAGGTCGAAGCTCAGCCGGTTGTTGAACCAGAGGCTCTCTACACCTGTCTCGAAAGAGCGGGTCTTCTCCGGCCGCGGGTCGACGAACTGCGCATAGTTGCTGCCGTTGATGGCACCGGTCTGCAGGTTCGTGCTCACGGCGTTGTAGGCGATGTTGGGGATGGAGTTACCCACCTCGGAGTAGGAGGCACGGTACTTCAGGTAGTTGACCGGCTCGGGGAGCTTGAGGAGCTTGCTCAGGATGGCGTTGGCACCGATGCCGAAATAGCCGTAGTTGTCGGTATTGGAAATGCCGCTGAGCTTGAAGTAACGGAACGGACGGTACCAGTCGCGGCGGTAGGAAGCATCGACGAACACCATATCCTTCCATCCCATCTGCGCCGTAGCGAGCCATGCACGGTCCCAGTTCGACGACTTCGAGCTTGACGTCGCGCCCATGCCGCCGGCACTGGTGTCAAAGTAGTTCACCTTCGTAGGCAGCTTCTGCAGCGTACGGTCATAATAGGTAGCGATGACATCCGTCCCCTTGTATTCACCCTTGATGGTATGTCCCACCCATCCGGCTGTCGCTGAGAGGTCGAAGTCGCCGAAAGTCTTGTTGTAGTTGAGCAGGTAGTCGATGTAGATCTCCGTCGTCTTCGAGTCTGAATCCCAGAAGCGGCCGTAGTCCTCCATGGATGCCGGGAGGAAGGTCGTGGCGTAACGCTTGCTCGTCGACTTGTAGCGGGTGTGATCATAATTGATACGTGCCTGGAAGGAAAGCCCGTCGTAGATGTCTACGTTCCCCGAGATGGTACCCCAGATGCGGTCCTCCTTCTGCTTGCTCTGGTTCATGTTGATGAGCCAGTAGGGGTTGTTGTTGGCAGCGTTCATGAACGCCCAGTTCTGACGCGGCCCCTGGAGCTTCGCCTGGTCTGTCGTATAGCTGTAGTTTCCCCCGGACAGCTCGTAGTAGTTCTGCGGACCGCTGAGCCACTTGCCGTCCTGTGTGACGTAGTTGTTGCGGTAGTAGTCCATGTCGACGTTGCGGGGCGTGAGGTAGAGGTGGTAAAGCGGATTGCCCACCGTACCGCCGCCCGGACGGTTGCGCGTGATGGTCTGCGCATAGTTCAGCGACAGGTCCACCTTCAGACGGTTGAAGAAACGGTAGCTCTGGCGCAGGCTGAAGGTGTTGCGGTTATAGTTGTTGTTGCGCAGCAGACCTGTAGAATGGCTGTTCGCCATGGAGAAGTAAGTCGTCATCTTCTCTGTACCGCCGGAAAGCGACAGGGAGTTGTTGGTCGTCACACCCGTGCGGAAGAAGTCTTTCACGTCGTCCTGGGCATGGTTGCGCAGGTGAATGTCATGCATCGCCCCCGACTGGAAGTTGGTGGAGTTCAGCGGGGAACTCATCGTCAGCTGGTTGTCGGCCAGCGAGCCGATCTTCGGTCCCCATCCGTCAGCCTGGATGGTGTTGCCGTTCATCGTGGCACCGTATGTGTTCTGTATCTTCGGTGTCAGCAAAGGCGAGTCGAAGGTGATGTTCGATGTGACGTTGATGTCGAGCTTGCCCTCGCGGCCCCGCTTGGTGGTGATCATCACGACACCGTTGGCGGCAACAGAACCGTAAAGGGCCGCCGCATTGGCACCCTTGAGGACGTTGATCGACTCGATGTCGTCAGGGTTGATCAGCGACAGCGGATCGGAACCCTCGGACATACCGGCATACGTAAAGCCTTCGCCAGCCATGTCGCGCTTGCCGCGGGCATCGTTGGTCATCGGTACACCGTCGACGACAATCAGCGGCGAGCTGCTGCCCAGAATGGATTTGGCACCGCGGAGAACAATCTTCGTCGAACCGCCGGCACCACCGGCACTCGGCGTAATCGTCAGACCGGACACCTTGCCCTCAAGGGAATTGGCAACGTTCGGGTCCTGAACCTTCATGAGGTCTTCCGCCTTCACTTTCTGCGTGGCGTATGTCAGCGACTCTTCCTTGCGCTGGATACCCATGGCCGTCACGACGACCTCCTTCAAAAGGCTGCTCTCTTCCTTCAGCGTCACGTCGATGGTGTTCTTGCCGTTGACGGCAACCGACTGGCCGACATAGCCGATGTAAGAGAAGACGAGCTTCGCATTCGAGGGGGTGTTGATGGTGAAGTTGCCGTCGATGTCGGTGACGGTACCGTTCGTGGTGCCCTCGACGAGGACGGTGGCGCCGATCAGCGGTTCACCGGTCGAATCGACGACACGGCCCGTCACTTTGTGGTTGCCGTTCTGCTGCACGGCCTGTACCGCGGCAGCTCTGGCGTTCGACCCTGCATAGGCACCGGCGGGAGCCAGTGCCAGCGAAAAAGCAAAGGCAGCCGAGAAATACAGATGCTTCTGCTTTGTTTCCTTAAAGATTTTCATCCGGTTTAGGTTTTTGGACATTATTTGTTTTTATTGACTTGTTCCGTTCTGTCTGTACACGAAATTCCGTTTTCCTTTCCCACCTTATTATATAGACGGTCATACGGTTCAGGTACTCGGTCTGTTCACGTTCGCTTTTCCACCTTATATTATATAGACGTTCATACGGTTCAGGTGCTCGGTTTGTTCACATCCGTCAGGTCCACGTCTGTAGATTTCCCTGTCTCTGCCGGCAGGCTCGCCGTTCCACGGAAGTCCGCAACAGGACGGGACGACGGCGGGCAGCATGGTACATAGCCGGATGAACCGATTCTGCCGCCATCTATATACCAAACAACCTGATGCGGACGAATACTTATCACGTCCATGGCATTTAACAAATTTTAATCACCCGGCAGCCCATGACTCCCCTGCCCTGTAACGGACATCCCTTCCTGAAATCCATCCCGAAAACGACTGCGTAAAACAGCCGGACCTCAAAACAGGGAGATAAAAAAACGGCATTACCGTTTGTCTGTAAGTGCGATTTTGCGTATATTTGCAAAGAAATAAGAATCAGAACATTAGTAAATGGGAAAAACGTTTGATCCCGAATCCCATAACAGACTTCAAAAAGCAATTCTGGAAGAATTCGCACCTCGCTTTGCTCCGGGTTCCGAATGCCTTTATGTCGGCGACACTACGCACAGGGACATGGTTAAGAACGAGATGAAACTGCGGGAACTCGGATTCGACATAACACTTCACGATAAAATGCCGGACGTGGTTCTTTATCGAGAAGATAAAGACTGGCTGTACTTTATTGAGGCCGTGGATTCTGTCGGGCCTATGAGCCCGGAAAGGGTAAGGGATATAACCCAAATGACCGAAGGGGTCAAGTCGGGGAAAATCTTCGTTACCGCATTTCCCGATTTTGCGAAATTCAAGCGGTTTTCCGAACTGCTGGCATGGGAATCGGAGGTCTGGATTGCAGATATGCCAGACCACATGATTCATCTGAACGGCGACAAGTTCATGGGACCAAGACAACAGGAAACATAGAAAGGGCATCTGTCCCTGCCGTTCAGCTACCCCATAGAACTTTTGCCACCTCCCCCCCTCTGGAGCGTGTCCGGGGAAGGAGGTGTTACCCTGCCTTCCAACCAAGGCCTACTTGCCTGCCAACCAAGGCTTACTAACACCTCAACTAACGCCTGTTTGGAAGCCAAGTAACGCCTGTTTGTCTTCCTGCAAGGCTTCTCTTTCCAGCATCCGATTTATATGTCTGAATATAAGCGTATTGCATTCCCTTCCGCTTTCGTCCTCAATCCCCGTCACCGCCGGTTCTTCCAGTCAGCACAGGAAGAAGAATCTCTCTGCCACAGCTTTCATCTCATGCGGAGGTGAAAGGTCAGGGCAAAGGACAAGCCGGGGACTAAGAAAAACGCCTCTCGCCGATTCTGACGGAACGGATCCGACAAGGATTCCTGCGTCATCCTCCAGTCTTCAGGGAATGGCGGAGCCGCCATCATTTGTTGTAAAATAGAGGAAAAAGACGACAAAAAGAAGTTTTTAAATGAAAAACATTAAAAAGATTTTGCAAATTAAAGTATTTTCCGTAATATTGCGCTTATAAAGAGAAAGCGATAAATATGTTGAGATCCATTCCAAAATAAAGAAATCATGAAGATAAAATCGATATTTTTCATACTGCTATTCCTGCTTTTTGGCAATGTGATGCAAGCTGATGGGAAAAACAGCCAGTTGATTATCCACATCAAGGATTCTCATAGTGGTGAACCTCTCTCTTACGTGCAAATTGACATACGAAGTACTCATGACTCTCTTGTGTGCTTCTCGGATACAGCTGGTACATGTCAGGTTGAATTGCCGGATGGAGAATATGACATCCTGTTCGGTTTGTTGGGATACGATAAACTGCAAAGACATATAAAAATCATCCAGCATCAGTCTTTAGACATATCATTATCGGCAAATACAAAAGAATTAGAAGGAGTAACCGTTTTCGCCCGGAAAAGAATGATAAAACTTACTGATAAAGGGATTGTATATGACATTTCCAAGGATGCAGGTGTCCAGGCATTGAATCTGCTGGATGCGATTAATCACGTACCGCTGGTCAATGTTACTCCTAACGGGAACATAACAGTCAAGGGAAGTTCAGCTTACTCCATTTATCTGAACGGAAAGCCTTACCGCATGGCACAATACGATCCACAGACAGTACTGAGATCCTTCCCGGTATCTACCGTTGGGAAGGTAGAGGTCATCACCCGCCTGGATGGACGATATGACGGTGAGACCGGAGATGCCGTCATCAACATCATCACTTCCAGGCATCATTTCAACAACTGGTCGCTCACTCTTAACGGCAATTCCAATACTCTTCCTAAAGCCGGTGCCGGAATAAGTCTGGTAGGCACGCAGAAGAAGATCGATTTTTTAGTGGGATATAACTACAGTTATGACGGACAGAGAAATCAACCGGTAGAGTCATCCGGTATATACTCTACTCCGGATGCCTATCAACAGAATACTGCAAGCGGAATATCCGATGGCAAATGGAGAACCCATACATTAAGGACGATGATGGTATTTAATATAGACAGTCTGAACAGTCTGTATGTTGACGGTCATGCAATGATAAAACAAACCGACATGAGTACCGATTGGAGTCAGACGTTTACAGACCGGAAATTGACTGAGCCGCTTCATACCGCTTTTCTTTCTGAGCACAACAATACAGCGGGGACTTTTGAGACCAACCTTCTTTACAGGAAAATGTTCCGAGGAGACAAAAGCAAGGAACACTGGATGGCTGGTTATCGCTATACTTACAATCCGGATATCAGGAACTTCAATCAGACATATACTGACAACACGGACAGTGAGCAGAAGAGCCGGAACAAAACGCACGGAGGCTTAAATGAGCATAGCCTTACGGCAAGCATCACTCTGGTAGACAATGATACTCAATTCCTGCAGATAGGAGGGAAGCAGATTTTCAGGAAAGGAGCCATTGACACGGAAATGCTTCTTCTGAACCAAAACAATGAATGGGTGACGGAAAAAGACGAAAGTTCTTCTTTGGATCAGATCCATTACCGGCAGGATGTTTCTGCAGCCTATGCGTCCTATTCACTCAGTGTCAAGGACTTTACTTTTGACACATCGCTCCGGTGGGAATACACCCATATGAAAATGCTGTTTCCCAAGATGGAAGAAGCAGCCTTTTCAAAGACTTTCGGGAACATGATACCGTACATAGGCGTCTCGTATCAAAGGGGGAACTCCTCTCTGTCCCTTTCGTATAACGGCGGAATGGTGCGCCCTGACATTCTCATGCTTAATCCCTTTAAGACATTCTCTTCTCAATATAAAGCGGAAATGGGGAATCCGGAACTGGAAAGCTCCTACATCAATACAGTTGACGCTTCATACATGACGTATTCCAATACGGTGTTCTTGTCTTGCGGATTCACATACAAACATCAAAACCGCCCGATTGTATTGTACCCAAGCTATTCAGAAGAATACCACCGGTATCTGAGTCAATATATGAATATAAGCTCCCTGAATGATTATAGAATGAATTTCTATGGTAATTACAAGCCTGTTCTGCCTCTGTCTTTGACGTTGACGGGCGACTTTGGATGGTATAGAATGAAAGACTATGCGAGTGCCTGTGATGATGGGAAATCGTATAATATCACATTCATGTGCGACATTTCATTGAAGAACCAATGGACGCTAAGCCTGCAGTACGGCAATTATCTGAACATGCATCCCATCTGGAACAGATCACATAGCTTTAACATCTATTCATGCAGCATCAGTAAGTCCTTCTTGAAGAATGCGTTAAATGTCCGAGCAGTCATCAACTCTCCATTTGACAAGTTCACTGAAATCAGAGAGCAAAACCTGCTCCCGTCATTTTCCGGTTCACAAACGAACTTTATGCGAGCGAGAGCCTTCGGCATAGATATTACTTACACTTTGCAAAAAGGAACGCATAAAGAGATAAAGCGAGACAGAACGCTAAAGAGTGATGATCAAAAGACAGGCGTAGAATGAGAAAAATCCGCCGATCCTGACGGGAGCGGATCCGACAAGGATTCCTGCGTCATCCTCCAGTCTTCAGGAAATGTCGGAGCCGCCATTATTTGTTGTAAAATGGAGGAAAAAGACAACAAAACAATACTTTTGGAGAAAAAACATCTGAAAGATTTGGAAAAATGAAATGATTTATATAATATTGCGCTGTAATCGTACAGAACAAACATCCTGTTCTGATCCTTTTAAATTTTAATAGTATGGAAATATGGGAAATCAAATGGACAGAGAAGGTATAAGCAAACGGAATTTATCCTGATTCCTTCCGTCTGAGAAAAGTCAACGCCTTATGCGGAGAATATTCTTTTTTATTATGGCTTTCTGCCTTGGCATTCTGTACGTAAATGCCCAGGCATTGCGGATTTCGGGGAGGGTGGTCGACTCTCTGGAGCATCCGATAGAAGTGTTTGACGTAAGGGCGTTGCGTGCAGACTCCTCCATGCTGGCAGGCGGTGCTTTCTTCGAAGGGTCTTTTGAGATGGAACTTCCGGAGGAAGCGGCATTGATAAAAGTGAGTTCTTTAGGCTATGTGCCGGCCTACCTCCCTCTCGACCTGGGAAAGAGGGAGGGGAACGTCGTCAGCATCGGGGCAATCGTCTTAGACAGCCAGCCTGCCGAATTAAGCGAGGTCGTCGTATCAGCCCGCAGGCCGTTGGTGAGGTTTTCAGGCGATTCTTATGTGGTCGACATTGCAAAGACCCGTCTTGAAAACGCCGGTACTTTTGTCGACGTGGCAAGGCGCATTCCCGGGCTTGTCGTGTCGGGTAACGGGAAAATCAGCGTAATGGGCAAGCCGCGTCTGCTGATCAACCTGAACGGGAGGGCGGTCCGGAACGTCAGTGAATTACAGGCTCTCCAGTCACGTCAGATCAAGTCTGTTTCAATAGACCGGAATCCATCTGCTGCCTATTCGGCAGATTATGATGCCGTCATAAACATTTCAACCCGAGATGCCATCCAGGATTACGTTCATATTGCTGCCGTAAACAAATTCTCAATGGCAAGAAAGCTCTCCAACAGCAGTTCCGTTACATTAAACAGCCGGATAAAGTCGCTTGATCTTTTTACGGATGTCCGTTTCTCTTCCAACGGCAATCTTCAGTACGATTCTGAAGAAAAGCACGTCTGGTCGGATGTGCAGGAACTTCGGACAAGCCGGTTCAGCGAACTCATGGTCAGGCACAATCTGCTGGATATCAGCCAGACTGCAGAATATCACTTCCGCCCGCAGACAGCCCTTGGCTTAGGCTACCGGCTGTCCGTCACGGAACAGAATATTGAGAAAGAGCAGGATTATGCTGTTGTGTCAGCCGATCATCAGGCATTGACGCCCCTGCCTGTCTCCGTTCATTCATCTATGAAAAGGACAGACCATAATCCGTCATTATATTTCACGAACAAAGGGAAAAACTGTTTCCTGGGCATTTATGCGGACTACTACGGGGCATCGCTCAAAAACAGTCAGCATGTTTCTGAAAAGGCGGCGAACAGAAATGTATCACAGGACTTCACCGATCACTACGATGTATTCGGACTGAAAGGTGATTTCTCCCACAGGCTTTCTTTCCTCTCTTATGCCTTGGGAGTGAAGATTTCCTGCATAAAAGACCGGGGGACTTATCTCTCCGGTTATGAGAACACCCCGGATTCCAAATTGGAGTCCAGGTCCTTCGCCACGTATGTCAATCTCAGAAAGACCGTCGGCAAAGTCTCTTTTGCGGCAGGTCTGAGATATGAGAGAGAGCATTCCCAATCCTCCGACAACGACCGTGTCGTTTCAGATACGGTTTACAATCATCTTTTCCCGTACCTGTCCATCGCCGCCAATGGCAGCGTGAAGGCGAGCCTCTCTTATTCCCGCCGGATTTACAGACCTACTTACAATCAGCTGATTGTAAAAAGCGTCTACATAGACCCGTTGTCGTATTCCATCGGGAACCCCTTGTTGAAATCGGCCTTGGTCGACATTGTCTCGTTTTCCGTACAGAAAGGAATCTTTGCCGGGACCGTCAGCTATGAACAGTATCACAACAAGAAAGCCCAGGTGGCGGTACTGGAAGAACGGAATGGAACGCAAAGGGTCAGGTTCACCTATGACAACATACCCCATGTACGCCGTCTCGTCCTTTACACGATGTGTAACTACGGGACAGGAAACATAAGGGGGAACACCACGCTGATGCTGTCGTCCAGTCGTATGAATTATGAAGGAGTGGTCTACTCCACGTTCAAAGACATAGGCCTGTATCTGAAATCGAACCTTGAGACTTCCCTGTGGAAGGGAGCATCATCAATGCTCTCCGCGGCCTATCGGAATGCACAGCACAATGACTTCTATTACCACAGGGCATCCTTCAATTTCTCCTTGTATCTTACACAGGATCTTTTCCAGAACAGACTCAGAATAAGCGTGCAGGCAGAAGACATATTCAAAACCGCAAGGGTCAACAACTGGGTACAGAACATGCAGCGGGCAAGAATCGTAATGGACACCAATGCAGACAGCCGTTTCATCGGCCTTTCGCTCCGATACACGTTCGGAAGGTCAAAAGCGAAATCCCAGGCCAGATCATCCATTCAAGAAGAGACAGACCGATTGTAAAGAAAGAAAAGTACCGGAGAATGAAACTCGTACAGCAACCGGATTCTATGGACTGCGGGGCATCGTGTCTGACCTCCATTGTTTCGCAGACATCAATGACAAGATATTCTGCAAGTGGCAGACCTCACCGTCATGAGCCTCCATCTTGCATCTTGCTCCGGCTCCCATTCTTGCCGTAATCTGATAAATCTGGTTCTTCTGTTAAATGCGTAGATGGGGAATAGAATAAAGGCTTATGCGCCTGCATGGCATGACCATCCGAAATCAGATGGTCTTCAAAGGAGGATAAACTGCAAGATAAGATGCTGAAAAGGCGCATTGATGCGATGCCTGTCCATCAGCCTGTCTTTCCGTCTTTTACAGACAATTTATCCCCATATCATCGGTGTTTGTAAACTGTTTTCATGCAACCCAAGCTGACACATGCTCTTCTGGCTTCTAAAAGATGCCTGATTGACGTGCAACAGGTGCTCTTTCGGCGTGTTACCAACGCCCTTTTGAGGCCCAATCAAGCACCTTTTGCGAACGGCCCGATAACCAGTTGACTGTCTGCCGGTTACAGACCTGCTTTTTGCACGCATTCTTTTTATTTGCAGATGGTTTGTTTGAAATTATGTAATGACTTTTCAAAATCCCATCTGTATTCTCAACGTATTCAAATGAAAAGGAATTTGTATCGGAGGATGAAAATAGAATGGACAGTCGACGGTCTTGGCTATATTTTCATCGGTTCTTCCGTTAAAGCTATGCGAAAAGCATCCACGCATTTAACGGAAGAACCATAAACCTTGCTGCCGAACAGATTTATCTGGTCTATGAAACTCCGGAATCTCCTGCTACGTCTGATAATATTCCTCGCTCGCAGTAATCTCGAAATCTTTTAACGAAATAATATTTTTTATTCTAAGAATGTATATAAAGTGAAATACTACAAATATAGTGGAAATATCAAGAAAATACATTTAAAAAACTGATTCTTCTTGTTTAAAATAAAATTTATTTGTATTTTTGCAGAATGTAATTAGAATACAAATAAAAACGAACAGCTTAATTGCAAGGTGACGAAAACTGGTCAGTACCGGGATTATTGACCAGTTTTTCTGTTTTTTTTAATTGATTCATTTTATGAAAAAAACACTTTTAGCCCTTTTGTTATTTTCACTCTCATCTGGATTCGTCAAAGGTCAGACTTCCCAATCAGGATATGAGCTGTCGGATTCTGCAGGAGTCCTTGAACTTGTAAAATGGGATAGGAAAGACAGTATTGTGGATTTGACTAAAGATGAGAAATTAAAACAGGTTAAGGTCATAGGGAAATGCTGTTTTGTCTTTAACGATTACATTAAAACAGTCATACTTCCTGAAGGGCTGGAAGTAATCAATGGGAGAGCTTTCGACACTTGTAAAAATCTACATCGCATATACCTGCCAAATTCCCTGCAAGTCATCGGCCAAAATTCTTTTAACATGTGCGAAAACCTACGCTTAGACTCACTGCCCCGAAATCTTAAAAGAATAGAATATGGGGCATTCTGGGATTGTTGCAGAATTACAATTTCAAAGATACCCAACACTGTTACTTTCATTGGCGGCAAGGCGTTTACACTGTGTGAAAGCATACAGGAATTGGCATTGCCCGATTCTGTCACAGAAATAAAAGAACGCACTTTTGCCGGTTGTAAAGGACTGAGAAAAATAAAACTTCCCGATTCTCTGCAGACTATAGAGAAATATGCTTTTGCACGTTGTTTAAGTTTAGGTGAGATTTCCTTGCCGGCATCTATGCAAAGGATAGGGGTACAGGCTTTTATCGGTTGCACTTCCTTAAGATTGGTCACATTACCCCCAAAGGTGAAAATAGAGAATAATGCCTTTGATTTATGCAAGGATGTTGTAATCCAAGAAATTCAAATCACTTCAGACCCCTATTCTTCCTATTGATAAACTTATTTCTGATTGGTTTTATTTTGGAAGAGAAAAGTTCATAAAACATTACTGTAGAAATAATAAGAACGGAGATAACACGATAGATTCCATTATCTTATCACATTACAAATGGTTCAAGAATAATAATATAGAAGAAACTCCCACATATATCCTAAATGGGGAAAGACTTTCCTCAGACATAACGATATTAGACATTATCAATGCATGTTAAGTTATGAAACAGATTTTTTTATTCTTCTTGTCGATCATCCCCTTACAGGTTTTTGCTCAGAAAGCAGACAACAGTTATGAATGTATTTACGAATACACTGTCAAGACAACGAATGCAGAAAATGAAACCTATACAACGATATTGCAGTTTGATGATATTCACGCCAGGTTCGCCGACTATGCTGCTTTTCAGTTAGATTCTTTAATGCAGACTGGAAAAGCAACAGAAGAACAATTAAAGAAAGCTGAAGAGGGTGTAGTGAAAACAGCCTTCTACTTTGACCAGACTACGTTTGTAAATGCGTCAGAAAGAACGATCACCGTGTACAGTGTGATTCCGCCGAATCTGTATTCCTATCAAGAAGCAACGAACGGTATAGCATGGCAACTTACCGATGAGACCGATACGATATGCGGTTATCTGTGTAATAAGGCCACAGGAGAGTATGGCGGGCGTATCTGGAATGCCTGGTTTTCATCAGAAATCCCATCCTCCTTTGGACCGTGGAAGCTTGGCGGACTGCCTGGACTGATAATGTATGCTTGTGATACAGAGAACATTCACCACTTTAAGGCTATCACGTTCAGGCGGGGTACTACACCAATCACTGCGCCCAGAATACCTAACAGCATTGCTACAAGTCGTGAAAAATTTATTAAGGCAAAGAATCATTTTGAAGAAAATCCGATAGCTAATATACCAAAGGAGAGCATTACGGATATGAGAGTGGAAAAAGGCGACGGTGGAAGCAATTCTATTTTTATCAATGGAGTACAAGTTCGTCTTCGGACAAATGGCTATGTACCTTTAGAGATTAAATGACAATGAGAAGATTACTCCTTTATATTCTCAGTCTTTTCGTTTGGATGCAAGCCCAGGCCCAAGAAAAACACACTTTGAATGGGGTTGTGGCGGACACTGAGGGTGTGCCGGTAAGCAATGCCAATGTGCAGATATTAGAGAACAACAAGCCCATCGCCTATACCTTTACCAATGAGAAGGGGGGCTATGCCTTAAGCTACAACAGTTCCAAAACGCTTGTTCTACTCTCGGTCGGGCATCTGTCGTTTGAGAAGACCAATCTGGTAATAGACAGCAAAGAAACACAAAAGAACATTACCTTGCTCAGGAAAAAAACACAGCTTAAGGAAGTTGTTGTGAAGGCACCTGAAATAAGTCAGCGCGGTGATACTGTTTCCTATCAGTTAAGTTCTTTCGCAGGAAAGGGCGATTACACGCTTAGAGATGCTATGAAGCGATTGCCTGGCATTGAGGTTACAGGTTCGGGAGGTATAAAATACATGGGAAAAGACATTTCCAATTTTTACATCGAGGGAATGGATCTTCTTGGCGGGCAGTATAATGTAGCCACAAACAATATCCCAGCAGACTACGTTACATCCGTACAGGTATTGAATAATCATAAAGATGCCAAAATGGACAAAGACGTGCTGTCTGACGACGTGGCAATCAACATAAAACTTTCAAAACACGCCAAGTTTAAACCTGTCGGGACATACGAAGCCATTGGAGGCTTGCGCAGTAACAGTACACTTTACCAAGTTAGTGGAGCCGGTATGCTCTTCAAATCGCATACGCAACTTCTGGGGACACTGAAGATAGGGAACATAAGAGAGTTTGCTGCCGATGAAAACATCAATCATTTCCTAAACGATCAGTTCGAGTCTTACGGTGTAAGACTATTGGGCAACTTGTCTTCTTCCAGTGCACCGATCAAGAGGGAAAGGTATATTCATTCCAATGATTGTTCCCTTAGTTTCAATATACTCAACAAACTGTCGGAAAACAAGTCGTTGAGAACAAATGTCGGCTATGCTCGTTCCCAATGCGATTATGCTTACAATCACAAGATGTTCTTTGGAAACAGTCAGAATGAATTCATACAGGATTACCAATATCAGCCGGCCTCTACGCTTCACAAGCCGGCCTTGAACATCGAATACAAAGAGAATAGCGACAAACGATACATCACCAACCGGTTCTCATCATTGGCTTCGTTCGTAAAATCGGAATTGCCGACAGTTGAAAACAACAGCAATTCCGTCTTCCAGCATGAGAAGTATCACGATTTAGGTTTTACCAACGACCTTTCCATACGTTGGAAAACGAATAAGTTTCGATGGGGTTTTTCCTCTCTCCTCAATTATACATCTACGCCTAATGGCACTATTCGTGTTTCAGACGGAGGAGCAGACTCTTTTCAGCAAAGTGCAGACAGCAGACAGTTTACGAACAAGGAAACTATTTCTGCCGCTTATGAAAGAAGAAACTCACGAGTTTATTTCCCTCTTTCATTTCAATATCGCAACGAAAGGATTAATTCGGCTTTGCTTACCGACGGCTATTCAGGCTTCAATCTCTTGAAAGGGAACGAGTTGGAAATTTCATTCTCTCCACAATATGAATATACCCACCCACAACGAAAATATAATTTCAAGGCAGGAATATCATTGGCCACAACAAGAGTCGATTTTGAAAATGAGGGAACGACTCCATTAAGGAAACAGAAATGGAATTTTATGATGAATCCTTCTATCTATTTTCTCTACAATGTTACGCCAAGGGCTACTGTAAGACTTCAAGGAGTTTTTGCAAACAGAATAGGCGATCTGGCTGATTTTATCACAGCACCGATACAAACCAGTCTGAACTATCAAAAGTACGGTTCAGGGATATTGAGTGAAAACAGAAGCATTACACTCAATGCTATCTACGATTTGAAATTCCCGATAGAAATGTTTTTCCTTAATGTCGGTTTAGGCTACACGCATCAGCATAATAATTTGTTGCCAGTGCAGGATGTGTCGCAGACGTTGATTAAGGAATTTCCGATGCCAAGTCCTAACGGCATTGACAATATAAATGCCTGTTTCAATATAACAAAACAGGTAAAAGCCATCAACACCAAGTTTTCGCTGTACGGAATTTATATGCACAGCAAGAGTCTGATGATGCAAAACAGCATGATTTACAGCTATTCGTGGAACAGTCTGAACGTTGTTCCGTCGGTTTCATTCAAGCCGGTTTCCTTCATGGAGTTATATTATACTTATAGCTTTTCCAAGAACATTACGAAGATACAAAAGGTATCAAAGTCCTTCTTGTCGCAAACACACGACATCAACCTGATATTGCAGCCTGTAACAAATCTGCAATTCAAGGCAATGGCAGATATTTCGACAAAGGAAATGTATCAGGATCTTACCAAGACTATGGCAATCTTCGATGCAGGAGTCAGTTACAGGCACAGGGCACTTCGTTTCAGTATTGACATGAGAAATATTTTCAACCAACAGTATTATAGCTACACCATTTTCAACACAATGAACACTTATACTTACAGCTATCACATGAGAGGAAGAGAGCTGCTTTTTACTGTTTCAGTAACAAAATAAGAATGGCAGGTTTTGTCTTTATAAAACAACTTGACGCTATGCAATGTGGAGCAGCATGCTTAGCAATGTTATGCCATCTCTATGGCGGAAATCTTGTTCTTCCGTTAAATCCATAGACTGTTGACGGTCTTGCCCATGTTTTTGTTGAATGAATACCTCCGGTTCTTCCGTTGAAGCTATACGGAAAGCATCCACGCATTGAACGGAAGAACCAAAAATATGGCGATCCGATTCCGCTTTCTTCCTGAAAGGGCATAGCAGGCTAATGTGTCTGCAAGAGAGAACAGAAGAATACAGAAGATGCCACATAAAAGCAAAAAAAAGTTGACAAAACCCCTATCAAAGACAGACTGACGTGGGATTTATAAGACCGGCCTTAATAGTATGAAAATAGGGAAAGTCAAATGAATAAAGAAAGACTGCATTGCACAAAGATGGATCTTGCCGGACTCTACCCCCTTTCGGACCGGCAGAATACGTCGAAACGGTCAACAGACAGTACGGCTTATATTAATTTAAGAGTGGGTAGAACGTAATTGAACGTTTACTGCACAATGCGTTGCTATCTTTGTCCCGTATTCACAAGACAGTCTTTTCCCGGACCTTTCTTGTGAAACTCTGATGCCAATGCCGCCCGGCAGCTTCTCCTGCCCTCCGCCCTCCGCCAGCACTGTCCGGAAAGCTTGCATAAAACACATTTGACAAAGCGCACCAAATTAAACCAAAAACACCAAGAACAATGATGAAGAAAGTGAACATCGTAATGAAAGCTACTCACAATTGGACCCAAGAAGATGAACAACGTCTGACAGCAAGGCTTGTCGATAACTTTTACGACCTGATCAATCGAAACGAAGAAGAAGGACTATACTGGACGGGGCTGCAATGCGACCTCGTAGAACTCGCACACATCGTCTGGACAAGCGGAAAGCTGATGGACAGAAGAGGTTTTCCGATGGACTTCCAGACCATCGTACACCACATCTGCCGGGTGCTGCACGTGCGTGAGCCCCGCAACCCGTCGTCGATCCTTTCTTCCGTACGTGCACGGAAGAACATAAGGGTGGGGCCGCTGAGGGAACGATATATGCAGCTCTTCATGAGAGCAAACGTACAGGATCCTATGCAGATGGAAATACGGAAAGAGGAACATGGCGATCTGGTGAGTTGAGGCAGGCACCAAGGATTCCACCTGACAGATCCTTGCCTCTCAGCAGGCTGAAGCTGCTTACTTCCTGAAAGAACTGCAAGGGAAGAAAGGCTGAAGGTGCTGCATAAAAAGAAAGACACACTGAAGAAGTCGCCAGCGGCATGACATCAATATGCCGGCATGGGATGATTTCCACCCGCCTTGACACAGGGACTGAAACAAGAAGCCTCACCTCTCTAAGACAAGCCGGAAAGGGGGAGAGAAATCCGGATGACGGAGAGAACAGGGACGGGAAAGTACGGAGAATTTCCATGACGAAAGACATCGTCTGCAGGAAAAAGAACAAGGCACTTGATCCAGAAAAAAGCAAAGAGACCCCTCATCGTTTGATATAAATCAATAATTCGCCGACACATCGATATTTTTCGCCCGATTTATTTGACAATTCGAAAAAACGATGTACTTTTGCATCGTAATTCAAGAGATATTACATACCTGTCTCGACAAGGTATCCCCTTTACAGGTAGTAAAGATTGCTCAGGATTATTTTTGAAAACAGAAAAGATTTGTTTAGGTTAGTAATAGATTTAGGTTTTTAGTTATATTTTAGGTAAAGATTGTAGAAATATTTTCCGTCGTGAGACGGAGGTTATTCGGAGATAACGGAAGGGCGTTTTCGCCCGGCCGTTTCTTTTTTTTATACAGGTAGATGCCGTTCCCGGAAGCATCCGCACCGCAGGAGCTTCCTTCTGCAAGTCATGGCCTCAGCTGCTTCTTCAAAGCAGCGCGCCTCTCCGTCAGTTCTTTATCCTCATCATAAGCCAGCGCATATCCCCAGTAGAGACAAGCCTCCTTGAAGTTTTTCAGACTATATTTCGCCTCTCCCATTGTTTTATAAATAACGAACATGAGCGGCTTGCTGGGTTCATAAAGAGCAGCGGCAGCCTTCAGATGCACAAGGGCATCATCATACCGCCCGAGCTTATTCTCCACGACACCCAATCGGTAGTTGCCGACAGCCATCTTAGGATTCATCTCCACGGCCTTGGCGAAATAACATGCAGCAGAGTCAAGCTGCTCCATGTACTCAAACGACCCTCCTGTATAATAGAGCGCATTATAAGTCGTGTCACCGGCAGCGAACCCCCTTCTATACGTATCAACACACTGCGTGAACTTCCGCTCTATGAAATACGCTTCCCCCAAGGCACGGTTGACTTCCGTATTGAAAGAGTCCGTCTTGCAGTACTGCTCGCCATACATGACTGCCATTTCGGGCCTGTTGTAATCCTGACTCAACAGCACGCCGATAAGGTCGGCTACGACATGGCCGTCCCTCGGGAACCGTTCCACCAGTGTCATTCCATAGAAGACCTGCATGGCGATTCTCCGGGTTGCACCAAGCGAATAATACAATTCCCTGAGTGCTTCGTGGGTCAACGTGTCCACAGGGACTGCCCGCAGGAGATTTGCACACTGCTGATACGATGTACGGTGATAGTAACAGTCGGCGAGTTTCATTCTGACAACGTGATCATCACGCTGCACCTGCGCCTGCCTGTAAAATGACAGGGCATTATAGTAATCATACACCCCCATACAGCTGTCTCCCCTCTCGATAGCCCGTTTATAATTCTGGGACATACCATACAGAGGGATACCGGATAAAATCACAAGGCATATTATGAATTTCCGCATAGTGCAGGATCTGTTTAAAGTTAAGGCACATCAAATTGTAAGACGATTTCCATGAGACCCATCAGCCTGACAGCCCGGCCTCATAGAAATCGGTTCCACTCGTTTCAGTTCAGTTTAAACCGGATAGGAATACAGTAGTACACATCTACAGACTTTCCTTTGTTCTTCCCTGGATTCCATTTCGGCATTACAGAAACCACACGCAGTGCCTCCTTGTCAAGTGAAGGAGATATTGAACGCACGATGACAGGATCCTTCACCTCGCCCTGGGCTGTTACGATGAATTTCACAATCACGGTCCCCTGTTCCTTATTGCGTGCTGCATCAACAGGATATTTCATGTTCTGTACCAGCCACGCATTGACGCTCCCATTGAACGAAGGCATTTCTTCGGACACAGTATAGACCTTCCGGTCTCCTTCCTTCTGCTTCTGATCCGCCTGCTCCTCTTCAGATGCTTCCGTGGCTGCCTCCTCATTCTCCACTGCGGGGGCTTCCGCCTCCGCTTTCAATGGTACGACATCCTCCGTCTCTGATTTCTCTTCTTTCCCGACAGGCAAATCCGCATTACTCTTCTCAACCGCCATTGGCTTTTCTTTCTGAACCATCAATGGCTTGGATACTTGCTTGTTGACACTCACTGCGGTTACAGGCCCGTTAGTTGTAGCACTGGCGATTTCGCGTGCCACAATCTCTATGTTACTCACAGCAAGCAGCATTACAGCCAACGGGACATAGAGTACATACTTTGCTTTTGCTACTCCATTGGTTCGTTTCTTGTTCATCATCTTAATACGTTTCTTAAGGGGTAAGACATTAAAATTATTTGATATTGTAGCTACATTCTTTCTATAAGCCAATCCCAACAGGTGGTATTGGTACTCCTTGCTGTCTCGCCCTCCTGCCAGGACGTTATTATCAGCAAGAAACTCCAGGTTTAATCTCACTTCACGCTTCAGCAGCCAGGCAAATGGATTGACCCAGAAGACAATGGCAAACAGCTCTGCAAAGAGAATGTCAAGGGAATGGAGCTGTCTGCAATGTGCCCGCTCATGTGCGATTATCTCGTCCAGTTCCAGCTGGCTGTGTCTCATTGGATTCAGAAATATCCAGTGGAAGAATGAGAAGGGTCCCTCATCCCCTTCTAACAGACAGACGTTTACGCCACACACTTCCGCCTTCTTGCACTTCCGCTTTAGCAGGACAATTGCAGACAACTGCCAAAGAAGGCGCAACAACAACACTGCGACTACCATGCTATAAGCCGTCATGGCGACAGCCTCCCAGTCAAATGAACCGTTATCACCCGGCGTAATGGTCACAATGGGAAGAATAATATCGGCATATTCGTTAGCCATGGAAACCACCCTAACGCTCTTGTTCAACCAATAAGAACAATTCAGTCCCGGTACCAAAACCGCAACGACATACATTCCCATCAGTGCTGCCCTTTTCCAAGAAAAAAAGGTGTCACTCGAAAACATTAGCTTGTAAAAACCAAAAAGAATAACGAGTGCTATGTTTATCTTCAAAAAACAAATGCCCATAGCTTTTATATTTCAGGTGAATATCCTTGTTTTGTTATATATTCAGGTTACATACTATTCTGATAGCCTTAGCCGTTTCCTTTTTCTATCTCGCCGATAATCTCTTTCAAGTCTTCAGGAGAAATTTCTTCTTCTTTCGCAAAGAACGAAACCATCTCACGGAATGAATTCTTGAAGTAGTTGCTTACGAAGTTACGCATGAAGTCCGACTTGTACGCTGACTGCGCAATCCGAGGTGTAAAATGGTAGGTAAGTCCCCGTTGCTCTGCATTCAGATAACCCTTCCGCTTCAGATTGTTCACCACAGAAGCTGTCGTTGTATAAGGAGGACGCGGCTCAGGCAATTGCTGAAGTATTTCCTTTGTCGTACATCTGCCCAGACGCCAGACTTGCAGCATTACCTCTTCTTCTTGTTTCGTCAGTTTTTCCATATTCAAATCATGTTTCATTATTCTGCCACAAACTTACGATTATTTCGTAAGCAAGTCAAGTTTAAAGCGTTAAATAATGCTAATAAGCAAATACTTTGATATTATATATCAGCATAATACGAATTATTAGTAGCTTTAGCAGGTGACAGGAGGGTGGCAGACGATGATTAGTGAAGTCAGTATGATCAATCATCAGAATGCTGCAAGGGAGAAAAAACAAACCTCAAAGAGTTTAGAAGGTTGTTGAAGAGGAAGATAAAAAGACAAGCAGTAAGGGGACATATTTGCCCTCTGTAACACGTGATAAAATCAACCCGAAATGAAGATGAGAACTGCTGAATAGTTCATAACACAGGTTTTAATTCAACTTGCTGTCATTTTAACATCCTTTGCCAACAGGCTGTATATGAACATCTTGACCGTCATGGAAGAGTGACGGGAGTGACAGGAAAATTATTCTCGGAGCACCTGTCTGTCGACAGCAAATACTCTCCCAGAAAAGAAATGACGAGCATATCGTGTTTCAAAAAATGCGCATTTTATTCTTCGAATACCCTTGCGTATGCAATCGTTGTTTCACCGCTGGTAACTTTATGTTCCAATTACATAATGATTGCAATATCACCCGGAATATCGAATGAAACTGAAAAAGGGGGCACATGCCCCCTTTTCACCTGTATAATATGACTACAAATTAATCAACTCCATCACCTTGTCAACCGCTGCACTGACCCCATCGGCATCCTTGCCGCCGGCCTGTGCATAGTGTGGCTGACCGCCGCCGCCGCCCTTGATGAGCTTGGCAGCTTCACGGATTATCTTGCCGGCGTTCAGACCGTGCTCCTTCACCATGTCATCGCTGAGCATGATGGAAAGCTGCGGACGGTCCTCATAGACAGAGCCGAGGATGCAGACGAGTTTCTCGGGCAATGACTGACGCACCTTGAAGACGATGTCCTTGGCTGAAGCAGGGTCGACAGGCAATACCGCCTTAATGACGTGTACACCGTCAACCATCTCGACACGTTCTGCCAATGTCTTTGCTGCACGGTCAACAGCCTGGGCACGGAACTTCTCGACTTCCCGCTTCATGGCATCGTTCTCCTCGACGAATCTGGTGAGGACTGCCTTGAGGTCTTTTGCATTGTTGAACATTGCCTTCAGGTCGCGCAGTGTGTCTTCGAGGACATAGATGGCGTTCTCGCAGGTTTCGCCCGTCATCGCCTCGATACGGCGCACGCCGGCAGCCACGCTGCTCTCGCCGACAATCTTGAAGAAGCCGATGCGGCCGGTTGATGCGGCATGAATGCCACCGCAGAACTCGCAGCTCGGACCGAAGCGGACGACGCGTACCTTGTCGCCGTACTTCTCACCGAAGAGGGCAACAGCTCCCATCTTCTTCGCTTCCTCCAGCGGTGTATCACGGTGCTCGTCCAGCGGATAGTCCTTGCGGATCATCTCATTGACAATCTTCTCCACCTGCCGGAGTTCCCCGTCGGTAATCTTCTGGAAGTGGGAAACATCGAAGCGAAGGGTATCAGGGCTGACATACGATCCCTTCTGTTCGGCATGCTCGCCCAGAACCTGCTTCAGCGCATAGTCCAGCAGATGGGTCGCCGTATGGTTGGCAGCCGAGGCATCACGCTTCTCGGTGTCGACGCAGGCCATGAAGTCGGCCTCTACGTTCTTCGGCAGCTGCTTGACGATGTGGATGCTCTGGTTGTTCTCACGCTTGGTATCGATGACATTCACCGTCTCGTCCTCGCTGACAAGCACACCCTGATCGCCTACCTGACCACCCATCTCGCCGTAGAAAGGCGTATGATCCAGTACAAGCTCATAAAAGCTGTTTTTCTTCTGCGTCACCTTACGGTAACGGAGGATGTGGCACTCGTATTCTGTATAGTCATAGCCGACAAATTCCTGTTCGCCCTCACGCAGCACCTCCCAGTCACCGTTCTCAACGACAGCCGCATTGCGGGCACGCGCCTTCTGCTTTGCCATCTCCTCGTTGAACTGCTTCTCGTCAACGGTATAACCGTTCTCGCCGCAGATCAGCTCGGTAAGATCGAGCGGGAATCCGTAGGTGTCGAAGAGGCGGAAAGCCTCCTTGCCGTCGAGTTCCTTCCTGCCGTGCGCCTTCAGTTCGTCCATTGCGCCGTTCAGCAGTGTGATGCCCTTGTCCAGCGTGCGGAGGAACGAATCCTCTTCTTCCTTCATCACACGCCCGATCAGTTCACGCTGTGCGGCGAGTTCAGGGTAAGCCGCACCCATCTCACGTACCAGTACATTCAAGAGCTTGTACATGAAGGCTTCTTTCTGTCCGAGGAACGTGTAGGCGTAACGCACGGCACGGCGCAGGATGCGGCGGATAACGTAACCAGCCTTGGCATTGCTGGGCAGCTGTCCGTCAGCGATCGAGAAGGCAACGGCACGCAGGTGGTCGGCAACGACACGCATGGCGATGTCTACCTTCTGCTCCTCGTTCACGCCCTCGCCGTTAGGACCTTCCGGGAAGGTGTGGTTGTACTTCCTGCCGGAGAGCCGCTCAATCTCGGCAATGACCGGTGTGAAGATATCCGTATCATAGTTGGAGTTCTTTCCCTGCATCAGGCGCACCAGACGCTCGAAGCCCATACCGGTATCAATCACGTGCATCTTCAGCGGTTCGAGACTGCCGTCAGCCTTGCGGTTGAACTGCATGAAGACAATGTTCCAGATTTCGATGACCTGCGGATGATCCTTGTTGACAAGTTCCTCACCGGGCACTTTCGCTTTCTCTTCCTCCGAACGGAAGTCGATATGAATCTCCGAGCAAGGCCCGCAAGGTCCCGTATCGCCCATCTCCCAGAAGTTGTCGTGCTTGTTGCCATTGACAATATGGTTCTTCGGAAAGTGCTTCTCCCAGTAACCTGACGCCTCGTCGTCACGACTGATGCCCTCTGCCTCGTCGCCTTCGAAAACCGTTACGTAAAGGTCTTTCGGGTCGAGATGGAGCACGTCAACGAGATATTCGTAAGCGTAATCGATTGCGCCCTCCTTGAAGTAATCGCCGAAGCTCCAGTTACCCAGCATCTCGAACATGGTGTGGTGGCTCAACGCCGCATCACGTCCCACCTCCTCCAGGTCGTTATGCTTGCCGCTCACACGCAGGCACTTCTGCGAATCGGTGCGGCGGCGAGGCTCCGGCTCCTTTGTTCCGAGGATAATATCTTTCCACTGGTTCATACCAGCATTGGTAAACATCAGCGTAGGGTCGTCCTTGATAACCATTGGGGCAGACGGTACGATAACATGTCCTTTCGACTCAAAGAACTTCAAGTAAGAGTCGCGGATTTCGTTTGCTGTCATCATCTTTATTTTGTTTTTAATTCAATTTTTCTATCTAAAATTGTTGCAAAGATACTGACTTTTGCGTATTTTTGCAAACAATTAGGCTGCTGAATACGCAAAAACTTCTCCTTGAGGAGCATACATCCGTTCTGTCCGACACCGAGCCAGTGTAAATGATTGATTTAAAGGACAGAATGTACAAAACGAACAGGGTCGTCCGCAGACTAAGACAATCACAATTATGAATTGTGAATTATTATTTTTGAATGATTAAAGAAACAAGACATGGCAGAGAATCCGCATAAACTGTATTATTCCATCAAGGAAGTGGCACAGCAGCTCAATGTCACGGAGAGTCTGCTGCGGTACTGGGAAACCGAGTTCCCACACCTCCGCCCGAAGACTACCGGCAACCGTGTGCGCCAGTACACAGAAAAAGACATCGAGCAGATCAAGGTCATCTACAACCTCGTCAAGGTACGCGGCTTCAAGATTGCCGCTGCCCGCAAGATGCTACAGGAGAACCGCAGCGGCGCAGACAAGAGCCAGAAGATAATGGAAAGCCTCATCTCTGTCCGCGACCAGCTGAAGGATCTCAAGAAACACCTGGACAGACTGGTATAGAATCGTCCCTGCCGGGACAGGGCATATATGGACAAAGGCTCACAGAAGTTTTCGCGCTTCCGTGGGCCTTTGTCGTTATTCTGTGCGACTATCCGTAAAGCCTTCAGAACAGTCATAGCATGGAAAAGTGAGTGAAAGGATATTTACTCCCCCTGGCATCCATCCTCATCCCCTCTAATGCCCGATAAAAAACTGTCAGATGATATTTATCAACCGGAAAGCAAACGTAATCGGAAAAAAATGCGTAAGTTTGCAGATGGTAAAAAGCAATATGACATCTGCAATGACAGAGACCGACCATAACATATCCGACAAGAAGCTGCGGCTGACCATCCGGTTCGGCAGAAGTACGATGGCATTCGCCGTAGGTGCCCCGCAGGAAAACGGCATGCTCGTTTACGAACCTTACGAGATGAAGCCAGGCATCTCCATGGCAGCCAACCTGCGCGAAGCCTTCACGGTCTCTGAACTGCTTCAGAGCGGGTACAAGCGGGTACTGGCAGAGCTGGACACACCGGTGATGCTCATGCCGGCAGATGAGTTCAAGACGCAGGATGCCGAGGCACTCTATCACCACACTTACCACCGGCAGGGCAATGAGGAGATCCTTTCCAGCGCACTGTCCGACCTGAATGCCGTTGCCGTCTTCTCCGTCAACAAAGACCTCAGACTCGTCATCGACGACCACTTCCAGGACATCCGCTTCCAACCGCTCATGCAGTCGGTCTGGACACATCTCTACCGACGCTCCTTCGCAGGACCGCGCCGGAAGCTCTACGCCTATTTCCATGAGAAACAGATGGAGGTGTTCAGTTTCCAGCAGAACCGGTTCCGCTTCAGTAATTCATACGAAGCCACGCACGCACACGATGCCCTGTATTACCTTCTTTATATATGGAAGCTGACGGGGATGGATGCAGACAAGGACGAACTGTATCTCATCGGCGACCCGCCACATCGGGACTGGCTCGTCGAGCATATCGGACAGTATCTGAAACTCTACAGGGTCGTCGACCCGGAAACCGACTTCGGCAACATTCCGCTGGCCGGGCGGAAGGAGATTCCTTACGATCTTAAGGCGATTTACCTGGGCTGACAGGAAAATATTCCCGACTGTCCGGGACTCGTGTTCCCAACCGTCGGGAACAGAAGTCCCAGGCCTCGGGAACACGAGTCCCGGACAGTCGGGAATATACCTGCCGGAAGCGGACAGACTTTTCTTAACCCCCACAACAAAAAACAATGCGAATCATCACAGGAAAATACAAAGGCAGACGCTTTGACATCCCACGCACTTTCAAGGCCCGCCCGACAACCGACTTCGCCAAAGAAAACATCTTCAATGTAATCAACGGCTACACCGACTGGGAAGGAGCCACGGCACTCGACCTCTTTGCAGGTACAGGGAGCATCTCCCTGGAGCTTCTCTCACGGGGCTGTCCGCAGGTGGTGAGCGTCGAAAAAGACCGCGACCATGCCCGCTTCATCAGTCAGTGCATGGAGAAAATCGGCACGGAAAACCATGTGCTGATAAAAGGAGATGTCTTCCGTTTCCTGAAGAGCTGTCACCAGCAGTTCGACCTCGTCTTCGCCGATCCGCCCTATGCGCTGCCCGAGCTTTCCACCATTCCCGACCTCATCTTCCAATACGGACTCTTGAAAGAAGACGGGCTGCTTGTCTTTGAGCATGGCAAACACGACGACTTCTCCACCCATCCGCATTTTCTCGAACACAGGAGTTATGGCAGCGTGAACTTCACGTTGTTCAAGTAAACAATCAGTCCAGACCGGTCCGGGAAATCACCCTTTCAGTCCTTTCCCCTTCAGACAGGCAGCCTCTCCTTCCGGCGTTATGCGCCTGAAAGTAAAACCAGAATATGCCGTATAAAACCAAACGGGACAAAGGGCTGACAATGTCCATGCAGGCAAAAGTTCAATGGGGACTTTCAGGACATCCTTTACAATAACGGGCTCAGCAGCCTGACCATCGACTCCCACAGCCGCTGGAGGAAAGACCGGTGGGTAAGGTTGCGCACATCCTCCAGGGCGACGCTCTCCGCCTGGTCGTTGAGAAAGATCGTCTTCACCTTCAAGGCAATCTCCCTGTCATAGAAGAAAGCATTGGATTCAAAATCGTTCTCAAAGCTACGGAAATCCACATTCGTGGATCCGATGGTAGCCACCGCATCGTCAGAGACAAGAAGCTTCGAATGGTTGAAGCCGGCCTTATAGAGATACACCTTCACCCCCGCCTTCACCGTCGCCGTCACATACGAACGTGATGCCCACTCCACAATCTTCGTATCCGTCTCGTAGGGCACCATCAGCCTTACGTCAACGCCCGACAGTGCCGCTGTACGCATGGCGAAAAGAATGGGGTCGGTCGGCAGGAAATACGGTGTCTCCATATAGACATAACGCTTTGCACTGGCAAGGACGCTGACATAACCCTGTTCTATCTCCGGCCAGAGACTCGTCGGACTGCTTGTCACAATCTGCACAAGACAGTCGTTGTCCCCTACCCTGCTTGCCGGATAGTAACCGTGGTCGGTGATCAGCGACTGGCTCACGAAGAACCAGTCTACCAGAAAGGCGCGCTGCAGCCCGTAGACAGCAGCACCTGTTATCCGCACATGGGTGTCGCGCCATGCCAGTTTCCCGAACCCCTTTACATAGCGCATGGCGATGTTCATGCCTCCGACAAAGCCCACCTCACCGTCTATCACGCAGATCTTGCGGTGGTTGCGGTAGTTCACCTTGCTGGTGAGGACCGGGAAGCGGACGGGCATGAAGGGATAAACCTCTATGCCCTCGGCCCGCATACGGTCGAAGAAGCGGTTCTTCGTCTTCCATGAGCCTACATCATCGTAGATGACACGCACCTCGACGCCCTGCCGCACCTTGTCGATCAGCGCATCGGCCACGATCTGCCCCAGCGGGTCGTCGGCAATGATGAAGGTGTCCAGGTGGATATGGTGTTCCGCCTTTCCTATCTCCATCAGCAGGGACGGGAAGAACTCATAGCCGGATGTATAGATCTCCGCCTCGTTGTTCTTAAACGGCAAGGCCCAGTTCTGGTTCATGAAAAGGTTGATGAGCGTACGGTACGCATCCGGCAGGTGGAGCCGTTTCTGTTCGACGAACTCCAGCATCGACCGTTTGGTAAGCTGGTCCATGCTGTGCTGCCATATCTTGCGCTCCTTGCGGGTGATCTGCCCGAAGAAGAAGTAAAGGATGATGCCCAGCAGAGGGATGAAGGTCAGCACCAGCATCCACGCCATCGTCTTGGCCGGCTGCCGGTTGTCCATCAGCACACGGATCATCGCAATGACGATGACCGCCGTGTAGAGAACCAGGAAAATCCAATGAACATAAAACATCCTTACCCTCCTCTCGCTTTACTTGTCTTTCCTTCCGCCCTCCCGGTCAGTCTGCCGCCCTTCCCGCAGGTGCCGGATATAAGCCAGTTCACCCAATGCGAAGTCGCTGCTGTCCGGGTCGCTGACCATCCGGCGGAGCAGTTTCTCCGCCTCATCCAGCCGCCGCATCTCCACCAGCACATAAGCCTTCCGCCGGTAAAGAAACCGCAGGAACGAGCGCAGCGACGGGTCTATTTCCTCCTCCTCGTCCTCCGGGAGGGAGCCGCGCAGCTCGTTCAGGAGACCGTCAATGCACCCCAGCGAGCGGAAATCGCCCATGCTGACCATGCAGTTCACATATTCCTCGGCATAGACGGATCGGTTCAGCCCCAGGGTGAACGTCAAGTAATAATAGGCCTGCTCATACTGCCGCAGCTCATCATAGCAGAAGCCAAGCATGAAACAGACCTCGAAGAACACGTCCCGTTCAGTCTTGCCCAGCCGGTAGAAGGCAGCATACAGCAGCCGGAAGGCATTCTCCAGACTGGCTATGGCCTCATAGTAACGCTTCTGCCGGTAGAGCGCACGGCCGCGATAGACAAACCGGCCGGCCTCCATGTCCACCACGTCGGCTATCGCCCGCTGCTCTTCCGTGAGCTGCCGCGCCGCGCCATTGGCCATCTTGCTCTTGGCTTCCTTCCACATGTAGACGAACTCGTCCTGCAGCTGCTTCGTGCTGCGGAGGTCGTATGCCAGCAGGGCTGAACGCGCCTGTGCCTGCAGCTCCTTTGAGTGCATCGGCCTGCCCGGCGCCGCCTGCAAAGGCAACAATGTGGCGACGACCTGATAGTAGAGCACCGCTTCGCAGCTGTCGGTCTGCTGGAGGCTGAAGGTCATGCGCCGGCGTACCGTGGGATGGGACGGAAGGAAAAACACCAGGTCGAGCATCGCCTTCGGACGGACGAAAGCGCCGCCGGCAATCAATGCGTCTGCCAGATCATAACCGGCGATCGCCTCCCTGTCATGGAGCACCGTCAGCCGGTCCGTCACCACCGTCAGTTCCGAGAAAACGACGTCTACCATGCCGAACGCCCTTTCCATCCACCGGGCCAGCGCCGCCGGCTCCTTGTCGTTATGCCGCCATCCCGGCGCCGTCTGCTGGTGGGACAGTTCCTGTTCGCGCAGGAGGAAGAAGTCGCGCGACAGATCGTTCACGGCACGTTCTATGTCATTGGTATCCGCATTCTTCGCATCCGTCTTCATCTCGTTCAGGCTCCGTACGAACGCACTCTGCCAGCCGAACGAGTCGATCATTGCAGAAGAAAGAACATCCTTGGCACGGTCTTCGTCCAGCAGCAGTGTCGTCAAGATATGCAGATCGATGATATTCGTCTTTTCGTTGATGGTGTAGCAGAAACGCGGCCCGTCAGAATTGAGGTTGAACTGGTTGCACACATGGCGGACCGTATTCAGGTCGTTCATACCGGCTTCGGCGAAAAACAGGAACGAAAGTTCCACCTGGGGATGCTGCCTGGAGAGATGGATGCCGAAGTGCCCGCTCTGGAAGTCAAAGCGCACCATCGCCGTGTCCTTATCCTCCTGCCATTCCCCTGTGCAGTTGAGGGCCTTCAGGGCCTTCGACACGATCCGCCTGTTGGATTCCAGCGTGAGGCTTGAAAGCCGGAGAGGCTGTCTGAGAATTTTTCTTATCTTGTCTATCATACCAGAATATCGCTACCTAATTTCTTTGCCAGTTTGTTCCGGAGGGTCTGCATCTTCATGATTTCCTCCATGGTCTTCGTCATCTCCTCGGGATCCTTTGTCTGCAGCAGCCGTGCATTGAGTTCTTTCAGGTGGGACGAGACATAATCAAGGCGGAAGTCGGCTATGAGGTGTACCACACGGTCGCACAGGGTCTTTTCCGTCTCCTTCACCTGCAGGCTCTCCGAGAGCTGGAAGCGGTCGACACCGAGTTTCACGGCCGCAGATGCGATCTGGATGTCGGCATGCTGCATGAAGTATTCCTCCGCCCTGAAATTCTCCTCCCCGCTGTGTTCCACCGCCTCCCGGAGCATTCTCGTATAAAGCGGATCGGAGAAGCCGAGATTGTCACTGCCGAGGTCGAAGGCGATGTACTGCGCCACGGTCAGACTGTACAGCTGCCCGCTCTCCTCGTCCTTCACGTCACGGAAGATGATCTTCTCACCGTCTCTGACGATGACCTGCATGAGCATCTGTTCCACCTTCGACACCTGCCGGACAGGTACTGTAGCCTGTTCTTCCACCTGCTGTTGCCGTATGACCGCAGCCCGTTGCTGTTGCTGTTCACGTGTCTGCTGTTCCCGGTTGGAATAGATGTTACGGTTCATCTGCTCCATCAACGTACGCTCCGACACGCCGGTGCGGTTGGCGCACTCACGGATGTAGGTGTCACGGAGTATCGGGTCCTTGATGACAGAGACGCTCCGGACGATCGAACTGACGGCTTCCGAACGCTTGACGGGATCGGTAACGCCATTGAGCAGGACGTTGATCTTGAAGACGATGAAATCCGTCTGGTTGTCTTCTATATACCTTCTGCAATCCTCCGCACTGTGACTGCGTGCGAACTCATCGGGATCTTTTCCGTCAGGCAGCAGCAGCACCTTCACGTTCATGCCTTCCGACAGCAGCATGTCCGTGCCCCGCAGGGCGGCATGCTGCCCTGCGGCATCACCGTCATAGAGCAGAACAATGTTGGATGTGAAGCGGTGCAGGAGGCGGATCTGGTGCACGGAGAGTGCCGTCCCGCTGTTGGCGACGACATTCTCGATGCCGCACTGGTGCATGGAAACGACATCCGTATATCCTTCGACCATATAGACGAGGTCGTACTTGGCAATGGCTTTCTTCGCCTGGAAGATACCATACAGCTCGCGTTCCTTGTGATAGATGACACTGTCGGGAGAGTTGACATACTTCTGGGTCACTCCTTTCGTGCGAGCATCCAGCAGACGGCCGCCGAAAGCCGTCACCTTACCGCTCACACCTATCCACGGGAACATCACACGCCCATTGAAACGGTCGACGAGTTCTCCGTTCTCCCGCTCAAAGCACAGGCCTGTCTTGACCAGAAAATCCCTCTGGAAGCCGGCCTTCAAGGCGGCATCGGCAAAGGCATGACGGCCCGACAGGCAGAAACCCAGCCGGAATTTCCGGATAATGTCGTCTCTGAAGCCGCGGCTGCGGAAATACTGCATACCGACGGCCATGCCGTCCACGTCATTGTGCAGGATGTCCTCAAAGTACTTCACAGCCCATTCATTGACCAGGAACATCGATTCCCGCTCATTCTCCTGCTGCTTCTCCTCCGTTGTGAGTTCCCGCTCGTGTACCTCGATGTGATATTTGTTGGCAAGCCACTTCAAGGCCTCGGGGTAGGTCATCTGCTCATGCTCCATGATGAACTTCACCACATTGCCCGCCGCACCGCACGAGAAACACTTGTAAACGCCTCTCACCGGGCTGACGGAGAACGACGGTGTACGGTCGTCATGGAAAGGGCACAAGCCTTTGTAGCTTGTCCCCGCCTTGCGTAAAGAAACGAAATCGCTGATTACCTCAACGATGTTCGCCGCATTCATAATCCTGTCTACGGTAGGTCTGTCAATCATTATGCCACAAATTTAGATAAAATTCCCGAACTATAAGCCAGTCGGATGAAGAAAATGTTTTCCTTTAAAGGAAAGATAACAGAAACCGATGATAAGACAAAACAAGAACAGAAAAAAAACAGCACCGGTCAGGCTGACATGTTCCCGACCGGTCGGGAATGCGGTTCCCAACGTCTGGCAACTGGATTCCCAAGGCTTGGGAATGGGATTCCCGGATAGTCGGGAAGCGGCGGGCCGGCAGCCGTAGGACAGGAGGTCGACTTCGTGTGATGTCGATACGGCTGACGGAAGTTCTCGCCCGATCGGTTCCAAGGGCGTGACGGCAGGACGGTTTTTACGGCTTTTATTTGTTTGTTTTGCAAAAAAACAGTACTTTTGCCATCAGACACGTGACAGAATTTCTAAACAACACATTATTATATTTATGAGTTTGAAAATCGTTGTACTTGCCAAGCAGGTACCTGACACAAGAAACGTGGGGAAGGATGCCATGACAGCCGAGGGAACGGTGAACCGTGCCGCACTGCCTGCCATCTTCAACCCGGAAGACCTGAACGCACTGGAGCAGGCGCTCAGGCTGAAGGAACAGAACCCGGGGTCTACCGTGGGAATACTGACCATGGGGCCTCCACGTGCCGGCGAGATTATCCGCCAGGGACTCTATCGCGGCGCCGATACCGGCTGGCTGCTGACCGACCGCAAGTTTGCAGGTGCTGACACGCTGGCTACATCCTATGCACTGGCTACGGCCGTGAAGAAAATCGGCGATGTAGACATCGTCATCGGCGGACGTCAGGCGATCGACGGCGACACGGCACAGGTGGGGCCGCAGGTCGCACAGAAACTGGGACTCAACCAGGTTACTTACGCCGAGGAAATCCTTAAGATTGAGGACGGCAAGGCGACCATCCGCCGCCACATCGACGGCGGTGTAGAGACCGTCGTGGCACCGCTGCCGGTGCTTGTCACGGTAAACGGCACCGCTGCTCCAGCCCGTCCCTGCAATGCCCGTCTCGTGATGAAGTACAAGTATGCTACCTGTCCGATGGAACGAAAGGGCGATGAACCTTGGACACAGCTCTACAAGGAGCGTCCTTACCTGACCCTGAACCAGTGGTCGGTAGCCGATGTTGACGGCGACGAGGTTCAGTGCGGCCTGTCCGGTTCGCCTACAAAGGTGAAGTCGGTACAGAACATCGTCTTCCAGGCCAAGGAGAGCAAGACGCTCACCGGCTCGGACGAGGATGTAGAGGGGCTCGTAAAGGAACTGTTAGGAGAGAAGATTATTGGATAAAAAAGCCTCACCCCCGCCCCCTCTCCGAATAGAGAGGGGAGTGGAATGTACTGTTTGCTATTAACATACATAAAAGGTGAGGTATTATATAAACATTTAAATCCCCCGTAAACGATACATTTCACTCCCCTCTCCATTCGGAGAGGGGGCGGGGGTGAGGCCTATGAACAACGTATTTGTATATTGCGAAATAGAGGAGACCACCGTACAGGAGGTTTCACAGGAGCTGCTGACCAAGGGTCGCAAGCTCGCAAACGAGTTAGGCGTGGAACTCCACGCCATTGTTGCCGGCAGCGGCATCAAGGGGAAAGTGGAAGACCAGATTCTTCCTTACGGTGTAGACAAGCTGTTTGTCTTCGACGGCGAGGGGCTCTTCCCCTACACGTCGGCACCGCACACGGACATTCTGGTGAACCTGTTTAAAGAGGAGAAACCGCAGATCTGCCTGATGGGAGCTACTGTAATCGGCCGTGACCTCGGTCCGCGTGTATCGTCCTCACTGACCAGCGGACTGACAGCCGACTGTACACAGCTTGAAATCGGCGACTACGACGACAAGAAAGCCGGCAGGCATTACGAGCACCTGCTCTATCAGATCCGTCCTGCCTTCGGCGGCAACATCGTGGCGACCATCGTCAACCCTGACCACCGTCCGCAGATGGCGACCGTCCGCTCGGGTGTCATGCAGAAGGCTCTCTATGAGGGCAAGGCAAAGGGCGAGGTTGTCTATCCTGATGTAGCGAAGTATGTACCGGAGGTGGACTATGTGGTAAAGGTCATCGACCGTCATGTCGAGCCTGCACAGAACAACCTCAAGGGTGCGCCGATCGTTGTTGCCGGCGGCTACGGTGTCGGCTCAAAGGAAGGTTTCGACCTGCTCTTCAAGCTGGCAAAGGAACTCCATGGAGAAGTAGGTGCCAGCCGTGCCGCCGTGGATGCAGGCTGGGCTGACCATGACCGCCAGATCGGACAGACCGGTGTCACCGTTCACCCGAAGGTGTACATCGCCTGCGGCATCTCCGGCCAGATCCAGCACATTGCCGGTATGCAGGACAGCGGCATCATCATCTCCATCAACAACGACCCCGACGCTCCCATCAATGCCATTGCCGACTATGTCATCAATGGTACCGTTGAGGAGGTAGTGCCGAAGCTGATAAAATATTATAAGCAGAACAGTAAGTAACGGCCCCTCCCCCGGCCCCTCCCCAAGAGGGAGGGGAGTGAAATGTACAGAGGGATATTGAAAGGACGGAATAGGACTATTCTACTTATATTCAGAAGACGTTATAAGCTGACACGCAATCAACCATGAGCGAGGATAGGAGGAAGAAGTCGGGTTATGAAACCTCATCACCTGACAGGTATCATATCTTGAAGGACTATGCAAAGGAGAATCGAAAGGAGATGACGCTTGCAGAGAGTATCCTTTGGAACGAGCTAAGAGGTATGAGGGGTGATTGCCACTTCAGAAGACAACACCCGATCGGCGACTTTATTGTCGACTTCGTATGTCTTTCTCACAACTTGGTTATAGAGGTTGATGGAGCTTATCATAATGAATCTCAGCAAATGACAGATGATGCGACGAGGACAGAATGCCTCAACGACATGGGTTTCAACGTACTTAGATTCACGAATGATGAGATTTGCACAGAACTTGATAACGTCACTGAACAAATAAACGATTTTATAAACAACGAATAAAGAAGACCCCTAACCACCAGGAACAGAACATTCTACTCCCCTCCCTTTGGGGGAGGGGCAAGGGGGAGGGGCCACTACACTTTTAATATGGCAAATTATTATACTGACCACCCGGAAATAGCGTTCCATCTGGAGCACCCGTTGATGAAACGCATCGTAGAACTGAAAGAGCGTAATTATGCTGATGCCGCTGAACATGCTGACGCGCCGGTGAACTATGAAGATGCGATTGAGAACTACAAGCGCATCCTGGACATCACAGGCGACGTGGCGGCGAACATCATCGCACAGAACGCCGAGGCTGTCGACCAGGAAGGTCCGCACCTCATCGACAACCGTATGCACTATGCCAGCAAGACGCTGGAGAACATCGAGGCTACACGTCAGGCCGGACTGTGGGGTGTCTCCATGCCCCGCCGCTATGGCGGTCTGAACCTGCCGAACGTCGTCTTCTCCATGCTGTCCGAGGTGATTGCTGCCGCAGACGCCGGTTTCCAGAACATCTGGTCACTGCAGTCGTGCATCGACACACTCTATGAGTTCGGCAATGAGGAACAGCGTCAGAAGTACATCCCACGTATCTGCGCAGGTGAGACCATGTCAATGGACCTCACTGAGCCTGATGCTGGATCCGACCTCCAGCGTGTCATGCTCAAGGCTACCTTCGACGAAAAGGAAAACTGCTGGCGACTGAACGGCGTGAAGCGTTTCATCACCAACGGCGATTCCGACATCCACCTCGTCCTTGCACGTTCGGAAGAGGGTACACGTGACGGACGCGGACTGTCCATGTTCATCTATGACAAGCGCAACGGAGGCGTTGACGTGCGCCACATCGAGAACAAACTCGGCATCCACGGCTCTCCTACCTGCGAACTGGTCTATAAGAATGCGAAGGCAGAACTCTGCGGCAACACACGCATGGGCCTCATCAAGTACGTGATGGCACTGATGAACGGCGCACGTCTCGGCATCGCCGCACAGTCGGTCGGTGTCGAGCAGGAGGCTTACAACGAAGGACTGGCATACGCCAAGGAGCGCGCACAGTTCGGAAAGAAGATCATCACGTTCCCGGCTGTCTACGATATGCTCTCCCGTATGAAGGCGAAACTCGATGCCGGCCGTTCCCTTCTGTATCAGACGGCACGCTACGTCGACCTCTACAAAGCACTGGAAGACATTGCGCGTGACCAGAAGCTCACACCGGAGGAACGCCAGGAGATGAAGAAATATACCCGTCTGGCCGATGCGTTCACACCCTTGGCAAAGGGTATCAACTCCGAGTATGCCAACCAGACCGCCTACGATGCCATCTCTATCCACGGCGGTTCCGGCTTCATCATGGAGTACAAGAGCCAGCGGCTGTACCGTGACGCACGTATCTTCTCCATCTATGAGGGAACGACGCAGCTGCAGGTGGTTGCTGCCGTGCGCTACATCACCAACGGCACTTACCTCTCTATCATGAAGGAGATGCTTGAGGATGAACTCGCCTGTGATTGCATGAAGGCGCTGCGCGACCGTGTCGCCCGCCTCGTCCGGCTCTATCAAGAGGCGGTCGAGAAGGTGAATGCAGGCGAGAACCAGGATGTCCACGACTTCCTCGCACGCCGGCTGTACAACATGACTGCCGACATCATCGGTTCCCTCCTCCTCATCGAGGATGCTGCCAAGGCACCGGAGCTCTTCAAGAAGTCTGCCAACGTCTTCGTCCGTATGGCAGAAGAAGAGGTGATCGGCAGCGCCGCTTACATCAAAGCCTTCAACCCGGAAGACCTTGAGCAGTTCAAGGCTGTGGAAGAAGAGACAGAAGAAGCATAAGTATTGAACGATATAAGAAATGAAAGCGAAGGGTGGAGGAACTAATTTCCCCTCTTCGCTTTTATTTATAATAAACAATAAACCTACAAACAAAATCAAGACCTAACTGAGTATGAATAAAAATTTATGGAATTATTATAAGCAATCTGAGGATGGTAAAAAAGCTATTGATATATTCAATCCTGAAACAGAAAATATATGGGACAACATTGAAAAGATAATTGAGTTATTAAAGCAATGGGATATAAATGAGAACTTACAATATCTTTTGGATAGAGTCGTATTATATAATATCAACCTAATTGAAAGAGGGTTTGTCAAAGAAGATGATATCTTTAGTCGAGAGTTCTTTGAACATCTTATAACCACTTATGATATAAGATATTTTCATATTGATGATAATGATAATATCGAGTGGAGGGAAGACATCATATCCCATAATAAATTTAGAGCCAAAGCATCAACCATTGATGCCTTATCCTTATTCCTTTATTCTTATGATTCCTTCTTCACACCTGTTTTATTGTCAGACCGCTTTGACTTATTCCAGAAAAGCTGTGACGTTCTTGGTATAGAGTTACCACCCATTCCTCACACAACAAATTATAAAGAGTACCTTATGTACTATTATGATATATGCGTTGTACTAAATGCTTTTCAACAAGAAAACGAGCTAAGCGATGCAGAGTTGTGTGCTTGTATATATGACTATGGTATGAGAGTTCTACAAGAAACAACTATAGAAACAGAATTACCACAACCAACCAATATATGGTTAACAGGTGGTTCCGGCAAAAACGATTTTGCCTTTTTAGATTCTTTAGGAAATTCACCTGCGGCAAAAAGTTCTATTTGGGCTTGTAATGAGAAAACTCGAAAAGGAGATATTGTTATTATGTATTGTACGTCTCCCAGAAGCTATATTCATTCCGTATGGCGTGCTGGCTCTACAGGTATATTTAATCCTTTCGATTATTACCATTGCCGTACAACTATCCAAGAAGGAATAAGACTTCCTGAGATTACATTTAATGACTTAAAGAATGACGAATACTTTTCAAATTTACCAATAGTACGCAAGAACCTACAAGGTATTAACGGAGTCGCTTTCTCTGCAAAAGATTACTCAGAACTCCTTAGATTAGCAGCATCAAAAGGCGCAAAAATAGACAAGTTTCCACAACTGTTTGTAGGAGAATATATAGATTTTGGAGAAATAAAGTTAGAAAAGGATGTTGAAGAAAAGCTCCTTATCCCAATTCTGAAAAGATTTGGCTATGTCGAAACTGATTGGACAAGACAACTCCAGTTAAAAGCAGGCAGAAAGGAAAAAGCTATCCCGGACTTTGTTTTCTTCCCCAAAGGTGAGAAACATTTTGAATATGCTCCATTCATCATTGAGGCTAAATTAGATATGTCTTCTATCTTAGAACAACAAAAGGCATTTAGACAAGCATTGTCGTATGCACGCATGCTCCGTTCCAAAATAATGGGTATCTGTGACAAAGAACGTTTAATGATTTATAAGGTTGAATCTACCGGAAGTTGTAATATAGAGACACCGTTATTTGACTATCATTGGCAAGCCATATACGCTGACAAAATCATCGGAGCAAAACTTGTACAATGCATAGGAAAAGGAGTTGTGGCAGCATTATAAACATTTTGATTCCATATAGAAATTACACATAGTACCCCTATAAGGAGAGGCAAACTGAAATAATTATAAATCTTAGTTGTTATCTGCCTATTTATAACTACCTTTGCCATTGAGATTAAAATGAGAAGACAATATGAAGAGATATTTTAAAGCAAGTATGTTGCTGATGGGTCTGTTATTTATCCAGTTAACAGCAGCATCCGCACAATGCCCGATAAAGGAACAGATCATGAACGGTGACGGGGAAGAAAACGGCGGGTCAAGTGCAACCCGCACAGAACCAAGCAGTCCTGTCAGCCACACATTGATCATCTTCTTCGACAGGAAAACCGGCAACAAGCCCCTGCTGAAAGCCATCAAGAAGCAGGGTTGTACCCTTCTCTACAAATACAAGGAGTTCAGCGGGGTCGCCGTCAAGGTTGATGAAAACCAGGACATCGACAAAGCCATTGCCGACTTCAGGAAAGTAAAAGGCGTCGTGAGCGTCAATAAAGACGGTATCATGCAGTTGCAGTAACAAAATCTGCTTTTATAAAGAAAAACTAAATCCAAGCCACAATGCAGGGAGCATTGCGGCTTGAATTTAATTGCAGGTTACCTCAAAAACAGAATCCACCTAACAATACATCTAATCAATCACCATGAAATAGTATTTAGTCCTCTATCAGGAAAATAGTTGTGAAGATGATAAATTTATCGTATATTTGCAGCGGGATTGTCCAATACTTCTATAATGAGATTTTTATAATGCTAAACAAAGTTATCATAGATGGATACAAGTCTATCCATCACGCTGATTTGGAGTTGAGACCGATCAATATATTGATTGGTTCAAATGGTGTTGGCAAAACTAACTTCATTTCTTTTTTCAGACTGATAAACATCATCTATGAGCAACGATTGCACAACTATACGATGCAGAACAGTGCAGAAAGACTATTTCATTATGGCCGAAAGCAAACCAAAGAACTGAAAGGCTATCTGGAGTTTGGCGACAATGCTTATGGAGTCACTCTTCAGGCACGGGACAACGGAAGTCTGTTCATTGCCGAAGAAAGCAGCTACTACCAGTCACGCCCCTTCTATGTATCTAACATAGATGAAAGCCACATCAAAGACTCAACGACTTTTAGAGACAAGTGGCTGAGAGAATACCTTCAAAGTTACAAGATTTTTCACTTCCATGACACAAGTAAAGGTGCACCGTTGAGAAGCAGTGCAAACATCAATGATAACCGCTTTCTCAAGACTGACGGAAGTAACCTCCCGGCGTTTCTATATATGCTGCAAGAGAAACATCCCAAGACACTGAAAAGGATAGAACTGACGATCCATTCTGTTATGCCTTACTTTGGTAATTTCTCTCTTGCACCATCTCTGCTCGACGAAAGCCAGATCAACTTACAGTGGAGTGATATGGAAAATAACGAGAAGTATTTCGATGCCAATGATTTATCTGATGGCAGCATACGATTCATCGCTCTTGCTACACTCCTGCAACAACCTGTCTTGCCCAAAGTTATTATCATTGACGAACCAGAACTGGGTCTACACCCGACAGCTATTGTCAAGCTGGCTGGTATGATAAAATCTGTTGCCTCCAGAGACTGTCAGGTTATAATATCCACACAGTCAGTAAACCTTATCAACAACTTTGATGCTGAAGATATTATCACTGTAGACCGCAAGGACAGGCAATCCTCTTTCAACAGACTGAACAACGACACATTGCAAAGCTGGTTAGACGATTATTCTTTAGGAGAATTATGGACAAAAAGTGTAATTAACGGACAACCAACATTACTATGAAAAGACTGGTAATAATAGTAGAAGGCGAAACTGAAGAAAGTTTCGTCAACAATATACTTTGTCCTTTTTTCTGTTCCAAAGGACTGTATAATACCATACAATGCTTCAAGACAAAACACTCTCATGGGGGAATTTCCAAATACTCTTACATCAAAAAGGACATTCTCAATACAATATACGAAAAGGATGTAGTAGTATCAATGATGATAGATTTCTATCGTCTGCCTTCAGACTTTCCCGGCTTCAATGACTTGAAAGCTACGCAAACACATCAGGAGCAAGCAAATCTACTTGAAACAAGAATAAAGAAAGACTTAGAAGATTCTCAAAATCAGCTGTTCGATAACTTCATCCCCTATATCCAGCTTCATGAATTTGAGGCTTTGGTGTTTGCTTCCATCAATGGAATAGATTCCCTGTTTGAAAGAAGCGAAATGGATTATAACGGATTAATGAATGTCATCCAACAACATCCTAATCCCGAAGACATTAACAACCACCCAGACACAGCTCCTTCTGTGCGATTGAAAAAACTTATCCCCAGTTATAATAAAGTGTTACATGGGATAGATATCATTAATACTGTGGGGATGGCTGAACTGCTGGAGAAATGTCCCAGATTCAAAGCATGGATAGAAAGTATGGAAGAAGCCCTTGGATAAAAGGGTAACACGACCATACTTTCCACACTATCCTCCTACCGGTTCATTGTCAGCACAACCTCTTTTCCTTTCTCCAGCTTTACAGTTCCGCTATAAACCATATTGCCCTTGCTGATTTGTTTGTCAGCAGTAGTATGGTACACCTCCAGCTGATAGCTGCCGGGAACGATGTTCTGCATCTTGAAGTCGACATCATACCGGCAGATGCAGTTTGTCGCCATATCCTTATCGGGGTACAGAACGAGGACGATTTTTCCCTCGCTGCTGCTTGCATCAACATGGAACAGTTCGATGGCACAGTTGTCCATAAAGTCAGCAAAGCGTGCATTGACGATGTTATCCGCACCGAGCGTAAGATGCAGAACAGACTTCTGTCCTACAAAATTATTATAGTATTCAGGACGGGAATCCAGCTGCGAGGCAGAGGCCTTGCAGCCTGACGACTTCACATCACTTACTCCGACATTTCCGATAACGGTATTCTCTGTGGAGCAGGCGGTCATCAGTACCAACAGGCCGAAGGCGGTCAGACGTTTGATTGTTTTCAGTTGTTTCATGTTCATTCCTGTTTAAAAGTTAGTCAATCCGATAGAAGTATAGTGCAAATATACTGTTTTTTTCCCAGTTGGAAGCTTTTTCGGTAATAAAAAAAGCTATCTGATGCAGGAACGAGGCAAGCGGCCTCCTTATTCCCCACCCGAAAGGGGATGGGGAATAAGGAGGAAGTGCTCACTGTACAGGGGTCTGCTCGTAGATTTTCAGGCCGAAAGCATTGGCATACGCATAGACGTGCTCGAGAATATCGGCCATCGAATGCTCGTAGGGAATCCAGTCTTTTGTGCGTAGGAAGAAATAGAGCTCGATCGGCACACCCGCCTGTGTGGCCTCCAGCTGGCGCACGAGGAGCGTCATCTTCTCATTGACATCTTCCCGTTTGGCAAGGTAATGCTCCATATAATGGCGGAAAAGCGCCATGTTGACGACCTCACCCTTCAGCTCCTCCTCCTTCACGAATCCCTGCTCCAGAAGCTGCTTCCGGAGGCTGTCATCCACTACACGGATGCTGCGCACGTCGAAGTAGACCATCTTCTTCACCCGCTGTCCGTCCACATCCTGCACCCCTTTCCAGTTCTGGAAGATACCGCTGACGAGTGTCAGAGGGGGTACGGTGGTGATGGTATTGTCGGCCTGCCGCACCTTTACGGTAGTGAGTGTGATGTCCATGACCGTTCCGTCCACGAATCCGCCGGGTACGGTGATATGGTCTCCGATGTGTATCATCTCGTTGCTGGTCAGCCGGATGCCGGCGACGAGGCCGTCGATGGTGTCCTTGAACACCAGCATGAGGACGGCCGAAGTCGCTCCCAGGCCGGCAAGCAATGCCATCGGACTGCGATTGATGAGAATACCGATGACGACAACCACGGCGATGAAGATGGCAAGAATCTTCAGTACGCCGCAGAACGACTTGAGATACTGGCTCGTGGAACTGCCGGGGCGGGTGTTCAGATAACGCAGACGGTCGATGATGCCGGTAATCAGACGTGTCGCAGCGATGGTGAGATAGACCGCCGTGAGCCGACGCAGTATTTCCTGCACCATGGGGAACTGATAGAAGACAAGCGGCATCAGCTGCCATATCACCAGTGCAGGGGCAATGTGGCAGGCTGTGCGCAGTACCTGACGATCGAAGACGACATCATCCCAGTGCGCTTCGGTGCGCTTCACCAGCCGGAGAATGAGCGGCACGAGGATATACTTACAGAGCCGTTCGGCAAAAAATGCCAGCAGGAGGGCAACCACGGCCAGCAACACATGGCGCACGACGGGTACGGCATGGCCGTGTACACCCAACGAAAGGATAATGTTCTCTACGAAGATCCTGATTTCTTCAAGTGCATCGTTGACGAAATGACGGGGAGGTGTTAATTTGAAATTCATCATTCACAAATCCTAATTTCATAAGCTATTGGCACAGTGCCACACAGATCTTGTTCTGCAGGTTGCGCATAGGACCGTTGGAAAGTCCGCCGTTGCAGATGACCGAGAAACAGAGCAGGTGACCGTTGGAAGCCGTGAGGTAACCCGCCAGCGAACTGACACCCTTCACCGTGCCCGTCTTGGCCCGCACATTACCGGCCGCAGCCGTGCCGCGCATCCGTTTCCGCAAGGTTCCGTCCACGCCTGCCACCGGCAGAGCCTCATGCAGGACTTCATAGATTTCCGGATGCTGATAGGCATACCGCAGCAGCCTTGTCTCAAGTTCGGTACTCACGTAATTATACAGAGAGAGACCGGACCCGTCAGCAACATAATAGTCACGGGGATTCAGCCCGATACGGCTGAAGAGAGAATACGCATACTGCCGTGCCTGGCGTGCCGATGCCCACCGTGTACCGCCGCTGGCAGCCAGCTGGTAGAACAGCGACTCGGCATGGAGATTGTCGCTCACCTTCATCATGCGGCGAAGCACCTGGCGGACGGAGTGCGTCTGCATCGTCAGCAGCCGGGCACTGTCAGGAAGCTGCCGGTCGGCGGTAATACCATTCACCGTTACACCCGCCTCCGACAATCGGCGGCGGAAACGGTCGGCGAAGTCATCCTTGCGATCGACAAGCAGCGGCGAGAGCACAGGATTCTTGTCGTCCCAGCACCAGCCTTTCCCCAGCCGGTCGCGGTCCTTGAAGGAGAAGTCGGTATAGAGATTGCCCTCTACACACGTGATGCCATGATTGCGTATGACACGTGCCATCTCCGCCAGGTCCGAGGACGAGAGCATCGGATCCATACCGCCCACGCAATAGAGGTCGCCATGCAGAACGAGTGTGGAATCGTCCATTTCGCCAGTGCAGTAAACACGTGTCCGGAAATCGTAGTCGGCTCCGAGCCTGTCCAAGGCTGCAATGGCAGTGACGCATTTCATCGTGGATGCCGGGCGCAGATGGAGGCGTTCACGAAACTGATAGACAGGTACGTCATCGGTCAGATCCCAAACCATCACACTCGTCTGCACTGTCTCCAGCAACGGGCTGCGGAGTATGCCGTCCAGCCGCATTACGGCATTCTCCTTCCAGCTGAGCAGGCTGTCCGCAGAGAAGGCCGGGATAATACTGTCCGTATCTTCTTCCTCGCTGATGGAATCATCGTTCTCCGGCTGTACTGCAAAAGCCTTCGAGACGATGGTGTCCGCAACCATCGTGCTGTCTAAACTGACCTGCGCCTGTACCGGCAGGCTTAACACGACACCGAGAAGCAGTGCCGGGAAGAGTCTCAATCTCATTTCTCTTTCGTTTCTATCCGTTTTCCAAGGGCTGACAGAAAACCGTCCATATTATCAGGCTGAACGCTGACAACGCTTCCGTCCTCCAGCTCTATCAGTGCGTAGACACCTAAACGGAAGGCAAACGGACGTTTCCCTATCTTCTTTATCTTCTTCAGTTCTATCCGTCTTGTCCGGCCGACCCGTCCTGTCTTCACCTGCAGCACACCGTCATCAGTCAGCACATATTCCGTATGGATGGCACGGTCCACAGCCCGGATGGTCACGACAACAAGGAGGACACCGAGGAGAATCATCAGACTGTTCGTCCTGTTCCACAGACAGAAAAAGGATCCCAAGCCAAACACCACGATGGCTCCTGCGTCGTTTATCGTCACTTTATGTCGGAAAGTTCTCATATTGCGCAAAAGATTATTGGCCTTATCGCCCTTGTCAGGCGAATAAGACCAATAAGATCAACAAGGCTTCTCAGCCCATAAGCCATCATTCTAAACCAGCGTTGCGATAACGTCCTCACGGCTGCCCGGCAGCATATCGATGACTGGGATTTCGGGCATTGTATAGCAGCCCGGTGCAAGGCGGAAGCTGGCACGCGCCACATTCACGAGCACCTGCGCCGTAAGAGCCGGGTTGTTGATGCTCATGTCGAATGAGAAACGCTGATTGTGCGTCTTCCCGCTCACGCCCTTGCGTGTCATGTGAACGCCATGCCCGACATCGTTCAGGGCAGCAACGCTCGGTACGGCAAACACGTGCAGCTCGTCGTGGGCGAAGTAGTCGTCGGCCTTGATTTCCTTGGTTACCTCCTCGAGGGTCGCCCCCTCTTCCAGTTCCACATAGACCATACGGCGGTGGATTCCCTCGCCGAGAGGAATGGTCATGGACAATGCGTCCTTCACCCCTTTCTTGCTGCGGGCGACGACAGAGTGTCCCATGGAACGGCCCGGACCGAAGTTGGTATAGGAAAGACCTTCCGGTGCAAGGCTTTCCAGCAGCACACGTACGATAGAATCAGAACCCGGATCCCAGCCTGCTGAAATCACACTGACGGTATTCGTACGCTTGTTGTTCTCCATCTGCTTCGTACGGTAATCGAGGATAGAACCGTGAATGTCGAACGAGTCAACGGTGTTGATACCCAGTGCCGTGATTTTCTCGGAATATTCCGGACACTTACGAGTAGGTGTGGCAAGGATAGCTACGTCCACATCCTTGAGCTTGGTAATGTCGTCAACCACCTCATACGGGGCGAGTTCCCGGGGCTTGTCCTTGTCACCCTGACGGCGTACGATACCTGCAATCTCGAAATCTTTTGCAGCTTCCAATGCCTGGACGCTGTACTGACCGATATTGCCATAGCCTACAACGGCTGCTCTGATCTTTTTCATATTCCTTTTACCTTTTATGATTAGTACTCTTTATACATCTGCAAAAGTAATGTTTTCTTTGTAGAAAGTATTGCCTTGCGGCATATTTTTAACACAATTATATAAGCCCTGCCCCCAGCAAGACAGCAAACCGGTCAAGCCCCATCCCCTCCCCAAAGGAGGGGACTTGGAATATGATGCCGGGGGGCGGGTTGATTGACAGAGGAAATAAAAACAATACAGGGGGTTACTGGTGCGCCTGTTTTATCATCTATTCTTTATCGTCTATTAATGACAGCAGGGATTTGTTTCTTAACACAAGTTTATAAGTAAACATAACTCGTGGATTGGATAAATCCCATTGCCGTACTTCAGCTCGTATCAATTCACAATGTTTCTTGCTTATATCCTTCAATGCGTTTCCCACGGATTTCCGGAGATACTCGCTCTCATGTGCTTTGTGCTTACTGATTAATGCAATGGCAATTGCAGGATTATCTTTGAAGAATGGGCGACTTGTCCAAATTCTCAATCCCTCTGTTACGGCACGGACAACATTCGGATTATCGTCATTTATCCACTCTTCTATGAGCGGTAAGGACATTTCATATCCTCTGTGTTTGCAAACTTCATCGAAAGCCTTTGCAAGCATTTCCTGCACACGCCAATTCTCATCGGTGCTTACTTGCTCTTTCAAAAAACAAAGTACATTATTATCCTCTGTTGCCAATCTACCCAATATCGTTGTTGCCAACATTCGGGCTTGATAGGCTTCGTGCTTTAACAATTCAAGTGCTAATTCTAAGCATTGTTCTTTTGAGTATGTAGAAAGGATTTCATCGGCTCCATCAATGATGTGCTGAAAGCCATGCTCTATTTGCAGTATCTTGTTTAATATATTATGAATCTCCATTCTTATTCTTCGGTAGTTTTTGTGAGGCTTGTTCTATCTTTTTCTCGTCTCGTGCAACCTTGCGTTCCAGTTTCTTAATATCTTCTGCGGGTGGAAGCTCTTCAGGCTTGATGCCACGCTGTCCCAACATATCACGCACGCTTTGGTTGTTCTGGATGTGTTCGCGCGTAAATAGGTAGTTCTCCATGCAGGTCTTTGTTTTCTACGTTGTAGTTGGTCATTTCCGTAGCAAGGTTCTTGGCAGCTATGGTAAGGGTGGGCAGAAAGTCAGCCAGCGGTCTGTTGGATTTCACCCCCAATCGGTTCTTCATATCTTCTGTGGTGTGTCCTCCGAAAAGTGTCATGTCGCCTTTGGAGCGTATACGCCCGAAGCCTTTGTCATCAACTCCTCGCTGATATATGTTCTGCGACAATTGTTTTTCCGCCATTCTCAATTTATCACGGGTTTCTAAACGAGACAACAGGTTCAGTCGCTCTTCTATCAATTCTGCTTTTCGTGTTTGTACAGCAAAGTAGCTTTGGGCGAATGCAATTTCTTCTTTCTTTGGATCACCGTTTTGAGCGATAAGGTAGCAGGCATAGCGAGTAAGCATAAAGTCGGATACTTCTCGTTTTCCGCCTTTGCCTATTTCTATCATTTTCGTGACCTCACGAAAATGATCATCAACATTGATTCCTTGTGCTTTACACGAATCTACTGCCCGTCGTATGGCAACAAGAAAGTTCTCCCAACGTGCATAGCCTAATATTGTTTGCAGTTCGCGTGCAAACCAGACTTCTACCTGTTCTTCGCTATCGTCACTCTCAATGTATCTGACAATACTATCGAACGATGATTTATATTGTAATATGCTATTCTTGTCCATTGTCTTTTTCCTCCATCCATTCTGTATATTTACTATATTCAGTATCCAGCAAAGTTTTTTTATCTTCTTTGCTCATTATTCCTTTTTTAGCTTCTTCTCTCATTCCATGCCATTCAAGAGCAAGCCATGATTGCATTAGTGTTATGAAACTATCAATATCTTCTGTTTTATTCTCTGCTTGGACTATTTTATCAATCATTTCAATAGCTTTCCTATCCCAATGCTCATTATCCTTATCAGCAGGATTCATCAACAATTTTAATTTATACGACAATTCTTTCAACCTATCATTGTCGTTTCTTTCAGCAGTTACACAAAACTCTTCAACAGCTTTACGAAGTTCTGCCATATATTCCTTTCGAGCAATTGTTATGGTGTTGATAAAAGTATTTTTACTTGATTGTTTTATAGTTGCGGAAATTTCCATTGTGCTAACAAAAGCAGCAACTATTCCTACTATTAAAGTTGCTTCTACTTGTCCTAATCCTAATTTTTCCATTAAGAAAATCTCTATTCCTATTCCTATTAATGATATAATAGCTATTACAAAGAGTATATTTTCTATTGTCTTCCAGCGTATATCGTTTATTTTTATCCAGTTCATTTTTCAACCTTATAATTTAATGTTAACCTCTATTTACTGACTCATTTACACTTATTTCTACTATCTTAAAAGCCTTATAGTCAATTCCACCTTACTGTACACCATCTTAAAATTATCTTATAAGACAATTATTACCACTTACCAGGTATTTATTATCAAAGAGTTGTAAAATCAAATTTTTAAACTTTGAGACCTGCGTAACCTGAGTAGTCGGTGCAGCCTGCGGATAAGACTTCACCTCTTCTTTCTTCAGCGGATTTTTCTTTGCTTGAATAACGTACTTCATCATATCGCTTAGAATTAAAGGGTTAGTAATGCCACAAAGGTACAAAATTTTATGATAAAGCAAACATAATATCCAAACTTTCAGCTAACTATCGTCCGTTGATTTTCAGACATTCTTTAAGCGGATTTGCGCCGTCATCCAAACATCCTGCTTATAGTCTTGCCTATTAAATGTGGGTTTGGTGCTTTGCAGCATTTATCAAAAATGAATCAGCCAATGTATGTACCAGCCATAAGCATTTCTGCGAACTACTGCGTTGGAAGACCGAGAAGAAAAGGAAAAGCAGCTTTCGTTTTGTATTAATTCTTTACCTTGTTTATTCATCGAGACTATCACGGGAAACAAAGCCGTTGACAAGATTGAAAGCGGCAAGTGAAAACATAGCCGGAACACACTTCAATACACTTTGTAAGCCTCTTATAATCAAACACATACACAACCGTACAAAAAGGTGCTTAATTGAACTTCAAAAGGGCGTTAGTAAAGCTTCAAAAGGGCATCTTTTGCAAGTCAATCAAGCCTTGATTGGAATCCAAAAGATGCTTGATTGCAATTCAAGTACTGCTTAACTACCTATTTTCGGGGTGTTATAACACTTGACGAAAGTATCGTTTTGTACCATAAATTGTAAATATTATTCAACCAGCAAGTAGCATTTTACACTTTCTGTTCAGCCCACATCGATAGTCACTCCCCCGCTCCACTGGGGAGGGCTGGGGGTGAGGCCGGGGAGAGGTTGCTCTTTTTATTTGTCATATACAATAAAAGCCAAACTGCAGCGTTATTTTTCTTGTATATACAGAATGCCTTGCCACGGCAAGGAGCATATTTTTATAGGATTATGATAGAATACATCAGGGGCGAACTCGCTGACCTGACACCTGCCTTGGCCGTCGTCGAGGCACACGGGGTAGGTTATGCGCTGAACATTTCGCTCAATACTTACAGTGCCCTACAAGGCAAGACAACTGTGAAACTCTATGTACACGAGGCGATTATGACCGGCGGCCGCGACGACAGCTACACCCTCTACGGTTTTGCCAGCAGGCAGGAACGATCGCTCTACCGCCTGCTGATCACCGTCTCGGGTGTAGGAGCCAACACCGCACGCATGATCCTCTCGTCTCTGACACCTGCAGAATTGTGCAACGTCATTGCCAACGCTGACGAAAAGATGCTGAAGACGGTCAAGGGCATCGGACTGCGCACGGCACAGCGCATCATCGTCGACCTGAAGGACAAGATCATGCAGAGCGGCATTGCCGACGAACTCCACGTCAGCAGCCAGCCCGGTACGCCGGCTGTCGACACCGCCATCAAGGACGAGGCCGTCAGTGCGCTGACCATGCTGGGCTTCTCCCCTGCCCCATCGGCCAAGGTCGTCGTGAGCATCCTCACCGACCAGCCCGACCTTCCCGTGGAACAGGTCGTCAAGCTGGCGCTGAAGATGATAAAGTAAGCCCTCCGGCCATCATCGTTTATCACTGCTCATCACCGTCTATCACCGCCCACACATCCCCCTCCTCCGAAAAGGGATAAGGAAGGCTCCCAATCCCCCATCTTCTTGAAAAGAAAGCAATACATATCTCTCCTCGTCGTCCTGTTTCTCGGCAGCATCTGCCTGCTGGGGTGGGGACATCCAGCCCTCAACTTTGCACCATTCGCAAAGCCGGCCAGATCCGTTGCACCCCCGGACACCGTCAAGAAGGCGAAGACGGCCGAGGTGGAGATTGACGAGGAGAAGATTCCCGACTCGCTGCTTCATCCCCGCTGGAAGGTGCAGCGCACTACCCCGATAACCTACGACGACCTCAAAGAGAACTCCACCGATCTCATCCGTCCGGAGAATATGCGGCAGACCGTGGAGTACAACGATTCGCTCGACCGCTACATCATCGGCAACAAAATCGGCGACACCTACGTGATGGCACCGATCATGATGACGCCGGAAGAATACCGCAGATGGACGGAGAAGCGCAGCTTCGCCGATTATTACCGCTCGAAGAACCAGGAGATACTGAAGGAGAAAGGCAAGGACAAGTTCGACTTCACGGACATGCACTTCTCCCTCGGGCCGGCCGAAAAGATCTTCGGACCGGGCGGCGTACGCATCAAGACACAGGGATCGGCAGAGCTGAAGTTCGGCGCCAACATCAAGAACATAGACAATCCTTCGCTGCCCATCCGCAACCGCAAGACGACAGCGATGGACTTCGACGAGAAAATCAATGTCAATGTGAACGGAAAGGTGGGCGACAAGGTGAACATGAACCTGAACTACAACACTGATGCGACGTTCGACTTCGATACGCAGAATTTCAAACTGAGATACGAAGGCAAGGAAGACGAGATCATCAAGCTCGTTGAAGGCGGCAACGTCTCCTTCCCATCCAACAACTCGCTCGTGCAGGGGGCATCGGCGCTCTTCGGCATCCGCACAGACCTGCAGTTCGGCAAGCTGAAGCTGCAGACGGTACTCTCGCAGAAGAAGAGTTCCAACAAGAGCGTCAGCTCAAGGGGCGGCAAACAGCTGACACCGTTCGAGATCGATGCAGCCGACTACGAGGAGAACCGCCACTTCTTCCTCTCCCAGTACTTCCGCGACAACTATGACGCGGCGATGAAATCGCTGCCGAACCTCAAGACAGGCATAACCATCAACCGTGTGGAAGTATGGGTGACAAACAAGACAGGAACGACCAGCAACACCCGCAACATCGTGGCACTGACCGACCTCGGCGAGAACAGGAAAATCAGCCGTACCGACCTGTGGGGGACAGGCTCCGGCCCCGTCCCGTCGAACAATGCCAACACAGAGTACAGCACCCTTACACAGACCTATCCCGCCGCCCGCGACATCGACCAGGTGACAGGCATCCTGGACGGTGCAGGACTGGTGGGAGGCAACGACTACGAGAAACTCGCCAATGCCCGGCTGCTGAACAGTTCGGAATATTCAGTCAACACAGCCCTGGGATATATCTCGCTGAGAAGCGGTCTGCAGACCGACCAGGTGCTGGCGATCGCCTATGAATACACCTACGGAGGCGTGACCTACCAGGTGGGAGAGTTTGCCAGCGACCACACGGACATCAACGAGGCGCTCTTCGTCAAGTCATTGAAGAACACCAGCAACAACCCCAGGCAGGGAAACTGGAATCTGATGATGAAGAACGTCTATTACCTTGCCTCAAACATCGAGCGTGACAAGTTCCGCCTTGACGTGAAGTACCAGAGCGACACGACTGGCGTCTACCTTTCCTATATACCGGAGCCGCAGGTAAAAAGCCAGACGCTCATCAAACTCCTGAATGCCGACCGGCTGGACAACAATAACAATCCCCATCCCAACGGCTACTTCGATTACGTTGAGGGGTACACCGTCAGCAACGGACGTGTCTTCCTGCCGATGGCGGAACCGTTCGGCAGGGGACTACGGAAAGCCCTGACTGACAGAGGCATCACAGCAGGCATTGCAGACAAGTATGTCTTCGAACAGCTTTACGACTCCACAAAGACCATCGCCAAGCAGATTGCCGAAAAAGACAAGTTCATGCTCACAGGGCAGTACCGGGGCACGGCGGCGAATGTCATTTCCCTCGGAGCCTATAACGTACCACAGGGATCGGTGGTCGTGACGGCAGGCGGTGTGACCCTGAATGAAGGCTCTGACTACAGTGTCGATTACAGTGCCGGAGAGGTAACCATCCTCAATCAGAGTATCATTGACGCCGGAACAGCCATCAATGTCTCTCTGGAAAGCCAGAGTGCCTACCAGCAGGAACGCAAGACAATGATCGGCGTGAACTGGGAATACGACTTCACCAAAGACTTCCAGATCGGCGGCACGTTCATGCACCTGTCCGAACAGCCGTTGACAACCAAGGTGAACATGGGGGCAGAACCGCTCAACAACACCATCTGGGGACTGAACATCAACTGGAAGAAGGAAAGCCAGTGGCTGACGAATATGCTCGACAAGATTCCGTTGCTGCACGTCAGTCAGCCTTCCTACATCACATTCTCCGCCGAGTTTGCACAGCTTCTGGCCGGACAGAGCAAAGGAACACAGGACAACGCCTCCTATCTGGACGACTTCGAGGGGGCGAAGACGACCATCGACGTAAGCCAGCCGACATCGTGGATCATCTCCAGCGTACCGTCCGACTTCCCCGAACATTCCGACAAGACGACCCTCAACAGCGGATTCAACCGCAGTCTGCTGGCATGGTACAACATCGACCCGCTCTTCACACGGCGCAGCAGTTCGCTGACACCGGGACATATCAAGAGCGACCTCGACCAGCTCTCCAACCATTATGTACGCGAGATTCCGGTAAGCGAGCTGTTCCCGAACCGTGACCGGAACTACAGCGGTTCCATCTCTACGCTGAATATCCTGAACCTCGCCTATTATCCTTCCGAACGCGGACCATACAACTTCAATCCGAACATAGACATCAACGGCCACCTCACCCATCCTGCCGGTACATGGGGAGGCATGATGCGCAAGCTCGACACCAACGACTTCCAGACCGCCAACATCGAATACATCGAGTTCTGGCTGCTCGACCCGTTCATCTATTCCAACCGGCTGCCGAATGCCAACCAGTATGGCGGCGACTTCTACATCGACCTCGGTGAAGTGTCAGAAGATGTGCTGAAGGATGGAAAGAAGTTCTATGAAAGCGGTATGCCGGTAGACGGCAGCCCGTCGTGGACGACCACACAATGGGGTAAGATTCCGACGCAGAGCACCGTCACCTACGCCTTTGCCACGTCAAAGGGCAGCCGTGCCAAGCAGGACGTGGGATTCAACGGTCTGACGGACGAAGAAGAACGACAGTTCGTATCCTACCAGAACTTCCTCACCGCAGCCCGTGCCAACACCAATCAGGCCGTCTTCGATTCTATCTGGGCGGATCCGGCCAACGATGACTACCACTATTTCCGTGGTTCAGACTGGGATGCGAAGCAGGCTTCCATTCTCGAACGCTACAAGCGCATCAACAACCCACAGGGCAACTCACCGGACAATGACAACAACAACGAGCGTTACGACACCTCGTACAAGACGACGCCCGACGTGGAGGACATCAACCAGGATTACACACTGAACGAATACGAGAAGTACTATCAGTACCACGTCAGCATCCGTCCGCAGGACCTCGTCGTCGGCCGGAACTACATTGTCGACAAGCGAGTAGCCTCTGCCTCCCTGCGCAAAGGCGGGTCGGAACCCGTCACGTGGTATCAGTTCCGCATCCCGCTGGAGGAGTTCCAGAAACGTGTAGGCAACATCAGCGACTTCACCAGCATCCGCTTCATGCGTATGTTCCTCACAGGTTTCGAGAAACCCATCGTCCTCCGGTTCGGTACGCTCGACCTCGTCAGCGGCAAGTGGCGGCAGTATCAGCAGAACCTCACCAACTCTGCCAGCAATACAGGTACAATGTCGGTAAGTGCCGTGAGCCTTGAGGAGAACAACGACAAGGTGCCCGTGAACTACATCCTGCCGCCGGGCATCCGCCGTGGACAGGATCCGAACCAGCCACAGCTTGTCGAAGAGAACGAGCAGGCACTCTCCATGGTCGTCAACAACCTGGGTACAGGCGAGTCGAAGGCTGTCTACAAGAACACTACCCTCGACCTGCGCCAGTACAAGCGGCTGCAGATGTTCGTACACGCCAACGCCTTCGAACAGAACACGACCAACCTGACTGACAACCAGCTGGCTGTGTTCATCCGTCTGGGATCGGATTACAAGAACAACTACTACGAGTATGAAATCCCGCTGAAGCTGTCGGCTCCGGGACATTATGATATGTACACCGGCCATGACCGCCGCATCGTATGGCCCGAGGAGAATATGCTTGACATCCCGCTGAAGCTGCTCACCTCCGTGAAGAAACAGCGCAACCAGGCACGGGGTGCAGGAACGGCAAGCTACAACCGGGCTTTCTCCGTCTACGACACCGACCGTCCTGCCAACAAGGTGACGGTGATGGGCAATCCGACACTCGGTGAAGTGAAGACGATGATCATCGGTGTACGCAACCTTTCCAGCAGTCAGAAAAGCGGTGAAGTATGGGTGAACGAACTTCGCCTGCTGGAATTCAACAACGAAGGCGGCTGGGCGGCAAGAGGACAGCTCAATCTCCAGCTATCTGACTTCGGTACGGTGGATGTCAATGCCAGCCACAGCACCGACGGATTCGGCGGCCTGGAACAGGGTGTCAACGAGCGGCAGCAGGAGACGAAGACGGATGTGTCGGTCACCACGAGCCTTGAACTGGGCAAGTTCTTCCCCGACAAGGCCAAGGTGTCCGCACCTTTATATTACAGTGTCACGAAGAGTGAAAACCGGCCTAAGTACAACCCCCTCGATACGGACATGGAACTGAAGGACGCACTCGACGGTGCCGCCAGCCGTCAGGAACGGGATTCCATCGAATCAATCGCCGTCACCAAACGGCTGACGACGAACTTCTCGCTCTCGAACGTGCGTGTAGGCATCCAGACCAGAAACCACCCTATGCCGTACGACCCGGCCAACTTCGCCCTATCCTATAGCCATTCCCACTCTCATACATCGGGTGAGACGACCGTCTATGAGAATGAGGACAACTGGCGGGGCGCACTGAACTACAACTGGACACCGGTGTACAGGACCTGGGAGCCGTTCAGACGGCTGATCAAGAGCCGGTCCAAATGGTTCGACATCCTCAAGCGGTTCGGACTGAACTGGCTGCCGCAGAACATCACGTTCAATACCGAGATGGTGCGCAACTACTACGAACTGCAGGAACGGGACATGGAATCGACAGAGAACAGCATGCTGCCGCTCACCTTCAGCGAGCAGTTCCTGTGGAACCGTGATTTCGCCCTGCGCTGGGACCTGACACGCAACCTGCACATGAACTTCCAGAGTGCGACACACGCCGAGATAGAAGAGCCTTACACACCGGTCAACAAAGACCTCTACCCCGACCGATACGAGGCATGGAAGGACTCGGTGTGGACGAGCATCAAGCACTTCGGCACACCGCTCGACTACCAGCAGAACTTCACGCTCTCTTACCAGCTGCCGATCAACCTGCTGCCGGTCTTCGACTGGGTGAATGCGGATGCCAACTATACAGCGGCCTATACCTGGGTACGCGGGACAAAACTGGAAGACGGGACGTCACTCGGCAACACCATCACGGCCAACCGCTCGCTGAACATCAACGGTTCGTTCAACCTCGAACGGCTCTACAATCATGTGCCTTTCCTCAAGAAGGCCAACGAACGGTTCAACCGCACACGTCCTGTACGCCCCAAGCTGACCGATGAACAAAAGAAAGCCGAAAAGGAAAAGAAAGAGAAGAAGCCGAAAGACAAAGACGAAGAGAAGAAAAAGGCTCTGCCCCGCAACCAGAGAAGCTTTGAGAAGGAAATCGTCATCAATGCCGATTCCGCCATCCTCGTATCACACGGCAAGAAGACGAAAAGGCTCATCGTCTCTGCCAAGGACGAGCGGGGAAAGACGTTGAAGATAAAGTGGCGCAAGGTGGGCGATACGCAGGTAAAGGTATTCAACCGCACCGACTCTGCCATCCGCATGAAACTGACCGTCACCCCCAAGGAGCCCCTCGACAACAAAGGCTGGTACAAAACCGCACAGTGTGTGGCACGTGCGCTGATGACGGTGCGCTCGGCAAGCGTTTCCTACCGAAACCAGTACGCCATGGCACTGCCGGGATTCATGCCGACTGTAGGCGATGCCTTCGGACAGACACGCGGAATGGGAGCAATGTCGCCGGGACTGGACTTCGCCTTCGGCCTCATCGATGACGACTATATCGGCAAGGCACGGGACAACAACTGGCTGCTCATGAACGACAGCGTGGCCACACCGGCTACGACCAATCAGACCGAGGATCTGCAGATACGCATGACGCTGGAACCGTTCAAGGACTTCAAGATCGACCTTACCGCCAGCCGGATGAAGACCACCTCACGGAGCATCCAGTACATGTATGCCGGCAACCCGACCACGCAGAGCGGTTCCTTCACCATGACCACCCTGTCACTCGGTACGGCCTTCGAGAGTCTGGGCGATGCCAACAACGGCTATCACAGTGCCACATTCAACCGTTTCGTGCAGTCGCTCGACGGCTACCGCGACCGTGTGGAGGCGCAATACCGCAACGCCACCTACCCTGCCTCCTTCGGCGGCGGACACTTCGACCCGACAGTGGGAGCCGTCAACAAATACAGTGCCGACGTGATGGTGCCTGCTTTCCTCAATGCCTATACAAGCATGGGCGGCAACGGGCTCAACATCTTCCCTGCCCTGCGCAGTCTGCTGCCCAACTGGACAATCCGTTACAGCGGACTGTCACGGCTGCCTTTCTTCGAGCAGTTCTTCAAAAGCGTCAACATCAATCATGCCTACCGAAGCATCTTCGCCATCGGCTCTTACCAGAGCTACAGCACATGGCAGGAATACATGAACGGACTCGGATTCATCGCTGATGCCACGACAGGCAACCCCATCCCAAGCTCGATGTACAACATCTCACAGGTGAGTATCAACGAGGCATTCTCACCGCTCCTCGGAATCGACCTCACCTTGCAGAACAACCTCACGGCACGCCTGGAATACCGGCAGACACGTGTGCTCTCGCTGTCCATGACAAGTGTGCAGCTGAATGAGGCCTCCTCAAAAGACTGGGTCGTAGGCATCGGCTACCGGATCAACGACTTCAACCTCTTCAACAACGGGACACGCCATGTAGCAAGAAAGAAGAAAAATAACATGGGAATTTCACAGCAGGACAACAGCTCATCCCGTCAGGACAACGGACTGAACCACGACCTCAACCTCCGTCTCGACATGAGTTACCGGCGGCAGGCATCGCTCACCCGCGACATCGCCTCACTCGCCTCTTCGGCCTCAAGCGGCAACACCGCCTTCAAGTTCGCTTTCATGGGCGACTACACCTTGAGCCGTCTGGTAACGGCCAGCCTCTATTACGACCTGCAGATCAACACTCCCCTGCTCTCGTCAGGCAGTTACCCGACGACCACCCACGACTTCGGCGTAAGTCTCCGGCTCAGTCTGACGAGATAGAAAGCAGCAGCGATCCTGCCAAGCTGTGGAAGCATGACAGTACGACCGCCCCATGTCCATGAAAAAAGGTTCTTCCGTTAAATGCGTGGCTGCTTTTCACATAGCTTTAACGGAAGAACCGAAGTGATTCATTAAACGAAAACATTGCCAAGACTGTTGACTGTCTATTCTCATCCTCCGATACAACAGCCTTTTCATTTTAACACGTTGAAAACACAGACAAGATTTTGAAAAGTCATTACATAATCTCAAACAGATCATCTGCAGATAAAAATAACACGTGCAAAAAGCAGGTTTGTAACCGGCAGTCAATCAGACGGTTGTTAAGTCTCTCGTAAAAGATGCTTGATTGGACTTCAAAAGGGCGTTAGTTACACGCTAAGAGAGCACCCCTTGCAGATCAATCAGGCATCTTTTAGAAGCCAGAAGAGCATGTGTCAGCTTTGAACTGCATAAAAATGTTTACAAACACCGATGATATGAGAATAAATTGTCCGTAGAAGACGGAAAGACAGGCTGATGGACAGACATCATATCTATCTGTCTTTCCTGCATTTCATCTTGTAGTTTATCCTCCTTTGCAAGGGCATCTGATTCAGGACAGTCATACACTGCAAGTGTATAAGCCTTTATTCTATTTCTAATCTACGCATTTAACGGAAAAACCGACAAAACCTGCTGGTAAATCTGATGCCGCATAGGTTTATAACACCTATAATATAAGGAGGTTATGTGCTTCCCAAACTATCATAAGCAAAATACCGGATGATTGTCTGGCAATCATCCGGTATTTTCCGTGCGCCTGACAGGACTCGAACCTGCACAACGTAAGTTACTAGATCCTAAGTCTAGCGCGTCTACCAATTCCGCCACAGGCGCATAACGGCTGCAAAGTTACGGAATGTTTAAGAAACAGCCAAATGTTTGCGAACATCTTTTCCAGCTGTTTCGGGTCAGCAGCAGTAGCTGAATCTCCCACAAGGGTCTATAATTCTCCACGCGCTCCCGAGGAGGGGGGGGTACGTGGCAGCCAATGAGTAAGGGATGACGACAGGCAGAGCCAGACCTTAAGGGGAATAGGCCGGATGAGCGGTAACAGAACTGTCCTGCCCGTCTTCCGTGAGACACTTCCTCATTTGGAGGGGTTGGGAGAGGTCTTCAGCAGCTCCCTTGCAAACTCGATGATCGTATCTCTGCCTCGTGCGAAATCCTCGGAGGTGAGATCCACCTTATGATCGGGATCAATACCGAACTCGGTCATCTTCCTGTCACGGTCGTACATCGGACAGGCTGAGAAGCGGACACCCCAGCCATTGGGAAGTTCAGAAGAGAAGGGCAGACCGGCACCGCCGCCGGTACGGTCGCCCACAACGGTAACACCGGGACAGCACTTCATATACTTCACAAACTCGTTGGCAGCCGAGAAGACGCTGCGGTTGGTCAGTACGACAACCGGTTTCTGCCAGCGCACCCCACGTCCCGGCTTCAGATATTCCGGACGCAACGAAGAGAAGTCGTCATGCCCCTTCCCCGTCTTGTGCTGCATATAGCCCACAAGCAGTTCCTCGTTCGTAAAGCGGGCTGCCAGTTCCTCCGCATTGTTCACGTTGCCTCCGCCATTGTTGCGGACATCCACGATCAGTCCCCGGCAGGGCTGCAAGTGAAGGAGAACATCATCCAGGTTGCCTGCACCGATGCCGTTTTGGAAACTTTCACAGCGCAGGTATCCGATGTTGTCGTCAAGGATGGTATAGTCCATCCCGCTTGCGATGAGATAGTCGGTCTTGAGATACCTGCGTTCAAGTGAGTCGGAATAGTTCTTGGGGTAATCCTCATGCCAGGCCCAATAGCGGCCGATGTTGAAAGAGGTGTACAGATTGACGTGTCCGTCCTTCAGTTCGGAGAGCATATTGGTCATCACCTCGAACTGCTGCTTCGCCGTCATGGACGCATCGAACTGCCGGGCATAACGGCTGTGTACCTCCTGCCAGTCAATGCCTTTCTGCGAGAAGAAGCAGTAATGCTCGTCCATGATACGCCACAACGCCTCGAAGTTCCCCTGCGGATCATCGGGAAGTTCATCATTCGTAACACAGCCGGCAACCGTACCGAGCAGTGTAAGTGCGGAGATAGATATTTTCAGAACCGTATGGAACAGCTTTCTCATGGAATAATCTTGTTGATGGAGAATTTACGTACAACGCCCAGCACAACGAGGCTGCTCCATGCGTGCTGGCGCAGACCGTTGACTTTTGCCTGCTGGTAATCGCCCAGATAGCCGATGCGGAGGGTCGTATGGCGAAGCGTGAAGTCGAATGTAAGCAGCTGACGGAGGGAGGGAGCAGAGACAGGTGTCGTGACAACGAGGTTGTGGTCGTAGTTTCCACGGGTGAAGATCTCGTAATAGCTCTGTCCGTAATTGGGTGAGAACATCAGCCCGAGAAGCGGTGCCTGCAACTCATAACGCAGCTGGAAAGGACAGTTCCAAAGGTGGAAACGATAGGCGGCGACGGCATCGGGGGCAACATTCACCTGTCCGTAAGCCTGTGCGAGATTGTTGGAATTGCGGGTGTTGTAAAGGAAGCCGAGCCTTGTATCAATGCCGACACCTGCCTTCAGGCACAGTTCTCCTTTGCCGAGCTCCCATCTTCCGAGGGCATAGTGCCAGCTGTACTGGAAATTGTAGAAACCGCCAAGTTCATTGTTGTTGTCTTTCCGGTTATGGACCGACAGCAGCTGGGCCTGGTGTACCAGCTCACGGGACAGCCGGCTGCCGTTCTCACGTACAGAGTGGGAGACATACCGCAGCTCCGTGCCACGGTATTCTTCTGGCGAGAGGTAAGTGTCGAGTACGTTTACGGTGCCGACACCGAGCATCTGCACATTGGTTATCACCTTGTGGCTGTGCAAGGTGTCCTGTGCAACGACAGGCATAGACAACAGCAGACAGAGAGCGGGCAGCAAGGAGGTTTTCAGGTTCATGAATCGATGTTTTGGAACAGGAAGAGGGTATCAAAAGCAGGGACACACCGTCTGTGCGCCCCTGCCTATGTCAGTCACACACTGCAAGGAATGTCACTTTGCGTCCGACAGAAGATAGAAATAATCAAGCCCCTTGTAAAATTCGCTCTGCACCTTGTCATCAATGATCACGCCACCCTCAATAAGGCGTATACCGACCTGTTTCTTTGGCGCATAGAAGCCGCCGAACGTCAGGTTGCGTCTGAAAGCGAAGCCGATGGCTACTTTGTGCGTCTCGCCGCCATAGGTCAGTTTACCCAGTTCAACCTGGAACGGTGCCACATCAAACAGAATCGGATTCACACTGTAGATATTGAAAGCACACTTGATGTCCTGGGCAGGCAGAGCCTCCACGACCTTCTTCAGCTCGAGATTGGTGATGTTGTTGGCCAGCATCTTGCTGGGGAAATTCCTGACCAGCACCGTAGAGTCCGACCTGATTTCCCAGGTAGTGCGCAGGGAGTCTTTTTTCTCTATCTTGCCGCTTTTACCGTCACTGGTATGAGAGAACAGCCATCCCTGATAGTTCCCCTGAATAGTCAGGAAAGCTGCTTTCAGCTCTGTCTGTGAAATCTGTTTGTCTTCGTAGTCATCACTCAGACAGGACGTGAAAGACAGAGTCGTTACGAGTGCAAGAATTAAAATAAACAACTTGTTTCTATTCATTGTAGTAAGTTTTGGTTATCACATTTTAAGTTTATTGCTCGCAAATTTACACATTCCCTGCGTATTTCCCACACAATAACTGTTAAAAAACAGGATGATTGCTCAAGCTTGGAGGAAAACCTCAAATCTCAAACCTCAAATCTCAAACCTCAAACCTCAAACCTCAAACCTCAAACCTCAAAGTTAACCCGATTTCCCATACATATCTGCCGGACTTTTATTATCTTTGCCGGCAGAAACCTAAACTATAAATTCGTAACATGAAGAAGACCTTACTATTGATTGCCGCCCTGCTGACCGGCTTCAGCAGCATGGCACAGGAAACGTACAAGCCGACAGCAGAGAACCTCAAGGCACGCGAACAGTTCCAGGACGAGAAGTTCGGCATCTTCCTGCACTGGGGACTCTACTCGATGATCGGTGCGGGCGAATGGGTGATGACAAACTGGGACATCAACCACCGGGAATACCCCAAGCTGGCAAAGACATTCTACCCCTCCGAGTTCGATGCCGACGCATGGGTATCGGCGATAAAGGCGGCCGGCGCAAAATACATCACCATCACCACACGTCACCACGACGGCTTCTCGCTCTTCAAGACAGCGACCAGCACATACAACACCGTGGACGGAACACCGTTCAAACGGGACATCATCAAAGAGCTGGCCGCTGCCTGCCAGCGGCACGGCATCAAGCTGCACCTGTATTACTCGCACCTGGACTGGGGACGGGAGGACTATCCGCAGGGACGAACAGGACTGGGGACAGGCCGGGACAAGGAGAAAGCCGACTGGAACAGCTACTATCATTTCATGAATACCCAGCTGACGGAGCTGTTAACCAACTACGGTCCTGTCGGGGCTATATGGTTCGACGGCTGGTGGGACCATGACAGCGATGCAAAACCGTTCGACTGGCAGCTGACGGAGCAGTATGCCATGATCCACCGGCTGCAGCCGCAGTGCCTCATCGGAAACAACCACCACCAGACACCCAACGCCGGCGAGGACATACAGATCTTCGAGCGTGACCTGCCGGGCGAAAACAAAGCCGGACTGTCAGGACAGCGCATCAGCCGTCTACCGCTCGAATCGTGCCAGACCATCAACGACCACTGGGGCTACTCGATTACCGACAGCAACTACAAATCGCCGAAGCAGCTGATCCAGATGCTCGTTCGTGCTGCCGGAAAGAATGCCAACCTCCTGCTCAACATCGGCCCGGAACCGGGGGGCGCACTACCTTCCCTTGCCCTCGACCGCCTTCAGGCTATCGGTAAATGGCTGAACCAATACGGCGAAACCATCTACAACACTCGTGGCGGCATCATCGCCCCACACGACTGGGGAGTGAGTACGCAGCGGGGCAACAAGCTCTATATCCATATCCTAAACTGCATGGACTCCAGCCTCTTCCTCCCGACCGGTAGCCACAAGGTGAAGTCCGCCACCGTCTACGGCACCAACCAGCGTGTCAACTTCACAAAGACCGGCCACGGCATCACTCTCAACCTCAATACCGTTCCCACCGATATTGATTATATCGTGGAGCTGACACTGTGATATAGATCCTCTTACTTATCCAACCCGCAGCAACAGAGGGTTGCTGCGGGTTGGATTATGTTTATCCCAAATCGGTCTTTAGAGATTTTCAAAAGCAAACAGTTACAAAGATGCTCTTCTGTTGTATGGAGTGCGTATGGTTAGCTAACTATTTGCGTGTATTCAAGGTTTCTTTAGGTAAAATGAAAGCGAATTTTTCTAATGACCGATTGGGGTTTATGCATAGTTTTCTTTCTCGAATATATCTTACACTGATTATCAGTTGCTTATATTTATATGGTACAAAAATGTTTCCTCAATTTGAGTAGTATTGATTAGAAAACATCTTGGATGTTGTCACTATTTTATTGAGTTATTTCCTCTATCTTAGAGTCAAGTTCTCTAAGCTCTTTCTCAATTTCGCCTTTTTGCTTAATCATATCCACATATCTAGGATGTCTTGATTCCCAACTATCATATTGCTCCTTTTTATACTTTGAAATACTAACTTTAGGAGTAAGTATTTGTAACTTTGTGACAAGAGTTATTGCACTGAATAAAGCTCCAATTACACTTCCTGATATTTGATACCATGTTGAACTTTTGATGAATGCTATAATAGTTAGTAGCAGTATAATTATGACTAAAATTCGAGGTGCATAGAACCCTGTAAGATTAATACTATGCTCTCTCTCTACCGCGAGCGGATCAATATCCTCCTTGATCTTTTTTAAGAAATCCTCCTTTTCCTTTTTAGCTCTAGATAAGTTCTTTAATTGTTCAAGAATCTCTGTTTTTTCCTTTTCATTTTTTGTGAGTCATTTAACTTCTGATTCACGATATCTACTTCATTTTTCAATTGAGAAATCTTCACCTTTTTTTCCTCGTGCAGTCTGCTTTCTTCTGATACTTGTGTTCTCAGACTTTCGATTTCATCTTGAGTATATTTGTCTACTTCACGATTTTTGAGTAAAATATGTTGCTTTAATTGTTCTTCATATTTTATACTTTTATTCGTATCGAAATTATCTGTGTTTTCTATGAAATTTATTAATTTTCGATCTCGTCTAATTAAAGCGATTAATATTGCATCATATGTTCTTTGATCTATATTGCCATCTTTATCTCTATAGTAATTTATCATAATAGAGATTTTATTGCGAATATCTACATTGTTAAGATAAAAACAGCGTGTAATGACCTCTGTCAGTACAACCGATTCCACTCCCGTCGATAGATTCCCATTCATCCATAAATTTAGTGTAAGCTTATATGGATGAATCATTATATGGCCCTGTGTATCATTACTAGCGTCCAATATTTCAATCAGGTCTTTGTTAAGTGTAATAAATTGACAGCAGTCCTTTGAATTACTTCGATTGAGAATATAGTCATACATATAAACGTCATGTATTTCCCGATAATTTTCTTCAGAGATATTACTTTTTCGACTATGTGCAAGTTGCTTAACGCGATTATCTTTTTTATATTTATTTGTAGCTTTTTTTTCTAAGTTATATTCTTTATTCGGGAAGATTGATATTTTTAATTCACTAAGCTTTTCCTCTAAATGAATCCTTATACTTGCAAGATCTGTACTCGTATATTTATATTTTTCTACTGCAAATGATATATCTTTACCAATATATGCCCCATGTTCTTCTACAGATTTAATGATTGACTTTATCTCAGTACATGTCATTGGATGTACTCGTATCGTAGCCTTTGCTATTAAGAGTGTTTTTAATAAATCTTCGGAATAAGTCTCTATTTCTGGTGTTGATAGCTTAAGTAGGCCCATAACGAGAGAAGTATCAAGGAAATATTCAGAAATAGCACTCTTGTCTTCTTCAACAGCAGCCTCTTCACGACTTAGGTACGCAGCTATTATTGACCCCCAAAAGAGCTTACTTACAGTGGCGAAGAGTTGCTCCTTATGTTCCTTTATATGTTCTAAAAAACGTGCAACAGGTTCATATTGTTCATTTACTTTCAAATCAATTTTATTGCAAAGAAAGCCTAAGACATCATCTGTGTTATCTGATATAAAATCTATAAATCTTAAATCAGACTCTACGTGCGCATTTGTTAGGTATTTTTTATATTCTTTTTCCAATAAATCTATATCTGATTCAAACTCCGCAGAAATTCTCTCGAAATTTGCATTTACAGAAAAATCCCATGTCTTTTTAATTCTGAAACATTCCCCATTTTCATATATATCAAGTTCGAAATCATGATTTTTATTTGATATATACCGCACAGATTTCTTCAACACGACTAAAGGAATATGGATACCGAACTTATCTTTGATAAATTCTTCAACATCCTTTACGTCATAAAAGTTTTCACCAGCTTTTTCTTTCTTATAGAATAGTGAAACTATTGTATACTTAATAATGGGGAAATAAACATCATTATAAAGACCTGCTCCTTTATTATTATAAAGTGCCGCTATAAAAGCATAATTACTTTTGTTCATAGTTTTTTATTTAGCTTTTTCTTTTTTATTATTCATTATTCATAATAGCAAGGTTACTCGAAATAGAGTCAATTATGAATTTAGTTATTCTTCATAAGACATCTTTTGTTCGATGAAAAGTTCTGCTTTTCCCTGGTCTTCTGAAACTTTTGAAGATTCTTTTTTATTAACCTTATCTGTATGAGAGGTAGTTGTAGTAGAAAGCAAGGGTTAGGTTCATTGATAGGATTGCGACCTATCTTATATTGATTCATTTTGTTCATAATAGTATGAATAATCGATTCCTTTCATAAACATTTCTCTGTTATTAATCTTGGTGGTAAGAGCTGGCGGTACCAAAGACTTGATGTGAATGCTATCAGACACACTCTCACGCATTGCGGTCAGATATTCGTTTTTGTCTATCTGACTCCAATCCACACACTGTTTGAGAGAACGCTTCAGCATGAGGTCGAGCCAAATACGAGTGCTGCGATCATTACCCTTCATAAAAGGATGGGCAACGTTGCATAAATTCGGCTGCATTCGGCTTCTCTTTAACGAAGTTGAGCAATATTCTTCAAAGTCGGTTATCATATAACTTCTTGAATTGACACTTTATCCATCTGGGGTGCTAATCATTTTTCAAGCCAACGGAATGCTATTACCACTCTTCACAATCGTTAGTACTGATTGATACGTTATGTGTGATTTATGTTCTTCCACAGGTAGGCTCTTAGCTGATGCCCCCCTTTCGATAGGGTTTCACAAAGATAACACAAAAAATCCATATATATAGGAGAATTAACAAAACTTTTTCATACAAGAATACACCTTAATAAGCCTACTTTTAACCCAAATATAAAAGTTAAGTATGTTTCTTGCTGCTGTCACTTTTAACACTTCATGTAAATTCCACATTATAAACCACTTACAACGTATCACTACCTGACGGCAGTGACAGCAACTTAAAAACATTCGCAACGCCGTTCCTACTTTCTATTCAACGCCAGTCTGCCTGTCAGCCCCGCACTGCTACGTACCGATACAAAATATTCCGTACCATGTGCGGAATGCTTGCTGTGGAGGTTCGGGATATTGGCAAGCATACGCCCGAAATGGGAAAGACTCGTCAGGCGCAGCTGACTGCCGTACCGCTGGTGGAGCAGGCTGAAGATGGAAGCGGCCGTCATATAAGCTCCCTTGACTAAGTCCTTCGGAACGGAAAAACATTCGAAAAAGAGAGCCTCAGCAGGCGTGTGCTGCTGATACTGCACGCTATTTTGCATTATCGCCTGTGTATCAGCCTCATCAAGCCAATAACGTCTGCCACTCTCCAGCTCGGCGACGGCCTGCGCATAGAGCTGATCATAGTCTATGTGCCCGGGCAGACGGACAGGGGCCGTCAGCGTAACCGCTATGAAACGGCGGCAGTCGCTGGGGTCGCAGAAGACATCCGAAACATTTGCCGTGGCGATGAAAGAAGCGGCACGCGGCAGCGTAACCTGCTGCTGGCGGTAAGGCCGACGGAGCTTGATACTTGCAAGCTGCATGACATTCTTCAAAAAACCGTCCTGTGTCTTGGCAGACAGCGCATTGAACTCGTCAATATTGATCAGCAACGACTGTGTCATAGCCCGCAGCGTATTCTGTTTCTCACTGATGACGAGATTGTCATTATATCCCCACTGCAACGCCTCGAGCAGAATCCGCTTGCAGAAGGTAGACTTCCGATAGCCCTGCCGGGAGATGAGCAGCGGTGCCACGCTGTTGCCGTGCGATGTGTCCAGCCTCATCCACTGTGCCACCATCGCAAGAAAGCACGTGTGGAACCAGTCGGGCCACCGGTCGTTGTCATTGGGCACACAATCCGCCAAGGCCTTGATATGATCGTTCCCGTCCCATCGTCCTCGCAGACGATTCAGGAAATCGTCCACAGGGTTGAAACTCTTGACAAACCTCGATTCCGTATAGCGTCGGATGTCCTTGTCCCATACATCAATCCCGTCGAGGCGTGCCTTGATGGCGATTGTGTTGCGCATCCGTTCATCCGCTGCCACAAAAGGTTCGTTACTGCCCGCCTTGCGGATTTCTGTACAACCTAAGGCCGTATTATGCCGCATTTCATACTTCCGCTCAAGATAGTCGAGCAGGCGGCGGGTGATGTCATGGTTCAGTTTTCCAGCCTGTCGGTCACGCTGGTTTTCAGCTTTGATTTTCTTAAGATTCTTAATTTTCATAGGGAAAAAGAGTAAAAAGTAAAACTGTTATTCTGCCTTTCTCTTACCCTGTCTGTCATTCCGTCTTTATCTTGGCTCACACAGAGAGCACAGAGAAACGGAGGACAGAACCTGCGCAGAGAAACCTAAAGGTTTAAGGAGCGAAAAGAGCCGTAGGAAAAAGTTAAACTGTTATTCTGTCTTTTCTTATCCTGTCTGTCATTCTGTCTTTATCTGCACAGTATTTGGTTCACACAGAGAACAGAGAAATTATTTTTAAGACGCATACCAACACCAAGTGTGTCAGTAGCAAACACGATTCGTGCGGAGCGTTAACACCAAGGAAACAAGACCTCCTTAACAGCCTGTCAACCCAACTCCTTTACGCTAAAGTTAACTTCTCCATTCTTTCAGAATAAGCTAATACCTTAACTCCTTTCACTCCCTTTCACTCCTTAACTCTTAATATTTCCAGCTCGTCCGGTAGTTGTCATAAACACGTGGAGCATTATAGCCATAACGCCGGAAAAGCCCGTCTATCCATTGCTGCTCTTCTTCATACAGCTTATTGAAGCCCCGATGATAGCGATAGTACACAAAGCGGCTTCCGAAATACGCCTCTATCTCACGGCGCAGAGGGCGGTAGTCACTGTGCTTCACATCATCGAAGAGATGCGAGAAGCCCCATGCCAGCCGTTCCGTCTCAACGGTGCGGAACGCCGGCCAGCCGTCTCCGGTCCAGGCAGGAGGGGAGCAGGCGCAACGGCGGGAAGGCCAAGTCCGGCCGTCCCAAGGAAAAGCGGACAGACGGCTGTCTCCCGGTACCTGAACCGTGCCCCGGACGTTTCACCCGATGTTTACGGACGGCCATGGCGTTTTCTGTACTTTCCGCTGTGCCGGCAGGTCCGGGAGATCATGATGGATCGTGTCAGTTTTCCTTCCAGAACGCCGGTGTGAACAGCACCAGAACAGTGAACAGTTCCAGACGGCCGACGAGCATGAGGAAAGAGCAGATCCACTTGGCGAAACCGGGCAGCTGTGCCCACGACATTGTAGGTCCGATCTCCATGCCGAGGGTAGGTCCTACATTGCCAAGACTACTCAGCGTGATGGTGATGGCGTTCGTGTTGTCGATGCCGAAGGCAATCATCGTGAAAGCACAGAAGAGCGTCAGGAAGAGGTACAGTCCGATGAAGCCAAGAAGCGTCACACGCTTAGCCTGCGGAATATTGACGCCGTCTATTTTCAGGGGCAGGACCGCATTCGGATGCAGGATCTGCCGGAACTCATTGCGTACCACCTTCAGCAGCATGACCCCGCGGATGCTCTTGATGCCTCCGCTCGTGGATCCCGAACATCCGCCGAAGAACATACAGGCTGCCAGAACAACCCACGTCACGTGCGGCCACTTGCCGGCATCATCGCTGAAGAGTCCGGTCGTGGTAATGAAAGACACCACCTGGAAGATGGCACTGCGGAAGGCGTGTTCGATGTCGTAATGATTGCGGTAGACAAGCTCGACAGCGATGAAGAGGGCAAACGACAGCACCATGACCGTATAGAACCGGAACTCGCTGTTCTTCAGCAGCCGCTTGATATCCATGCCCACAGCAGAAGCGTACATAAGCGTGAAATTCACGCCCGAAAGAAAGCAGAACAGCGTACAGACATACTCCTCGGCCGGGGAATGGAAGGTCATGATGGAACCGCTTTCGGTGGCGAAACCACCGGTCGCCGTACTTGTCATGGAATAATTGAAAGCATCAAACCATCCCATGCCGCAGAGTTTGTAACTGAGGATGCAGGCCACCGTCAGCACCAGATAAACAATCCATATCGACTTCGCACTTGTGCTCAGGCGGGGATGGAGCTTGCTCTTGATAGGCCCTGTGGCCTCGGCGGCAAAAACCTTTACCGATCCGCCTACGATGGAGGGGAGGATCGCGATGGTGAAGAACACGATGCCCAGTCCGCCGATCCACTGGGTGAGCGAACGCCAGTAGAGAAGTCCCTTGGGCAGCCGTTCAGGATAGTCGATGATGGTGGCTCCTGTCGTCGTAAAGCCCGACATGGCTTCAAAGAAGGCATCTGTGAAGCTGTGGATGTATCCGCTGATCATAAACGGGAGCGTGCCGAACAGCGTGAAGAGAATCCATGCCACTGTCACGACGAAATAGGCGTCGCGCCGTCCCAGGAGGTTGTCGGCATTGCGCCCCAGCAGGCGGAACAGCAGTCCTGCACCGACGGTGATGAGGATGCTCCAGACGAAAGGCAAGATATCGACACTCTGGTACCACAGTGAGACGAGCAGGCAGTTGAAGAGCAGGAGGCCTTCTATCCACAGCAGTGCCCCGAGGATTTTGGAGATAAGTTTCAGATTCAGCATGATCAGATAAATAATTTCTCCACCTTTTTCATATCTACGTTATGGCAGAAGACCACGACCGAGTCGCCCGCCTCGATCTGCGTGTTGCCGGAGACCAGCATTCCCTCTCCGTCCCTTACCAGTCCGCCGATGGTGACCCCCTTCGGCAGATTGAGGTCTTTGACGGGCTTGCGGGTGATCTTGGAATCAGGGCTCGGCGTGAACTCCGCCACATCGGCATTGACCGACATGAGAAACCGGATGTTCTCCACATTGGCATCCAGCATCATCTGGTAAATATGGCTGGCCGCAACGGCTTTCTTGTTGATGATCGTGCCGATGTCGAGGCTCTCCGCCGTCCCCACGTAGTCGAAGTTTTCCACGGAGGCGACCGTCTTGCGTACCCCCATCCGCTTGGCTGTCAGGCAGGCCAGGATGTTGGTCTCGGCATTCGACGTGAGCGCCACGAAAGCCTGTGTGTTTCGGATGCCCTCTTCCTTCAGCAGTCCGATGTCCCGTCCGTCGCCGTTGATGACCAGCGTGTCTTCATTGAAGATGTTGTTCAGTTCCTCACAGCGTTCCGTCCGCTGTTCGATGATCTTGGCGTGCATGTATTCGGGCAGCATCTTCACGGCGCGCGCGGCCGTCTTTCCGCCCCCCATGAAGATGACGTTCTGCACATCCACGTAATGTTCCTTGCCGACAATCTTCCGGATGTAGGGGATGTACTGCTTTGTCGTCATGAAGTAGACGAGGTCGTACACCTGCAGGGTGTCATTTCCCCCGGGGATGATGGTCTCGTCGTTGTGCTTGATGGCGACGACGTGGTAAGGGTCGTTCGGCCCGCTGATTTCCTTCAGCGGCCGGTCGAGGATTTCACAGGTTTCACGCAGCTTGATGCCCAGCATGACGAGTGCTCCGTCGTGTACGTCCCACCGCTGGCGCACCCATGACATCTTCAGTCCGTTGATGATGTCCTTTGCAGCCAGTATTTCAGGATAGATAATATCGTCGACGCCCATCTTGCGGAAGAGTTCTTTGTTCTGTTCCTCAACGTATGCCGGGCTGTCCACCCGCGCCACCGTTTTCTTGGCTCCCAGCTGGTGCGCCATGGCACAGGCCGCGATGTTGGCCGGCTCGTTCGGCGTGACGGCGATGAAAAGATCGGCATGTTCTACACCGGCAGCTTTCAGCCCTTTGATATCGGTTGCAGGACACTCCATGGTCAGCAGGTCGAACTCGCTGCTGATCTTGTCAAGGTTCTCGGGATTTTCATCCAGCAGGATGATGTCTTCCTTGTTTCGTGAAAGAAGCTTTGCCAGGAAAGTCCCTATGGCGTATGCTCCTGAAATAATGATCTTCATTCTTTGCTCTTTGATTCTTGCAGGTGGGGATGGGAGGCCTCCCAAGCCCGAGGGAGGGGTATGGCAGGAGGCCTCCCCAAGTTCCTCCGAGGGAGGGGATGTGACGGGCAGCTATGACAGGCGGCAAAGACTGTCAGGCACTGTGACTATCGGCAGGCAGCGGTGAGCTGTCCCTTGATGCCGTCTACGTCGATGCCGCATATCTTTCGCAGCTGCTGGACGGTGCCCTGCTCGACAAAGTGGTCGGGCAGCCCCATACGGGTGATGCGCGGACTGTACCCGTGATCGGCCATCCATTCGGTTACGGCAGATCCCAGTCCGCCATTGCGTACGCCGTCTTCAATGGTTATGATACGTGAGAACCGGGCGGCGACTTCCTTCAGGATATCCGTATCCAACGGCTTGAGGAAACGCATATCGTAATGGGCTACCGAAGGACAATGCCCTTTTGTAGCAGGTGATTCGGCACGTTCAATCAGGTCGATGGCCTGTTCGACATCGTTCCCGATCGGCCCGATGCTCAGTATGGCGACATCCCATCCGTCGTGGATGCGGCGGCCGGTACCGACCCTTACCTCCGTGAGAGGACAGTCCCACCGGGTCTGTACGCCACGTCCGCGCGGATAGCGGATGACGAAAGAGCCCTTTCCGGGCAGTTGCGCGGTGTACATCAGCCGCCGCAGCTCACACTCGTCCATGGGAGAAGCTATCGTGAGATTAGGAACAGGACGCAGGAAAGCCATATCGAACGCACCATGATGCGTCGCACCGTCCTCACCCACCAGCCCTGCACGGTCCAGACAAAGTACGACCGGCAGATTCAGTATCGCCATGTCGTGGATGATGCTGTCGTACGCACGTTGCGAGAAGGCACTGTAGATGTTGCAGAAAGGCTGCAGTCCGTCCTTTGCCATGCCGGCGGAGAAGGTCACGGCATGTGCCTCGGCAATACCGACATCAAAGGTCCGGTCGGGCATCTCGTCCATCATGATATTCATCGAGCAGCCGGTCGGCATGGCCGGTGTGACGCCTACGATGCGTGGATTCCTCCTGGCAAGTTCCAGCAGTGTCTTTCCAAAGACATCCTGGAACTTCGGTGGTTCCCGGCTGCTGTCCTGCACCATCCGTTCGCCTGTCTCAGGGTCGAACTTGCCCGGTGCATGCCAGACGGTTGCGCTCTTCTCCGCCGGTTCATATCCCTTTCCTTTCTTCGTATGCAGATGGAGGAGCTTCGGCCCTTTCATGTTCTTCAGCTGCCGGAGGATGCGTACCAGTTCGGTGATATTGTTGCCGTCGAAGGGACCGAAGTAACGGATATTCATGCCTTCAAACATATTCTGCTGGTGAGCCAGTGCCGACTTCAGGGCATTGTTCAGGCGCAGCAGCCCCTTGCGCCGCTCGTCATTCAGCAGTCCCTTGGAGTTCAGCCACTGCGACGCCTTGAAACGAAGCCGGTTGTAAGTCTCGTTTGTATCGAGGTTCAGCAGATACTGTTCCATGCCTCCCACGGATCTGTCGATGGACATGTCATTGTCGTTGAGGATGATCAGCAGGTCATTGGGCTGGCTGGAGACATTGTTCAGTCCTTCAAATGCAAGACCGCCGCTCATCGCTCCGTCGCCGATGATGGCCACGACATGCCGGTGCTGCTTCGTCAGCTTGGCCGCAACGGCCATCCCCAAAGCGGCAGAAATGGAGTTGGAGGCATGGCCGCAGGTGAAAGTGTCGTAAACGCTCTCGACAGGCGAAGGGAAAGGCATCAGTCCGTTCAGCTTGCGGTTGTTGCAGAAGCTGTCCCGCCTTCCTGTCAGGATCTTATGGCCGTAGGCCTGATGGCCGACATCCCATACGAGGCGGTCTTCCGGCGTATGGAAGACGTAATGGCATGCCACCGTGATCTCGGTCGCTCCCAAGCTGGAAGCGAGGTGTCCCGGATTGACAGCGACTTCCTCAATGATGTCCTCCCGCAGTTGCTGGCAGAGCTCCGGAAGGTCGTCCAGCTTCAGTCTGCGCAAATCGGCAGGTGACTGTATCTGGTTTAACAAGTCGTATTTCTTCTTGTTCGACATTATTGAATAGCATGAATAACAATGCAAAGATACGCTAAATAGCTTAAAAGGCAAAATAAAACCACGGGTAAGTAAGTATCGGGAAACAATCGTTTGTGTTTTTCCCGATATCAATGTCCGCTTTCCCATATACGTTCGGGGCTGACTGACAGCCTGACCGGCAAGGACGACGGATCGACGGGGCAAGCCATGTGAAGTCAGGGAACGTATCTTCCAGAATGTGGATTTCCCGCCTGCGGGAAGAGGATGCACCTGCAAGAAAAAGAAAGAGGGGATGAATCCCGAAGGATTCATCCCCTCTTCTATCTTCCTGACCGGTCTGTGGTGACCGGCAGGAAAGAGGTTCAATTTACTTTACGTAAACAACTGCCAGACGGTTAGAGGTTACACCCTGAACACCCTGACCAGTAGCTTCGTCAACGATGATGCCACGACCCTGGAGGTACTCAGCAACCACGTTTGCACGGTTCTGAGACAGGCGGTCGTTGAATGCCTTGGAACCCTCTGGAGAAGCGGTACCGACAATCTGTACGTGGCGGCCTGCCTTAATAGAATCGAGGGCCTTCTTGTTAGGAGCAGTGAGGATGTACTTACCCTGCTGGAAGGTAACGAATACGAGATTGTCAACACTGATAGTCTGGGTAGTTGTTGTAGGAACTTCCTTGATGACTTCCTTGACAACCTCCTTGACAACCTCCTTCGGCTTAGCGTTCAGCTGGTCGCGGAGAGAGTTGATCTCATCGTTCAGCTCGCCGACATTCCAGATCTTGAAGTTGTGTGTACCGTTAGAGGTCTTGAACTTGTAGTTGACACCTACGAAGAGGCCGAGCTGCGCTGCCTGCTTGCCGAACTGGATGGCATCGCCAGGACCGTGTGTAAGGTTCCAGAGTATTGCCGGTTCAGCATAGAGCTGCCATGCTCTGTCCTTACCGAGGTTGTAAGCGAATGTAAGGCCGGTCTTGGCTGTGAGCTCTGTGTCGTCACCGGTATTGTCTGTCTGGATGATGTGTTTGTCACCGTAAGTGATCCAGTAGCCAATACCAGCCTCAGCACCTACTTCGAATCTGCGGTCAGGATTGTACTCGCCGAAGAGATTGGTGAAGTTGATCGTACCGTTCAGACCGAGGTTGATGGCGCGAACAACAGTGTGGCTGTTGGAGAAACCTAAAGAGCCTGTCTGCCAACGGTTGTCACCGAAGAAAGCAAGACCTTCGAGGTTAGCACCGTAAACCGGGCTGAACTGCTTGCCGAGCTTCAGGCCGGCTGCAGCGTTAAGTGGAGCAAAGTGGTTAAAATTAAGAGGCCCCATAACGCCACCTTCTACACCGAGGTAAACGTTGTCAAACGGCTTAGCCTTCTCATAGGCAATCTGAGCCTGTGTACTCGTGATACCCATAGCGAGCATCGAAAGTGCAAACAAAAACTTTTTCATAAATGCTTAATATTAATTCTGTTAATTTTAGCGACTTAATTAAATTCAGTATGCAAAGATAGTACTTTTTTTGAATAGACTACATTAATTTAAAGAAAAAAACGCAAATTTCAGTAATTTAGGATGAAAAAAACCTCTTTTCCGCCATAATGAGCAATAAAATGGGGTTGGGAAGTTGACTTCGAAGTCTCTGCATCCCAGACCATGCCACTTGGAGCAAATGCGGACATGTACGGTCTGTGTCTTCCTCATGCTGGCTGTTGATGCCGCCCCCCGTCCCTCAGACAGCCGCCCTCCGACCGTTGCCACTGCCCTATGAAAACATCGCATCGTCTTCCGGCTCTCTCCCGTTATCTTCATGAAAGGGCATAGCCTCGTAGCATGTGAGAGCTTGTTCTATGCGGCGAAAAAGAAGACATGCAGCAGAGGAACGGGACTTTTCGGCAAAGAACGACACCCCATCGCGTTTTCAGAACGTACTTCTCATCAAAATCGTAGGGAAATTCGTACTTTTGCAGGCACACAAACTTGGAATCAGCATACATGACTATAAAGTTCATACACTCCCTGGCAGGTTGCTTTCTGCCCCCTGTCCTGTGCCTTGCCGGTGCCGGTCACAGTCCGGTACCGCCCGACTCCGTCTCATTCCACCCAGCAGGGGATAAGTCTGGCCATATCCTATCCGCAGGGGACAGCATGCGCCCCGACTCCTCCACCTTATTATATACAGGGACAAAAGCTGCGCCCCTCCGGGCATCGGAAGGGAATGAGAAGCACTGCCCGGCCCCAAGTCCGGGCACCGACTTCACGTTTTCCGGCTTCCCTTGGATCATTGCCGGAGCCGCATTGAGAGGGCAGCGGACGAATATCAGGAGTCTGCGGCAGAAGTTCCAGTACAATTTCCACAGTCCCGCAGACAATTACCTGCAATATTCCCCGCTGCTGTTGACAACCGGACTGAAAGCCGCGGGGGTGGAAGGACGCAGTACGTGGGGACGTTATGCCGTGAGTGCGGCAGCATCCTATGCCGTCATGGCTCTGCTTGTGAACAGCATCAAGTACACCGCCCGTGAGCAACGTCCTGACGGTTCTACCCGCAACTCCTTCCCGTCCGGGCATACGGCAACGGCCTTTGCGGCAGCCACCATCCTGCACAAGGAATACGGTCTCACACGAAGTCCATGGTACAGTATCGGAGGGTATATGATGGCTACGGCTACCGGCTGCATGCGGGTTCTGAACAATCGTCACTGGGTGAGCGATACCTTCGCCGGTGCCGGAATCGGTATTCTGTCGGCCGAACTGGGCTATACCCTCGCCGACCTGCTCTTCAGACAGCATGGCCTGCGCCGCCCCGACCGGACGGCAGAGCCTGTTTCCAGCAGCCGTCCGTCGTTCTTCAGCATACAGACCGGGGTAGGACTTGGCAAGCAGCAGCTGGACATCCTGCTGGGGAATGAGGTGCTGCAAGACGACTATGAAGAAGAAAATGTACGTGGGCTGAAGCTCTCACATGCCCTTTCCGTAAGCAGCGAGGGAGCATATTTTATCAACCGTCATATAGGGGTCGGCGGGCGGCTGCGTGTCGTATCAAGGGCCGTGAAGAATCTGGATGACTTTACGAAACAGAGTCTGTATGAGTTCTCAAAGACCTTCCCCGACCTGGATGGATTCATGGACGAATATGCACTCACGGTACAGTCCAATCATCTGGCGGAGTTCTCTCTCAGTGGAGGACTTTACTTCAATCTCCCCCTTACATCCCGCATATCCCTCGGCTCCAAGCTGCTCTTTGGCAGAAGCTATATGCGGGACGTGGATATTGACGCACGTGTGCGCGGACACCAGCGCGACCTGGACTTCTCTTATGAGGCGGATAAAGGAAAGAGGCGGATTACCTGCGAGGTGCTGGGCCAACGGGAAGACAACGGCGATGTTTATGACTGTTCATGGGACTACCTGACGGTCATGGGGAACAAGGCTTTCACAATAGGCACGGGACTGTCCGTCAACTTTTCCTATAAATCGTTGACGGCATGGAGAATCTTCCTGGATTACGACTATTCATACCGCAATTATACCATCGTCTACGATCCCATGCACTTCCTGAAGGCTGCTGCCCGTAACGTGACATTCAACGGCAGCCCTGTGTCTTCAGTAGAACGTTATGTGAAACCGAATGTGGCATCCTTGAAGAGAGGCCTGGCGCAGACGGTGCTGGGAGCCGCCTTCTCCATCACCTTTTAGAGCCGGACGGCTTTCCCATGCGGCAGATGAAAGACCTCCGGGCAGGACTTCTGTCAACAAACCGGAGAGAGGAAAACACTTCCGGTCCGGCATCACGTCTTCCGGAGATGGCGGAACAGATAGAAGATGAACATCAGTCCGCGGAGAGTAAGCTCCACCGCCATGGCAAACCATACGCCACGGAGGCCGTAACGGGAGGCGAGGGCGTATGCCATGGTAAGGCGGATGAGCCACATGCTGCCCAGATTGATCAGTGAGGGTTTCAGCGTGTCGCCGGCTCCCACGCAGACACTGTACGCTACGATGGCCGCGGCGAAGAACGGCTCGGCGAAGGCTTCGATACGGAGGACAGCCGTCCCCAGATGCTGGATGGAAGCGACAGGCGACAGCAGTCCGATCATCTCGGGAGCGAAAACATACATGACAATCCCCATGAATGCCATGACGGCCATACCCGAAGAAACCGTCATCCAGGCGAAGCTACGACAGAGGTCACGGCGGCCTGCCCCCACGCTCTGCCCTACCAAGGTCGTGGCGGCTTCGCTGATGCCATAACCCGGCATATAACAGAGGCTCTCTGCCGTAATGGCGAACGAATGGGCGGCAATGGAAACATTACCCAGAGGAGCGACAATCATGGTCGAAACCAGCTGTGCCCCGTTCATCAGAAGATACTGCAAGGCCATTGGAGCACTTATCTTCATCGCATTCCAAATATACTGCCACCGCCAGACAAAGCGTCCGGCATCCTGTCTCCAAGACAGAATAGGACTGCGGAAAACAGCATAATAAGCTAAAGGCAAGGCTACGCAGACAAAGGCCAAGAGACTTCCAAGGGCTGCACCTGCCACACCTGCACCAAGACCCGGCATCGTCACTTCGACCCCCAAGAGAGAAATCGCGCGTGTAGGGAATATGAAAAGGTAATTGAAGACAACATCCAGTACGCACATCAGAATCGCCATCATGCTCGGGCGTCGCATATCGCCGGAAACTTTGAGCATTGCCGCCGACATATACTCTATCAGATGGAAGGGCGCAATAAGAGAGAAAATGAGGAAGTAGAGCATCGCATCATGCTGAATATCAATTCCTCCGCCAAGCCACATCGGAAGACGAGGGGCAATAAGAAAGGCTGTCAGCAGCATAAGCAATGAGAAACAAAGGCCGAAGGCGTAACCATGCCGCATGACAGCACGTGCCTTTGCAAAGTCGTCTGCACCGATAAAATGAGCCACTTGCACCGAAAAGCCCATTGTAACCGCACCCACCAGGGAGAAGATAAACCAGGTGGCCGGTTCGACAAGTCCGATGGCCGCCGAAGGCCTGGCACCGAGCGAACCCACCATCCCCGCATCAATATAAAACATGAGCACCGTCGTTACCTGTGCCAGGATAGAGGGAATACTGAGCTGGACAATGAGATTGAGTTTCTCATTCCTACTCATTCCTTCACCACTGCGGATTTTAGAAAGAAGGCTGTCGGAAACGGACCTGCTGAAAGATATGTGCAAAACTGACGAAGCTGGATTTTAAAGAGAATAAGACATTGATGATCTGGAAAGGGAAATGAAACTGATCTATAGGATGTTCCCCCGTTTCCATCACCTTAATATAGATGAGCATGGATCCTGCCTTGCAGAGAATCTCTCCTGGAACGTATCAGAAAGAGGACTTTATTTCTTTTTCAGTTACAGGCAACCACATTTCAGGGAATATGTCCGGTGAAGGCCAGCAGAACCAGCGCTGCGGATAGACGACTACTTTATCAGGATTCGCATTGAGCATCGCCGCCCAGAACGAGAACGTACTGTTCGCGATGATATTATGCCGGCACTTTGCCATAAGAAACATATCCTTCCAACTGTCATCGCCATGATGACAATCCACATAGACCGCATTGGGAACATCCATGTTGGACTTCACCCACATCATATCGTCCGAGAAAACAAAGAAAAGAGGGTTGTCCTCCCGTTGTCGGATGCGTTCCGTCGCAATGCGGTAATAGTCTGGCGGGCAGAATCTCCCGAACTTCTCTATATGTTCTTCAGACTGATAGTCGCCCCGGCGAATATGAACAGAAACGGCATTGCTACGCTCTATCATGGACAAGACAGCACCGGCTTCTGCGGAGAGGTCAGGATTGCGGAAACAGAACATCTCAGACAGATCGATCCCCTCCCAATACTTTTTATCCAGCCAATAACCATTATAGAACATACTCCCCGGTGTCTCCTCCACCGGAACAAGTCGGAGACGTTCGAAAAACCGCGCGAGCTTGCTGATACAGTCAGTAAAAAGATTATGGGGCGGGAGCTGAAGACTGAAAATCCTGTCCAACTGAAAGGCAGAATGGACATATAAAGAACGTGACCAATACGAACCGTAGATCTTCTCCTGCGGATAAAGTCGGGACAGATACCGGGTGAAGGCATAGATAAACATCTGATTGCCCAATCCGCCTTGGAAATTCACAATCTTCATCCCCCACAATAATCTTTAAGACCGAGCGTATTGCCTAATCCTTCAGCTTCCTGCCGGGGTGGGCGAAATCGACCAGCCTGATGTCGAAGATCAGAACCGAATAGGCTTGCACCTGTCCCTGCCCCTGTCTGCCATAGCCCAGCTGATAAGGGATGTACACGGTCCAGTGGTCGCCCCGGTGCATCGCCTGCAATGCCGTCGCGAAGCCGTCGACCAGTCCCTGTGTCAGGAAGTGCGACGGACGTGAGGTAGCGGCATTGAAAGTCTCACCCGACCATGACTTGTCAAAGATCAGTCCTGACGTATAGGTCGCGGAAGGGATCATGCGCCCCATGTAATGCACCGATACGGAGTCGGAATACAGCGGACTCTTCGTGCCTGTCCCGTTCTGTTCGACATGCACGATGATGTGGTTCTCCGGCCCGTAGGCCGGCGGTGTCTTGGCATCGCTCTTCTGGTTCTGGAACGTATAGTTGAGTATCGTCTTCCAGGACGTGTCGCCCCCCTTGATCTTCTGCTGGGTCGCAGTGTAGAGGTTGTTCCAGTAGGCATCGTTCTTCGCCTGCCAGTCGGCATACTCCTCTACGGTGTCGTTGTCCTCGGAGCAGGAGGTGAAGACACCGGCGGTAAACAGGAGACTGCCCAGACAGAGAATTCCTGCGGCATGGCGGAGAAGGGATTTTGTTTTCTTTGTCATATCCGTATTGCTTGTAAAAAAGGACCGGGAGGACAAGTCGAAACGGTCAACTAACCTGTCCGCCCGTCAACTTGTCCGCTCGTCAACTCCATCTAATCAATATCGATCTTCTTCAGCAGGGAAGTGATGGAAACGCGGTCTTCGATGATCTCGCGCAGCTTCTCTACCGGCACCCGCTCCTGCTTCATGGAGTCGCGGTAGCGCAGCGTCACGGTGTTGTCGTTCAGCGTGTCGCCGTCGACCGTCACGCAGAACGGCGTACCGATGGCATCCTGCCGGCGGTAACGCTTGCCGATGGAATCCTTGGCTTCCATGTGGGTGTTGAAGTGGAACTTCAGGCTGTTCACGATCTCCCGCGCCTTCTCCGGCAGTCCGTCCTTGTTGACCAGCGGCAGTACGGCACACTTGACAGGTGCCAGCGGCTCCGGCAGCTTCAGTACGACACGGCTCGAACCGTTCTCCAGCTGTTCTTCTGTATAGCTGTGGCACATGACGGAGAGGAACATACGGTCGACACCGATAGAGGTCTCCACATCGTACGGCGTATAGCTCTCGTTGCGCTCCGGGTCGAAATACTTGATCTGGCGGCCCGAGAACTTCTCGTGCTGGGAGAGGTCGAAGTCGGTGCGGGAGTGGATGCCCTCCACTTCCTTGAAGCCGAAGGGCATATGGAACTCGATGTCGGTAGCGGCATTGGCGTAGTGTGCCAGCTTCTCATGGTCGTGGAAGCGGTAGTTCTCGTCGCCCATGCCCAGCGCCTCGTGCCATGCCAGCCGGTGTTTCTTCCAGTATTCAAACCATTTCATCTCCGTGCCCGGCTGGCAGAAGAACTGCATCTCCATCTGCTCGAACTCACGCATACGGAAGACGAACTGTCGTGCGACAATCTCGTTGCGGAACGCCTTGCCGATCTGGCAGATGCCGAACGGCAGCTTCATGCGCCCTGTCTTCTGGACGTTGAGGAAGTTGACGAAGATGCCCTGCGCCGTCTCCGGACGGAGATAGATCTTGTTGGTAGCCTCGGCGGAAGCCCCCACCTCGGTAGAGAACATGAGGTTGAACTGGCGGACGTCGGTCCAGTTCTTCGTTCCGCTGATCGGGTCGGTGATTCCCTCGTCGAGGATGATCTGCTTCAGTGCCTCGAGGTCGGGACCCTGCATGGCCTCGGTATAGCGGGCGTGGAGTTCGTCGCGCTTCTTCTGGTTCTCCAGGACACGCGGATTGGTCTCACGGAACTTGGCTTCGTCGAAGGAGTCGCCGAACTTCTTGGCGGCCTTGGCCACTTCCTTCGCTATCTTCTCCTCGTACTTGCCGATCTGGTCTTCGATGAGGTTGTCGGCACGGTAACGCTTCTTCGAGTCGCGGTTGTCAATCAGCGGGTCGTTGAAGGCATCGACATGGCCGCTCGCCTTCCATACCGTCGGGTGCATGAAGATGGATGCGTCAATGCCGACGATGTTGCTGTGCAGCAACACCATCGACTGCCACCAGTACTGCTTGATGTTGTTCTTCAGTTCGACACCGTTCTGACCGTAGTCGTAAACAGCTGCCAGACCGTCATAAATATCACTACTCGGAAAGACGAAGCCATATTCCTTGCAGTGGCTTACAATCTTCTTGAAAACATCCTCTTGTGCCATAATTGTCTTTTTATACCTTGGTTTTTGTCGCAAAGTTACGCTTTTTTAGCCGAATAAGGACAGGTTTATCGTGAAAGTTTATCATGAAGTCCGATTATTCCCGGCCGTCTGCCGGATTCGCCAGGGCAGAAACGCCGTCTGCCAAACGGCTGCCTGCCATCAGGAAACAAACGGGATGGTTTCTTGAAGAATGCCTGTAATCTGCACGGGAGGATGGCGCAGGGCTGTTCCCAACCGGTTGGGAACAGGTGTCCCGGGCGTTGGGAACAGGTGTCCCAGGCACCGGGAATCCCATTCCCAGACACCGGTACGTCCGGACATTGTCCTGCCGGGACGGCAAGGGGCTGTACCGGCCTGGTACAGAGCCCCGCCCGGCAATCGGGCAAGGCGCGATTTGCCGGTTTCCTTTTTTTTTCGTATATTTGCAGTCCTTTGAGGTGTCGTGTCAGAAGAGGGGGGGCATTTGTTCGCCGGACATCCTTTCTGACACGTCCTCTGCCAAGACAAGAAAGAAGACAATATGGATGACGAAACAAAAGACCTGGACGGACTTTCGCCCGGGGAGGAGACGCTGGAACAGGATACCCATTCCGACTACAAGCCTGCCGACAGGTTTGACGCCTCGGCCGTGCATCATCTCTCCGGGATGTACAAGAACTGGTTTCTGGACTATGCCAGCTACGTAATCCTCGAACGGGCCGTGCCGCACATCGAGGACGGCCTAAAGCCGGTACAGCGGCGTATTCTCCATTCCATGAAGCGGATGGACGACGGACGGTACAACAAGGTGGCGAACATCGTGGGGCATACCATGCAGTTCCATCCGCACGGCGACGCCTCCATCGGCGATGCCCTGGTGCAGCTGGGACAGAAGGACCTGCTCATCGACACGCAGGGGAACTGGGGAAACATCCTCACCGGCGACCGTGCCGCTGCTCCCCGGTACATCGAAGCGCGCCTGTCGAAGTTTGCCCTGGAGACGGTCTTCAACCCCAAGACCACCGAGTGGCAGCTCTCCTACGACGGACGGAACAAAGAGCCGATCACGCTCCCGGTGAAGTTCCCGCTGCTGCTGGCACAGGGAGCGGAAGGTATCGCCGTCGGTCTTTCGTCAAAGATACTTCCGCATAACCTCAACGACATCTGCGATGCCGCCGTCAGCTGTCTGCGCGGCGAGGAGTTCCATCTCTATCCGGACTTCCCCACAGGCGGCAGCATTGATGTGTCGAAATATAACGACGGACAGCGCGGCGGCGTGCTGAAGGTGCGTGCCAGGGTGGAGAAGCTCGACAGCAAGACACTCGTCATCCGTGAGGTGCCGTTCACCAAGACGGCCAGCTCGCTGCAGGAGTCCATCACCAAGGCTGTCGAGAAGGGCAAGTTGAAGATACGCAAGGTGGAAGACATGACGGCCTCGGAGGTGGAGATCCAGCTGCATCTCACGCCGGGCACGTCGAGTGACAAGACCATCGACGCACTCTATGCTTTCACGGACTGCGAGATAAACATCTCGCCCAACTGCTGCGTCATCGAGGACAACAAGCCCCGTTTCCTCACCGTCTCCGACGTGCTGCGCAATTCTGTCGAGCATACCAAGGCACTGCTGAAGAGGGAGCTGGAAATCCGGAAGCACGAACTGGAGGAACAGCTGTTCTATAACTCGCTGGAGCGCATCTTCATCGAAGACCGTATTTATAAAGAACGTAAGTTTGAGACGGCAAGGAGTCTCGACGAGGTAGTGGCTTTCGTCGACTCCAAGCTCGAGCCTTACAAGAAGACTTTTGTCCGTGAGGTGACGCGCGACGACATCCTCCGGCTGCTGGAAATCAAGATGCAGCGTATCCTGAAGTTCAACAAGGACAAGGCGGACGAACTGATACGGAAGATCAAGGCGGAGATAGCCGAGATTGACAAGGACCTCGGCGAGATGGTGCGTGTCACGATCGAGTGGTTCACGCATCTGAAGGAGAAGTATGGCAAGGACCATCCCCGCCGCACGGAAATCAAGAACTTCGACACGATTGTGGCGGCCAAGGTGGTGGATGCCAACGAGAAGCTGTACATCGACCGGCAGGCGGGTTTCATCGGTACAGGGCTGAAGAAGGCTGAGTTCGTACAGAACTGCTCCGACCTCGATGATGTCATCATCTTCTATCGGGATGGCAAGTATAAGGTCATCCGCATTGCCGACAAGGTGTTCGTCGGCAAGGGTGTCCTGCACGTGCAGGTGTTCAAGAAGAATGACAAACGGACGATTTATAATGTCGTCTACCGGGACGGAAAGACCGGACCTTATTATATCAAACGGTTCAACGTAACCTCCATCACCCGCGACAAGGAGTATGATGTCACCTTGGGGACGCCGGGATCGCGGATCTGTTACTTTACAGCCAATCCCAACGGCGAGGCTGAACTGATCAAGATTACCCTCGACCCGAACCCCGACAGGAAGAAGCAGAACATCTTCATGGAGCGTGACTTTGCCGGCATCCTCATCAAGGGACGTGCTGCAAAGGGCAATCTCCTGACCAAGGAGAGCATCCACCGCATCTCGCTGAAGAGCCACGGACACTCCACGCTCGGCGGACGGAAGGTGTGGTTCGACCCGGATGTCAAGCGGATCAACTACGAGGAGCACGGACTGTTCCTCGGCGAGTTCTCCGACCAGGACAGCATCCTTGTCGTGCTGAAGAACGGCGAGTTCTACATCACCAACATCGATTCCTCCAACCATTACGAGGACAATATCCTGCGCATAGAGAAGTTCGTAGCCGACAAGGCGTGGACGGCGGTCATCTTCGATGCTGACAACCAGGGTTATCCTTACCTGAAGCGGTTCCACATGGAGGCCTCGAAGCGGCATCAGAACTTCGTCGGCGACAATCCCGATTCACGGATGGTACTGCTGACGGATGCTGCTTTCCCACGCATACAGGTGACCTACGGCGGTGCCGATGCGGCACGTGGCACGGAAGAGTTCGATGCCGAGCAGTTTGTCGGTGTCAAGGGCTTCAAGGCGAAGGGCAAGCGGCTGACCACGTGGACGGTCGACAAGATTGAGGAATTGGAACCTCTCCGCTTCCCGGATGGAGACAAAGAGGACGGCGGGAACAAGGAGGGAGAACCGTCGGAGGTGCAGACGGAAGAGAATCTCGATCCTGATGCCGGGAAGACACAGCAGCAGGTCATCGACGAAATCACCGGACAGCTGAATCTTTTTACGGACGAATAGGCTGCCGGCGTATATTATTATTATATGGAAACGAAAGGGGCAGGGACACATGGGGCGTGTGTCTCTGCCTCTTTTGTTGACGGGCACGAGAAAGCATGCCGGCATTTCCCTTGTCACGGGACATTTGCGATTCCCTCGTCATGGGACATTTACAGGCAGATGCTGTCGTAATTCTGCATTGCTCTGCCATTCTGTCAGTCTCTTTCCGTTGGCACGTCATTTGTCTCCTTGTTGGCGATTGATGCCGAATAATACTGTGACGGCAGGGACAGCGTAACTGGGCTGGCCGGCGAGGTTGCAGCAGGGCATTAAGAACAGGAAAGAAATTAGAAAATAATAAAATAAAAATATACGATTATGGGAAAGATTATTGGAATTGACTTAGGAACAACCAACTCATGTGTTTCTGTATTTGAAGGCAATGAGCCAGTGGTAATCGCTAACAGCGAGGGAAAGCGTACGACACCTTCTGTCGTAGGTTTCGTTGACGGCGGCGAGCGGAAGGTGGGCGATCCTGCCAAGCGTCAGGCCATCACCAACCCGCAGAAGACCGTTTACTCTATCAAGCGTTTCATGGGTGAGACTTACGACCAGAGTAAGAAGGAAGCAGAGCGTGTTCCGTTCAAGGTGGTCAATGAGGGTGGTTATCCACGTGTACAGATTGACGACCGTAAATATACGCCGCAGGAAATCTCTGCAATGATTCTGCAGAAGATGAAGAAGACCGCAGAGGACTATCTCGGTCAGGAGGTGACGGATGCCGTCATCACCGTACCGGCTTACTTCTCCGACTCACAGCGTCAGGCTACCAAGGAGGCTGGTCAGATTGCCGGTCTGAACGTACAGCGTATCGTGAATGAGCCTACTGCCGCAGCGCTTGCTTACGGTGTTGACAAGGCGAACAAGGATATGAAGATTGCCGTGTTCGACCTTGGTGGTGGTACGTTCGATATCTCTATCCTTGAGTTTGGTGGCGGTGTGTTCGAGGTACTTTCTACCAATGGTGACACGCACCTGGGTGGTGACGACTTCGACCAGGTAATCATCGACTGGCTTGCTAACGGCTTCAAGGCTGATGAGGGTATCGACCTGACAAAGGACCCGATGGCTATGCAGCGTCTGAAGGAGGCTGCCGAGAAGGCAAAGATTGAGTTGTCAAGTTCTTCTTCTACTGAAATCAACCTGCCTTACATCACGGCAGAGGGCGGTGTTCCAAAGCACTTGGTAAAGACATTGACTCGTGCGCAGTTCGAGCAGCTGGCACACAACCTCATCCAGGCTTGTCTCGTTCCTTGCCAGAACGCTATCCGTGATGCTAAGTTGCAGACATCAGATATTGATGAGGTTATCCTCGTAGGTGGTTCAAGCCGTATCCCTGCTGTGCAGACATTGGTAAAGAACTACTTTGGTAAGGAGCCTTCAAAGGGTGTCAACCCTGATGAGGTGGTTGCTGTCGGTGCAGCTATCCAGGGTGCTATCCTTAACAAGGAGAGTGGTGTGGGTGACATCGTATTGCTCGACGTAACTCCTCTTACTCTCGGTATTGAGACAATGGGTGGCGTGATGACAAAGCTCATCGAGGCTAACTCTACCATTCCTTGTAAGAAGAGCGAGGTGTTCTCAACCGCAGCTGATAACCAGACAGAGGTTACCATCCACGTTCTGCAGGGTGAGCGCCCGATGGCAGCACAGAACAAGTCTATCGGTCAGTTCAACCTGACAGGTATTGCTCCTGCTCGTCGTGGTGTTCCACAGATTGAGGTAACATTCGACATCGATGCCAACGGTATTCTTAACGTATCTGCTAAGGATAAGGCAACAGGTAAGGAGCAGAGCATCCGCATTGAGGCTTCAAGCGGTTTGAGCGAGGACGAAATCAACCGTATGAAGGCTGAGGCTGAGCAGAACGCCGAGAACGACAAGAAAGAGCGTGAGAAGATTGACAAGCTGAATCAGGCTGACTCAATGATCTTCACCACCGAAAACTTCTTGAAGGACAACGGTGACAAGATTCCAGCCGACCAGAAGTCAGGTATCGAGTCTGCTCTTCAGCAGCTCCGTGATGCTCACAAGTCAGCTGATGTTGCAGCCATCGACACAGCTATTAACAACCTCAACACCGTTATGCAGGCTGCATCACAGCAGATGTACAGCCAAGCAGGTGCACAGGGCGGTCCTCAGCCAGGCGCAGACGCTGGTCAGCAGGAGCAGCCAAAGCAGGATGACACCATCCAAGATGCAGACTTTGAGGAAGTGAAGTAAAATAATATTATAACCTTGCCCCAATGGTAGAAATATCATTGGGGCTTTTTAGATTAATCAAACACTATGGGACAAGCAAAGAAAAAAGGTGAAAGTATATCAAAAGAAGAATACATAAGGTGTTATAATTCTGAAAAGGACCCTACTTCTGGAAAAGAAATCCCGAATAAAGATCTGATAAATAAAGCTCTTGAAATAGCACTTGATACAAGAAAATTTGAGATTGAGTTATATTGGAAACGCACAGCCTATTTTGTTCTTTTTATTGGTGCTATCTTTGTTGGATATTATAATGTTTTTTCAAATTCAAAATCACATTGGGCATCTTTATTTATTGCTGCTTTAGGCTTTTTATTATCTCTTTTATGGTATATGGCAAATCGAGGGAGTAAGTTTTGGCAAGAGAATTGGGAGGCTCATATTGAGGAATTAAGTACGTATTTAGGAACTCCTATATTTGGTATCATAAAAAGCCATAAAGACCCTATACGCAAAGTAATGGGGCATTATCCTTTCTCTGTTTCAAAGGTAAATCAAATGGTTAGCCTAATTATTACAATCAGCTGGTTCCTAACTTTCATTAAAGATACTCTCATCTTTAATGAAAAAGATAAACAGTGTATCAAAGATTTCATTGCTAATTGTAGTATCCTTGATACTATTTTATTTTTTCTACAGGATAATATTTTTTGGAGAACCATTATAGGATTCATTGTTATAATCATGTTCTCGGGCTTTGTAATATGGAGATGTAAAGGGTTTGTCGCCAAACTACCTAAAGATGGTAGTTCAAATGGAAAGGAAAAGAATAAATTTTTTTGTTTAATAGAAAGACTTAAGGAATTCTTTCAGAAATTCTTTCATGTGTCACATAAAGATAGAAATGGAAAAGAAATCTACTATTTCTGGAACTACAGTTCAGAGTTGAAGCCTGATAATACCTCTAGTGACAATGATAAAGGACAAATAAACGACACTAATGACCATTGAACAATACAACCAATTACCCTACGACTATGCGCACTGTGCTGGCACTCATTGCGAGAAAGCCAGCCAGTGCTTACACCACACTGCCTACACGATGCTCGAAACGGGTGGACGGGAGCAGTATATGATGGTGAACACGAATGTGATTGCGGATAAGAAGCCTTGTCCGTTCTTCGACCCTAACAGCAAGGAACGTTTTGCATGGGGAATATCACGAATATATGACAATGTGCGAGTGGCTGATTTAAGTGATATCCGACAAAATCTCATCTACACCTTTGGGCGCACAGCCTATTATCGAATTAAACGAAAAGAGCGTGTACTGACTGAAAGTGAGCAAAAGGAGATAAGAGATATCTTCACAGACATGGGTTATGACGGCTCTGCAATTGAGTTCGACAGCTATGAAGAACAATACCCTACACTTATGCGTACCTACAAACGTGTATAAAACAAAACTTCTTCTCGGTACTAAGCGATAGTTTTAACAGTTTGAAACTCTAATTTCATCAGTATGAAAATAATTAGTTTATAAAGAGCAAAACAAAGCTATAGCTATTAAATATACTCAACTATAGTTCGCACCTTATGTTTCTAACAAATATTTACTCAGACTTTGTGAATATATAGAGTTGTACTCCGCTAAGCTTCCCTTATCACACGTTTAACCAATTAATATCAAAGGTTTAGTTGCCTTAGACCTGTTTCATTTTGGTTGGAATATATGGAACCATTTTAGAGTAGGCAAACAAGATGAAATTTCGCAGTTCCTCAAACAGGTTTTTGCCATCACATTCAAAGATGTGGAAGTTGGAAGTATAAAAAGTCACCTCCGTGATGATGAGAAGAAAGGCACTATACCTATTGTACAAGGCCTTTCAGACCACCAAATAACAGAATAACACACAATCCTATTGTGTTTTTGTAGTGTTGAGGGTGTGTCAAAATGCAAATACCATTTTGATAATCTAACAGTTTGAAACAATCCAATAAAAAATGACCATTTCTGTACTTGATTTTGAGTAAAGAAATGGTCTTTTCTTTGCCTTTAGAAGAATCCTACTTATAGATTGAAAGGTGTCAAGTTATTAATTTGCATTTTGACACACCCTCAATACTTTTTTCATTTGCACCGTAAAAATCAATAACAAGTATTATGGTACAAAATGAAATCACTTTTGAGAACTTGCCAAAGGCAGTTGCTCACTTAGTCAGCGAAGTTGCTGAAATCAAGAATTTAGTATGTAAAGGACAAACCCCTATTGTCCCTCCCAAACGTATTCCTATTGGAATAGATGATGCGTGTAAACTTATAGGGAAAGCCAAACCCACGGGTTACACCTTAGTACGTAAACGCTTACTACCTTGTTATAAGAATGGTAAGCATCTCTATTTTTTTGAAGATGAGTTATTGGCATGGATTGAAGGAGGTAAGAAAAAGACTGTTGCCGAAATCAACGAGGAGACAAAAGCATTTATTTCTGAGAAACATTCTGATTCTTCCCTTTTATAAATATATGCATTATGGAAAGGGAAAGAACTGAAGGGCGAGCCAAGCAATCTAAGAATGAACGTATAGAGCAATTCTTGAAAGAACATTATGCTTTTCGTTTTAATACAGTTAAAAGTGGAACAGAGTTTCGAGAACAAGATTCTAATACTTCATTTCGTCCTCTTACTAAATATGATATTAACTCTATGCGTCGGCTGGTAGATGGGACTTTGGGAATATATACTCCAGCTGATAATATTCGAGCAATATTGGAGAGCGACTTTTGCAATAAAGTTAACCCAATTCGTGAGTATTTGTTGAATCTTCCAAAGCCTAAAGGTGAAGATGAATCTGAAATCATAAGGTTGGCAAATTGTGTTGTGGTGAGAAATCCTGATAAATGGAAACACTACTTTGTAAAATGGCTGGTTGCGGTTGTAGCCAATGCTATGGATGATTTACAGTGTCGTAATCATACATGTTTAGTTCTTACAGGTGAACAAGGAAAATTCAAAACAACTTTCCTTGATTTACTTTGTCCAGAAGAACTGAAGAGTTATCTTTTCACAGGAAAGATTGACCCACAAGGAAAAGATGTACAAACACTGATTGCGGAATACCTTTTTATCAATATTGACGACCAGCTAAAGGCACTCAATAAGAGAGATGAAAATGAATTGAAGAATCTGATAACGACACCAAGAGTAAAATATCGTAGACCATACGACACTTACATCGAAGAGTATCCCCACTTAGCAAGTTTTATGGCATCAGTTAACGGTAATGATTTTCTAACAGATCCGACAGGAAGTCGTCGCTTTCTACCTTTTGAAGTTGAACATATTGATATTGACGCAGCTAAAGAGATTAATATCAATAAGGTGTACTCCGAGGCAGTTGAATTGTGGAGAGTTGACTATCATTACTGGTTCAATGAAGAGGAAATAGCCGAACTGCATCAAGAGAGCGAAGGGTTTCAAGTGCAGACTGTTGAGTTTGAAATGCTTCTTAAAGGCATGGAAAAACCAGCAGCAACCGAAGAGAGTTATATGACCACTTCTGAAATCCTAAACTATTTGCGTGGATATACAACGCTTAACCTAAGTGAAAGGAGAATGGGAGAAGCCTTGAAAAAGGCTGGTTTCTTACGGAAATCCAAAAGGATAGGTGGCAATCCAATGTATGTTTATCATATACGTAAGATTGTTCCAAATCCCTTTATTCAAAATTACAATACTAATTATTAATACTACTTTACTACAAAGAGGGATAAGGCATTGAAAGAAAAAAGGTTAGACCGTAGTAAATAATGATATAAGGTATTACTACCTCCCATATACATGTGCAATAATTACTACAAAGATAGTTAGTACTACATGTTTTTCTTTCATTGTCAAAGACTTACAAGAATATCACATTGTAGTAAGTACTAAACTTAAAAGTTACAAGTATGACAATAGATGAAATTAAAGCAATATCAATTAAAGATTACTTAGGTAGTATGTCTATATACCCTATAAAGAATTATGGCTATTACGGAATGTATAAAAGTCCATTCCGAAATGAACATACTCCAAGTTTCAAAGTTGATTATAACCAAAATCTATGGTATGACTTTGCACTTGATAAAGGTGGGAGTCTTATAGATTTAGTTATGAAATTACATAATTGCAGTTTAGTACAAGCTATAGAGTTGTTTAATGGCAAACAAAATAACCTACCAAAATTCTCCATAGCTAATAGCAAAACAATTTCTCCAAACCAATCACGTATAGAGGTTATTGGCTCTAGCAACTTATGTCATCCAAATCTCATAGAATATCTCACACATAGAGGAATCAATCTGAACATTGCGAAAAAATATTGTAGGGAAATCCATTATAGAATTGGTGATAGAAGTTTTTACGCAATAGGATTTCCAAACAATTCTTATGGGTATGCGTTGCGCAATCCATACTTCAAAGGGTGTTTGTCTCCTTCCGATATCTCGTATGTTCCCAGTCCTTCAGAACAAATCAATCTGTTTGAAGGTTTTATGGATTATCTTAGTCTACTTACGATGAATCCAGATGAAGAGAAGAAAGCTGCACTGATACTTAACTCGATTAATAATATCAAAAAGTCAAGATTTTTTCTTTCAAAGCACAAACTCATCTATTCATATTTAGATAATGATGAAGGAGGAAAGCAAACTTTAGAACAACTCAAAAGAGACGGTTTTGATGTTCAAGACTGCTCTTCCGCCTTCCAGAATTATAAAGACCTAAATGAGTATTTATGTGCTGAATTCAAGCATTCAGAGAGAGCTGAAATCAAGAAATCCAAAGGACTAAGGCTATAACAATGGGATATGCTTCGCATAATCTGTTTTTCGGGGAGCAAGTTTATGTTTTGGGCATACCAAAACCACTTGCTCCACCTCCTGACAGTCGTTGCAGAGGATTATCCCGCTGGTCTCCATCAAATTAAATAAAAGAAACAGGTATGATAAAAACAGAATATAAAAAAGGTGGTCGTCCAACCAAGGGCGTAGCCGAAAAGAAGAAATACCGTATCACGGTGAAACTGAATACGCAGGATTACTATACGCTCAAAGGCAAAGCCAAAAGCGCAGGAGTAACCATGAGTGAGTTTGTAAGGAAAGTTCTTGAAAAAGGAAATGTCATTGAGCGACTGACCGTAGAGCAAGCAGACTTCATCCGCAAGCTGTGTGGAATGGCAAACAATCTCAATCAGTTGGCACATCACGCCAATGCGGAAGGATTTCATACCATTGCTCCTTTCCATAAAATCATCATTAGCAAGATTGATGAAATCCTAAATCTGATACGAAGATGATTGCAAAGATAATGAAAGGTTCGGGCTTCAAGGGTGTAATAAATTACATCCTTGACCCGAAGAAAGGAACGGAACTCATAGATAGTTCGGGTGTGAGAACAGATTGTATTAGTCATATTGCCCAAAGTTTCATCGACCAAACAGAACTTAATCCACGAGTGGGTAAGGTTGTGGGACATATCTCCCTAAGTTTCTCTGTACAGGATTCTTCCAAATTAAGTAACAAGTTCATGGCACAGATGGCTCGTGAGTATATGGAGAAGATGGGAATAAAAGATACGCAATACATCATTGGGCGCCACTTTGACAAAGAGCACCCTCATGTGCATATAGCTTTCAACAGAATAGATAATAACGGCAAGACTATCTCTGACCGTAATGACAGATTCAGGAGCGAGAAGATTTGTAAGGAACTGACAATAAAATACAGTTTATACTTTGCCGATGGCAAGGAGAAAGTCAAGAAGCATCGCTTGAAAGAACCTGATAAGACCAAATATGAAATCTATCAGGCGTTGAAAACTGAAATTACTCGGTGCAGGGAATGGAAAGACCTTCTTGCTTATTTGAAAAAACAAGATATTGACGTCCGCTTCAAGTACAAAGGCAACTCACAGGAGGTGCAGGGAATTATCTTTGAAAAGAATGGCTATCATTTCAATGGATCTAAGGTGGATAGGAATTTCAGCTATTCTAAAATAGACTTTGCTCTGCAAGAGAATAACAGGGAACACGAACAGCAGACACAAGGAATGATAAACCTCATATCCAATGTTGCAAGTGTTACGAGCGAAATTACCAACAACCTCATAGAAGGAGGATTGGATTTGTTTCAAACTCATGGTACTGTCCCTGCGGAGGTTTACAACACACTTGATAAAAAGAAGAAAAAGAAAAAACGTAAAATACATTTATAACTATGGCTGATAATAATACATTTGTCCTCTTTGAGGAAATCAAAAACAAGCTGGAGACAATTTACAGAGAACTAAATGAACTGAAAGAAAAGAAGAACAACTCTGCCTTTCTCCCTGTTCAATCTACACCAACACAAAGTGATGAGCAGAAAGAACAGGAATTGCTCAATCAGTATGAAGAGCGAACAAAAGAAGTGATTAACAAGTATATTGGTGTGCAAGTGCGCATCAAGGACGAGGAGGCTAAATCCATGGACAAATTGGTGGCAAGCGTCTTGACCATGTTGCACGAGTGGCAGGAGCAGAAAGAGCATCCACAATCGCAGGAACTGGTTCACAGACATAGCTTTGACATCAAGTCGTCGAAAGTCTTTACTGCTGTGGTGGCAGTGTCTATCCTTTGTTTTGTTTCTTTGGTCGGTAATTACTTCCTATGGCAAAGCAAACAGCAATACAAAGACGATGCCTTGAAGTTCCGTATCATCAGAGTATGGCGAGGTTGCAGCTCAAAAGAAATCTTATGGCTCAATGATGTATTTGACATTCATCGGAACAAAACTGCAATCAAAAATATTAAGAAGCAAATAGATGGTCATGAATTAGGATTAAAGCAGAAAGCAGAAAGCAGATAGTCTGATGCAAAGAAAAATAGTTGATTAACCAAATAAAACGCATACGACATAAAAGAGGAGAAATAAATCCTCTTTTATATCGTATATCAAATTAAATTTGTTATTTTTGTAAATCATAAGCAAATTGATATGAAAACTCCAAACAATCGTATAAAGGCAGTACTTAGCGAGAAAGGGAAAGTTACATGGTAGCGCTCAACTTGTTAAAGATTTGTTCGAAAAGCATCTAAGATATTTGTAATTTAGCATAATATATGTCATTTATTTTTATAAATGAAAGAATTAAGTTATTTAGATAAATACGACAAACAGCAGGCTTTATCATGTATGTCATACATGATGGGGATGAAGGAAAACTCTGCATGGAAATACAATCTTGCAATCATTCAACGATATATATTAGAAAACAGCAATGGCGATATGCCTATTGATGTTACATTTTTAAAGAAAGAATTTTATGAGCTTATACCAAAAGGTGTAACAGATGAAGTTCAAGCTAATCTGTGTATAGATCAGTGTATAACAGAGGACAGATCATATAGTGTATATGCCTTGATGAGCGAAGGTGAGCAATATGCTATTCGCAGAATGGACATGATAGCCAGAAAATATGAGGTGAATGATAAGTTAATGAGAATAGGGCGCGTTATGCTAGATATGTCGGATATAATATGTGAAAGATTTGGGTACGGGCGATATGAATTAGGTGAATTATGCAATGAATATTTTATTTTTCCTAATAACAAAGAACTAAAGAATAATCCTTTGTTATTTTCAGACCGTGATATTTTAAAAATTCTAAAAGGTTATAATTTAGATGATAAAAGTTTGGAAATAATGGTTTATGAAAAGGATAAGCCTTTTTCAGATTTGAGTATATATAAAAATCAATTAAGTGGACCACTGGAATGGTATCCTCTTTACAAAACCCAAACAGGCTATTTAGTACTATCTCCTTATGCTTTGTTACTCTGTGCGCATTCTTTTTTCTTTAAGTCATTAGTTAATAACGTGGGTAAAGAAAATTTTGAAGATGCTTATGGTAGAATATGTTTGGAAGAAATTGCCATAAAGCTTGATAATTGTGAAGAACTCCAGGGTATAAAACAATATTCTGATGTAAAGAATATGGTTTATAGGTTGGATATAGATAAATACGCCAGCTTTACCTTTGTTACGAATATTCCTGATAGAATAGAGTTAGACAAAATGTTTGAGACCGAGAGGGTTACTGATGAACTTTCGTCTCGAATCATAGAATGCCTTATCAATAATGAGTCCCAAATAAAATCTATAAGCAATGTAAGTAAAGTCCTTAATATTATCGTTTTTTGTGGACCAAAGGCATTTGGATCGTTCTGCTCAACAATTGCAGCTATCGGATTAGTGTTCTCTGTCGATCAACTTGGGTGGATAGTAGAGCTTTTAAATAAAGGATTGTATAATCTTTACTGGTTTCTAGAGGATAAAAGAAAGATAAGATTTGCACCGATAAATAATGATTTTGAGATTTTTGGCTTTTATTATAAACATGAGATGACATTTTATGTAGATGATGATATCGCAATTCCAACAGGATTAACTATCTCTGGTAATCCTTTACTTTACGACATATATAAGCTCTTATGGGAAAAGGATGAACATGTGGAATATATTTGTAGTAAGATTGAAACTGTGAAGCATTTAGCAGATTTTGCTGATGAAGTACCATTTTATATAAATTCCCTGAGTAAGAATGACGGTAGCTATTTATTGGTGAAACTTCGTGATGCGGATATGTTGCTGTTTTATAGTTTTAATAAGTATGCTCAAATCTCTGCTCAAATAGCAAAGAGCATTGGCATGTGGCTATTTATAATAGAAGAAAAGTTTAATATCCATGTATTAAGGTGTCCTGTAACCATATTTATTAATTTAACAGAAAAAGGCACTTTTAATTTTTCTCATTTTAAGAGAAATGAACTAAGAATAGACATATCTCTATCTGATATAAATAATTTGAATATTGATGAATATTATATAGTTAAAGGGCTATGTGAAGTGTTCATGAACAAGAGGCTTGCTGGTAGAAATTTTACTATGGATCATCTAAAACAAGTATTTTTAGAAACTGGTGGTCATTTTTTGTTTGACGAATCTCAAGGTTCAATTGCAGTGATTGACGATGGTCTAAAGGGGTGCATGACTATCAGTAAACGTTTCAATAATGTTGTATTAACTAACATTCAAGAGCATTTTAACTGGTCCCCCCAAGGGGTCAAGTATAATATACAAGATTCAAAGAAAATAGTAAAAGATATTATTACATATTTGAATCAGCTCTTGAGGCCACTACTTGAGAAACTGTCAAAAAGAGGAGAGCTGATAAAGTTATTGGAACTGCATCATGGGCAATTATTCTGGCTGGCTTTAACAAATAGCCGATACATATATTATAAGAGGGTATATGATTATATTGGAATTCATGAGACAAAACAGCATACTTTTGAACAAGGTTATCAGGAAACTAATGCACTATGTAAATGGATAATTGAACAGATTGTCCTTGGACAACCATTTAATGAGAATAAGTTGGAATCAGTTGATGAAATATACTATGCCTTCTCTATAGCTCATCAATTGGAAGTGTTCAGTACGTTTATGGATATATTGAATAATACTCACGATGATAATGACGGAATAGAAATATTGGAGAATGGTAGAATTGCAAAATTATCAGCCATAGATGATATAAATAAATATATGATAGACTTTAGTCGCGAGCAGTTTTATGAGCAGGATCGTCTAATAAAGATGGGTATTCATGTGCCAGATTTTGAAATAGATATAAAAGATAAGACCTTTGAACGAGCCTTTGTTGCTGAATATGGAATAAGTTATAGCGATTATAAGAATATAATAACTAAATCTATAGACTTGGTAAATGAAGAGAATGTAGTAATAGCAAATTTTGAGCTGCAAACCTTTATTGATTATGTTTTTAATAATGGTATAGGTACAGATAAATACCAACCTTTTAAAGAACATTTTATGCTATATGGTGAGTTAGCACAACAAATAGGGCGTGATAAAAAGTTTAATTTTTCAGATACTTATGCTACTCGTCATAATAGAAAATTAGAACTTGCTACCCGACCTTGGATAATATATGACGGACATGTACTTTATTCATATAAATCTATATATCGTTCACACATTGTCTTGTACGAAAGGATAAGGAATGGTCGCTTATCATGTTCATCAAAGGAAATGACAACATTTGAAAGTAAGGTAAATGACAAGAAAGGTAAAGCCTTTAATGAAGCAGTGTTTGTTTTCCTGAGTAAAGAACTTCCTAATTCTGATGTTAAGATGGAAGTAAAAATTGGGAAAAATGAGGTTTTGGTAAATGAAGATAAAAATATAGGCGATTTTGATTTATTACTAAAAAATGATGAAAATAAAGTGATAGTAGGCATTGAGTTAAAAGACTTTATAGAATGCCGCACACCCTATGAGTTCTTGTGTGCAATAAAGACATATAGATATAAACTTATTCATGTTTACGAGCGATGTGAGTGGTTGGATAAAGAAAAAATGCAACTAAAGAAGATTTACCCATCTATGGATGAAGCTTATCGTATAAAAATGATATTTATGACACATCATAAATCTTCGCATAAATATATGGAGAATATGGAACACGGGGTTGTAGAAATGTCATTGCTTGAAATCATAGAGAATCCCTCAATTTTGTTTGAGTAAACTCCTCATTTTTTTGTTTATCAAATAATATTTGTTATTTTTGTAATTGATAAGGGAATAATTATGAAAACTCCAAACAATCGAATCAAAGAGGTACTTAATGAGAAAGGTATTAAGCAGACGTGGCTAGCAGAGCAATTGGGCAAGAGCTTTGCAATGGGCAATGCCTATGTGGGCAACCACCGTCAACCGAGTCTTGATATGATTGCTCAGATAGCCGATATATTGCAAGTTGAGCCAATTGACCTTATTGTGTTTGTGGATAAGAAAGTTAAGAATTAATGTTGGGACATTTAATTTAGGTAGCAAGATGACTGACTTTGAAAAATATATCCGACAGAGCGAACCGCATAAACGAGAGAAAGGTTATGCGTGGCAGACTGCTATTGGTTTGCAGGCTGTTGATGGGCTGAAGACTTCAGACTATCTGCGTCAAACAGCTTGTCAACATATTGAGGGCGATATTACGATTGAAGAGGTAAAGCGGCTTGTCAATAGCTATTATGAGTCGATGACAGCCCGTAAGAACGTAGAAGACAGAACAGAGGAAGCAGATAAAGTTTCGGCTCGTATTACCGAATTACTATCTGAACAGAGCTTTACGTTCTCGCCATTGGAATATATTTCGATTCATCGTCGTTTGTTTGAAGGTATCTATGAGCATGCAGGAAAGATAAGAGATTATAACATTACGAAAAAGGAATGGGTGTTGAATGGAGAAACGGTACTATATGCTGGTGCTGATAGTATCCGTGAAACGCTGGATTACGACTTTGCCCGTGAAAAAGAATACGATTATAAGCATCATGATATAGCAGAAGCTGTGAGCCATATCTCACAATTTGTTTCTGACCTTTGGCAAATTCATCCGTTCGGGGAGGGCAATACCCGTACAACGGCAGTTTTTACCATTAAGTATCTGCGTACATTTGGTTTCGACATCAGTAACGAAACCTTTGCTAACTATTCGTGGTATTTTCGTAACGCACTGGTTCGAGCCAACTATAACAATATGCCTAAAGGCGTCTTTGCTACAACGCAATACCTTGAAGCTTTCTTTCGCAATTTGATATTAGGTGAGCAGAATGAACTAAAGAACAGACTTCTACATATAGAAGCACCAAAGCATTTGGTTCAAAGTGCCAGTCTGGAAGTTCCAAAGAGCCATAATGACACTTTGGATTGCACTTTGGAAGAAGTAGCACTTATAAAGTTTGTCAAGGAGAAACCACAAGCAACGCAAAAGGAAATTGCTGTGCATATAGGTAAGTCTGAGCGAACCGTAAAACGTATGACAACGCGTTTGTCAGAACGTGGCATTATTGAACGCAAAAATGGTAAGCGCAATGGCTATTGGGAGATAAAAAATAATAAAACGAACAACTAAATTCCCATTTATGGAAGCGCGTAAAGAACAATATAAAAAATCTATTCGTTTTTTCAACGACCGTGAAGTTAGGGCGGTGTGGGACGAGGAACACAGTAAGTGGTGGTTCTCTGTGCTGGACATCATTGCTGCGATTAACGAGCAAGATGATTACCAAAAGACGAGAAACTATTGGAAGTATCTCAAAACCAAACTAAGAAAAGAAAATAGTCAGTTGGTTAGTGCTCAATACTCCGTTAATTTTTATGCTGCGTCAGCATCGAAATTAAATATCTCATTAATACTTTCTTTATTTAAAGGCGTGTTCGGGTTTTTCTCGAACACGTCAATAATTCGTTGTGCATAGTAGGCATTGACCATCTGCGCTTTAAGTCGACCGATGGACGTGCCAAGTTCCTTGCACATGATCTTGGCCACATTGAGTGCCGTGAATGAAGAGTTGAAGGCAAAGTCAAGTTTTCTCCTGTCGCGTGCCTGACAATCTGTAAGGCCGAGGAATTGCTTTGCGTCGCGAAAGCAGAACTCCTCCTGGAAACGTGTGGTGTAATATTCCACCACGTCGCGTCCGCCCATGTTCTCATCCGTAGCGAAGTACAGACGGCGGACACCGTTGGGCAACTCGTGGATGACAAGCGAAACGACCCTGTGCAAGGACTTGCACCATGCCTTGAGCGCATAAGCCTTTCCGGAAGTCTCCTCCAGCTCAAGCTTTTCGACTTTAGACATATCGATGTTACTCACGTCAATCTTGTCACCTTTGACACGAGGACGGCCGGGCTTTCCCGTGGGTTCCCCGTCCCATGTGTAGAACAAGGCTGCGTCGTGACGCAGGCGGCTCACAGCATGGAATCCCATCTTCATTACCTTGTCGATGAAGGGTCTTTTGGAGAAGGCTGAGTCGGCGACAAGAACCTTGCAGATACGCTGCAGCCTTACCTTGTCGTCCTCCAACACCTTGGCATACCAGTCGTACAGGCTCATCTCTTTTTTCTCCTCGCCTTTTTCCAATGTGGTCTGCACAGCCTTGAGCATCATGCACTCATGCAGGTCCACGTCTATCACACCGATGCCGAGGATCTCAAGACCGTGCTTTACCGCACCTGCACAGCCCGACCAAAACGTACCCACGTATGGGGTATGATTCCCAGCCTTCCTGATGAAGCTCGGGTCTATGACGATGGCATTGCGACCCTTGCCTTTTTTGAAGGCGAAAGCACTCAGCCACATGTTCATCTCAAGCCAGTCCACGCTGCGCTCTGCCGTCTGCCGATAGCACTGCTCGCCACGATTGCCATAGCGTCCCATCTGCGTGAAATTGCATCTCCTTGGGATGACCATCAAAAGAAAAAGCATTTCCATGATGTTTGTCTGGATACTTTTGCTTAACTTTGCTCCATCTTCGGCACTGAATGCTGCTTTGCAGAGCTTCATATATCGGCTAATCAAGTTGGTTATCAGCATAAACTTTATTGTCTTTTTACATTTGTAAAGTTACTGAAATTCAATGAGATAGCCGATTTTATTGTGTTGTATTTTGTTATTTGATCTACTCTTTTTCAGAGACTTATCATGTTTTCTTTCTGCCACAATTTCTGTTGCCTTAGGGACGAAAGCTTCGCAAACCGCGAAAATTTAACGGACTATTGTAGTGCTACTAACCAACTGAAGCTAAAAACCTTTGACGGGAAGTCTTATAAGACAGATACGTTTGATGCAGAGGGTGTAACCCTTTTGGCAAAGCATATCAACAATACCAAGGCTACGAACTTTCTTGACTGGTTCCTCTATAGTGATAACACTATTGATGGACAGAGCAAGAAAAAGGCTTATCAGCTTTTTGAAAGTGGTATCTTGCAAACGGCAGAACCTGGCAGTATTAAGTGTCTGCAACAGATACACGCTTATCTCTTTGGAGGACTGTATGACTTTGCAGGACAAATCCGTACCAAGAATATTTCAAAAGGAGGTTTTACTTTCGCTAATTGTATGCACTTCCCCGATACGCTGCAAGCAATTGAACGAATGCCCGAAACAACCTTTGATGAGATAATGGACAAATATGTTGAAATGAACGTCGCCCATCCATTCATGGAAGGCAATGGTCGCAGCACTCGTATTTGGCTTGACCTTATGCTGAAGCGTTCACTAAAACGGTGTGTGGATTGGAGCCAAATTGATAAGAACGAATATTTGTCTGCAATGCGTGAGAGTATATCTGATAGTACACAGATCAAAGCTTTGGTAAAGCCTGCTCTCACCACTAAGATTGATGACCGAGAAATGTTTATGAAAGGTATTGACTATTCATACTATTACGAACAAAAGGATTGATTTATATGAAGAAACATCATCCTATTATTTTTTGATGAAATTAATTATATTTACAACAAAATTAATATTGAAAAATATGGAATGGATATTTGAAGGAATCGGCACTAATATATTGGTTCTTATAGTTACATTTTTACTTGGTGGATTTACTGGCTACAAAATAGGAATCCACCAAAAGGCTAATTTAAAACAAAGCGCAGGTGATAATGCCACACAAAGTCAAACAGGAATTATAAATAATTACTATGGAGATAAACAAAAGTGAGCAAACTGCTGGTGATAATTCTACGCAGGTACAAGCTGGGACTGTAAATAATTATTATAATACCACAAATATTGTTGGGATTGATGAAGAACGTGCCCGTACTATTTGTAAGGAAGAATATGCCATTGCAAAAGCTAATTGGACTCAAGAGGCCCAAGGTATTGCCCAAGAACGTGTAATGGCATTAGAGGACAAACTAATACCAAAGATGAAACAGCATGATGAAACCTTAAAGATATTCGGTGATCCTGCTTTTCAATTTGTTTTAAGAAAAGCGCAAATATCAGCTGCATCAAGTGGAGAAGAAAGAGACTTAGATATGCTTTCTGAATTAATCGTTCATAGAGCCGAACAAAATGGTAAAAGAGAGCGAACATTAGGTATAACAAAAGCTATAGAAATCATAGATCAAATTCCAGAATCCAGTTTAATAGGGCTTTCAACCTTCTACGCAATAGATAGATATGAGTCAAAATCCTTTGACATACATCAAGGATTAAAAACTCTTGATAATCTATATAAGAGTATCCTTAATGATATAGAATTGCCTGTTGGTACACAATGGATAGAAAATTTGGATGTGCTTTCTGCAGTTCGAATGGGTTCTTCGGGAATACAATCTTTTAAGAAAATGGAAGAATTCCTATCTAATCAATTAGCATATTTACCTATGGGAATAGAACGAAATTCACAGGAATATAATGAGATACTCTCAGAACTACATAGGGTTGGGCTCTATGACCCCAAAGAGGAAATAGCAGAACTTAATGAAGATAATGGAGATAATAAAAAGGTTCTGAAAATCGAAATGCCGTTATTTAAAGAGCATCCTTTAAGAGAAGGGTTCCTTATATGTGCGTATCCACCTGAGGCTTTTACTGAGGGGAATAGTATTAGTATTAAAGTAAATCTTGGAGCACAAGAGTTAGATATTCCTCTAAATCGAGAACAATTCCTTGCATTTAAGCATCTTTCAGAAATAACATACAAGGATGGGCGAAATGTTGAATCATTGACTTCAAAGCTCATCAAAGAATGGGATAATTATGAAAATTTAAGAAATGTGCGAATCTGGTGGAATCAACTACCAATATTTTTTACAATAACACCCATTGGAGTTGCTATTGCAAATGCATATATTAGGACGAAATATCCTACTATCCCAAGTATGTATTAAAAGATAAATCCATTATCTATAATGTCTAAAAATTATACCACATGATAAGAGAAACTTTTGTTGATAAATATAACGAAGGAGTAAGGTTAATTATTTGCGAACTTTTCAATATTTGCAAACAGACAATGAAGCACCCTGGTGATTTGTTAGTATGTCAACAAAATGGTTTCATAGGTTTGGGCGCTCCTTGTTTGGATCCTGGGGAAACAGGAATAAACTATATGCAGCAACTTAATCAGATAGTTTATCCAGGTATTTGAAAAAAAACAAATGATAATGAGTGCTTTGTAAAATTAAGATCTATCTTTTTTAATGGTACGACGGATTTTGAACAATCCATAGAAGAAGAAATGCATAGGTATCAATTGATTTGGGAAAATGGTTATTTCCTAAAGACACTGAAAGAGATCAGTCATATTCTTAATGGCGAGAATTACGATTGGGAATTAGATATTGATAGCAAGACAAGAAATACAAGAAGCAATTATATAAAAGACGCTATTATTGCAAAGTTTTCAAAAGTTCCTAATTCTCAAAAGCTGTTGAATGAGGCATACAATAAAAATTTAAGGAATGCTATTACACATACTCAATATAATCTGATTCAAGGAGGTATTGTCCTGACAAATCTCAAAGGTGATAATCATCAGCCATTTTATGGCATTGCTTTTGAACAATGGGAAGAAATATATGGGTCTTCCGGAATTTGGAGTGATAACCTATGAATGATACTCAAAGTTTGAGACAAAAATCTCTTCATAATCTTCTCATTAATAATGGATTTAGACTAAATGAAGTGAATCTATAAGTTATAGTAACTCCTGCACTACTAATTAGCACATTATGATTATAATTCTCCGTATATAAAGGGTTTAACATATATGAGCAATGGTGTAAGTAGTTGATTATTAATAACCAATTATTATCACTCCAAATTCCGGAAGACCCAAATATATTCTAAGGAGAGGTTTCTATTACGATATATTTTTAGTGGATTAAAAGATATCATGGAACTTTTTTATGTTCCACTTACAAAAGAAACTATTTCTGGTGGAATTCCCATTCTTATACCCAATGGTAAAAGAAAATGGGCTGAAATATATGCATATTATTTTGAAAAAGGAAACAGGTGGATATTTCATAAATAAGCCTCCAATACGAGTTTATCAATTCCATTTATATCCGTATGCTCATAATATGAGAGTATAGAGTATCTGGATGGGTGACAACATCCAAGATGATTTCTAATCAATACTACTCAAATTGAGGAAACATTTTTGTACCATACAAATATAAATCATTGATAATCAGTATAGAATAAATTCGAAGAAGTGAAATAATATAACAACTAATATAATCGCAGTAATCCAGCAATGGGTTGCTGCGATTTTTTTATCAATATGAGGTGGATAGAAGCAAAAGGAGCAATAACAGATTTTCCTACGTTAGTATTTGAAAATATTGTTAAGAAGTTAATAGAAAAATGGAAAGATTTTTTCCTTGATAGTAATGGTAAAATAATAGAGTGTAAGAGAGATAAAACAACGAAACTATTTGAACTACTAACAGAATTAGGAGATCAAGAAGGTTACAGGGTATACTCTCATAGTTTGTCGGAATCTTTCTTGAAAGAACATAAGAAGAAGCATTTTGTTAATTGGGAATGGTTATTTGATTTATGTTGGTATCAAGAGGAAGAAGGCGGTTATCTTCTAAAAAGTATAGTCCTTGCAGTTGAATCTGAATGGACCAAAAGAAGATATATAAGTAAAGAGGAAAAGAATAGAGGATGCACGGATACAAAAGATAAATATGGAGCTATAAAATATGATTTCCAAAAACTATTGTTACCTAATACTGGGATGTGTTTGATGGTGTTTGAAGCTAATGAGGAGGATAGAAAGGAACTCTCTAATTATTTTGAAAAAGCATGTAGCATATATGATGGTAATATTCCAAAAATCCTTTTTATAGCTTTCTCAAAACAAGATAATACTTTTTTTTATTCTTACATTACAAAAAAAACAAAAAATATAAGTAATCATTCTTTTTCACTTGATAAACTACTATTCCTATGACCCAAGAAGAATACGACCAATTATCCTACGACTATGCACACTGTGCTGGCACTCACTGCGAGAAAGCCAGCCAGTGTTTGCATCATACTGCCTACACGATGCTCGGAACAAGTACACGGGAGCGGTATATGGTGGTGAACGAGAAAGTGATAACGGAAAAGCAATCCTGTCCTTTCTTCGCCCCCGACCGCAAGGAACGTTTTGCATGGGGCATCTCACGCATCTATGACAACGTGCGGGTGGCCGATTTAAGTGATATCCGACAGAATCTTATCTACACCTTTGGCCGCACAGCCTATTACCGGATTAAACGAAAGGAACGTGTCCTGACTGAACGTGAACAGCGAGAGATAAGAGAAGCCTTTACAAATGCAGGGTATGACGGTTCTAAAATAGAATTCGATCGCTATGAAGAACAATATCCTATCCTCATGCGTATCTACAAGTCAGCATAAAATAAGAGTTTCATCAATACGAACCAAAAGTTTCATACATATGAAACTAAAGTTTCGTTGAAATGAAAATCGAGTTTCATTATTATGAAACTTTGGTCTTAGCATAACAGAAACTTCATTATACCATCCTTATTTCTCACCTAATCAATAACAGACCTCTCACATGCAAGCCCCCTTTCAAACCTTTTTACTATCTTTGCAATCATCATCTTATGCTATTAAGACCTGACTTATGACAGAGCACCCAGAGCAACATAAGAAGTCGATTCACTCTTTCAAGGACCGTGAAGTAAGGGCGATATGGGACGAGGAACGCAATAAACGGTGGTACTCTGTGCTGGACATCATTGCTGCCATCAACGAGCAGGATGATTATCAAAAGACGAGAAAATATTGGAAGTATCTCAAAACAAAGTTGAAGAAAGTAAACAGTGAACTGGTTAGTGCCACTAACCAGTTGAAACTGCAAACTCCAGAATAGAAAACAACGATTAATGCGTTATGAGCATATCTGTTAACAAGGGAAAAGAACTCGTGAGGTGTGCTGCCGCCTTGGCTCGTCAGTTACACAAAAGACAGGTGGACAAAGCTGGAGTAGATTACTTCAGCGGGCATCTTACGATTGTTGCTAAGATGGGACAAACCTGGCAAGAACAAGTGGTCGGCTATCTCCATGATGCAAGCGAAGATACTCCGAACACGGTCGATGAGGTTCTGAACTTATTGGAAGAGAAGCTGGGAACACTGCTGTCTGCTGCAGAAAGAGAAGAGTTAACTGTGGCTTTGCGGTTACTCAATCACCACTTCGCACCTGATAGGGAAACGTATATCCATCGTATCAAAGACAACCCTCTCGCAACCGCCGTAAAGCTGCACGACCTTACGCATAATATGGATCTGTCTCGTCTGCCTAACCCAACAGAAAAGGATTATGAACGAGTAGCACGTTACAAAAAGGAGTACGATTATCTGAATAAAATATAACATCACATATAACTATGAGGAAAGCAAAACTAAGAAGGTAGATCGTTCTCAGTTGTTCTTGTTAATCAGGTTCACCACTACCTTTACCATGACATCTTTCTCCTCCGTCCGGCTCTCGGCAATCATGAGCGTGAGCGCAACGAGCGTATTGTCGGCAATGCGCTTGGAACCGTTTTTATGATAGAGGATGCCATTGTTGTTCATAAACCAGAGGAAAAGCGTAGCGGCAATGCGTTTGTTACCGTCAGAGAACGAGTGGTTTTTGGTTACGAGATAGAGCAGCATGGCAGCTTTCTCTTCTACACTGGGATATAGCTCCACACCGCCGAAAGTCTGATAGATCTGTCCAATAGAGCTTTTGAAGGATTCGTCTTTCTCGTTACCGAAGAGAGCTGATCCACCGAACTTCTCACGGAGAATCTCTATCTCGTGCATGGCGTTCTCATAAGTGGCATGGAAGAGTTCCTCACTGGTTGTCTTGTTGATGTTCAGCCGTTGATAGTCATAGTCATCCAGTGTGTCAAGGGCATAGGTATAATCCACTATCACATCAAAGAGGGCATGGTTCTCGTCGTTTGTGGAGACAGGCTGCTGCTCTATCGTCCTGCCCACCACCTGCACCAGTTGTCGCAGTTCGGCTATCTGCTGCTGGCGGAGGCGTTCGTTCACGGCATACCCTTTGATGAGATACTGCTTCAGGACGTTGTTAGCCCAACGTCGGAATTCTACACCTCGCTTACTCTTTACTCGATAACCGACAGAGATAATCACATCAAGATTATAATGTTCTATAGAACGATTCACGAGTCTTTCTCCTTCTTTTTGAACTGTCGCAAAATTTGCGACAGTTGAAATTCCATCGTTCAACTCTTCCTGTAATGCATTGTTAATGTGTTTGCCAATGGTCTTCACATCTCTGCCGAATAGTTCAGCCATCTGCTGCCGATTTAGCCAGACGCTCTCTCCCTCCAGCTTGACATCAAGCTGTGTTTGTCCGTCTTCACTCTGATAGATTACAATTTCGTTGTTTAGGTTTGTTGGCTCGTTCATAGTTATTACTTGTTTGGGCGCAAAGTTACATAATTTTTCTGTCTGTACAGCATTCCATTATAACAAATTGGAGTTCCTCCTAAGATGCCTCTATCTTCTTATGTCTCATACCGATATTTTTATTAATATTGATTATCAAAAGCCAGATCGCCCGAAAAGAAGAGGAAGGTATAAGGCTTTTTCGCCTATTGGTTGTCTTGATTCTACAGGTAATGTCTTACATGGAATGATAGACGTCGCCTTGATGCAATCGTGTTTAGATGGAGATGAGGTGAAACCGTTTGTACGTGATTATGGAATGGTGATAGTTGATGAGTGTCACCATGTCTCTTCCGTTACTTTTGAGCGTGTGTTGAAAGGCGTGACGGCTCGTTACGTGTATGGATTAACTGCTACACCGATTAGAAAAGACGGTCATCAGCCCATTATTTTTATGCAGTGCGGCCCTATCCGGTTCTCTGCCGATGCAGCAGGCCTGATGGCACAGCAAGGTTTCCATCGTTACTTTATTCCTCGGTTTACATCTTTCCGGCCACTTACAGAAGATAAACAGAATATCAGCTCGCTTTATCAGTCTTTGGTGGATGATGAGGTTCGTAACAATCTGATTGTTGATGATGTGTGTAAGGCAGTAGATGCCGGACGTATCCCAATGATCCTCACCAGTAGGACGGCACACGTTGAAATCCTTTCGCAGATGTTGCATGACAGGGGCAAAGATGTCATTCGGTTGACGGGGTCCGGCACTGCTAAAGAGAAAAAGACCGCACTTCATCAATTGAGGATTGTTCCGGTAAAAAACAAACTGGTAGTTGTAGCTACGGGAAAATATGTCGGTGAAGGTTTTGATCACCCACGATTAGACACCTTGTTTCTTGCTCTGCCCATTTCATGGAAGGGACTTCTGGCACAGTATGCCGGTCGGCTTCATCGTGAATACCCCGGCAAAATAGATGTGCGTATCTACGATTACATTGACCTTCATCACCCTGTTTATGACAGTATGTACAAACGCCGCCTGAGAGGTTACGCCTCTATTGGCTACAAGGTGGCAGATGTATCTTCGCCAACATTATTTGATTCTTTACCCAACCTTGACCTCGCAAGCAGCGAAGGACAGATTTTCAATGGCAAGACATTCTTTGTACCTTTCTGTAAAGACCTTCTTGCTGCCAGACACTCCATTATCATCTCGTCTCCGAAGCTGTATCATGTTCAGCAGAACCAGCTCACCGATATGTTTAAAAACTTACTTGTCAATGGCATTAACATCATTGTACTGTCTAAGCAGTCTGACGAACAGACCGATTATCTGAAGTCATTAGGTGTCACTGTGAATACGAATAAAACCCTCTCTCACAGTTGTGCCATCATCGACAGATCCATCGTCTGGTACGGCGGCATTCACCTGCTCGGTTTCTCAACAGAAGAAGACAATATCATTAAACTTTCAGATAATGCACGATTAGCCGCAGAACTGATAGAAGCGTTAATGGATAAGAAATGAAGTTAACCTTTCACCCTAATCCTCCTATTCCATAGACATCTTGTAATTTTCAATCTCCTGACGGAGATTTCCAGCGTGCTCTTCAAACATAAACTCCCGGAATGGCACTTCACTTTCTTTCTCCTTTGATAAAATCAAGGATTTAAGATATTCCCCCTTGTCTTCCTTTAGCACCTTGCTGGGTATAAGCCCAAATTCATTTTGAAGATGATTCATGACCAGCCTTGACATCCTTCCGTTTCCATCTACCCATGGGTGGATTGTTACCAGATTCAGGTGAGCATCGAAGCTCAGCTTGTATTGTTCATATACATCCGGCTGCTTTAATAGCTGCTCGCGTCTTTCATTCATTTCCCTACAGAAAACAGCCAGTCTCTGCAGTACTTTAAGGTAATTCAAATATGTCTTTCCCCCAGCCCCGGCAGTTACGTTGACGAGACGCAAATCTCCCCGCGAGGAATCGAAAGAGCCTCCCATGCCATTGACTACCCCACCAGTCCTTCTCATGACCAGAGAAGACAGGTGCTTCAATACGCCAACAGAAAATGGAGTATGGGTCCTGGCTAATTCCATGCTTCTTTCATAGGCAGCCTTCAAGTCGAGATTCATATTCTGCTCGACTATGCTTTTGCCTTTGGCAGAAATCCCCTCGTCAAACAGCAGCTGATTGTCGATCTCGGTCATTGTAGAGCCTTCTATGGCCGTTGAATGTGTCACGATGGAATACAGACAGAACTTGTCGTAGTCTATCTGTTCTTGGAAGCCCAGTTTCCCATGCTCTTCCAGTATATCTAAAAAATCTTGCTTATTCATGATCATCTTGTGTTTATGACGGCAAATGTACCAACTTATGCGGAGTAAAACAATTATTCTGCTAAAAAGCGGGCAATAAGAGGGATTGAAATTATAAACATCAATGCTGCGCCATCAGCGGGGCGGCTTTTCAGAAGCCGCTCTTCAGTATGCCGCCTGTCCGCCGTGCCGCCTGTTCCAGGAATCTGGCCACGTCCTCCCGAAGCCTTCGGAACGGTTCAGAGCCGGCATAGCCCACGTTGCGGCGCAGCATCGGGACTACCGCCTCCGTACTGTGGCTGTAACTTGACAGTTCGTTGCGACGCTGCGTATCGTGTACGGCATTGCGGTTTATCTCCTCTTCCCGCTCACGGATCAGACGGTCGCAGACACGCTTCAGCACCGGGACGACGATGTTGTCGAAAAGATGATGTCCCTGCACATAGAGGTAGGTGGTCTCCGGCGTCACGCCCAGCAGCCGCAGTTCATCCTTGAGCCTGAGGAAACTCTCCTTCGCACCGGGATTCTCACGCTGCAGCTGCCGTACCCGTATCTGAACCTTGTGGCGCAGATGCTGAAGACAGTTCGCTGCTCCCCGCAGAGAGAAGCTGCCTATCTCCACCACCCTGTTGAAATCGGAGATGGTGAACCTCCGGTGGACTCCGCACCGATAATGCCAGATGCTCCACACAAAGAGCGGATGGACAATCTCACTGTACTGCTTCAGGAACTCCTCCAGGTCGAAGAGGGCATGGTCGTTGAGCGTCACGGCCACCGTCACGTCGTGCAGGCTCGGCGCATAGCATTGCAGGTTTTCGATAGCGTATGCGTATGTGTGGAAGACATAAGGGTTGCCGTTCACCTCCGCCGACAGAGGCGTGGCTCCCTGAAGAAGATAGTCGTAGTCGGCATCCACACAGGCAATCATGTTCTCGCCCATGTTCTTCGAAACGAGGTTCATCAGCACCGACCGCTTCCCCTTCGTCAGGTTGATCCGTGACGGCAGCATCACTTCAAAGTAGCGTTCCTCATTCTCGAATCCGCTCAGCACCGTACGCCAGAAGAAGATGTCGTCATACGCCTCCACATAGGCGATGATCTTCCTCCGCGCGTGCTTCCCGTTCAGCCGGTTCGCCGCTTCAATGTAGGCCGACGAAAGGTTGTCGCTCAGTCTTCTTCCCATCGTTCATCCCCCTTTCTGCCGTCATTTGTCGGTGATGTCCGTCACCTCGGTCACACGGTCGATCCATCCGTTCATGATGACGGCCGGACTGTGTGTGGCAAGGATGATCTGTACGTTCGGGTTCAGTTCCAGAATGAGGTCGATAAGCCGTTTCTGCCAGTCGATATGCAGGCTCACCTCCGGCTCGTCCATGAAGAGGACATAATCCTTATTGTCTTCCACCAGCACCGTCAGCAGGATGACCAGCATCTGCTTCTCGCCGCTCGACAGCTGATAGGGGGCGAGCGTCTCTCCCATCAGCGAGAAGCGGATTTCATTCTCCGACCGGACAATCTTCTTGCCGGTCTCGGTGAACAGGTCGTCCAGAATGTCCTGAAACCGCTTCTTAGGCTGCGATATGCGCTGTGCCTTCTCCGCGGCGTCAGCCTCTCCCCCCTGCAAGGTCTCTATGATGCGGTTGCCGATGTTCACCTGGTAGTCGAGGTATTTGCGCTGGAGCTGGAAGAGCTGCCAGTCCAGTTCCGTGACGAGGGCGGTATTTACCTTGCTGATGCTGTCCGAGGCCATCAGCGGACGGTCGAACGAGCGGATGATGTCGTAGCGTATCCACCGCGCATCGTCCGGACAGACCTTCAGCCGCACGCCCTTGAGCGAGTGGCTGGGGAACTCGCCGCCCTGCGACAGGCTGCGAACCACCTTGTTCAGAATGGTGCTCTTGCCCACGCCGTTGATGCCGCTCAGGATGTTCACCTGCCGGTCCAGCGTCCACCGGATGTGCTTCTTTCCGCTCCAGAGCGAGTCGATCTCGATTTCTTCTATGTAATCAGCGTATTTCTGCATAATCGTAGAGATTGATGACAACAGTCATGCAAATATAATGTTTTTTATCCGAATGGCAATGCGAGACCGATATTTTAATTGCACAAGGCAGGTTTGAAAGCGCCTGGCACAGACAGCATCCGCCTACGGACATACCTGTCGGCAGCCCTTTGGCAATGTGTCGCCAATCTGTTGGCAACAGGCTGCCGATTTACCCCAACAGGCTGCCGCAATGCGACAGGTGGCTCTGCCGCCACGGCCGTCACCCATAAATACCACATTCATGGTAGGGAAAATAACACAAGTGGAGTATTCCACGCATCGGGAAAAGTCCGTACCTTTGCAACCGCGAACAAGCTACATCCGGGGCGTGGATGCCCGATGTGACACGTGACCGGCAGAGAATTAATATCAATAAATGTATTAACCGTTTCCCCTCCGCCCTCTCATTAAGGTCCACGGAAGGAACAGAAAAGAAAGGAAACCCAGTTTTATGGCAAAACAAAAGTATCACTTCGAGACACTCCAGCTCCATGCAGGACAGGAACAGGCCGACCCGGCGACAGGTTCACGTGCCGTGCCCATCTACCAGACGACCTCCTACGTCTTCAACGACTGTCAGCACGCTTCCGACCTCTTTGCGCTCAAGGCGACCGGCAACATCTACGGCCGGCTGAACAATCCGACACAGACAGCCTTTGAAGAGCGTATCGCTGCGCTCGAAGGGGGTGTGGCAGGACTTGCCGTCGCATCCGGCGCAGCGGCCGTCACCTACGCCATCACCAACATCGCCTTCGCCGGCGACCATGTCGTCGCCTCCAAGACCATCTACGGCGGCACGTACAATCTCCTGGCACACACGCTGAGCAAATACGGCATCAGCACTACCTTTTTCGACCCTGACAACTACGAGGAACTGGAGGCAGCCATCCGGGACGACACCCGGCTGGTCTACATCGAGACGCTGGGCAACCCCAACTCCAACATCTCCGACATCGAACGGTCGGCCGACATCGCCCACCGCCACGGCCTGCCGCTGCTGATAGACAACACGTTCGGCACACCTTACCTGATCCGCCCAATAGAACACGGTGCCGATGTCGTCGTACATTCCGCCACGAAGTTCATCGGCGGCCACGGGACTTCCCTCGGCGGTGTCATCGTCGACGGCGGTACCTTCGACTGGAAGGCAGACCCCGGGAAGTTCCCGGGCTTCAACAAGCCGGACGCTTCTTATCACGGCCTTGTCTTCGGCAACGTGCCCGCACCGTTCGCGACACGCGTCCGCACACTGCTGCTGCGCGACCAGGGAGCAGCCATCTCTCCGTTCAATGCCTTCCTGCTGCTGCAGGGGCTGGAGACACTGAGTCTGCGGGTGGAACGGCACGTGTACAACACCAGGAAGGTACTGGAATACCTGGAGAAACAGCCGCTGGTCAAGAAGATCAACCATCCGGCCCTGGCTTCCCATCCCAACCACGACCTCTACAAGCGTTACTTCCCCAACGGCGCAGGCAGCATCTTCACCATCGAGATCGACGGCGACCAGCAGAAGGCATTCGACTTCATCGACCATCTCAAGGTGTTCTCCCTGCTGGCCAATGTGGCCGACCTGAAGTCGCTCGTCATCCATCCGCTCTCCACCACACACTCAGAACTGAACGTGGAGGAGGCCGCCGGCCAGGGCATCTACCCGAACACCGTCCGCCTCTCCATCGGCACAGAGCATTATGAAGACATTATCGCCGACCTCGACCAGGCTTTCGAGGCGATAAAGTAAAAATCAAAACGACAACATCATGGCAAAGACAGCAGACAGACTCACAGAACTTATCGGGAACACGCCGCTGCTGGCACTCCGTAAGTTCTCTGCAGGGAAGGGACTCGAAACACCCATCCTCGCAAAGATAGAATATTTCAATCCCGGCGGCAGCGTGAAGGACCGTATCGCACTGGCAATGATAGAAGATGCCGAAGCGAAAGGACAGCTGAAGCCCGGTGCGACCATCATCGAACCGACCAGCGGAAACACGGGAGTCGGACTGGCACTGGTGGCGGCCGTGAAAGGCTACCGGCTCATCCTGACCATGCCCGAGACGATGAGCGTCGAACGGCGGAATCTTGTGAAAGCATACGGTGCCACGGTGAAGCTGACCAGCGGGAAGGACGGCATGAAGGGAGCCATCAAGGCTGCCGAAGAACTGCGCAGCTCCATTCCGGGCAGCGTCATCCTCCAGCAGTTCGAGAACCAGGCCAATCCGGAACGGCATTACCGCACGACAGGGCCGGAGATATGGCGGGATACCGACGGCAAGGTGGATGTCTTCGTAGCAGGCGTGGGGACCGGCGGCACCGTCAGCGGCATCGGACGTTACCTCAAGGAACAGAATCCGGCTGTCAAGATCGTTGCCGTAGAGCCGGCCGCATCGCCCGTCCTGAGCGGCGGGAAGAGCGGACCGCACAAGATACAGGGCATCGGGGCCGGCTTCGTACCGGCGACTTACAGCAGGGAATACGTAGATGAAGTGTTCGAGGTTGAGAACGATCAGGCCATCCTCGCCGGCCGCCAGCTGGCACAGCAGGAAGGTCTGCTCGTCGGCATCTCTTCCGGAGCGGCCGCCTTTGCGGCCGCCGAGATAGCCCGCCGGCCGGAGAATGCAGGCAAGACCGTCGTGGCCCTTCTCCCTGACACGGGCGAGCGTTACCTCTCGACCGTCCTCTACGCTTTTGAGGAATATCCTCTTTAACTTTTCCCCTCACGGTGTCTGCGATCTGCTTCCTCCCTACGGAAGCCGGGGCCGGACACTGAGAACGAGGGTTTTTCAAAACTCAGGAGTCAGAAAGACCCCTTTCCTAATTGACCGTCTCAGACCCTCATAAACATCAGAACAACCGCCATCATCGAGTTCTTAACTCTTTGGTAGCGGTTGTCCTTTACAAATGACAGCTGTCTTCAGTTGGAATCGGATTTTGACACACCCTCTCTGTACAATATCAAATCCATGCCCGGCCGATGATTTCCCACAGTCGTTTTCAGCGGGAGGGACCCGCCGGCGGGCCTTTTAATCATCCTCCTCTTCGTCCTCTTCCGGCTCTGCCCACTCCACACGCGCACCGTAGGCAAGGGTCTGGTTTTTCTTCCCCGTGCGGGCATTGCGGGTACTGGTGGGTACGAAACGGCACTTCACGTTCTTGACGTGCTTCCTGATATCGAAATCCTCGGGATTGTCTACCGGCTCACTCTCCACGGTGAGATGGAAACGGCCGAGACCTTCGAGAACCACCGTCTCTCCCTCACGCAGCCGGTAGGAGATTTCATCCACCAGCGCAATGACAAGCCCGCGCACGTCGCCACGCGAGAACGATGTGTTCTCCTGAATGGCATCGGCAAGTTCCTCTGTCGTCACGACACCCGTACTGACCGTGCGGGCATACCACTTGCCAGCACCTTTCTTGTCCTTGAACTTACTCTGTTCCAGTCTTATCTCTACTGCCATAACATTATGCTTATCTGTTCCCTTTCTGTAAAACCACTGCAAATATAAGCAAAATAAACTGTTCGGACAAGATAAAAATAAACTATTTTACAGGGCCATTCTACCTTGGGCAAGCACTAAAACAATCTTTAAGGCAGGTTTTCAAAGAGGGGGCTCATAACACCAGTATACCTGCACAAACTTTTCAGGACAGGCCTTAATGAATGCCTCACATTAAGTCCGCAGACAGAGTTACTCTTGAGAATTGGCTGATTCCATAGAGTCCACCTATCCGCACAGATGTTTAGGACATTCTTAAACTGAACGTCATGAGAAAGTGATAACAAGCCTCCGGCGACAATACAATCAGGGTGGGACCTCCTTGCGTTTGTTCATCCAAGTATTCAAAGGGGCTGTTCGTTTGCGTCACGCAAAAACATTTCGTTCCATTTTGAAATATCAACGGAAATACTTAATTTTGCGGTATGTTCATATCATAACATCATTGTCAACATGAAGATATTACGGCAGACTGTCAATAAACGGACATCAACATCGGAACTTCTTTCACAGAGGCCGACAAGGGAGACCGGCATCCTTTCCGCATTGGGCATGACACCCAGAAAGCGTTTTGCCCAATATCTTCACGGAAATGACATAGACGACCTGCAGCGGGACGCAAGAGTCATTGCCCAAGACATGGAAACGGTAATCAAAGTGCTGGCTGAAGGAAGGAAAAGAATGAAAAGAAACTGAGCATACATCATCTGTGACTACCTGCAACGAAGCGTTGTCAGAGGAAATTACGGATGTCAACAAAGTGCTCGACACACTCGATCCCGAACAGCGGTACCATCATTGTGAAAGCCTTCATGGCGATGGAGTCTGAACGCACTTCCCGCGGTCCGCTCCCCGCCCCCGAAGACTTCAAGGCCTCATCCTCCGATACAAAGATCTTTTCATTTTCATACGTTGAGAATACAGATAAGATTTTGAAAAGTCATTACATAATTTCAGATAAATCATCTGCAGATATAGGAAATACGTGCAAAAAAGCAAGTCTGCAACCAACAGTAAATCAATTGGTTGTCAAGCCAGTTTTAAAAGGTGCTTGATTGGACTCCAAAAGGGCGTTGGTAACGCTCTAACAGAGCACCAGTTGCAAGTCAATCAGGCATCTTTTAGAAGCCAGAAGAGCATGTGTTGCTTTGCGCTGCATGAAAACAATTTACAAATACCGATGATAGGGAAAAAAGTTGTTTGTAGAAAACGGAAAGACAGGCTGATGGACAGGCATCGTATCAATTTGTCTTCCTGCATTTTATCTTGTAGTTTATCCTCTGTTGTAAGCCCACCTGACTCTGGACGATCATACCATGCAAGTGCATAAGCCTTTATTTCCAGTCTACGGATTTAACGGGAGGACCGAAAAAACAGGGGAAAACAACTTTTTCCTTTAAATAATCTTTCTTTTGTTTGCGAGATTCAAAATCTTTCCCTACCTTTGCACTCGCCTTACAAAAAGTAGGGGCGTTTAGCTCAGCTGGTTTAGAGCATCTGCCTTACAAGCAGAGGGTCGGCGGTTCGAATCCGTCAACGCCCACAAGGGGTGTTTCCCTGTGACCTTTCGGGGTTGCAGGGAATTTTAAAGGGCGTTTAGCTCAGCTGGTTTAGAGCATCTGCCTTACAAGCAGAGGGTCGGCGGTTCGAATCCGTCAACGCCCACCTTTATATATAAGAGAAATGAATGACTTTGCAACACCTGTTGTGAGGTCTTTTTTAATTTATTGAGAATTTATCCGCATTCTTTTCAGAATATTATTATTATTATTTGCGCTGTTACTGATTTTATTGTTAATTTTGCACCATATTAATCAACATCGTTATGATCCTCGACACATTAACAGCCGTATCTCCCATTGACGGTCGCTACCGAAACAAGACCGAACACCTTGCCGACTATTTTTCCGAGTATGCCCTCATCCGTTACCGGGTACGTGTCGAAATCGAGTATTTCATCACGCTGTGCGAGCTGCCCTTGCCGCAACTGGAAAGTTTCGACAGTACGCTTTTCGAGCCGCTGCGTGACATCTACCGCAACTTCGACGAGGCTTCGGCGGCACGGGTAAAGGAAATAGAGAAGACGACCAACCACGACGTGAAGGCGGTTGAATACTTCCTCAAGGAAGAGTTTGACAGGATCGGCGGCCTGGAGGCCTACAAGGAGTTCATTCACTTCGGCCTGACTTCGCAGGACATCAACAACACAAGCGTCCCGCTGTCAGTAAAGGAAGCACTCGAAGAGGTGTTCTATCCGCAGGTCGAGGAGCTGATCGCACAGCTGAAGGAATACGCCGGGGAATGGAAGGATGTGCCGATGCTGGCGAAGACACATGGACAGCCGGCCTCCCCCACCCGACTGGGCAAGGAGATCGAGGTCTATGTCTATCGCCTGTCCGAGCAGCTCGCATCCCTGCGCAGCTGCAAACTGACGGCCAAGTTCGGCGGTGCCACGGGCAACTTCAACGCCCATCACGTGGCTTATCCGCAGTATGACTGGCGTGCCTTCGGCAACCGGTTCGTCAGTGAGAAGCTGGGACTGGAGCGTGAGCAGTGGACGACGCAGATCAGCAACTACGACCACCTGGGCGGCGTGTTCGATGCCATCCGCCGCATCAACACCGTCATCATCGACCTGGACCGTGACTTCTGGATGTACATCTCGATGGACTATTTCAAACAGAAAATCAAGGCCGGCGAGGTAGGGTCAAGCGCCATGCCGCACAAGGTGAACCCCATCGACTACGAGAACAGCGAGGGAAACCTCGGGATAGCCAACGCCATCCTGCAGTTCCTGGCACAGAAGCTGCCGGTGAGCCGCCTGCAGCGCGACCTTACGGATTCCACCGTACTGCGCAACGTCGGCGTACCGATCGGACACAGCATCATCGCCATCCAAAGTACGCTGAAAGGCCTGCGGAAGCTCATCCTCAACGAGAAGAAGCTGAGCGAGGACCTTGACAACACATGGGCCGTCGTGGCCGAAGCCATCCAGACCATCCTGCGCCGTGAAGCCTATCCGCATCCTTATGAAGCGTTGAAGGCGCTCACCCGCACAAACGAGAAGATGACCGAGGAGACCATCCATGCGTTCATCCGCACGCTCAATGTCAGCGACAGCGTGAAGGAAGAACTGATGGCTATCACCCCGCACAACTATACGGGAATTTAACCACTTCTTCGTAAAAACCTACAAACAGCAACCGGGTAACTCCCGACAAACGGAGTTCCATTTATAAACATACAAATAAAACAACAATCATTGGCCGTGAGGCCAGTAACATCAAAACCAAAAATAAAACAATTATGGCAGAAGAATTCGAGAACAAAGAAGTTCAGTCTGAGCAGAACGAGAACAGCCGGGAGGGCTATTCGGCAGCCGGTCAAAGCGGCTATCAGAGAGAGTACCGTGGCACAACAGGACGCACACAGCGGCCGCGTATTCACAGCCAGCGTGCCTACAGCAGCAACAAGACAAACAGCGGCAACGACGAAGGCGGATTCCGTCCGGAGGGTTTCGGATCTGGTCTGCAGAGCGCGAACCGGCCGCAGCAGGGCGGATACCGGCCACGCCAGAACAGCTACGGCGGATACAACAACAACCGCGGCGGATACAACAACCGGCCGCAGCAGGGGGGATACCGGCCGCATTACAACAACAATAACGGAGAAGAAGGCGGCTACCAGCCACGGCAGGGCGGATACAACAACCGGGGCGGATACAACAGCCGGCCGCAGCAGGGCGGTTACCGCCCTCGTTACAACAACGACGAGAACGGTTATCAGCCGAGACCCTACCGCCCTCGCTACAATGCCAACAACGGAGCTGAAGGTGAGGAAAACAACAGCTACCAGGCAAGCCAGAGCGGCTATCACCCACGGCAGGGCGGATACAACAACCGGGGCGGATACCAGAACCGGGGATATAACAACAGCCGGGGCGGATACAACAGCCGGGGCGGTTACCAGAACCGGGGATACAACAACCGCGGCGGCTACCAGAACCGCGGCGGCTACAACCAGGGCGGTTATCGCCAGCGTACAGCTGATTATGACCCGAATGCTAAATACTCGCTCAAGAAGCGGATTGAGTACAAGGAGGAGAACTTCGACCCGAACGAGCCGATCCGCCTGAACAAGTACCTTGCCAATGCCGGTGTATGCTCACGCCGTGAGGCTGACGAGTTCATCCTCTCCGGCGCAGTGACCGTAAACGGAGAAGTCGTAAAGGAACTCGGCAGCAAGGTGCTGCGCTCCGACGTAGTCCTCTTCCAGGAGAAGCCGGTATCATTGGAGAAGAAAGTATATGTCCTTCTGAACAAACCGAAGGATTACGTCACCACGAGCGATGACCCGCAGCAGCGCAAGACGGTCATGGACCTCGTGAAGGGAGCCTGCCCGGAACGTATCTATCCTGTAGGCCGCCTGGACCGCAACACGACTGGCGTGCTGCTCCTTACCAACGACGGCGACCTTGCCTCAAAGCTTACCCACCCCAAGTTCCTGAAGAAGAAGGTCTATCATGTGTTCCTCGACAAGCCGGTCACAGCCAACGACCTGCAGAAAATCTCTGACGGCATCGAGCTTGAGGACGGTGAGATCAAGGCCGATGCCATTGAATATGCCGACCCACAGGACCAGACACAGGTGGGCATCGAAATCCACAGCGGCAAGAACCGCATCGTCCGCCGCATCTTCGAGAGCCTCGGCTATCGCGTTGTCAAGCTCGACCGTGTACAGTTCGCCGGTCTGACGAAGAAGAATGTACGTCGTGGCGACTGGCGCTTCCTCACCGAGAAGGAAGTGGATATGCTGCGCATGGGGGCATTTGAATAAAAAGGCCTCTCCGAAACCTCCCCGAAGGAGAGAATATAGTAGGATAAAACTCCACTGAAAGCCTCCACAAGCCCCTCAGAAGGAGGGGGATGTGGGAGGATAAAACTCCATGAGAGGGACAAGGAGCATTCAATTACAACATATAGAAATGAAGAGAACAAAAATCGTCGATGCACTCGCCTGCACCGACTTTGGAAAAGATATCAACGTAAAGGGATGGGTGCGTTCACACAGAAGCAGCAAGGCTGTTGACTTCATCGCACTGAACGACGGCTCCACCATCAAGAACATCCAGGTAGTCGTCGACCCGTCAAAGATGGACGCAGATGAACTGAAGAGCATCACGACAGGGGCCTGCATCAGTGTTGTCGGCACGCTCGTCGAAAGCCAGGGAAAAGGCCAGACTTCCGAAATCCAATGCAAGGAAGTCGAAATCTACGGTCTCTGTCCAAGCGACTATCCCATGCAGAAAAAGGGACAGAGCTTCGAATACATGCGCAAGTACGGGCATATGCGTCTGCGTACAAACACTTTCGGAGCAGTCTTCCGCATCCGCCACAACATGGCCATCGCCATCCACAGGTACTTCCATGAGCATGGATTCTACTATTTCCATACCCCGCTGATTACAGGCAGCGATGCAGAGGGAGCCGGCAATATGTTCCAGGTGACGACACTCGACCTCGACCGCATCGCCAAGTCAGGAAAGGTTGACTACAATGCTGACTTCTTCGGAAAGCGCACGAATCTCACCGTTTCCGGACAGCTGGAAGGCGAACTGGGCGCGACATCACTCGGTGCCATCTACACATTCGGGCCGACGTTCCGTGCCGAAAACTCCAATACGCCCCGCCATCTGGCAGAGTTCTGGATGGTCGAGCCGGAGGTCGCCTTCATCGACAAGGACGAGCTGATGGACCTGGAGGAAGATTTCATCAAGTACTGTGTCCGGTGGGCATTGGACAACTGCAAGGACGACCTTGAGTTCCTGAACAAGATGATCGACAAGGAGCTCATCGCACGCCTGGAAGGTGTCTTGAAGGAAGACTTCGTCCGCCTTACCTATACAGAGGGCATCGAGATTCTCCGGAAGGCTGTCGCCGACGGCGTGAAGTTCGAGTTCCCGATTACCGGATGGGGCATGGACCTCAGCAGCGAGCACGAACGCTATCTTGTCGAGGAGCACTTCAGGCGTCCTGTCATCATGACCGACTACCCGAGCGAAATCAAGTCGTTCTACATGAAGAAGAACCCCGACGGAAAGACCATGCAGGGAACCGATGTACTCTTCCCGCGCATCGGCGAAATCATCGGCGGCTCTGTCCGTGAAGAGAACTATGACAAACTGCTTGCGGAGATAGACAGCCGGGGCATGAAGCGTGAGGTGTACGACTGGTATCTCGACACCCGCAAGTACGGAACCTGCCCTCATGGCGGATTCGGTCTCGGCTTCGAACGGCTTATCCTCTTCGTTACCGGCATGCAGAACATCCGCGACGTAATTCCGTTCGCACGCACACCGAAGAACGCAGAGTTCTGAAGATTCTTCTTGCACAAAGAAACAAAGGAGCGGCATACAGACCGCCCCATGTAGAAACAGGGACACACAGATTTTGTGTGTCCCTGTTCTGTTTCTGCACACTTTCACAGGTATGATTCTCCTGCAGAACTCTGCCGATTCCCAGATGGACACATGGGCTGCCAGATTTGAAATATCCTTACAGCAATTGCTTTCCGTCCTGCCTGAAGGACGGAAAGAAGGAACTCAATATCCACTTGCAGGCGACACGAAATCAGCAGCTTACGATTGCTCTTGAAAACTACGCCCATCTGCATCCGAATCAAGCATTACTTGCCCTCCAACCAAGCACCAATTGAGACGCAAGTAGTGCCCGATTGGAACGCAACTCACCGTCAGCAGATTTTGAAACAAGAAATATTCTGACAAAAACAGCCATATCGAGGCATTACCTGCCAGGATATGGCTGTTTATTTATGGAGGAACGTGAGGAGGTGTGCCCGAGGCTTTTGTCTGCCCCAGGACAGACCTTCTATGTTCCACGTCCTCCAGAGCCTGCCCTATAGACAGTGCCCCGTTCCTGCCGAATCATTCAGCACAGCTCTGTGATCTGACTGCAACGAGCATCCAGACCGTCTTCTCCTGCTCCCTCAGGAAGTCGCTTATCAGCGAGACCGTCGTTTCGTCCTTGGCATCGGATGCAAGCTCAATGATCTTACGTTCCCGGGCGATCAAAGTCTTGTAAGAATCAAGAAGAAGATCAATTCCTTCCTTGGCACAGCTCACGACACCGGCTTCCTTGATCTCAGATGTCTGCAAATAAGCACTGTAACGGCTCTCCGGCGCACTGCCCAGCTGGAGGATACGCTCTGCCACTTCATCCACTTTCTCTGCTGCATCGTTGTAAAGCTCTTCATATTTGCTGTGCATTACAAAGAAACCATGCCCTTTCACGTCCCAGTGGAAACCGCGAAGATTACTATAATACACCTGAAGGTCAGCCAACAATACGGAGAGTTCCTTTACCACGTACTGTACCTTCTTCTCATCTAAACCTAAAAAATCTGATGTTCTCATTGCTAAAACCTTTCTGTTAAGTTATTTAATCGATTCGAATGCAAAGATAGTCTTTTAATCTTCTTCAGACAACAGACTGTGTCTATTCTATCGATAGATTATTTCTATCAATATCCGTATTCTATTGACCAGCAGGATTTTATTCATTATAAAACGACGGCATTCATTTTCAACCGCAGCTCAAAAATACAATCCGAGTGGCAGTCGACCGCCGTGAAGAGAACAAAGTCTGCCCGGCGGAAAAGTCCATAGGTCGGTCGCTTAGATTCGGAGAAAACACTCATCTATATTCATCAACACGCCCGCCCCGAAGAACACCTTCCTCCGGCCGGGCTTTAACAAGAAATAAAACAAATCTATCCGGACCATACAAAAATAACGATAGCCATCACTGTTCGTTGAACAGTTACTCCGAGCAGGTGTATGCCGTTAAATAGCTTTAATTAAGGAATGGAAAAAAAGAAAAACACTGTCTGTTTGGATTTAAATTGCTAAATTTGCATGCAATAAATTTCTAAAATACAATTATGTCATCATTTGTTGCAGAAAAAATCATGATGGACGGTCTGACCTACGATGACGTCCTCCTAATCCCGGCTTATTCAGAAGTGCTGCCCAAAGAGGTGGAATTGAAGACCAAGTTCTCGCGGCACATCGACCTCAACGTACCTTTCGTGACGGCGGCCATGGACACCGTGACAGAAAGCTCGATGGCGATCGCCATTGCACGTGAAGGCGGTATCGGCGTCATCCACAAGAACATGACCATCGAGGACCAGGCACGCCAGGTCGCCATCGTGAAGCGGGCCGAGAACGGAATGATCTACGACCCCGTCACCATCCGTCAGGGACGCACCGTGAAAGATGCACTCGACATGATGGCCGACTACCATATCGGCGGCATTCCTGTCGTCGACGGGGAGAACCATCTCGTAGGTATCGTCACCAACCGTGACCTCCGTTTTGAACGCCATCTGGACAAGCTCATCGACGAGGTGATGACAAAGGAAAACCTCGTCACCACCCATCAGCAGACCGACCTTACGGCCGCTGCACAGATTCTGCAGGAAAACAAAATCGAGAAACTGCCGGTAGTCGACCGTGAGAACCGCCTCGTGGGACTGATTACCTATAAAGATATTACCAAGGCCAAGGACAAGCCCATGGCCTGCAAGGACGAGAAAGGCCGGCTGCGCGTGGCCGCCGGTGTCGGTGTCACAGGCGATACGATGGAGCGTGCACAGGCTCTGGTGGCCGCTGGTGTGGATGCCATCGTCATCGACACGGCCCACGGACACTCTGCCGGCGTGATCGGCAAGCTGCACGATGTGAAGGCCGCTTTCCCCGATCTCGATGTCGTCGTAGGGAACATTGCGACAGGCGAGGCGGCGAAGTTTCTCGTTGACAACGGCGCTGATGCCGTCAAGGTGGGCATCGGCCCCGGCTCCATCTGCACCACACGCGTCGTAGCCGGCGTCGGCGTACCGCAGCTTACGGCCATCTATGATGTCTACAAGGCGCTGGAGGGAACAGGCGTGCCGTTGATTGCAGACGGCGGACTGCGCTACTCGGGCGATGTCGTCAAGGCACTGGCAGCCGGCGGCAGCAGCGTGATGATCGGATCGCTCGTCGCCGGCACGGAAGAGTCGCCGGGCGACACCATCATCTTCAACGGACGAAAGTTCAAGAGCTACCGTGGCATGGGCTCGCTGGAGGCCATGGAACAGAAGAACGGCTCGCGTGACCGCTACTTCCAGAACGACATCCGGGATGCGAAGAAGCTCGTCCCAGAAGGCATTGCCGGCCGTGTACCCTACAAGGGGACAGTGCAGGAGGTCATCTATCAGCTCGTCGGCGGACTGCGCTCGGGCATGGGCTACTGCGGTGCGGCATCCATCGGGAACCTGCACAATGCCAGATTCACCCGCATCACCAATGCCGGCGTGATGGAGAGCCACCCGCACGACATCACCATCACCAGCGAAGCTCCCAACTATTCCCGTCCGGAATAAAAACAGACCGTCAACCATCCGCCCTCTTCCCTGTTCTGCCAGGGGAGAGGGTATGTGCGTTTCTTAATCACAACAATGAAATTCAAGGCACTACTATCAGCCGCACTGCTCTCCGCCACGACGGCATACGGGCAGGCAGACCCTACCCTAATGACCATCAACGGACAGCCGGTGAGCCGTTCGGAGTTTGAATATTCGTACAATAAAAACAATTCCGACGGAGTCATTGACAAGAAAAGCATAGACGAATACGTACCGCTTTTCATCGACTATAAGCTGAAGGTGCAGGCGGCCCTCGATGCCCGCCTTGACACACTGTCCTCCTTCAAGAAGGAGTTTCTCGGCTACCGCGACCAGCAGATACGCCCGGCCTTCATCACAGACGCCGATGTCGAGGCCGAAGCACGAAAGATATACCGCGACACCCGGCGGCAGATCGAAGCCAACGGAGGGCTGTGGCATTGTGCGCACATCCTCGTGGGAATGAGACAGCGCGCCTCAAAAGAGGAAGAGAATGCAGCAAGACAGCTGGCAGACTCCCTCTATACGGCTCTCCAGAAGGGTGCCGACTTTACGGAACTGGCAAAGAAATATTCCACGGACACCCGTTCTGCCAAGAACGGCGGCGACCTGCCCGGCCTTCAGAAAGGGCAGACCGTGGCCGAGTTCGAGAAGGCCATGCTGGCTCTGAAGCCCGGGGAAACAAGCCGTCCGGTGCTTTCCCCCTTCGGCTATCACATCATCAAGATGATCGGGCACGAGGAGCTTCCTCCTTACGATTCGCTCCGTGCGGACATCATGCAGTACATCGAGATGCGCGGCCTGCGCGACCAGATCATCAGCCAGCGGCTGGACTCCCTCGCCCAGGCCGGCGGGAAGGAGGTCACACAGGAGCAGATACTGGACCGGAAACTTGCAGAACTGGAAGAGAAGGATGCCGACCTGAAGCATCTTGTCCGTGAATACCACGACGGCCTGCTGATGGTCGAGATGAGCAACCGCACCGTCTGGGACAAGGCTGCCAAGGACGAAACGGCATTGGAGGCGTATTACCGCAAGCACAGGAAACAATATAAGTGGGCCGAACCACGTTTCAAGGGTATCGCCTACCACGTAAAGAAACAGGCAGACGTGGATGCCGTGAAAGCATGCGTGAAAGGGCTGCCCTTCAGCAAGTGGGCAGAACGGCTGCGCGATACGTTCAACAAGGACGGCAACATCCGCATCCGGGTCGAGAAGGGAATCTTCCGCAAGGGCGACAACGCCCTCATAGACCGTGAGATATTCGGACAGGAAACGGCAGCCACACCGGTCGAAGGCTATCCTATTGATGCCGTCTTCGGCAAGAAGATCAAAGCACCGGAGGGGATGGACGACGTGCGCGACCTCGTCATCTCGGACTACCAGGGAGAACTGGAGAAGGAATGGGTCGCTTCGCTTCGCAGGAAATACAAGGTCGTAGTCGACAAGGCCGTGCTTTCCACGGTCAACAAACATTAACAGAAAGATCATACAGCATATATCAATGAAGATAAATAAAAGAAAAACGATTGTCCTGCTTGCAGGAACAGTCCTCACGGCAATGGGGCTGCACGCCGGTTCCTTCCGTGCCGACGGCCCGGGTACACTGTCAGACTCGCTGAAGACCGTACCGGCAGCGACAGACAGGGCGAACAACGTCGTAGACGAGGTTATCTGGGTAGTGGGCGACGAACCCATCCTGAAGTCGGAAGTGGAAATCATGAAGCTGCAGGGCGAGGCGGAAGGCATGAAGTGGGACGGCGATCCCGAATGTGTGCTGCCCGAACAGATTGCCGTGCAGAAACTATTCCTCCACCAGGCGGCCCTCGACAGCATCGAGGTGACGGAGTCGGAAATCGCACAGGGCATCGACCAGCAGATCAACTACTGGATCTCCTTGCCGCAGATCGGTTCCAAGGAGAGACTCGAAGAGTTCCAGCACAAGAGCATGGCGCAGATCCGCCAGGACCTGCACGACGACTACAAGAACCGCCAGCTCGTGCAGAAGATGCAGGAGAAACTGGTCGGCGACGTGAAGGTTTCGCCTGCCGAAGTGCGCGAATACTTCCGGAAACTTCCGGTAGACAGCATCCCGATGATTCCGACGACGGTGGAGGTGGAGATTCTCACACAGACTCCGAAGGTCGAGCCGGAAGAGATCAACCGCATCAAGAACCAGCTGCGCGACTATACGGACCGCATCACAAAGGGCGAGACCTCCTTTGCCACGCTGGCACGTCTCTATTCGGAAGACCCCGGCTCTGCCCGCCAGGGAGGCGAGCTGGGCTATATGGGACGGGGCATGCTCGACCCGGCATTCGCCGCCGCCGCCTTCAACCTCACCGACCCCAAGAAAGTGTCGAAGGTCGTAGAGAGCGAGTTCGGCTATCACATCATCCAGCTGATCGACCGCCGCGGCGACAAGGTGAACTGCCGCCATATCCTGCTGAAGCCGAACGTGTCCATGGCCTCCATCGACGCGGCCAAGGAGCGGCTGGACTCCATCGGGGGAGACATCCGGAACGGGAAGTTCACCTTCGAGGACGCGACCGCCTACCTCTCGGACGACAAAGACACCAAGAACAACCACGGACTGATGGTCAACTCGTCCGAGAACGCCCGCACGTCACGCTTCAAGATGAAGGACCTGCCGACCGAGGTGGCACGCATCGTCGACACGCTGAAGGTCGACGAGGTCTCCCAGCCGTTCCAGATGGTCAACCCCCGCGGAAAGGTCGTCTGCGCCATCGTGAAGCTGAAGGAGCGGATACCGGAGCACAGGGCCACCATCACCGAAGACTTCCAGGCGATGCGCGACATCGTTACGGCACAGCGCAGGAAAGACATCCTCCACGACTGGGTCGTGAAGAAGGTGAAAGAGACCTATGTAAGGATCAATCCTCGCTATAAAAGTTGTAAATTCCAGTACGAAGGTTGGTTTAAATGACGACAGACAGCAGGCATAAAGATACACATTGCGGGCATAGAATCCTGGGCATCCTGATTCTATGCCTGTTTGGGCTATGGCAGTCCCAACCGCTCCGGGCACAGAAAACGGTGGAGAAGAAAGGAAGCAAGTTCTATATCGACCATGCCGACAACCTCCGCTACAACCAGATGGTGATGCCCGACGTGCAGATTGCCAAGGGCAGTGTCCGTTTCCGCTACAAGGGCACGACGCTCAAGTGCGACAGCGCCTACTTCAACGAGAAAGCCAACTGGTTCAAGGCCTTCGGGCGTGTCCACATCACACGTCCCGGCGGCGTGTCCATCGACTGCCAGCGCATCCACTACGACGGTTTCTCCCAGCTGGTCCATGCCCGGAAGAACGTGGTCGTGCGGCAGCCGGGGCACTCCCTCCGCTGCGACAGTCTGGACTACAGCCTGGCCTCCAAGGTAGCCAACTACTTCGGCGGACGCGGCACGCTCGTCTACAACGGCAATACGGTCGTCGCCGATGAAGGCGATTACAATACGGAGACCCATGAGGCCAACTTCTTCGGAAACGTCGTCATGTTCACGCCCAAGTACCGCATCAACACGCCGGAAGCCCACGGCAACACGGAGACAGGACTTGTCCATGTCGTCGGGAAGTCGGTCATCCGTACCGCCAAGGGCGAGGTGGTACACACAAACGACGGGACTTACAACAGCAAGACCGACCACATGGAGCTGAACGGACACTCTACCATCACCTCTCCCAGACAGGATGTCGAGGGCGACAACATCGTCTACAACAGTACGACAGGGGATGCAGAAGGCCACGGCAATGTGAAGATCGTTGACAAGGCGAACAACCGTACCATCATCGGCCAGGATGTCTTCTACAACGAGAAGACCGGACACAGCAACGCACGCGGCAATGTGAAGATCGACGACCGTAAAGCACAGCGGGTGATTACAGGCGACGAGGTAACCTACAACGCCAAGACCGGCTACAGCGAAGGGCACGGAAACGTGAAGATCGTGGACCGGCTGAAACAGCGCACCGTGACCGGACGCGACCTCACCTACAACAGCAATACGCGCGAGGGGACGGGCGAGGGCGACGTCTACTACATCGACTACAAAAGAAAGCACGCCTTCTCGGGCGACTATCTGCACTACACGGATTCCGCGGCCATCGCTTTCGGCGGCAAGCCCGGTCCTGTCGCCAAGGACTTCTCACAGGGCGACACGCTCTTTGTACACGCCGACACCATCAGCATGAAGGGTTTTCACATGAATACCCCGGGGATGTACCGTGAGATATACGGCGTGAACAACGTCCGCGCCTACCGCACCGACGTACAGACGGTATGCGGCTTTCTGATCGCCAACACCAAGGACTCGTGCGTGACCCTCTACGACTACCCCATCGTGTGGAGCGGCAACCGGCAGCTGGTGGGCGACTCCATCAAGGCTTACATGAACGATTCAACCATCCGCCAGGCCTACGTCTACGGCAATGCCTTCTCGATAGAGACGCTGCCCGACAGGAAACATTACAACCAGATCTCGTCCCGGGATATGCGGGCCGACTTCGTCGACGGAGCCGTGCGGCGCATAGACGCATGGGGAAATGTGGAGGTGGTGTTCTACCATACCGACAAGGACAGCACGCTCATCGGGCACAACTATACCGAGACGGATACGCTCCGGATGTACATCTCTCCCCTTCGGAAGCTGCAGAAGATATGGATGTCGAAGTCGGACGGGGTCATCAGCCCGATGACGCAGATTCCGCCCGACCGGCTGACGCTCCCCCATTTCGAGCTCTTCGACGAGGTTCGTCCGAAAGACAAGAACGACATCTTCCGCCGCGCCGCACGCAAGACGAGCGCGACGGTACGCAATGCACGGGTGTCCCTGCCGCCCCGACAACATATCGAGTGACACCGGACAGGAACAGGCCGGGAGCAGTCGGACCGTTCCCAACCGGCTGGGAACAGGAGTACCAGACCTTGGGAACCGGAGTACCGACGGCCGGGAACAGGGTTCCCAATGGGTCGGGAACAACTTTCCCGCCCCCTGCCCTTGTCCCGGAAGTCCATCTGTCTCCTCCGCACCTAACGGCCAGTCTCGAAAGCTGCCGGCTTAACTCCCTTAAACCCTTTCCCCCTCTTCAACTCCCCCTATGCTTTTCCTCCCGTCATCACATCCCCGCCGCTTCCACCACGAATACATGTATGTGGACGAGCGCAAAGCGTTTCTCCACGACCTCGAACAGCGCGCGCAGCATCAGCCCGACGGAGAATCCGGACCGGAAGGCGCATCCCGCGAAGCGTTACAACGCAGGATACGAGGCTCTCTGAAGCCCGGACTGCTCCGCCGCCGGCACAACCGCTATACGGCGATGTGGACATCGCTGATACTCTCCGCAGGCGTCATCGCCCTGCTCACCTTATTATTGTTCATCTTTTAAACGGACCGTTCATGAGTGACATCATACAACTTTTACCAGACAGCGTAGCCAACCAGATAGCAGCCGGCGAGGTCATCCAGCGGCCGGCCTCGGTCGTCAAGGAGCTGGTGGAGAACGCGATTGATGCCGGGGCGCAGCACATCAATGTGCTGGTAGCCGATGCCGGACGTACGTCCATCCAGGTGATCGACGATGGAAAAGGCATGTCGGAGACCGATGCACGGCTCTCTTTCGAGCGTCATGCCACTTCCAAGATCCGCAAGGCCGACGACCTCTTTTCGCTCCATACGATGGGATTCCGCGGCGAGGCACTGGCCTCCATCGCCGCCGTCGCACAGATCGAGCTGAAGACCCGCATGGAGGCCGAAGAACTCGGGACACATCTGTCCCTCGCCGGCAGCCGTTTTACGGGGCAGGAGCCTTGTTCGTGTCCGGCAGGAAGCAACTTCCTGGTCGAGAACCTCTTCTTCAATGTTCCCGCCCGCCGCAAGTTCCTGAAGTCGAACACCACCGAACTGAACAACATCATCACCGCCTTCGAACGCATTGTGCTGGTCTGTCCCCAGATAGCCTTCACCCTGCACAGCAACGGCACGGAGCTCTTCTGCCTCCGCTCCTGCAACTTCCGCCAGCGCATCGTGGAAGTGTTCGGGAAACGGCTCAACCAGGATCTGCTGCCGATAGACGCCGATACAAGCCTCTGCCGTATACATGGCTTCGTGGGCAAACCGGAGTCTGCCCGCAAGAAGGCTCCTCACCAGTATTTCTTCGTCAACGGACGGTACATGAAGCACCCCTATTTCCACAAGGCCGTCCTGACCGCCTTCGACCGGCTCATCCCGCAGGGAGAACAGGTGCCGTACTTCCTCTACTTCGAAGTGCCGGCCGAGAACATCGACGTGAACATCCATCCGACCAAGACCGAGATAAAGTTCGAGAACGAACAGGCCATCTGGCAGATACTGCTCGCCGCCGTCAAGGAAGCGGTAGGACGCTTCAATGACATCCCTGCCATCGACTTCGACACAGAAGGAAAACCAGACATCCCGGTATTCAATCCCACGACAGGAACAACCGCCCCGAAAATAGACTTCAATCCTGCTTACAATCCTTTCAAGCAGACCGCCAGACCCGCCCGTCCGGCATCCCCGAAAGGATGGGAGAACCTGTATCCAGGGCTGGATTCTGATGCCGGACCGCAGCAGTCACAGCTCTTTGACCGGCAGGAGGGGGAGACGGCCGGTACCGGAACAGACGGAGAGACGGTCGTCTCCTCCATGGCGACACAGCCGGTCATGGAGTCGATGATAGAAGACAAAGCCCCTTCCCATTACCAATACAAAGGATGCTACATCATGACGGCGGTGAAGTCCGGGCTCATGATCATCGACCAGCACCGCGCCCACATCCGCATCCTCTATGAATCCTACCTCCGCCAGCTGTCCGAGCACAAGCCACACTCGCAGAAAGTGCTGTTCCCGGAGATGGTGCAGTTCGCTGCCACCGACCAGCTTGCCCTCGACAGCATCCTGCCCGAGATGAGAGAGATGGGATTCCAGCTCGACAGCCTCGGCGGTGGAAGCTATGCCGTCAATGCCGTCCCGGCCGGCATTGAGGGGCTGAACGTCGTCGCACTCATCCGTGAGATGGTGACGGCGGCGGTAGACAGCGGCACGAGCGTGAAAGCGGACATCGACCATGCCCTGGCGCTCAGTCTTGCACGCAATGCCGCCATTCCACAGGGACAGGTTCTGGGCAATGCCGAGATGGACAACATCGTCAACGAACTCTTCGCCTGCGACAACGTCAACTACACCCCCTCGGGAGAGCCGGTGATCGCCATCATGAAACAGCAGGACATCGAGCACCTGTTCGACCGATAGAATCCGGATCCATACAGGTGCGGGATCTCTGCCGAACTCCCTTGCACGAACCCCTCGAGAAGGGGCACTTGTTGATCATCCAACATACGGTTCTGAGACAAACATCCTCGCATTCAGCAGACAGACCGGAAACCCAGCTACTGGCAGCTTCCACGGTACCGGTATTCCGGTATGAAATTCTTAGAACAGACCGGGACAAGCATCCCGCCAACCCTTCATAACCCTTTTGGTACCTGCCTATTAAGGAAAAAAGGTGGACAAAAAGGAAAATCTTAGAGGGGCACTTTGTTAAAAGTGTGATTTTTTTGAGAAATAATATTATAGTTAGAATTAAATTACTACCTTTGCACATGATTCTGGTGTGAATGATAAAATCACATCCATTAAAGAAGAGGTGAACAAATTTAGATTGTTAAATAAATAAGGTTATGAAAAAGTTATTTATGTTTTTGGCATTAGCCGGTTGTACAATGACTGGCTTTGCTCAGAATGAGACACTTACTGAGAAGTACAGTGTCGCAACAAATTCTTTCTGGAGCAACTGGTTCATACAGGTTGGTGCAGATTGGAATGCATGGTATTCAAACCAGGAGCACGGCCGTGATGCCGCAATCAGCCCACTGAAGAGATTCCGTTCAAACCCAGGTGCTTCCATTGCCGTAGGTAAGTGGTTCACACCGGGTCTCGGTCTCCGTACAAAGGTACAGGGCATCTGGGGAAAGCGTGTAGGTGCCAGCTTCAACCCGGCTTCCCGCCTCGACAACGGCAACAAGTACTGGCTTGCGCAGGAGCAGGTAATGTTCAACCTGAGCAACCTCCTCTGCGGTTACAATGAGAACCGTGTATGGAACCTCATTCCGTTCGCAGGTGCCGGTGTCGGCCGTTCTATGTCTGCCGACCGCTATGCAATGGGGCTGAGCGCAGGTGTCCAGTCTTCATGGAAGGTCTGCAAGGCAATGCGTGTCTACCTCGAGGCAGGATGGAACCGCTACGAGGGTGACCTCGACGGTGTCGCAGAGGCTACGACCAAGGCACGCGGCTGGGAGTCTCACGACAACAACCTCTACGCAGAGGTAGGTCTGAACTTCAACCTCGGCAAGGGCACTTGGAACAAGGTTCCGGATGTAGAGGCCATCAACGCACAGCACCAGGCAGCCCTCGATGCACTCAACGCAAAGCTCCGCGACTCAGAGGCAGAGAATGCCCGTCTCCGCGACCAGCTTGCCAACCAGAAGCCGGTAGAGACAACATCAGAGTCTGTCAAGCAGCTGGTCAACACACCGGTTTCCGTCTTCTTCAACATCAACAAGTCTACCATCGCTTCTCAGAAGGATCTCGTAAACGTTCAGGCTCTTGCAAAGTATGCAAAGGACAACAACAACAGCCTCCTCGTTACAGGTTATGCTGACAGCGCAACAGGTACTCCTGCTTACAACCAGAAGCTTTCTGAGCGTCGTGCCAACACGGTTGCCAACGAGCTCGTCAAGATGGGCGTTGAGAACGGCAAGATTACCGCAGTCGGCAAGGGTGGTGTAGAGACTCTGTCTCCTATCTCCTTCAACCGTCGCGCTACTGTTCAGGTTACAGAGTAATCCTCTATTTATCACGCATAAAAAAAGTGCTTCCCGTAAAAGGAAGCACTTTTTTTATGCGTGATCTCATCGGTTTTCATTTCCCGCTCTCCCCCGTTACATGGCCAGTCTTCTCTCTTCCATCGCTTGTCTCGGCCCGCAAATTCCATTCTCCCGCTTCCGGGAAGGCCGGGGGAGGTTCTCGGAGAAAGAGCCGTCTATCCCTCGGCAGCATGATAGGAAGAGCGCACCAGCGGGCCGCTTACCACATGCCGGAATCCCTTTGCCAAGGCAATCCGTTTGTATTCAGCAAACTGTTCAGGCGTAATATAGGCCCTGACCGGCAGGTGACGGGCGGTCGGCTGGAGATACTGGCCGAGTGTCAGCCTCCGGCATCCGGTCGAAAGAATATCGTCCATCGTCTCTAATATCTCCTCGCAAGTTTCCCCGAGACCGAGCATGAAGCCGGTCTTGGCGGTGACACCGCAACGCACGATTTCACGAAGGACATCCAGGCTGCGGTCGTACCGGGCAACAGAGCGGACAGAAGGTGTAAGGCGGCGCACGGTCTCCATGTTATGCCCTGCCACATGCGGACGGGTCTCCATCACCTGCCGGATGAGGTCGGCCTGTCCCATGAAGTCGGGGATGAGAAGCTCTATCTTCGTGCCGGGATTCAGCCGCCTGACCTCTTCTATCGTCTTTATCCAATGGGCGGCTCCATAGTCGGGCAGGTCGTCGCGGTCGACTGAGGTGATGACGGCATACCGCAGCCGGAGTGCCTTTATCGATTCCGCCACATGGCGCGGTTCATTGGGATCGAGATGGTGCGGACGACCGCTCAGCGTATTGCAGAACCGGCATTTACGCGTGCAGATTTCACCGCCGATCATCAGTGTCGCCGTGCGTGCCATCCAGCATTCCGACCGGTTAGGACAGAGACCACTGGTACAAATTGTGTTCATGTGGTGTTTAGCCAAGATTCCAGCCGTCTCACCGGTCGATTTCTTCGAGGTAAGGTCGATCTTCAACCATTCAGGCTTCCTCACGTGCGGCTCACGTCCGAAGAGCAGACGGAGGAACTGGCGCAGCTGCAAGCCCCGCACAATGGCAGACAGATCCACGTCCTGCAACGTCTCGCCTACCGCCTCCCGGGTGAATGCGCATCCCTTGAGCAGTGCCAGGAAGTCATGGTCGATGTCGCCGAGAAGGAAGTAGTCGCCCACCATATTGATATTTCCTATGATGTTGTTCTTCAGCTCCAGATGCGCTTCCAGCGTACCGACACCCTCGAAGCGGTGCTTCCGCACGACGGTGTACTTCGGATTCTTTCCATAGACAAAGCTGTCCGATGCCAGTTCCTTCTCCAACTCCGCCATACCCTTCATATCCTCGTCAGTCAGCTGCAGCACCTCTGCACCGCACATCTCACGACGTACATAGTCCATGAAAGCAGAAATGCCGAGATGCGTATAGGCCGCAAGGTTTATGACCCGCTGTTTTACAGACTCCACTCCCTTGCTCTGCAGTTTTTCCTTTGCCGGTGTGAGTGCATTGGAGAGATGGTCGAGCCGGGTGTCGAAGAGCAGGGAATTGTGCAGCACGCTCCGGCCGGGAAGCTGGTAAAAAGCACACCCCGACACCTTCGTATCATCAATCAGGATGTCATTGCGTCCCGACAGCCGTGCATCGATCTTCAGTCCTTGCAGCATCCCGGCCATACGCCGCATGTACCGTGCGAAGGCCTCGCCGGCATTGGAGGTGCGGGAGATATAAGAGAACTGTATGCAGCCCCTGTCGGCATAAATACATCCCCCGCCGCTCTTCCGTCTGAAGATGTCAATCGCATTCTGCCTGCAGTAATCCGCATTCACCTCATTGTCTATCAGCTGGTTGCGTCCCAGCATGACCGTAGGATTCACACGCCAGCCCATAAAGTAGTCATCGTCTGTATAATGGCGTGCCACATACTCCTCTACCGCAAAATAGAAGGGGAGCCGGCGGATAACGTCAGGTTCCGGCAGTAGTATATATTTCATAGCTTGGTATTTGATTGTTTATACGGACAAATTTACGAATAAAAAGCCAATAGAAGAAAAGAAAGCCGGAGAAACTGAAAGATAAGGACAAATCGACCCTGCGAGGCTTGTTTCTGCAAGCGGGCCGACCTACCTGTCTGCAAGTAGTGACAATCGGAATGATTATTGTCCGGTAAGACCCGAATGTCATGGATAGCAATGCACGCCTTCCTTTAAACCGGCATAAAAAGCAAAAGACACAAAGCGTTGACAAACACCTCTGTCAACGGCAGACCAACGTGGACAATTATTCACATCGGTTTGTTTTACAATTGCACAGCACAATTCGCACCTTCCTTATAAGCAACTTACGCCTTGGTCACTATGACCTCTGATGACTTTTCATGGCAAGTTCTACCCCATAACTTCAGTAAGAACAACTGATTTTCACGTACATGAAACTTACTCGGACAAAGGCATTGCCTTTTCCTCATAACTACTTCATTTATATCAACCGTTACGAATAGCCATCGGGCTTTAGTTTGTTTAGCAACCTTACCCACACTACATGTCTTATATGAAGTTCCTATGCGTTGGAGCAGGAGGTTGCCATCAGCTTTCTTCAGATTTCATCTCACGGTGGACACCCTTTCCTTTAGCTATATGATTCTCGCTATTTGGGTTTATCCGGTACTTTCCCCGTTTAGACTATACCCATGCCGAACGTACGAAAAAATGCGGAACGTATAGTTTCAACTATCCGGTCCGCATCTTAAAAAAAGAATTACAAAATAATATATAGTTATGAGTTATTCATCCCAAAAATTATAGCTAGGCCACTCAACTACAACATCTTCCTCGAAAAAGTCATTCTTCTTTGCGCCTATCTCTTCACTGGGATTGTAATTGCCTCCCACACCCGGACTGGCGGTGATCATGATGTTTTCAGTCGTCATGTGAACAACCTCTGTGGTCGGTGTAATATATTTTTTTTCTTCCATAATTTCCTTATGCATTATTTAATAATTACTTTATTTCCGCGATGGATAAAGATACCATGCTGCGGCTTTATCACACGCTGACCGTTGAGGTTGTAATAGCTATCATCATCGGTCTTGGCAGCGTCTACCGTCGTTATTCCGGTTGTTTCATCGTCGTCTGCAAATACAAGTGTCAACTTGGCACCTGCAGGTATGCCCTGAATCTTGGCATACGCCTTATGGATGGGGAAGGGATTAATGGTGCTCACAGCCTTTCTAAAGATACCGCCTTGAATCAGATAGACCGGATCTGTAACCGATGCCGACACACTCTTTGAATTTACTACAACACCTGTCATGATATTATTGCTAATGTTATAGACTTGATCATCCTTTTCACCAATGGCATAGTAGAAATCATTTGATGTAGCTTCTTTGTCCAGCACTTTCAATAACACGCCGGTGTTAGCCGGCACATAACCATAGCTGTTATTGGAACCACCATTTACGTCTACACTGGACATTCTTACAAAATAGTCAGAATTCCCATAGTCTCCATTTCCCGATTTCACATCGCCTATCTTGGCAACAAAAGCTGCTACATTGCTATTTCCTTTTTCTGCGTTATAAACACTGAAGTCCACATCAAACTCACGTGCAAATGTCCCATATTTGTTTTTTATTGTTACACCGGGAATCTGATATTTAAGATGTGACGTGAAATTAAAAGGACTTGGTTCTTCAGTCTTGGTAGCTGTATTATAGATTGTCTTAGTCCAGACTTTCTTGTATTTCGTGAGAGCCGTTTTCTTCACGTAGATGGTAGTTGTCTCTGCAAACTCGTTGTAGCTCTTACGTGTATCATCGAGTTCAAAACGAGTAGTGCTCAACATCCGCTTCGTGGGATTGCTTTCAATAAAGAAAACACTTTGAATAGTACTCTTATCGTGATCCTTATCGGTCATGAAGGCCTTAGCTCCAACATACTTAACATCTTTCGTTACAACAACCTCCTTCATCCTGCTGCTAACGCCATCGAAGGAATAGTCGCCAACCAAGCTCACAACATAGTTCTTGCTGTTGTGGGTTACTTTTGCCGGGAAAACGAAAGTCTCATCTGTGCTCGTTGTTTTGAGCATATCCACAGACATATCAGACACAGCTATATACTCTTCTGTACCATCCATAAAAGAAGGGCTGATGGTCTTGAACTTTTTGTAGAAAGCATCACCAGTGTAATCGCCAAGTTTCTCCTTACGTACATGGATATCAATATTTTTCATCAAATTAGGAGCCTGTACACCATCATCGAAAGATCTTTCATTCGTTTTTTGGTTGATATTAACTGGATCGATTTTATTATCACAGAGGAACGTGATAGTATTCAGGTTAGAGCAACCACCGAACGCACGTTTTTCTATCTTAGTAACCAAGTTGGGAATCACCACATTCTTCAAGACCGTACAATCATAGAATGCGTATTCACCTATGGTTGTGAGTGAAGGAGGCAGTAATGTGAAATGGTCATTGGCCTTACCTGCAGGGAATATCTTCAATGTCTTCTTATCCTTAGACAAGAGGTAACCATCAATACTGGAGTAAACAGTGTTGTCTCTACTTACATTAATATCTGTGAGTTTAAAGCAGGACTTGAAAGCCTCGGGCTAATATCCGTCGTAGCTGCTGAAATATTCACGACATCTAATGCTGCACATTTGTTAAATGCTTCGCGTTCAATCTTCTGCACCCTATTAGGAACGGTAAACTGCGTCAAACCACAGTCTGCGAAAGCCCCCTGACCAATAACTTCAATCTCGGCATCAGAAGGGAATTCTGCTGTTTTCATACCCGAACAGCCTCTGAAAGCATTGATTTCAATAGTCTTTACTGTCTTGGGGAATTTGAAAGACTCGAGTTTTGGCAAGTAGGCAAAAGCATTCGATTCAATTTTTTCAAGCTGACAATTTCCTTTGAAGTTAAAATGCTTCAAATTTTTGTTAGTAGAAAAAGAATTGGAACGGAGCGTTTTTAGTTGGGAGCCATTCGGAACATTAATCGTCTCTAAATTGGCACAACCGTCAAAAGGCTTATCAAGCGATGTCACCTTTGAAGGCAATGTCGCCTCTTTCAATTTCGGACACGCTCTAAAAACAGCTGTACCAAGATGCTTAACATCTGAAGGTTCCGTGAATGTCACATTTTCAAGTTTTGGCAGCTGACGAAAAGCCTCATCATTGATTGATTCCAACCCTACAGGAAAGGTCATTGCCGTAAGACTCTGTACAGACCAGAAAGCCAGAGCCTCAATCATCTTTGTTGTTGGAAGGATGTCGTAGGTATCACCAGGTTTACCAGCCGGATAGAAATAGAGGATATCCTTTTCAGGCTTAGAATAAATCACGCCGTTCACAGCAACAAAGTCTGTGTTCTCCTCAGGAACTATATACTTATCAACTTTTGTACAAGCACCAAAACAACCAGGTTCCATACCCTTCTTTGTAGTGGAATCATATTTCTTTAGCTCCTTAGGAAGGGTAATCGTGGTAAGCTTATAGGCTGAAAAAAGAGAAGATTTTGCCAAACTGGTAACCCGATTCAGGTCGATTGTTTTCATCTTCTCAGGATAAGCAATAGCGAAACCTGCAAGAGTGGTTATACTGCTAGGTACTGTGTAATCCTCTGTGTTCTTAGCACGAGGATAGAGCATAAGCTCTTCACCTTTACAGAGTACCCCAGCTTCTGTTCTAAAAGGAGTAGTTCCTCCACCAGCTATGGCAAACTCCTCAAGCGAGTTGAGTGGGGCGATAGAAGGATAGCCAACAGATATTTCTTTCAGGTTGGGGGGAAGAACTATTTTTTTTAAACCATCAATCAGACTGAAACACGAATTTTTAATAATTTCCACATTGGGCTTAACAGTATAGGTACCACCGGTAAGAGGAACAGATGAAGGTACAAAACGCAGCGTCTTCCCATCCCTTGAATAAAGGGCGCCATCACTATCTGAACTGAAATGGGGATTATCGGAAGACACGGTGTACTTAGGCACCTTTTTCAACTGTGTATTTGCATTTTCTTCGATTCTTTCTACTTTCTTTGGAATATTGATAGATTCCAAACTAGCGCCTGAAAAGACACCTGCATCCAAGTAAGTAATACTTTCAGGTAACTTAACCGAAGTAATCATCTTACAATCATACCCCCCCATATAAGTTACGCCTGTAACAGTGAAAGTTGTACCATGACCATCTGGAACTGTTTCAGGAATCACCAACTCGCCAACAACATTGTCAGCATTCAAAAAAGCAAGATAGTGTAAATCAACCGAAGTCACTTTATAGTTCATGTGATTGATCTTAACAATCTGGCCATTGGTATAGGCATAGAGCCCTTTCGGTATTACCACAAACAGCAATGCCAATAAAAAAAGTTTAGTTTTTACCATATTTATCAATTATTTTAATAATTCCAGCTGATTTTTGTGAGTGCCTGCCATTCGTTTAAAACCCACAGCACTTTAAATTATGTTTAGCCTCTTTCTTATATAACAACTCTCGTCCGCAAAGGTAAACATTTTATATTGAAAACACAAGTATTTATGGATCAAAGTTGATTTGAATGGGTAACAGAAGTCTGGTTCTTCCGTTAAATGCGTAGATGCTTTTCATATAGCTTTAACGGAAGAACCGAAGTGATTGATGAAACAAAAACATGGCCAAGACCGTCAACTGCCGATCCTGTCATCAGCCTCCGAGTCAAAGACCTTTTCATTTTAATACGTTGAAAAGACAGATAAGATTTTGAAAAACCATTACATAATTTCAAACAGTTCACCTGTAAATGTAAAGAACACGTGCAAAAATCGAGTTTGTAACCAGCAGTCAATCAATCGGTTGTCAAGTCGTTTGTGAAAGGTGCCTGATTGGACTTCAAAAGGGCGTTGGTAACACGCTAAGAGAGCACCTGTTGCAGGTCAATCAGGCATCTTTTAGAAGCCAGAAGAGCATGTGTCAGCTTTGAACTGCATAAAAATCTTTACAAACACAGATAATCTGAGAATAAGTTGTTTGTAAAAGACGGAAAGAAATGCTGACGGACAGGCATCGTATCAATTTGTCTTTTCTGCATTTTATCCTGTAGTTTACACTCCTTTGCAAGACCATCCGTTTTGGGAGAGTCATACTATGCAAGTACACAAGCCCTTTATTCTATCCTATCCATTTAACGGAAGAACCAGAAGTTTTTCCTATTGATATGGTTATACCCTATTCATGAAATCACTTGCATTCGGAATGACCGACTTATACAGAAAAGGTTTGCCGGACGGAACAAACGTGAAGTACGTTTAGAACAGGAATGACGTCGGGGAATGACCATTTAGAGGAAATCTCCACCGTTTTAAACAAATAGAACTTGCCTCTTCTTGAAAGAGCATCGTGCTACGCTTTCAAGGAAAGGCAAGTTCCAGCTGCCTGAAAAGAGAAATCAATACAGACCGTTAAAGCCCCGACTTGACCAGATACTCTGCAATCTGCACGGCATTCAGTGCAGCACCCTTGCGGATCTGGTCGCCGGTGAGCCAGAGGGTGATGCCGTTTTCGTCAGCAAGGTCCTTGCGGATGCGCCCGACAAAGACATCATCCTTGCCGGCACTCTCCAGAGGCATCGGATAGATATAGTGCTGCGGATCGTCGACAAGCGTCACGCCCGGAGCCGTCTTCAAAGCCTCACGGACTTCCCCGACGGAGAGCGGACGCTCGGTCTCGAGCCAGACCGCCTCGGAGTGGCTGCGGAGCGACGACACACGGACGCAGGTGGCAGAGGTACGGATGTCGGAGTGCATGATTTTCCGTGTTTCGTTGAACATCTTCATCTCTTCCTTCGTGTAGTCGTTCCCGGTCATCTTGTCAATCTGCGGGATGACATTGTAAGCGAGCTGGTGCGGAAACTTCTCGATGGTCCTCACCTCGCCCGTCTCCACCAGTTCCTTATACTGCTGCTGCAGTTCCTGCATGGCCGCTGCACCGGCACCGGATGCACTCTGGTAACTGCTGACGTGTACTTTCCTGATAGGGCTGAGCCTGTCGATCGGATTCAGCACGACGACCATCATGATGGTGGTGCAGTTGGGATTGGCAATGATGCCACGCGGGCGAACGAGCGCATCCTCGGCATTGATTTCCGGAACGACCAGCGGTACATCGGCATCCTGACGGAACTGGCTGGAGTTGTCGATCATCACGGCACCGTACCGGGTGATGGTCTCCGCAAACTCGGCAGATGTACCCGCACCGGCACTGGTGAAAGCAATGTCAACACCCTTGAAGTCATCATTGTGCTGGAGCAGCTTCACTTCGTAATCCTTCCCCTTGAAGGTGTACTTACGTCCGGCTGAACGTGTCGAACCAAACAGCACCAGGCTGTCCAGCGGAAAGTTTCTCTCGTCCAGAAGGCGCAGGAGTTCCTGTCCTACGGCACCGCTGGCACCAACAATTGCTACTTTCATCTCTTTTATGTCTTTATTGGTTTTACGAATCCTTTGTCATTGCAAAAGTACTATTTTTCCCGCAATGCCGGCTACTGTCAGCCTTTCTTTTTTCGATTTTTGCAGCACTTTCAATTTGATTATAACCTTTTGCAAGACAATATGCACCGTACGATTACGCAATTATCTTTCGTACGACAGAAGATTAAAGTCTTCAAAGCAGAAGAAAGAATCCCACGTCTGACAGTGATTTTAAACGGCTGTCATCCCTATGCGATTCTGTTGCTTCCACCTAAGAACGAACTCGTCAAAAACCGGTCATTCCACTTTCAACACTTTCTCTCTGCTCATAAATACGCCATCAAAGCCTATTCATCATGTAGAGACATATCAGACTTTTCCGCTATCCCCCTCTGAAGAAAAAAACATTTTCTTTCTCCCGCTGGCTTATAAATCGCAGTTTTTGTGTAAATTTGCAGACAACAAGCGTATAGACTTTCATGCTGAATTTATCCCAATATTTTCCTATCACCGACCCGACGCTGATTTTCTTCGTCGTCCTGCTGATGATACTGCTTTCGCCCATCATCATGGGACGACTGCGCATTCCGCATATCATCGGCATGGTGCTGGCGGGTGTCGTCGTGGGGCAATACGGACTGGACATACTGGAGCGCGATGCCTCGTTTGAGCTTTTCGGACGTGTCGGCCTCTATTACATCATGTTCCTTGCCGGACTGGAGATGGACATGGAGGGACTGAAGAGGAACCGCAGCCGCGTGGCTGTTTTCGGCATGCTTACTTTCCTTGCTCCCTTTGCGATAACCTACGCCATGGCGACCGGGTTGCTGCACTACACGCCTCTGGCATCCCTCCTGCTTGCAGCCATCATGGCCTCGAACACGCTGATCGCCTACCCCATCGTAGGACGGTACGGACTGACACGCCACACAAGTTCGACGCTGAGTGTCGGCTCCTCCATGACGGCGCTCTTCCTGGCACTGATCGTCATGGCCTCCATCGTCAATTCGTTCCATGGCGGCAGCGGTATCGGCTTCTGGCTGCTGTTCGTCGTGAAGTTCGCTGTCTACTGTGCCGGACTCATTCTCATCATCCCCCGACTGACACGCTGGTCTCTCCGTCGCTATTCAGACTCGGTGATGCAGTTCATCTTTGTCCTTGCCGTCGTCTTCCTTTCGGCAGCACTGTCGGATGCCGTCGGACTGGAAGGCATCTTCGGTGCGTTCATGTCCGGACTGATACTGAACCGGTTTGTACCCAAGGTATCACCGCTGATGAACCGCATCGAGTTCACGGGCAACGCACTGTTCATTCCTTACTTCCTGATCGGTGTGGGTATGCTGATCAATGTACGGCTGCTCTTTGCCGGGAGCAGAATCCTCTGGGTGGTATTCTGTCTGGTCTTCTTCGGCACACTGGGGAAAGCCGTGGCGGCTTACCTGGCAGCACGGCTCTTCCGTATGCCGTGGCTGTCGGGGCACATGATGTTCGGACTGACCAGTGCCCATGCCGCCGGCGCCATCGCCATGGTAATGGTAGGCCGGCAGCTGGAGACGGCACCGGGAAGTTATCTGTTCGGCGATGAAGTATTGAATGGCATCGTCATCATGATTCTCTTCACCTGCGTCATCTCGACCGTCATCACCGAGCGCGCGGCGCAGCGTCTCCGCCTGCAGGAGAAGGAGGAACCGCAACTGAAGAAGGACGTTGACGACGAGAAGATACTCATCCCGGTGAAATACCGGGAGTATGCCGACAACCTCGTCACGATGGCGACGATGATGCGCAATCCCCGCTCCAGACGGGAGCTGGTGGCATTGAATGTGGTGTATGATGATGTGAACATGCGGCACAACCAGGCCGAAGGACAGCGACTGCTGGACCATCTTCAGCATCTGGCCAGCGCATCGGACGTACCCATGACCACACAGGTGCGTATTGCGGCAAACATCGCCAATGGCATCAAACACGCTTTCAAGGAGTTTCAGGCATCAGAGATATTGATGGGTCTGCACTTCCACAAGGAAGTCAGCCGGGGCTTCTGGGGGGAGTTTACACGGAGCCTGTACAACGGACTGAGCCGACAGATCATCATCACCCGCATCATGCAGCCGCTGAATACCATCCGCCGCATACAGGTGGCTGTCCCCTCACGTGCGGAGTTCGAGCCGGGCTTCTACCGCTGGGTGGAGCGGATGGCGAGAATGGCCGGCAACCTGGAGTGCCGTATCGTTTTCCACGGCCGGCAGGATACGCTGCAGCTTGTCAAGGAATTCATCCACAACCGTTTCCCGAGCGTCAGGGCCGAGTATGAGGAACTGGAACACTGGAACGAACTGCCAGGACTGGCGACGAGAATACGGGAAGACCACCTCTTCGTCATCGTGACGGCCCGCAAGGGAACCATTTCCTACAAGAGTGCGATGGAACGGCTACCCGAAGAGGTGAACAAGTACTTCAAGGGCAAGACACTGATGATTATCTTCCCTGACCAGTACGGCAACCGGATGGACGACATGACCTTCGCCCAGCCGCAGCACACAGAGGAGCGCAGTGCCTACGAGGCTGTAAGGGAGTGGATTCAGAATAAGGTATAGGCATTGCCTCTGCCTGATCCGTTTCACAAAACAGACGGGTCTACCCGTCCCGGCAGACCTTACCGGCCTGCCTTCCCAACAGATTCGATCGGACAGAGAAAAGAAAAAAATATGATTGACATTAAGAACATAACAAAGAGTTTCGGGTCACTTCAGGTGCTGAAAGGCATCGACCTGCACATTGACAAAGGCGAAGTCGTCAGCATTGTCGGGCCGTCCGGAGCCGGAAAGACCACCCTGCTGCAGATACTCGGCACACTGGACAGACCCGACAGCGGGTCCGTCATCGTGGACGGTGTGGATGTCGGCAGCCTGTCGGCCGGCAGGCTGAGCGACTTCCGCAACCAGCACTTGGGCTTCGTCTTCCAGTTCCATCAGCTCCTCCCGGAGTTTACCGCACTGGAGAACATCATGATTCCTGCCTATATCGCAGGCAGGAAGACGAAGGATGCACGGAAACGTGCCGGTGAACTGCTTGAGTTCATGGGACTGGCCGACCGTGCCGGACACAAGCCCAACGAGCTCTCCGGCGGTGAGAAGCAGCGTGTAGCCGTTGCCCGAGCATTGGTAAACAATCCTGCCGTCATCCTTGCCGATGAGCCCTCGGGCAGTCTGGACACAAAAAACAAGCAGGAACTGCATCAGCTTTTCTTCGATCTCCGCGACAGATTCGGACAGACATTCGTGATCGTGACGCATGACGAGGGACTTGCCAAGATAACAGACAGGACCATCCACCTGAAGGACGGTCTGATAGAAGCCTCCCCGGAAAGAGAGAATACTCCTGAAACAAAAACATCAGAATAAGGTCTACCATCCTTCTTTCTATATCACCTATCACCGTTATCATCGCTTATCCCCACTTATCATCGCTTATCATCGCTTATCATCGCTTATCATCGCTTATCATCACCCAATAATCATCTTCAAAAATGTCTAAAATAAAACTCGGAGCATACAATACGCTCACAGTACAGAAAGTCGCCCTGCGTGAAGGCAACGGCGATCCGTTCGGTCTCTATCTCGACGGCGGACCGGCAGGTGAAATCCTCATGCCGCAGAAATACGTCCCGGAGGGCACGCAGATCGGCGACGAGATAGAAGTCTTCGTCTATCTCGACCAGGACGAACGCCCCATCGCCACGACCGAGAAACCACTGGCACAGGTAGGCGACTTCGCTTATCTGGAATGTTCGTGGGTCAATGAGTATGGGGCATTCCTGTCATGGGGTGTCACGAAAGATCTCTTCAGTCCGTTCCGTGAACAGAAGAAACGAATGGAGAAAGGCAGCAGCTATATCGTCTACATCCATCTCGACGAAGAGACCTACCGGCTTGTAGCCTCGGCAAAGGTGGAACATTATCTCGACGAATGTCCGGAAGGTTACAAGCACGGACAGGAAGTTGACCTGCTGGTATGGCAGAAGACCGACCTCGGCTTCAAGGTCATCGTTGACAACCGGTATGCAGGACTTGTCTATGAAGACCAGATTTTCCAGTACATTCATACCGGCGACCGGCTCAAAGGTTACATCTCCACTGTCCGCCGTGACGGAAAGATAGACTGTACGCTACAGCCGGCCGGACACCGGCATGCTGAAGACTTTGCAGAAGTCCTGCTCCAGTATCTGAAGGACAACAGCGGTGTATGCGACCTCGGTGACAAGAGCGAGGCAGAAGACATCAAACGCCGCTTCCAGGTATCGAAGAAAGTGTACAAACGAGCCGTCGGCGACCTCTACAAGCGCCATCTCATCACCGTCGAACCACTGATGATAAAATTAGTCTGAGAGTCCCGCTCCCCTGCCCCGTTTCCTCTATCAAGAACCATCTCGACAGAGGAGGCCATCAGGATAAATCTCATCATCGCCTATCACCGCCCATCACCGCCTATGCACAACCAATTCTCAAGAACCCAACTCCTCCTTGGCAGACCCGCTACCGACACCCTCAACGGCAGCCGCGTGGCGGTCTTCGGAGTCGGGGGCGTAGGAGGCTATGCCGTCGAAGTGCTCGCACGCAGCGGTGTGGGGGCCATTGACATCATCGACAACGACCGTGTGTGTCCGTCCAATATCAACCGGCAGCTCCTTGCCACCACCAAGACGGTAGGACAATATAAGGTCGATGTGGCTGAAGAACGCATCCATGCCATCAATCCCGACTGTATTGTACGCAAGCACCGGACATTCTACCTGCCGGACAATGCCGACCAGTTCGATTTCACTCTTTATGACTACGTGATTGACTGTATTGATACGGTCAAGGCAAAACTCGACCTCATCTTCCGTTGCCACAAGCAGAATACCCCTCTGCTTGCCTGCATGGGTGCCGCCTACAAGCTGGATGCCACCCTGTTCCGTGTGACCGACATCTTCAAGACCATCAACGACCCGCTGGCAAAAGTCATCCGCAAGAAACTCCGCAAGACGAATATCAAACATCTCAAAGTAGTCTACAGCCCCGAAGAACCGCTCGAAAGCATCCTGCCACTCGACGGTTCCGGCCCGTCCGATGAAGACTGCTCCGACACCATCCGGCATTCCGTGCCCGCCTCAAACGCATGGGTACCGGCCGCAGCAGGACTAATCGCAGGAGGAGAGGCGGTGAAGGACCTTATCCTTTCAGCCCACACCATGCGCATCCGACCCGAAGAAGAGGCAGCAAGCGAACCGGCCCGCATCGCACGTGAGCGGGCTGCAATGATGCTGGAAGAGCATAAACGGATCAAAGCGGAGCAGGAGGCGGCGGACAAGCAGTGCTTTTGACAAGAAATTTAAAAAGCGAAGATGAAAGATGATAACAAGTCAGAACCCTTTACGGGTGCCGGTACAATTATAAGTGCAGAATAAGTAAGTCCCTTATTAAATAAGTCTTTCCGACACAATGCTTCACCGACTATAAGTTGCTCCCATTCCGGCAATATACGGCAGGGAGCGGGCCAACAACATGACTGGTGTTTACCGACAACTCCATAAGTGACGGCCATCAACACATCTGCAGGGAACGGGAAGACCTGCATTCCGGCCGCTTTTATATACAGTAAAGCACCAATGAACAACTTATATTGAAAATGCTCACCGAACAGCACTAAATTCTATTTGCTGTCATTCCCGTCATCCCAAGCAGGTGTAAAAGTGATTAGCTTACAGGATATTATCTCGAAATGTTAGAATGACAGCAAATGAATTTAAAATTATATTGTGATTATCTCTGAAAGGAGTTGTGGTATGACAAAGGCCATTCACAATGATCAGGTTATTCGAAAGTCAGAGTTCAGAATGCGTAAGCAACTTTTACGGCCTTGTCACGTGACAGCTGTCCGGGATTAGTACCGGGTTCTCCTTCGGGCACTTCACGATGGTAGAAGGCATAGAAGCGGATCCAGGAGTCTAAAATCCTACCGTCTTTACCATGAAAGGACATAGGGATAGTGTGGAATACCGGGAGTCCATGATGGTCGACGAACGACTTCTGGACCAGTTCACTGCAATAGATTTCCTTGTCATCGGGCATATAGAAGTGGTCGTAAGGCCTGCCGAGATAGCACAATGCCCGTTTCATAGAAGCAGCTATATCACAGTCGGCAATTACCCTTCCTACAGCAATAAGCGGCCTGCCTTCTTTCCCCTTCGCACGGTTGAGGAAGTCGGTCAGGGCGGTAAGCACAACCCCTTTCCCGATTGCTTCCAGTGCATAATCAAGGCTGTCCGTATGATGGAAAATCGCCACATGGTCAATCTTCAGTCCGTCAATGCCCTGCGTTGCATCTGTAATGGCATTGCTTTGTTCCTTCACAACAAACATCAGGTCTCCCTCACGCAGGTTGCGGAGGGAGATGTCTTCATCCTGCTCAAACGCTGACGAACAGCCACAGAACAGAATGAACAAGACTAAAAGCAGGGGCTTCAGGTTTTCCGGGAATCTTCTCATGGAGTATAAAGTCTGATGTTAATAATATATGTCTACGGGTTTCTTGATCTGTGCAGATAGCATACCGGCAAAATGCTCAATGCTGAAAACAAGATCCGCACAACGGCATCAAGGCATGGAAACGGAACAGGATTGAGCGTACGGCCGTCCCGGCAGCGGATATTCCCTGGCGGAGGAGGCTGCACCAAAAGATCATACGGCAGCTAAACTGTAGGGGCACACTTTCCTCTGCCTACTGTCTGAACTGCAACAGCATCAGTTGGCCATTTCGGAAAGGAACTTGATACGGACAAGACGGATTTCAACTTCACTGTAGTCTCCGTCCAGTTCTTCCATTGCCGTCTCAATGCTGTCGGTCTCACTGTCCATGAAGTAGTCGTAGATGTCGTCTATCTGCTCCTCGTCATACATTTCCTCAAGGAAGTAGTCAATATTGAGTTTCGTCCCGCTATAAACGATTTCCTCGATTTTCGTCAGCAGATCGTCGAAGTCGAGTCCCTCCGCCGAAGCAATGTCGTCGAGCGGCAGCTGGCGGTCGATGCTCTGGATGATCTTGACCTTCTGCATCGATTTTTTCGCCACCGTCCTGACACGCAGTTCCTCCGGCCGTTCGATATGGTTTTCTTCGCAATGCTGTTTTATCAGTTCACAGAACTCCTTTCCGTAGCGTTTCGCCTTGCCGGCTCCCACTCCCTGTATATTCTGCAGTTCCTGTTCGTTGACAGGATACATCATCGCCATCTGTTCCAGCGATACGTCCTGGAAAATCACGTATGGCGGAATCTCCAGTTTACGGGCGATCTTGCGGCGGAGATTCTTCAGCATGGAGAAGAGTTCCGGGTCGAGAACAGCCGTACCTGCCACCGGCTCTTCATCATCGCCATCATCTTTAAACTCGGCATCCATCACGATCATGAACGACTCCGGCGACTTCATGAAACGCCTGCCGGCGGCAGTCAGTCTGAGAAGTCCGTAATTCTCGACGTCTTTCTCCAGATAGCCGGCCAGCAGCGCCTGACGGATGACAGGATTCCATATCTTCGGATCTTCGTCTTCTCCGGCTCCGAACTCCTCCAGTTCGTCATGCTTATGGTCTTTCTGGTCGTCAGTAGCCCTGCCCCTTATAAAGTCGATGACATACTCCTGCCGGAAGTTCTCCTTCAGCACCTTCACCGCCTGAAGGGCTATCAGAAGCTGCTTCTTCCCCTCGATCTTCTTCTTGGGATGCAGGCAGTTGTCACACATTTCGCAGTTGTCCTTCGGGTATTCCTCACCGAAATAATGCAGCAGCATCTTCCTCCGGCAGACAGACGACTCGGCATAGGCTTCCGTCTCCTGCAGCAGCTGCCGTCCGATGTCCTGCTCGGCGACCGGTTTCCCCTCCATGAACTTCTCCAGCTTGTTCAGGTCTTTCTTGGAATAGAACACGATACAGATACCTTCCTCACCGTCGCGTCCGGCACGTCCCGTCTCCTGGTAATAACCTTCAAGGCTCTTCGGGATATCATAATGGATCACAAAGCGCACGTCGGGTTTGTCGATTCCCATTCCGAAGGCGATCGTCGCCACGATCACGTCCAGATCCTCCATCAGGAAGTCGTCCTGCGTCTTCGACCGCGTCTCCGAGTCGAGACCTGCATGATAAGGTGCGGCCTTGATGTCATTGGCCTGCAGGACGGCGGCCAGTTCTTCCACCTTCTTGCGCGACAGGCAGTAGATGATGCCGCTCTTGCCGGCGTGCTGCTTGATGAACTTGATGATCTGCCTGTCTGTATCGTCGTCGCTCTTCTTCGCCCGTACCTCGTAATACAGGTTCGGACGGTTGAAGGAGCTCTTGAACTCCACGCAATCCTCGATGCCCAGACTGCGCACGATGTCCGTACGCACCTTGTCGGTAGCCGTCGCCGTAAGCGCAATGACCGGAGCCACGCCGATCGCTTCAATCGCATGACGGATCTTCCGATACTCCGGACGGAAGTCATGTCCCCATTCCGAGATACAGTGTGCCTCGTCAATGGCATAGAAGCTGATCTTTACTGATTTCAGGAAAGCTATGTTCTCCTCTTTGTTCAGCGACTCCGGCGCGACATAGAGCAGTTTCGTATGTCCCGAGACAATGTCCGCACGCACCTGGTCGATTTCGGCTTTCTTCAAGGAAGAATTGAGGTAATGCGCCACCCCGTCCTCCTCGCTGATGCCGTTGATGACATCCACCTGGTTCTTCATCAGGGCGATGAGCGGAGAGACGACAATCGCCGTCCCCTCCATGATCAATGAAGGAAGCTGATAGCACAGGCTCTTTCCGCCGCCTGTCGGCATCAGCACGAACGTGTCGTGTCCGGAAAGAAGATTGCGGATGATGGCCTCCTGATCGCCTTTGAACTTGTCAAAGCCAAAGTAATGTTTAAGTTTTCCGGTAAGATTGACTTCCTGTGTCATGTTAATAGCTGGTTGTTCCTTATCCTTTTAGGTTCGGTAGAAAAACGACACAGCCTGCCGACATGAATCCGTCTTCACATCCGCAGGCTGTATGTGTATAAGGTTACGAGGCAGCATTCGCTTTCTGAATGTGCGCCTTATCCAATTGCTGACGGACGTATTCCTCCGTCACTTCAAACGACTTGATACGCCGGGACGGCACATCGAACATCGCATCCATCATCACCGCCTCGACGATAGAACGCAGACCGCGCGCACCGAGCTTGTACTCGACAGCCTTGTCCACGATGTAATCGAGTGCCGGATCCGTAAAGCTGAGCGTGATGCCGTCCATGCCGAACAGCTTGACATACTGCTTCACGATGGAGTTCTTCGGCTCGACGAGTATCTTTCGCAACGCTTCCCGGTCGAGCGGATTGAGATAGGTCAGCACCGGAAGACGCCCGATGATCTCCGGAATGAGGCCGAACGACTTCAGATCCTGCGGCAAGACATACTTCATCAGGTCAGCCTTGTCGATCCGTGCGACATTCTGCACCGAGTTGTAACCAACCGTATGCGTATTGAGCCGCTGCGCTATCTTGCGCTCGATGCCGTCGAAGGCACCTCCGCAGATGAAGAGGATGTTGCGCGTGTCAACATGTATGTAGTCCTGGTCCGGATGCTTGCGTCCGCCCTTGGGCGGCACGTTCACCATCGTTCCTTCCAGAAGCTTCAACAGACCCTGCTGCACCCCCTCGCCGCTTACGTCACGGGTAATGCTGGGGTTATCGCTCTTACGGGCGATCTTGTCGATCTCATCGATGAAGACGATGCCGCGCTCTGCCGCCTCCACGTCGTAGTTGGCAACCTGCAAGAGACGCGACAGAATGCTCTCAACATCCTCCCCTACATAGCCGGCTTCAGTGAAGACAGTCGCATCCACAATCGTGAAAGGCACCTCCAGCAGCTTGGCGATCGTGCGGGCAAGCAGAGTCTTGCCCGTACCTGTAGAGCCGACCATGATGATATTGCTCTTCTCTATCTCGACACCGTCATCGTCCTTGGGCTGCTGCAGCCGTTTGTAATGGTTGTAGACCGCTACCGAAAGATAGCGTTTCGCCTCATCCTGCCCGATGATATACTCGTCAAGATACTTCTTTATCTCTTTCGGCTTCGGCACCTTCTTTATCTTGAAAGATCCGCCGTCACCGTTCTGTTCCTGTGCCAGAGCACCCGTCTGCATGACGATGTTATAAGCCTGCTGCGCACAGTCCTCACAGATATAACCGTTCAGGCCTGTGATCAGGAGCTTCACGTCCTTCTCACTCCGGCCGCAAAAACTGCATTTCTTCTGGGGCATCGTCTCTCCTTTACTTTACTGCTTCTGGAGCGTTACTAACTGGTTTCCTCGTCAGCACCTCGTCGATCATGCCGTACTCCCGGGCTTCTTCCGCCGTCATCCAGTAGTTGCGGTCACTGTCGTTCCAAACCTTGTCAAACGGCTGGTGCGAGTGGTTGCTGATGATGGTATAGAGTTCTTTCTTGAACTTCTGTATCTCGCGTGCTTCAATCTCAATATCGGAAGCCTGACCCTGTACACCGCCGAGCGGCTGATGGATCATCACACGGCTGTGGGTCAGAGCCGAACGCTTGCCTTCCTGACCGGCCACGAGCAGCACGGCAGCCATCGAGGCGGCCATGCCTGTGCAGATGGTCGCCACATCGCTCGAGATGAACTGCATGGTATCATAGATGCCCAGTCCGGCCGTCACGCTTCCACCGGGGGAATTGATGTAGATGGAGATGTCCTTTCCGGGGTCGACGGAGTCCAGATAAAGCAGCTGCGCCTGCAGCGTATTGGCGGTGTAATCATCTATCTGCGTGCCGAGGAAGATAATGCGGTCCATCATCAGCCGGGAGAACACATCCATCTGGGTCACGTTCAGCTGCCGTTCCTCAAGAATGTACGGGTTCAGATACTGTGCCTGTGCCTTCACCACGTCGTCCAGCACCATACCGTCGATCCCGAGATGCCTGGTAGCATACTTTCTAAAGTCGTTCATTGTTTTCCTTTCTATAATATAAAATGTGACAAAAAAACAGAGGTTATCGACCTCTCTTATCATTGCCATCTATACAAACACCGTGCCACCCGGGGGCGACATCCGGCTGCATATCTTAAGCAAAGATAAGCAAAAAAATCGATAACCTCTCTATCTAAAGGAAGATTTTTCCTAAAATTATTGTTCGCTTACAAGTTTGTTGAACTCTTCAAGACTTACGCTCTTGACATTCAGCTTGACAATTTCCTTGACAGCGGCAGCGAGCTTGCGGTCGAGTGCAGCCTCGACGAACGAGTCGATGTTCTCACGCTTCTTCAGCATATCGTCCGCATAGCCGTTCAGGTAGTCGTCCGGAACGTTTGTCATACCATACTGGGCGAACTGCGCACGGGCCATCTGACGCGCACTCTCACGGACATCATTGTCTTCTACCTTGATGCCGTGGGCTGCTGCCAGCTGCTGCTTGATCAGGTGCCATGTCAGTTCCCTGATGCTCTGCTCATAGTTTTTCTCTACGAACTCCTCGCCCTTGTCCTTGTTGTTGGCGAGCATGATGCGCTTCAGGAGCGCGTCCGGGAAGGTCAGCTTGCCCACTTTCTTCTCGCAGTAAGCACGGAGATCCTGGATGAACCTGTAGTCAGAATCACCCTTCAGCTGTTCCTTCAGGCCGTCGGCAATCGCCTTGCGAAAACCGGCCTCGTCCTTGATGCCGGCCTCTTCGCCGTAGACACCGTTCCAGAGTTCGGCATTGTTCTCAGCCTTGACAAAGCGTGAAATCTCGGTAATCTGGTAAGAGAAGTTGCCCTTATGCTCGCCCACTTCCTCCTTCTTGATCTTCAAGAGAGAAGAGACTTCTATATCGTTGTCGGGATAAGCGGCAGTCGGGTTGAAAGTGATGATGTCGCCCAGCTTGGCTCCGTCAAAAAGTTTCTTCTGATCCTCGACCTTGATGTACTGCGGCATCATCGAAGCGCCCTCCACAGTGATGCCGCCCTCGAGCGTATTGCCGTTCTCGTCCAGCTCGCGAAGATCCCCCTTCAGCATATCACGCTGCTCCGGGTCGAAGGTCTCGGCCTTGTCATAGTGGCCTGCACGGCTCCGGAACATCTCTACCTGCTGGTCGATCAGCTTGTCGTCAACGGCGATCTCATAGTAATCAACCTTGTTCTTTCCGCTCAGTTCAATATTGAACTCAGGAGCAACGGCAATATCGAACTTGAACTCATAAGGAGCAGCCTTTTCCAGATCGACAGCCTCCCCGGCCTCCGGCGCCAGCGGCTGGCCCAGCATCTGGATTTTGTTGTCGGCAATGTATTTCTGAAGGTTCTCACCCAGGATTTTGTTGATGGTATCCATCTTGACCTGCATGCCGTACTGACGCTTGACCAAGCCCATCGGCACCTGCCCCGGACGGAAGCCGGGGACATTGGCGTGCTTGCGGTAATCCTTGAGGGTCTTCTCCACCTCATCCTTGTAATCAGCTTCCTCAACGGTAATCGTCATCAGACCGTTCACCTTGTCGGGATTCTCAAATGAAATTTTCATCTTTGATGTTCTATATTATTGTTTATTGTTATTTATCAACAGCGTACAGCTGCGAGAAGACACACTCCCTCCCCGCAGTCTTTGAGGTGCAAAGGTACTTAAAAAATCGCATACCTTTATAATATACAGGTGGAAATTTGTTTTTTTAACCAAGGAGGACGGGGCTGGAGGACGGGTATATCCCTTCCGGATCCAGCCATGACCTTGCCGCTTCCCCACAGTACGTCCACGCCCATCCGTACCTTCCAGGCGAAAGGCCGCAACACCGGACTCCACAACCGGAACGGCCGGAAATGCCGTGCCCGATGCTTGGGGACACGGTCGCCGCCGGGACACCGTATCAGCAACGCTACGGCGACTGCCGGGAGGCCGGATTACTGGCGGACAATGCCGTCTGCCTCTTCCTGTGCCCGCTTGCGCTGGTCGAGCAGCTGGAAGTCTTTCTTCTGCAGGACGAAGTCTGTACCGAGGTACTTCTCCTTCACGATCTTGTTGGCAGCCAGCTCCTCCGGCGTTCCCTTGAAGAGGATGCGCCCCTCAAAAAGGAGATAGGCGCGGTCGGTGATGTTCAGCGTTTCATGTACATTATGATCCGTGATGAGGATTCCGATATTGCGGAACTTCAGCCGCCATACAATGTGCTGGATGTCCTCGACGGCAATCGGATCTACCCCGGCAAACGGCTCGTCGAGCATGATGAACTTCGGGTCGATCGCCAGACAGCGGGCTATCTCGCAGCGGCGACGCTCACCGCCGGAGAGACGGTCGCCGAGGTTCCTGCGCACCTTCTCCAACCGGAACTCCCGTATGAGGCCCTCCATCTTGTCGATGCGTTCCTGCTTCGAGAGCTTCGTCATTTCCAGTACGCTCATGATGTTGTCCTCCACACTCATCTTGCGGAAGACGCTCGCCTCCTGCGGCAGATAGCCGATGCCGGCACGGGCGCGCTTGTAGACGGGGAAGTTGGTGATCTCCCGGTCGTCGATGTAGACGTGCCCCTCGTTCGGAACGACAAGCCCCGTCGTCATATAGAACGACGTTGTCTTTCCGGCACCGTTCGGCCCGAGCAGTCCCACGATTTCCCCTTGCCGCACATGGATGCTTACCCCGTTGGCTACCGTACGCTTCCCGTACCGCTTCACCAGCTTCTCCGTCCGGAGCACACTCCCCTCCTCCTGCGGACGGACCACAATCTTATCTGTCTCTGACATAGCTTTTTCTTTTAGCATTTACACAGGCGGGCATCACCTGACACCACCGCTGCAATCGCTGCAAAATTAATAAATTAAAAGCAGACAGCCGTCATAAAGACGTGAAAAGAAACAAAAGAGAAGAGCTGCATACGGACCGGGGGGCGTACGCGTACGCTTCCGCCTGTCTCCTTCACCAGCAGGGCTTGTGCCGGCACGGGGCTGCCGCCGGTCCGCACATCGGGCTACATCTCCCGCACTCTGCCGGACCGCTTTTCACAGCCTGCACCTGCCCGGTTATCCTGCGGGGATACGAAGAACATCGGGGAAACACACCGATCTGTATTGCGCACTACAACAACAAGAACCTGCGGGGATACGAAGAACATCGGGGAAACACACCTACGACTGGTGCGGAGACGCCGTCTACAAAGGGCGGGAAGCAGCCTTCCCGACTATTAAATAATGTCTTTCCTGCCTGTTTCTGTGATATTTTGGCTAATTTTGCACATTCAAACCAAAAGGAGAAATCATGCTTGTCTTCAAGTGGCTGAACACATTCGGCAATTATCTTATACTGATGGGACGGTCGTTCAGCCGCCCTGAACGGATGCGGATGTTCCTGAAACGGTACGTCAAGGAAATGTCGCAGCTGGGGGTCGACTCCATCGGCATCGTCCTGCTCATCTCGTTCTTCATCGGTGCGGTGATATGTATACAGATCAAGCTCAACGTGCAGAGCCCCTGGATGCCTCACTGGGTGTCGGGCTACGTGACGCGCGAAATCATGCTGCTGGAGTTCTCCAGCAGCATCATGTGCCTGATCCTCTCGGGGAAGGTCGGGTCGAACATCGCATCAGAGCTGGGGACGATGCGGGTCACGCAGCAAATCGACGCCCTGGAAATTATGGGCATCAATTCCGCCAGCTACCTCATCCTGCCGAAAATGCTGGGACTGATCACCATCATGCCGTTCCTTGTCATCTTCTCGGCGGCTACGGGTATCATCGGAGCGTATGCAACGGCATACATCGGGCACATCATCACGCCGATCGACCTGACCGCCGGACTGCAGCACGACTTCAATGCTTGGTTCATGTGGATGAGCATCATCAAAGGATTCTTCTTCGCCTTCATCATCTCGAGCGTATCCTCCTACATGGGCTATACGGTGAAAGGCGGCAGCGTAGAAGTGGGCAAGGCATCCACCGATGCCGTCGTCTGCTCGAGTGTCCTGATTCTCTTCAGCGATGTGTTCCTGACGCAGATATTGAGTTAATATGAACACCTCTCCCTGAGGGGAAAGTAAACATTGACAAAGGTGAAAAAGCAAAACCTACTGCCCTCCTTGGGAGGGACTGGAGGAAGTTCTCATTATGATTGAAGTAAAACATCTCTACAAGTCGTTCGGCAACAAGGAAGTGCTGAAGGATATAAACACCGTCTTTGAAGACGGGAAGACGAACCTCATCATCGGACAGAGCGGTGCGGGAAAGACCGTACTGATGCGGTCGCTCACCGGCCTGCTCGACCCGACCAGCGGCGAAGTGCTCTATGACGGGCGCAACTTCGTCAACATGACAAAGAAGGAGAAGATTCTCATGCGCCGCGAAATGGGAATGATCTTTCAGGGTGCAGCCCTCTTCGATTCGCTTACCGTGCTGGAGAATGTGCGGTTTCCGCTGGACATGTTCTCGGATATGACGGCACAGGAACGTGACCGCCGGGCGATGGAATGTCTGGAGCGTGTAAACCTGGCAGGAGCCGAGCAGAAGTTTCCCGGTGAGATTTCGGGCGGCATGCAGAAACGTGTCGCCATCGCACGCGCCATCGTGATGAACCCGAAGTACCTCTTCTGTGACGAGCCGAACTCCGGACTGGACCCGAAGACATCGCTCGTCATCGACGAACTGCTGACCAGCATCACCCGGGAGTTCGACATGACGACCATCATCAACACCCACGACATGAACTCGGTGATGGGCATCGGGGAGAATATCATCTTCATTGCTGATGGCAGAAAGGAGTGGCAGGGCAACAAGGACACGGTCATTTCCTCCCACAACCAGAAGCTGAACGACCTCGTCTTCGCTTCCGACCTCTTCAAGAAAGTCAAGAGCATAGAAGAAAACAAGACTGCGCTGTAAGGAGACCCGGCAGCTCATGACACACTGATATATTCCTGCACAATCCCTTATCCTTCCTGCCAAGACAGGGAGGATAAGGGATTGTCTTTTCCCATCGGCAGACACAAGGGAACCGATCATTAAAGACCATGCAGAAAGAGGCTTGGCAGGACTGCAGACAAGCCTCTGTCAGGCTCCGCTCAAGCACCCTTCGACCGCCGAAGAGCGCCCCGGAAACAGGGATGATAAAACCTGCCTGAAAAGTGCAGAACAATCCCTTGCACACAGGCTTTCATGCCGCCACTAAAACTTTCAAGAGACCGACTTTCCTTACCAGATAAGTTTTTGTTTTGCCGGCTGTCATTTTAACATTTACAGCCAATACGCTGTATATAAACACTTTGAGTGCCACCGAAGTGTGACGGGAGTGACTGGAAAATCCGTTCGCGTCTCTTTATCCCACACAGTGCTTATCTCATCCTCCACACGCCTTTCTTCTTGATCATCGGGACAACGACCTGTTCCGTCGTCCTGTCACCAAAATGAAAGAGCAGAAAAGCACTGGCTGTACTGTCCTTCGCCGAGAACACGGATGCTCCTAACGATATCGAGTCGATTCCTTCGTGCCGGCTTTTCTGCTGCTCCACAAACTGCTGAAGATTCAGCAGCAGCTGTTTCCGATAGCCGTCGGGCAGTCTGTCCGGCCGGTTCTCACCCTTCAAGAAGGCTTCATACTTCCCTTTCAGCAGCTGTTCATAATAGAGTCTGGCCGCACGGGCAGCCAGTTCTCCCTGATCAACCTCCTCCTTCTTACTTCCACAAGCCGCCAGCAGCAATGCCGAAGCAAAAAGAAAGGGTAGTATCATCCACTTCATATACACACCTCCTACGGCTACTTCTGACGGACGAACACATTGATCGGACAGCCGTGCAGGTTCCAGTTCTCGCGTATCTTGTTCTCCAGGAAACGGCGGTACTGCTCCTTGACATACTGCGGCAGATTGGCATAGAACACGAAAGACGGTATCTGCGTGTTGGGCAGCTGCGAACAGTACTTGATCTTGATGTACTTTCCCTTCACCGACTGGGGCGGCGTCGACTCGATGATGGGCAGCATCACCTCGTTCAGCTTCGTCGTACCGATGTGCCTCTTGCGGTTCTGATAGACTTCCTTTGCCGTTTCCAGCACCTTGAAGATACGCTGCTTGGTCAGTGCAGAAGCAAAGATGATCGGGAAGTCGACGAACGGTGCCATACGCTTACGGATAGCATTCTCGAAAGTATCGATAACCTTCTGGTTCTTGTCTTCCACCAAGTCCCACTTGTTCACGACTACAACAAGGCTCTTGTTGTTGCGCTGGATGAGCTGAAAGATATTCATGTCCTGCGCCTCGATGCCTCGGGTTGCATCCAGCATAAGGATGCAGACGTCAGAGTTCTCGATGCTTCGGATGGAACGCATGACGCTGTAAAATTCCAGATCCTCGGTCACCTTGTTCTTGCGGCGGATGCCGGCAGTATCGACGAGATAGAAGTCGAAACCGAACTTGTTGTAACGGGTATAGATGCTGTCGCGGGTCGTACCGGCAATCTCGGTCACGATGTTACGGTCCTCGCCGATGAAGGCATTGATGATGCTCGACTTGCCGGCGTTAGGACGGCCTACGACGGCGAAACGGGGTATGTCCTGGTCGACCGTCTCGTCCGGCGCATCCTTCAGCCGCTCAAGCAGCAGGTCCAGCAGGTCGCCTGTACCGCCGCCCGTAGCGGCACTGATACAGACGGGATCGCCCAGACCGAGCTTATAGAACTCGGCCGCCTGATAGGACTCGCCGCTGTTGTCCACCTTGTTGGCGACAAGAAGCACAGGCAGCTTGGTACGGCGGAGAATCATTGCGACATCCTCGTCCCAGTCGGTGACACCGGTCTCGGTATCAACAAGGAAGAGCACGAGGTCGGCCTCTTCGGTCGCCACAAGCACCTGCTTGCGGATCGCATCTTCAAAAATATCATCTGATTTGACGACCCATCCGCCAGTGTCGACAACGGAAAACTCGCGTCCGTTCCACTGGCACTTGCCATACTGCCGGTCGCGCGTCGTACCGGCCGTGTCGCTCACGATGGCGTGGCGGGTCTGGGTCAACCGGTTGAAAAGCGTGGACTTACCGACGTTCGGACGGCCCACAATCGCTACTAAATTTGCCATTCATGCTGGTCTTTTCCCTCCTCATGGACAACTGGACAATGCCGGTATTCTACTGTGAGGAGGCGCCGGATGTGGTCAGGCATCCGATGAATATTTGCCGGGGATGACCATTCCCCAGCCCTCGCATTGTGCGAGAGTGTGCCCTACTAAACAGTCAGGGCGATTCTGTTTCTCTTATGATCAGGGAGGACTGTCAGATTCATTGATTCCGCCAGTCCTGTCAGTCGAATTGAATCCATAGACAAATAAAGTCCCATAGGGCACAAGTCCCAGAACCTCTCCCGTCTTTTTCCGTCAGGCATCCCCCGTAAGAACCGGCGCTTTTTACTTTTTCACCTTTTCACTTTTCCTCTCGGATCACTCCGGATTATACCCGAAGTTGTTCAGCTCCTTCTGCGAGTTGCGCCAGTCCTTGTCCACCTTCACGAACGTCTCAAGAAAAATCTTCTTGCCGAAGAAACGCTCCAGGCTCTTGCGGGCCTCGGTCGCCACTTTCTTGAGCGCCATTCCCTGGTGCCCGATGATGATGCCCTTCTGGCTGCTGCGCTCAACGTAGATGACCGCATTGATATGTATCTGGCGGTCATCCTCCTTGAAACGCTCAACGACAACCTCAACAGAATAAGGGATTTCCTTGTCGTAATAGCGCAGGATCTTCTCACGGATGATCTCCGAGACGAAGAACCTTGCCGGCTTGTCCGTCAGCTGATCCTTGTCAAAGAAGGCCGGACTCTCCGGCAGCAGTTCATGGATGCGCTTCATGAGCATATCCGTGCCGAACTTGTTCTTGGCCGATATGGGGAGGATCTCCGCATCGGGAAGCAGGCTGTGCCACTTCTCCACGAGGTCGCCGAGCTTCGACTGGTCACTCTCGTCAATCTTGTTGATCAGGAGGATTACCGGTATCGTCATCTTCGCGACCTTCTCCAGAAAGTCCATGTTCTTCTCCGGATTCTCGATGACATCCGTCACATAAAGCAGGACATCGGCATCGGCCAGGGCCGACTCGGAGAACTGGAGCATCATCTCCTGCATCTTGTAGTTCGGCTTCAACACGCCCGGCGTGTCCGAGAAGACGATCTGAGCATCCTCCGTATTGACGATACCCATGATACGGTGGCGCGTTGTCTGTGCCTTGAAAGTGGCAATGCTGAGCTTCTCACCGACGAGCTGGTTCATCAGTGTGCTCTTTCCGACATTCGGATTGCCGACGATGTTTACGAATCCTGCTTTGTGCATAATCTTTTCTAAGTTACCGGGGAGGAGCCGCCCCGGTCAATCTGTTTCAACTCCTTGACAAACTTGACTCCTAAAAAAACGCATCAATCTTATTGGGAAAAGAAAGATGCGTTCTTTTGTGTATGATAACTTAGCGTCTTTATTTCTTAACCGCTGCGGAAGCTCCGTCATACGCCCACCTGTAATAAGAGGCACCATTGACGAAACCCGCTCCGAAAGCCGTGAAGATGATTCTGTCGCCTTTCTTCAGTTTCGATTCGAAGTCCCAGAGAACAAGCGGCATACAGGCGGCGCTGGTGTTGCCGTAACGCTGGATGTTCACCAGCACCTTCTCCATCGGAACACCGATACGCTTTGCCACAGCCTCGATGATACGCAGATTGGCCTGATGACAGACAACATAATTGATGTCTTCCTGTGTCAGACCGTTGCGTTCCAGCAAAGCCGCACAGTCGTCGCCCATGGCCGTGACAGCATAACGGAACACCGTGCGCCCCTCCTGGTAAGTGTAATGCAGCCGATGGTCGACCGTGAACCGGGAAGAAGGGCATACGGAACCGCCCGCCTTGATGTGGAGGAACGGAAGTCCCTTGCCGTCCGTACGGTGGTAGGAGTCTATCAGACCGATGTTTTCCTCGGTCGTCCCTTCCACCATCACGGCACCTGCCCCGTCGCCGAAGAGCGGACAGGTCGCACGGTCACGGTAGTCGGTAATGGCCGACATCTTGTCAGCTCCGATTACGATGATGCGCTTGTGACGGCCGCTCTGAATCATGTTGCAGGCAACATCGAAAGCATACATGAAGCCGCAGCACGCAGCAGCAAAGTCAAATGCGAAAGCGTTCTTCAGACCCAGCTTGCCCAAGACAATGGAAGCTGTGGAAGGGTGCGGATAGTCAGGAGTCGTAGTGGCGACGATGACAGCATCGATACTGTCAGGATCGGCACCGGTCTTCTTCATCAGAAGTTTGGCCGCCTTGCGTGCCATATAGGATGTGCCGAGACCTTCCTCCGTGAGAATGCGGCGCTCCTTGATGCCCGTGCGGGTGGTGATCCACTCGTCATTGGTATCCACCATACGCGACAGTTCCTCGTTGTTGAGGACATAGTCGGGCACGTAACCTGCGACACCTGTGATGATCGCATTGATGTTGCTCATGTCTATTCAGCTGTTTCCTTTACGACAGCAACCTTGCCACGATAGTAACCGCAGGTAGGACAAACCGTGTGGTAAACATAATAAGCGCCACAGTTGGGGCATACTGCCAGTGTAGGAGCTACTGCCTTATCGTGAGTTCTTCTCTTGAGTGTACGGGTCTTTGACTGTCTTCTTTTTGGATGTGCCATAATTCTTTAAACGTTTAATATATTATTCTTTCAGTTTTAATAGAGTTTCCCAGCGCGGATCCACCGTCACCCCGTCTTCCTGACCGCTTCGGGCGGCAGAGTGCTCTTCGAGAGCTCGTATCATAGCAGGGTTGCATTTTCCAGGTGCATGCACATGCCTGATAGGGATTGCGAGGGCAATGAATTCGTAGAGGAGCCATGTGACATCGAGTATTCCTTCGTCCTCGGCCACCGTCACAAGGTCGTCCTCTTCTGAGTTTTCTGTTCCAAATTTCGCTTCGAGACGCTGCGTTGTCTCTACAGACTGCTCCATCGGTTCGAGACAGAGGTCGCACGGAACCATCACCGTGCCTGTCTCATGAAAGTCCAGGGTAAAGAAATCATTTTCCGTGCGCACGATGTCGACAGACACACGCACGCACCCCCGCCTCACTTCGGGAGCGTCAATCGCCTTAAAGTAAGTGTCATCCAGGTCGAAATCAAGGTGACTTGCACCTTTTTCCAGACCTTTCAAGTCAATCTTAAGGGTTTCCAAGTCCATAATTGGGTTGCAAAGTTACGAATATTTTTCTGATTATAAGCAAATTAAAAGTAAAAAAAGTGAGGACGCATAAAGCAAGCCTCTCCTGCATCATCATTCCTTTCCTATATAAGGCAGCCGGTAAAACGTATGCAACGGCAAGCCGGCACAGGAGCCGGCTGCCTGCAAAAGCAGGCCATGGAACATACGATGACGGACTACGGAAGCAGCGTTCCGGTGCTACGGCAATCCGACAGGGGCATTGTCGCCCTGCCGTTCCGGCATGGACTTTCCACCTGTACCCGACAATCCGGCAGGCTTGCGAAAAGAGTGTCTGCCGATTCAACTGATACGGCAAAGAAGCGTCTTGCAGATCAAGATGGGTCATCAAGGGCACCGGGAATCCTGTTCCCAACCGGTCTGGAACAGGAGTACCGATGCCTGGGAACACGGGTACCGGCCGCCGGGAACAGGAGTACCAGCCGTCAGCGTGCAGAAAAGGTACTCACGATTCAGCCCCCGGAAAGCGCATGAGGGAGCGCTTCAGGTATCCGATTCGCAAGGACAGGCATCCTCCGTATGTCCCTCTGCTGGTCATCTGCCCTTATATCTGGCGCATTTCCTGCTCCTTCCCAAGTTCAATACGGAAAGTGGTTCCTTTCCCGATCTCTGAACTCTTCACGAAGATCCTTCCGTGATGGTATTCCTCCACGATGCGCCTGGCAAGGCTCAATCCCAGTCCCCAGCCACGTTTCTTGGTCGTGAAACCTGGACGGAACACATTTCTTATATCCTTCTTTTTAATTCCCCTGCCCGTGTCCGAGACCTCTACGACGACACGTCTTCCGGCCTCTTCCAGACGGATCGTGATGGAACCGGACGCACCGCCCATCGAATCGACGGCATTCTTGCAGAGATTCTCCACAACCCATTCGAAGAGCGAGGCATTCATCTTTACAATAAAGTTGCCGGACGGGAACTCGGTCCTGATGTCTATCTTCCGGGATGTACGCCGGTTCATGTAGTCCACGACGTGCTGCAGCACCTCCTTCAGGTCGGCAGGGACAGGCTCGGGGACGGAGCCGATCTTGGAGAAACGGTCGGCGATGAGCTGCAGCCGTTTTACGTCCTTGTCCATCTCCGGCAGCAGTTCGTCGTCGGGATAGTTTTCCCTCAGGATTGTTGTCCATGCCATCAGAGAGGAAATAGGCGTACCCAGCTGATGGGCCGTCTCTTTGCTCAGGCCCACCCACACCTTGTTCTGCTCCGCCCGCTTCGAGGTGAGCAGGGCCATGACCGCCACGACCACGAAAAGCATCACCACGCCCAGCTGGATGTAAGGATAGACAGCTATGCGCTTCAGCATCAGCGATTCATCATAACACACGTCTATGTAATCTCCGCGGCGGCTGCTTAAAGGAATACGGATCACCCGCCCCGCCGATTTCATCCGCAAGGCCATATCCGCCAGTTTCGCCGTACGGTCGGCGGCATTGTGTGCCCTGACACTTACGTTACGGCAATCCGTCACAGTGCCCTCACTGTCCAGGACGACGACCGGGATAGAGTTGTTCTCGTCCAGCACCTTCAGCACCAGGCTCAGGTCCGTGTTCTCATCCGCCTCGCTCAGCGACTTCATCGCTTCTGCCCAGACCTGCATTCTGCTCCGCTCCTGCCTGGCAAGGTCATCGGTCAGGAAATGGGACACAACCAGCGAGGCGACGGCAATGATGATTGCTGCCACTACCAGGAATATCTTTACCTGCCGGATTCTGTCTGTCCACTGCATATATTCCATCTAACGACAAAGCGTGTAGATTATTGCATGGTCATAGGACAAGACCGCATCAGCAGGGAAAACAGATTGTACGTCGTGAGAATACCTTGTTTTAGGTATTGCAGGAAAGGAAGCGTTTCCATACTTTTGCACATCTTTAATTATTATTTAACAAGATTGCATTCAAAATGAAAAAAAAGATTTTTCTGTCACTTGCGATAGCAGCCACGGCTGCCATTCCCTGTCATGCACAGACTGACAGCACACGAGAAGCGACTCTGCAGCTGAAGGAAGTAACCATCAGCACGACCCGCATTCCGGAGGTGAAGTCGAACGCAGCGGCAACGGTCACAATCATCGACCAGAAACAGATTGCCGAGATGAGCAAGGTCGCTCCGGATATGTCACATCTGCTGGGACTGCTCACACCGGGCATGGCACTTTCGAGCAATACAACCAGTTCGCGTTCACAGTCGCTCCGCGGCAGAAGCGCGCTTGTACTGATCGACGGTATTCCGCAGTCTACCCCTCTGCGCTCTACCGACCGCGACATCCGTACGATCGACGTATCGGCAATCGACCATATCGAGATCGTGAAAGGATCAACGGCATTATACGGAAATGGTGCCATCGGCGGCCTGATCAATATCATCACCAAGAAGAATGCTGCCCACAGAGCCATCGGCGGACAGACGACGCTCTCCGGTTCTACCTACAACTTCTTCCGTCAGGGAAAGGGACAAGGATATCGTATCAACCAGCAGCTATACGGGGCGGCCGGGAATCTCGACTACCTTGTCAATGGGACATTCGGACGGACAGGAAGCAGCGTCGACGGGGACGGACAGTTCATCTCGCCCCGGTACGGGCTTGGAGACACCTATACGACGAATGCACTCGTGAAACTGGGCTATGCCTTTTCGCCGAAGAACAGAATCGAACTTATGTACAACTTCTACCGCAGTCTGCAGGACACACGCCTTGTCCCTTCCGGCGGCAAATACCTGAAGCAGCCGGCCATCGGCATCGTCGGCGACAGGGATCCGCTGGCAGTGGACGAGGGAACACGCTACAACCACAATGCCTACCTGAAGTTCACGTCACATGATCTGTTCGCCCATACGGATTTTGAAACGGCTGTCTACGGATCGAGCCTGTACACCATCTTCGACTTCCGGAAAGCCAATCCGGCACAGCCACGCTGGGAGGAGACCAGCGGACAGTCGGCCGTCAAGGACCGTAAATTCGGTTTCCGCACGCAGTTCAGCACTCGTCTCATATTCTCGGACAATGCTTTCACGCACCTTGTCTATGGTTATGATTACCTTTTCGACAAGACGGCACAGCCCCTCGTCGACGGACGTTACTGGATGCCGTGGCTGACGAGCAACAACCATGCGCCGTTCCTGCAGACAAAGACAACGCTGTGGCAGTGGTTCAACATCAAGCTGGGCGGACGCTACGACTTCATCAATGTAAGCGTGCCCGATTACGATGTGCTGCGTAACAAGCTCTCTGCCCCGCAGGTTCATGTGAAAGGTGGCTCGCTCAGATACAACAACCTCTCGTTCAATATCGGGCTTTCCTATAACAGGTATCCCGTCTTCCAGCCTTTCGTCGCTTTCTCACAGGGGTTCTCCATCTTCGACCTGGGACGCACCCTGCGTGCTGCCAAAGCGGATGTACTCGAAAAGATCTCCACCGAACCGGTAAAGACGGACAACTACGAAATAGGAGCTTATTCAAACATCAACAACTGGCTGCAGATCAACGGTTCATTCTTCTACACCTACTCAAAACTGGGTAGCGACCTCAAGATTGAAAACGGATTCTGGGTAGTGAACCGTACACCGCAGAAGGTCTATGGCATTGAACTAAGCGCAGATGCACAGATTCTAAGCAACCTCAAGGCAGGAGCAAATCTTTCATGGTTCGAAGGAAAGCTGAAATCGGCATCAGGAGATTGGGACACCTATATGTCAAACATCTCCATTCCTGCCGCCAAACTGGCAATGTACGTCAATTATGCTCCGGTCAAGAACACTTATCTGAACCTACAGTACATCCATACGGGAAAACGTGACCGCTTTGCACCGAATGCCGCAGGGGCATACAACGAAGGAGAAGGAAAGGTGAACCGCATCAACCTTCTGAATCTTACGGCAGGAGTAAGGCTGAAGGCATGGGACCTGAGCCTGGCCGTTTCCAATCTGCTGAACTACACCTATTACACTCCGTCCTCCATGCTGATGGCCCGCAATGCGGAATATGCACATGCTGACGGACGCAATATAACCCTCACTGCAAGCTTCAGATACTAAGCTACAACAAAAATCCGCAATTTATCCTACCGAGCGAATAATTTTACATCGCTCTATAGGATAAATTGCGGAGTCATAGTCTACCAAAAACTGATTGGTAAACATTCTATCGCAATTCTCCAGAAATCATCATTCAACCCGACAAAGACCAGCTGATTAGTCATCATTCTGCCCAATGCCAGACTGATAACTGCCCTCCACAGATACTGTCAGGCAGGCATATTCAAGAATATCACTGTCCGGTAAAAATAAACTGAAACCTCTGTATCTTTTTATCCATCGGTGTTGCAGCTGTTTTACTTATCCAGAGGCTTGGTTTTCTGTTTCACACTGCAAGCATTATAAAAATGTGTTTATTTTGGCAACGGCAAACCTATAATGACCGATAATTCAAAGAAATCATAAGTTTAAGTCTATTTTATCTAACAAGGACAGACCCAAAAAGTTTTACCGGACAGCAATAATTCAAGAACATAATCATTCTTTTTCTGTTCACCATTCCCGGTGGAGAAATCCTCACAGTACAGCAGACTTCCTCAATTGCAAAAAAGCAATTCAACAGTTTACTTCAAAACCCATCACAGTCTATTATTTTCTACTGACCCTCTTCTCCCCCTATCATCGCCTATCATTGGGTCAGTCCTAAAACCCAGTTGCAAGTCTATCCGCTTAAGCACATAATTTCATAAGTATTTATTACCTTTGCATCATGAAGAGTCACCAATTATTACGTTGCATCTTTCCAGATGTACTTGCCGACTACTTTGATGTTGTCGATATTCAAGAGAGTGTTTCCCAGTTTGACTTTTGGCTTGACGAGCGTAACTTCATGGAAAAGTCAGACCATAAGTTAGGCACTGTAAGCAGTTATGGTTTTACCAGCGAGCGTGTTATTCAGGACTTTCCCCTTCGTGGCAAAGCAGTTTACCTCCATGTTCGCCGTCGCAAGTGGCGTGACAGTTCCAACGGAGAGATATTTACTTATTCATATGATGATTTGACGGCCGAGGGCAGTAAACTATCCCCCGAGTTCGTTTCTTTTTTAAAAGAATAGAATTGAGTCCACTGCAGAGAGCATCGCAAGCATTGGTGCGCACTATGGCGTAAATGGCAAGCTGTTATCCACACAGTACAAGGAACATTTCAGTGATTATCGTAGCTGGAATCAGTTGGATCATGCTCAAGACTGGCTATTGTTTGAAGATAACATAGGAGAGAGTCTAAGTATCGATGAGACCTGTCTAAGCAGTGGCGAGGTTTATACTTTTCTGACCAACAAGGCGGGAAAGGGCAGAAAAGGGACTTTAGTGGCTGTGGTTAAAGGGACCAAGGCTGAGGACGTCATCCAGGTTCTCAAGAAGATAAACCTTTCTAAACGGAAGACTGTCAAGGAGATAACACTCGATTTGTCATCTTCGATGATGCGCATAGCCCGCTCTGTTTTTCCCAAAGCACTTATTACCAATGACAGATTTCATGTGCAGAAACTATATTATGATGCTCTGGATGACATGCGTATCGCTTACCGATGGATGGCAAGAGATAAAGAGAATGAGGAGATAAAAGAAGCTAAAAGTAAGGGAAAGGAATATATACCATTTAGATACAGCAATGGTGACACGCGCAAGCAGTTGCTCGCCAGAGCAAAGTTCATATTGACCAAGCACAAGACCAAGTGGACTGAAACACAGAAAGGTAGGGCACAGATCATCTTTGAACATTATCCGACACTGAAAAAGGCATATGATTTGGCTATGAAACTTACCGACATTTATAACATCAAGAGCATCAAGGATGCTGCAAGGCTGAAGCTGGCAAAATGGTTTAATGAGGTTGAAGAGCTGGGAGTGGACAATTTCTACACAGTGATTGACACGTTTGAAAATCATTATCAAACCATACTCAATTTCTTTGTAAACAGAGCTACGAATGCAAATGCCGAGTCATTCAATGCTAAGGTTAAGGCATTCAGGGCACAGTTCAGAGGAGTTACAGATATTCCTTTCTTTTTATATAGGCTTATGAAATTGTGTGTTTAAGCGGGTAGGCTTGCAACTGGGTTTTAGGACTGACCCCTTATTTTCTACTGACCCTCTTCTCCCTCCTATAACCGCCTAACATCGCTTATCACCGCCTGCCCCCAACAGAAAAAGGGAGAGCCCCGGAGATTTCTCTCCGGGGCTCTCCCGTGTCTGAAAGGAGGCGGCCACCTACTCTCCCGCATTGCATTGCAGTACCATCGGCGCAGGCGGGCTTAACTTCTCTGTTCGGAATGGGAAGAGGTGGGACCCCGCCGCAATAACCACCTGAATGTATCCGGGACGGCGCTCCCGCGGAATGTCCTTCCGCAGGGACGCGGCGCCCGTATGGGTGACGTATCGCACAGGCAGGACAGGAACCCGTCCCCCGGAGGGGGGAGGGGACAGCCGGAAGAGTGAGCGCCGGCCTCCCCGGCGCCGGAAAGGCGGGGGAGACCCGGAAGAAAGTCTCGGGCAATTAGTAGCGCTCGGCTTTGACGTCGCCGTCTTTACACCTGCGCCCTATCAACGTCATCGTCTCTGACGGCCCTCATGAGGAGTTCTAATCTTGCGGCCGGCTTCGCACTTAGATGCTTTCAGCGCTTATCCGATCCAGACTCAGCTACCCGGCGGTGCACCTGGCGGCACAACCGGCTGACCGGAGGTCTGTCCGCCACGGTCCTCTCGTACTAGTGACGGCACCACGCAAAACTCCAACGCCCACGATAGATAGAGACCGAACTGTCTCACGACGTTCTGAACCCAGCTCGCGTGCCACTTTAATGGGCGAACAGCCCAACCCTTGGGACCTTCTCCAGCCCCAGGATGTGACGAGCCGACATCGAGGTGCCAAACCACCCCGTCGATATGAGCTCTTGGGGGGGATCAGCCTGTTATCCCCGGAGTACCTTTTATCCTTTGAGCGACGGAGTTTCCATGCACGTCCGCCGGATCACTATGCCCTGGTTTCCCACCTGCTCGGCATGTCTGCCTCCCAGTCAGGCGCCCTTATGCCATTGCACTCCATGAGGCCGGTTACCGATCGGCCCGAGGGCACCTTTGGAAGCCTCCGTTACGCTTTTGGAGGCGACCACCCCAGTCAAACTGCCCGCCAAGCAGTGTCCGCGCCACAGGCGCGTTAGACCTCAGACAGCCGAAGGGCCGTATTTCAAGGGCGGCTCCGCGGACGCTGGCGCGCCCGCCTCGAAGCCTCCGGCCTATCCTACACATCGGATGACCGAGGTCAGTGCTAAGCTGCAGTAAAGGTTCACGGGGTCTTTTCGTCCCATCGCGGGTAATCGGCATCTTCACCGATACTACAATTTCACTGAGATCATGGTCGAGACAGCGTCCGGATCATTACACCATTCGTGCAGGTCGGAACTTACCCGACAAGGAATTTCGCTACCTTAGGACCGTTATAGTTACGGCCGCCGTTTACCGGGGCTTCAATTCGACGCTTCCCATCGCTGGTGACGTCTCCTCTTAACCTTCCGGCACCGGGCAGGTGTCAGGCTGTATACCTCATCTTTCGAGTTCGCACAGCCCTGTGTTTTTGTTAAACAGTTGCCTGGACCTATTCTCTGCGCCTCGTGTCGCCACGAGGACCCCTTATCCCGAAGTTACGGGGTCAGTTTGCCTAGTTCCTTGACCATGAATCTCTCAACGCCTCAGTATGTTCTACCCGACCACGTGTGTCCGTTTGCGGTACGGGTCGCAGTACCATTAAGTTTAGCGGATTTTCTCGGGAGTATGGTTACCTGCGCTCGGCCCTTCCCGGAGGAAGAGCCGTACTTTCGTGTTTCAGCTCCAGCGGCGGATTTGCCTGCCGCTGTCAAAGCCTACGCACTTAAACGCCCTGTTCCGTCAGGGCGCGGCAGTGTCACTGCTCCGTCTCCACGTCACTGATAATGCGAGTTGCGGAATGTTGACCGCATCTGCCATCGCCATCGCCGTTCGGCTGAGGCTTAGGACCCGACTGACCCCGGGCTGACTGGCATCGCCCGGGAAACCTCGGTCTTTCGGCGAAAGGGAATCCCACCCTTTTTATCGTTACTCATACCTACATTTGCTTTTCCATGCCCTCCAGGATCGGTCGCCCTCACCATTCAGCGGCCATGGAATGCTCCCCTACCGATACTTGCAATGCACATTGCTATCCCGCGCCTTCGGCATCTGCCTTATACCCGATTATTATCCACGCCCGGACCCTCGACCAGTGAGCTGTTACGCACTCTTTGAATGAATGGCTGCTTCCAAGCCAACATCCTGGCTGTCACGGGGACCAGACTTCGTTAGACTAACTCAGGCAGAATTCCGGGGCCTTAGACGGCGGTCTGGATTCTTCTCCTCTCGGGGACGGACCTTAGCACCCGCCCCCTTACTGCACGGCTGCAGTCCATGAGCATTCGGAGTTCGTCAGGTCTCGACAGGCGGTGAAGCCCTCTCGACCTATCGGTCGCTCTACCTCTCATGGATATCGCCGCACGCGGCACCTAAATGCCTTTCGGGGAGTACGAGCTATCTCCAAGTTTGATTGGCCTTTCACTCCTACACTCGCCTCATCGGGAAGCTTTTCAACGCTTATCCGTGCGGCCCTCCATCCGGTGTTACCCGGACTTCAGCCTGGGCAAGTGTAGATCACTTGGTTTCGCGTCTGCCCCGTCCGACTCGACGCCCTCTTCAGGCTCGCTTCCACTGCGGATGCGCGTCTCATGACGCTTATCCTCGCCGGACACGGCAACTCGTAGGTTCATTATGCAAAAGGCACGCCGTCACCGCTCGCGCGGCTCCGACCGCTTGTAGGCGCACGGTTTCAGGAACTCTTTCACTCCCCTCGCGGGGTGCTTTTCACCTTTCCCTCACGGTACTCGTTCACTATCGGTCTCACGGGAGTATTTAGCCTTGCCGGATGGTCCCGGCGGGTTCGCGCAGAATTCCACGTGTTCCGCGTTACTCAGGATACCGCTACGCCCCATCATGCTCCGGATACGGGACTGTCACCCGCTACGGTCCCGCTTTCCAGCGGGTTCTCCTCACAGTCAGGGTGCGACGGCGCGGTCCTACAACCCCGGCGGCGCATCGCTACGCAGCCGGTTTGGGCTACTCCCCGTTCGCTCGCCGCTACTGGGGGAATCATTCGTTTATTTTCTCTTCCTGGAGGTACTAAGATGTTTCAGTTCCCTCCGTTCGCCTCACCGCAGATGCGGTGATGACAGGCCTTCAGCCTGCCGGGTTGTCCCATTCGGAAATCCCAGGATCAACGGTCATTTGCACCTACCCGGGGCTTATCGCAGCTTATCACGTCCTTCATCGCCTCCGTGAGCCAAGGCATCCGCCATGCGCCCTTTCTTACTTTCTTCGCCTTCCCCGCGGGAAAACGCGGGGATGCAGCTCATACTTTCAGCTGTCTTTCAGATTCCATCCGGGGGAAAAAACCCCCGGAGAACGCCGGACTCCGTGAGGAGACCGGCTCTGCTTTACAGTCTTGCCTGTGTCAATATGTCAAAGATCGTGCGGAGAGAGAAGGAGGAGGACGGGAGGATGGAATCCCCCGGACCCGCACCGGTTCCCTCCGGAAGTGGAGAATAACGGATTCGAACCGTTGACCCCCTGCTTGCAAAGCAGGTGCTCTAGCCAGCTGAGCTAATCCCCCGGGAAAAGAGAAAGGACGGAAGTAGTCCCAGGCAGACTTGAACTGCCGACCTCCACATTATCAGTGTGGCGCTCTAACCAACTGAGCTATAGGACTGAGTTGGAAGAAAGCTATGCGGCCTCCGCTGCCGGACTTCCTCTTCTCTTATTCGAAAAGACAGAGACGGAGCAGCACAGGAAGGGAAACGAACCCGAGACGCTCCCGTCGCATGAAGCGGAAAGACGACCGCTCCAGAAAGGAGGTGTTCCAGCCGCACCTTCCGGTACGGCTACCTTGTTACGACTTAGCCCCAATCACCAGTTTTGCCCTAGGCCGATCCTCGCGGTCACGGACTTCAGGCACCCCCGGCTTTCATGGCTTGACGGGCGGTGTGTACAAGGCCCGGGAACGTATTCACCGCGCCGTGGCTGATGCGCGATTACTAGCGAATCCAGCTTCGTGGGGTCGGGTTGCAGACCCCAGTCCGAACTGAGACCGGCTTTATAGATTCGGCGCGCCTCGCGGAACGCCAGCCCTCTGTACCGGCCATTGTAACACGTGTGTAGCCCCGGACGTAAGGGCCGTGCTGATTTGACGTCGTCCCCACCTTCCTCGCACCTTGCGGCGGCAGTGTCCCCGGAGTGCCCGGCATAACCCGATGGCAACTGGGGAGAGGGGTTGCGCTCGTTATGGCACTTGAGCCGACACCTCACGGCACGAGCTGACGACAACCATGCAGCACCTTCGCAGAGACCCCGAAGGGCGTCATTATCTCTAAATCCTTCCTCTGCAATTCAAGCCCGGGTAAGGTTCCTCGCGTATCATCGAATTAAACCACATGTTCCTCCGCTTGTGCGGGCCCCCGTCAATTCCTTTGAGTTTCACCGTTGCCGGCGTACTCCCCAGGTGGGATGCTTAACGCTTTCGCTTGGCCCCCGGCGCCAGGCGCCGAGAGCGGGCATCCATCGTTTACCGTGCGGACTACCAGGGTATCTAATCCTGTTCGATACCCGCACCTTCGAGCTTCAGCGTCAGTTGCGCTCCCGCCGGCTGCCTTCGCAATCGGGGTTCTTCGTCATATCTAAGCATTTCACCGCTACACGACGAATTCCGCCGGCGTTGCGCGTACTCAAGGGAACCAGTATGCGCTGCACATCAGACGTTGAGCGCCTACATTTCACAACACACTTAATCCCCGGCCTACGCTCCCTTTAAACCCAATAAATCCGGATAACGCCCGGACCTTCCGTATTACCGCGGCTGCTGGCACGGAATTAGCCGGTCCTTATTCATGCGGTACCTGCAAAAAGGGACGCGTCCCTCACTTTATCCCCGCATAAAAGCAGTTTACAACCCGTAGGGCCGTCCTCCTGCACGCTACTTGGCTGGTTCAGGCTTCCGCCCATTGACCAATATTCCTCACTGCTGCCTCCCGTAGGAGTTTGGACCGTGTCTCAGTTCCAATGTGGGGGACCTTCCTCTCAGAACCCCTACTGATCGTCGCCTTGGTGGGCCGTCACCCCGCCAACCAGCTAATCAGACGCATCCCCGTCCGTCACCGCAAAAAAGCTTTACTTCACCTCGGATGCCGTCAGTGAAGGCCATGCGGTATTAGTCTGCCTTTCGGCAGGTTATCCCGCAGTGACGGGAAGGTTGGATACGCGTTACTCACCCGTGCGCCGGTCGACGTCCGAAGAGTGCGAGCACTCAACGCCGTTTCCCCTCGACTTGCATGTGTTAAGCCTGTAGCCAGCGTTCATCCTGAGCCAGGATCAAACTCTCCACTGTAAAATGTGATGACAAGACCGGACGACGGATAGCGGACAGGAGCGAAAGCCCCGTCCCGTCATCCAGGCCTCGGATAATCTCTGTCCCGGAACGCCTTTACCGAAATATCAAGCTCAAAGAGCACCTCGTTCAAAAAGCAAAAGGGCGGAACGGCAGAATGGCGGAAGCCAGAATGCCTGCCCTGATGCCGAATTGATCGGTTCGTTTCTTTTACCCGTCCGCACGGCATGCGTGCCGCGCAGACGCTTCTTGTACTACTTCTCTGTCTATGTAAATCCTTTCAAAGAACTCTTTCTTTCTGTGCAAACGGAACAAGCCGTGCGGCTCGTTTCGTAAAGCGAGTGCAAAGGTATAAAGAA